>PMAT01000096.1 GCA_003152695.1 Acidobacteriaceae bacterium
CTCTCTTATCGAGGGGCACCCCGCGGTCGAACGCTGGATCGCAGATTCAGTTCCTCACCAGAAACTGTAAAGGATGTGTCGAGACAAACTGTAAAGCATGTTCTTGGGACTCGGCACCAACAGAAGGGCGAAGTTGGGGTACCGAGCGCAGCCGCCTATCCATTTTGGGAATCGGCGGTTACCTCCGTGCAATGGAGTGCGTTTTCTGAGCGGTCCAACTCGCCTCGGCATCGTACACTGAGAGCGCTGGAGCCAGTCTCCCGCACCGCCAGTCCGCTATTCGGGCGGCGGTGGCCGGTCTTTCAAAACTTCTTGGTTGCCGGCAGAGACGAAGTGCGCATCGAGTAAGTCCTTATTTCGGAATACTTTACCTGTAACTCTTTTGTATGGAATACTTTGCGAGCCAGACTGCAAAGTGTTGAAAAGCAATGGTTTACGCTTACACGTAAGTCGAATGCACACAATACTTTGGGGGTAAAGTATTGAAAACAAGGATGCCAAAATGAGGGGGGGAGGGGGTGCTTGGAAAGTGCTTTTCCAGTGAAACCACCAAAAGCAGATCCCTCGCTTCGCTCGTGATGACAATTCAAAGCAGATCCCTCGCTCGTCCACCCCAGCGAGGGCAAAAGCGCCCGTCGCTGGAGACCCCGGATATGCTCGTGATGACAATTCCCAGGTTTCGTCACTATATTGTGCAAACCTAAATAAGTGTCCGTCCCTAACCTTACCGGCGCTCCGCCGGTAAGGCACTGGTGATGATCTCAGCGGTAGCCTTCATCAACGAATCCCGGTCAGGATGGCTGCGCGGATCGATGGGCTGGTGAAACACCACTGTTACCGTTCCCGGCCGCAAGGCAAAGCGGCTCTTCGGCCATAGCTCATAGGTCCCCAGCAGAGTAACTGGAGCCACGAACACTCCCGCATCGATCGCCAGATGAAAGGGCCCCTTTTTGAAGGGCAGCAGTCTGCCATCACGCGAGCGCGTGCCTTCCGGGAAGATCAGCATGTGCAATCCCTGGCGCAACACGGCGGTGGCCGCATTCACACTCTCGATAGCGGCCTCGCGATCGCTCCGATCTACCGGCACCAGCGATGCCATTTTCATGCCGGTGCCGAGGACGGGAACGCGGAAAAGCTCCTTCTTCACCAGCACCGAACAGCGGCCCGGAATGGTGGGGAGCAGGACTGGCGGATCGAGGTTGGAAGTGTGGTTCGCCATGAAAATGTAGTTGCGCCCCGCCTCCAAGTTCTCCATCCCGCGAACTTCGATCTTCACCCCCACCAGGCGAACGCCAAATATCGCCAGCCGGTTCGATATGTTGTAAAGCGGGTTGATGTCGCCACTGATCAGTGCGTACAACAATAGCGCCGGACCGACGATGAAAATCGACACGCCCCAGAACGCCAGCAGAACGAGTGCGCGGATCAAGGCGTTCCTCGGCTCTCATCGTCGCCCGCGATCCATGCTGTGCGATGGGCACGCTGCTCGTGGCTGACCGACGGCACGTCCTGAAGTTTATATGTCGTCTGCGGGCGCAAACCCAGGTGAAGCTTTACATTGCGTTGGCCTTTTCGATTCTCCATGCGAAGCTTCACGGTCGTCCCCGGTAGCATCTGCGAGAGCTGGTCATCGAGTGAGGCGTCGGCAGGCTTTCCATCGATGGCAAGCACGCGGTCTCCCGCAGCAATCCCCGCCCGGTGGGCATCGCTGTTGGGATCAACCTGAACGACTTCTGGCTGACCGCCCAGGTTCGCCGTGGTGGTGAACCCCGCCGATGCTACCGGCACAGTCTGGGTGACCAAATGCAATCCCGCGAACTGAAAAAAATCGTCGTAGGGAATCTCTTCCACTCCGGATACGTAGTCGCGAAAGAACTCGGCAAAGCTCTTCCCGGTGATTGCCTCCGCTGCCTGTTCGACACCCTGCGAATCGGGGAAGAAGAGATGCTGCTTGGCGTAGTGCAGGTTCATCCATTGCAGCAAATCGCGCAGCGACTTTTCTCCCTGCGTCATCTGGCGAATGCGCAGATCTAACAGGACGCCCAGAATCTCGCCCTTGTTGTAGTAACTGACGCTGCGCTCGGGCGAGCGATAGTACGCGTAGCCCTCAAACCAGGCCTCGAGACTTGAATCCTCCGCCGATTGCCAGCGGTGCGCAGGACGCCGTTGTAATTCTGCAATTTCCTCCGCTACGTGCTGCAAATAAACTCTCTCATCGATCAACCCCGCGCGCGCAAGCAAAATGTTCCCCACCGTGCTAGTTACGCCTTCGCTGAACCAGAGGGCGCGAGTATCGCGCTCGTGCTGGTAGTCGATTGGCTCCAACGACTGAGGCCGAATGCGCTTCACATTCCACAGATGGAAGAACTCATGTGCGCTTAAACTCGCCAGAGGCAGCAAGGACTCATGCATGCGGTCCGCGTTCAGCTCGAGGGCAGTGCCGTAAGCGTGTTCCATTCCTCCGCCGCCGGATCCGTGCGGCAGGTGAAGAAGAAATGTGTATTCGTCGTAGGGGCGGTCCTGCATCCAGTCCACAGCCGTATGGGTGATCCGGCCCATCAGCGCGTCGAGCTTTGCCATGTCGTAGTCGGCTGGATCGCCATCTACCACAACGTGGTACGTCGCGCCGTCCTGTCGAAATTCCGACTGGCCGAACACTCCGATCTCAGCCGGGCTGTCGGCAAGCTCATCGTAATTGTGGGCCACTCCGACCGCCTGCTCGACCTTTCCCGGATCAGCGCCTCCCAGCACATGAACATCGCGCAGGCTCCAGGTGGCAGGAACATCCAGCAGCCTAAGGCTCACGGGTTCCGAGCGCAGGGAGGGAGCGTACATCAGCACCATGGCCCAATTGAAGAAGCCCCCGTCCGCGCTCAGCGAGCTGCCGAAGGGACCGGGGACATCGAGGTGAATATCGTAGCTGACCACGACACAACCCGGCGGCGCCGTGATGGTCCACTCGCTGGTCGTGGTGTTGCGGACTTGCGCCGCGGCGCCGGAACTATCTTGCGCGCGTACATCTTCCACATTCGCAGCAAAGTTGCGCACCTGGTACAAGGCATTCCAGACTGGCATAGCCAGCGTGCGCGCTCCCCCACCTTGCGGCAGTCTGATGCTCACATGGGCAAGGTGCTCGGCATGATCCGCCAGCGAGACGAAATACTCGGTTGGCTCAGGTTGAATGCTGGCTGGGGAAGCGCAACTCACCGGCGTGGCTGCCGACGCGCGAGCGCCGCCGGCGAACAAGAATCCTCCGCCCAGCAACGCCATCGCGAGCACGGCAACGCGCGGTCGGGTCACGCTGGCGTCGAGACCTCATGGAGGACCCTGAGTCGCGCGGGCAACTTCTCGTAGATTCCAGCGAATCCCCCATTGGACAAGATAGCGACAACGTCTCCGGTTCGCAGCTCGGGCCCGATCGAATCCACGATCGCATCCGCAGTATCGAGCAGGCGCGCCGACTTGCCCGACGCGCGCAACTTCGCAATCACTGCGGCGGCATCCAGTCGCTCATGCTCGGGAATGGCTTCCGACTTGAAAATGCCTGCTACTACCACTTCATCCGCCACCGACAGACTCCGCGCCAACTCGTCCTGAAAGACCCCGCGCCGGAGCGTGTTGGAGCGGGGTTCGAGAATCGCCCATAAACGGCGTCCCGAATAACGAGTACGCAGCGCCGTCAGCGTCTCTGCAATGGCGGTGGGATGGTGAGCGAAATCGTCGATGATCGTGATTCCGTGGACTTCGGCTTTGATCTCGAGCCGCCGCTTCACGCTGCGAAAGGCGCGGAGTCCTTGCGCAATGGCGTCCACTCCAATGCCGTAGTTCGCCGCCAGGGCAGCCGCGGCAGTCGCGTTCAGCACGTTGTATTCGCCCGCCAGGGAAAAGGCGAATTCGCCCCATGGCTCACCGTCGCGCAACACGCGCCAGCTTGTCAGATCGGGCATGTATTTCACATCGGCAACTTGCCATTTCGATTGCCCCCCGAATCCATAGCGCTCGACCCGGCAGAATGCTCGGCTCACGCATTCGTCAACGTTGGAATGCCCGTCCCATGCGACCAGCAGTCCGCGACCTGGAATCAGGTTCACCAGGCGCGCGAACGCCATCTTTACTTCGCCAAGATTCTTGTAGATATCGGCGTGGTCGAATTCGACCGACGTGAGGATGACCGCATCGGGAAAGTAGTGCAGAAACTTCGGCCCCTTGTCGAAGAATGCGGTGTCGTACTCGTCGCCTTCCAGAATGAACTCCTGTCCCGAGGCGAGGGCGAACGAGCTGCCAAAATTTTCCGGCATTCCCCCGATCAGAAAACTGGGCGCACGCCCCGCCTGGTGAAAGAGCCATGCCAAGAGCGACGCGGTGGTAGTCTTCCCGTGCGTACCAGCCACCACCAACCTCTCTCGTCCGACCAAGAATTCGTCGTGCAGCACTTGCGGCAGGGATTCGAATGGAAGCCGGCAATCGAGTACGTGCTCCAATTCCGGATTGCCGCGCGATATGGCGTTGCCCACCACGACCAAGTCAGGCTGCGGCTGCAAATTGCGTTCGCTAAATGGCTGGGAGACGGGAATGTTCAGCGACGCCAAAAAGTCCGACATCGGAGGATAGGCGGCATAATCGGAACCGGTGACCTGAAAGCCGCGCTGTTTGAGCATTCCGGCGAGCGATGCCATCGCCGTGCCGCAAATCCCAATCAGATGGACATGTTTCGGCTTCATGAGCGCGACACTCGGACGGATGCAGGTTCAGCCTGCACGGCGGCCTCGATCTTCAGTGCGACTCGTTCTCTGACGTTGAGCGTCGCACTCACACCAAATGGCAGCGTAAAACTCTTACCGGAAACGTGTCCGGATTTCAGCCCAAAGGCGATCGGGACCTTAAACTCGCCAAGAATACGGACCACGAGATCGTGAAGGGTTTCGTCGTTGGCGCGCCGTTGGCCGCAATCGAGCATCTCGCCAAAAATAATGCCCGCCACGCCCTCGAACTTTCCGGCCAGTTTCAACTGCATCAGCATGCGATCGATCTTGTACGGTTTTTCCCCGCGGTCCTCCAGAAAGAGAATCTTGCCCGCGGTGCGGATCTCATACGGTGTGCCGAGCGAAGTACAGAGCAACGACAGGCAGCCGCCGTAGAGCGTGCCCTCCGCATCACCTTCCAGCAGCGGCTGCACGTCATCACGGATAAACGCCCGCGGGTAGGCCTTCCCGGACGACACCGCCGCTGACCATGCATCCACATCAATACCGCCGGGCCGCGAAAAATCTCCCGCAACCATGGGCGCGTGGAAGGTGACCAGTCCGGTGCGGTCGCACAAGTAGGTAAGCAACATCGTCACATCGCTGCAGCCCGCAAAGATCTTCGGGTTGGCGCGGATGAGCTCCAGATCAAGGTGAGGCAGCAGATAGTTGCAGCCATAACCTCCGCGCGCGCAGAGGATGGCCCGCACCTCAGTTCGTCTGAACATCTCGTGCAATTCGCCGAGCCGCCGCTCCAGGGAGCCCGCAAAATAAAGCTCGCGTTCAAAGATCGAAGGTAAGTAGAAAGGGTGGTAACCCAAACGGCGCAGGGTGTCGCAACCGGCTTCGAAATCCCCCGGCCGAAATCCGCTTGCCGGCGCAACAATGCCGACCGTATCGCCCTGCCGCAAGGCTGGAGGACGTAGGCGTTCAGGTTGGGCGGAAGAGATCATTCGGATGGCTTATCTTAAACGAAAAACTCACCCCGGCAGAGTAGCGTCGCCGGACCGTACAGAAACACTTCCTTTTTCCATTCGACAGTTTGCACTCCGCCAGGAGTATGCACGCGCACGGGCGACTTCACTTTGCCAGTGTGAATCGATGCCACGGCAGCGGCGCAGGAACCGGTACCGGACGACATAGTTTCACCTACGCCGCGCTCGCAGAATCGCACCTCGATCTCGCTTTTGTTAAGTACCTTTACCAATTCAATATTCATCCCATACTTGAAGTCGTGGTGAGTTGAAATCTGCCCCGCCACCGCCTGCCAGCCAAGCTCAAACTCGGGCATGTAAACCACGAAATGAGGATTGCCCATGGAAACCGGAATGCCGGAAAACTCTCCGTAGGTGAGCTTGATGGAAAACTCATCCCCTACCTCCGGCTCGCCCATGGAACCGCGAAACTCGAAGCTGTTCCCCTCGCGCGCGGTCAGGTTACAGGTCTTCAGTCCGGCTCCCGTACGAATCACGACCGTGCTGCGATGGTTTTCGGCGCAATACCATGCTGCCACGCAGCGCGTTCCATTGCCCGAAATCTCTGCCTCGGAACCATCGGCGTTCAGCAGCCGCACCCGTAGGTCCGCGTCGGTGGCGGGCAGCACCCATTCCACCCCGTCGGCGCCAACCCCATTATGGCGATCGCAGATGCGCCGGCTGAAAGAGTGAATATCGCTAGGCGCGTGGGCAAAGTCGATGATCAGAAAATCGTTGCCGCAAGCCGTCGCCTTAACGAATGGAATGCTCGCCATGTCAGTTGCGCTCAATGGGCGGATTGTAACAAACCGCGAGTGGTTGGACTGTTAGCTGCAAGTGTGCGGGCGCAGAGGGATTGGCACGGGCGTTCATGGAAAGTCAGTCGCAACGGCTCTTGGGGACGCCCTGCGTGATAAACTGTGAACCAAATTGAGAGCAACCGTGAAGCTCGAAAACTACAAAACCGTCTTGTACCGCCAGCCAGACGGCGCATGGGTTGCAGAAATTCCCGCCATCCCGGGCTGCTACGCCCTAATGCCGACACGCGAAGAAGCCTTGAGCGAGTTGGCCAGCGTTTTTCAGATGATCGCGGAAGAGTATTCGGAAAAGCGCCTTCCCTTGCCCACCGACACCACTGAAATCGTACATGCCTAGCGGTACGTCCCGCGAGTTCCAGAATGCAGCCCGCAAGCTTGGGTTTTTGCCGACGAGGCAGACCGGCAGCCACGAGCGTTGGAATCATCCTGACGGACGCGCCGTAACTATTCCCATTCACGGCGGTCAGGAGATCGGCCCTCCGTTGTTCTTCAAGATCCTCCGACAGCTTGGCATTACGCAGGAGGACTTCCAAAACTTGCGATAGGCCGTGGCAAGGCCTACAGCCGCCCGCGCCTGTAGATGGTGCAGCGCGGTTGGCCCGGAACCCTGATGGACAGCAGTTCCGTCAATTCCGCGCGCTGTGGTTGCACCGCCGCCCACACCGGATCGCCCTGGCAGGCAACCATGTAGTCCGCATACCGTGCCGGATCGACAAGCGCCCAATCCCAGTCAGGATGTTCCCCTTCGGAAATGACGCGCCGCCACGGAATCCCCGCCTGCTGCAGCGCACCGGCGTGCTCGGCTCCGTACATGAGCAGCGTGGCCGAGCCCGGCAATTTCGCGAGAGAGTCGGCCAGCGCGTGTTCCATCACGCTGCGACCGCGGGAATTCGCTTGCGCTTCCCGCAACGTGATTGGTGTTTGGCTATAGACCGATACATAGCTGCCCACTACAAAGCCAATCACGATCACCGCCGCTGCAATCCGCACCACCGATTGGTTCAACCGTTCCAGGATGAAGTCCATCGATACCGGGAGAAAGACTGCAAACACGGGCAACAGTTCAAGCCCGTAGCGCACGTTGTAATACGAGAAGGGGTACCACACCGGCAGATAAATGGGCACGCTGCCGTAAGCAATGGAAACCCCATAGAACAGCAGTGGGAGCCAAAGGAGCAGGAACACCCCGTAGCGGCGGAACTTCCACGCCGCTGCAACCGTTCCGGCCAGGGCCAGTACAAAAAGCGCCTGTCCCCAGAAGCCGGCTCCCACATTCAGCTTGGCCGATTTCAGAAAGTAGAGTGCGGCTGTGAACACATCATGCTGGCCGGGATACGGGGGCGCACCACGGGCCGTCGTACGCAGCACAATCGCCTTGGCCGAGTAAGGGCCATTGAGGAAATCAAGTCCATGCCCTGATACACAGTAGGTGTACAAAAACCAGTAAACGGGAACCAGCGCATTCAGCACAAGAAGTTCGATCAGCGATTTCGCCATCGACTTTCGCTGTGCGCTGTCCGCCGACCTCCGCCACCAGCGCACGAAGATACACAGAACCACGACAACCACGATCACGGCAACAAACCAGCCGTCGTACCGCGTATAGGCCCCGCCAGCCAAAGTCATTCCGCAGGCTTCCAGCGCGCGCTCAGGCTTCATGTGCGTCGGCATTACATGCGCGCCGATCGCCTGCGGCGACGTAGCACGCAGGAACTCGTCGAGATAGACCAACGTCCAGATGAAGAAGGCCAGGAAGATGGGCTCGTTCATCGCCGTGCTCTGCAGGTAGAGCAGGTTTGGATTGAGCGCGTAGATTCCTGCGGCGAAATAGGCGGCCAGGGCGGAGGCTCGCCCCCTCACCAGGCGAAATATGCCCAGCGAGCCCACGATATAGGCGATCATACTGGGAATGGACCCAGCAACTCCGCTGCGCCACAGCGCCTCAATCCACACGAAGGGCAGCATCGCAATATGCTGCAGCGGGAGCCACACGGTGCCTAGTTGCCCGTATGACGTCAGCGGATGCCGGTTATCCACGACACGGCGGGCGATGTTGATGTGCGCCACCGCGTCGCCGTAAAGCAGAAGGTCCCGTTTGAAGTAATACAAGAAGAGCGCTGCTATCGAGAGTGCTCCAATCAGCAGCGTGAGAACCGCTTCACTGCGCCGTTGGGCGGAGCGCTCGCTCAGAGCTGCAGGATTAGAACCTTTCACAGAGAATTGTCGTCTTCTGATCTACGGTGGGTAACTTTGCCTTCACGGCCATCTCTGCGCCCCATGTACAATGTTGAGAATTAAGATTCGCTCTCCAACAAGCCCATAAACCACAATACAGGGAAGCCGCTGAACAACCAACTCACGCGTGGAATCAACACGTCCCTCGCGCCCACGACGCGGCATCGTTCGCAGGCTTTGCACAGCATCATAGATCGTTCGTGTAACCCGATTCGCAGTCTCCTGATTGCGATCCTGCTCAAGGTGCTCGGAAATTGCTTTCAGATCTAAGACTGCACGCGCAGACCATTCGATTCGCATTCAGGAACGTTCTCGCTGTTCGATCCAGGCACGCACATCTTCATCCGGAACCGTTTCGCCCCGTTCCACTGCCGCCAGACTGTTCTTTACTTTGCGCTCAAACCACTCGTTGTAGGCAATCAAATGATTCACCGCTTCTTCGAGCAGTTCCTCCTTGCCTCTGTGGGTGCGCTCAGCAAGCTCGTTCAGCTTGGCTTCGGTTTCGGAAGTCATATGCATCTCCATCGATTAAAGTTTACCGCCTCCCCTAAACGGAAGGCGATGTCTTTGCGATCGCACCAGCATGCTCCAGAGCGGCAATGGCGGCCTCGCGCGTCACCGAGGGAAACTCTTCCAGAAACTCGCCAAGTGTGTGGCCACCCTCAAGATAATCGAGTAGGTTCTTGAATGGCACACGTGTTCCGCGAAAAACGGGCACCCCGCCTAGGATTTCGGGGTCTCTCACGATGACGTCACTGAGGTGAGCCATTTGCGCCTCCAATCGTACGTCCACGCTCTTTGATCATTCTACCGTTTCCAAGAGCCGGCCATACCAACGCGCCCAATTACTCGGTGCGGGAAAACTAATCTAAATGCGTCAGCTCCCGAAACACCTCAAACCGTTTATCGATCTCCTCGCGCGTAAGCGCTTGCAGCCGCTCCGTGCCGAAGCGCTCTACCGAGAAAGAGCCCATCACGCTGCCATAGAACATGGCGTGCTTGAGCACGCGGCGGCTGACTTCGCCCTGCGAGGCGATGTAGCCCATGAAGCCCCCGGCAAAACTGTCGCCGGCGCCGGTGGGATCGCGGACCTCGTCCAGCGGCAAGGCCGGAGCACGGAACGGATGATGCCCTCCGGCGAATTCCCCATCGCGAAAGAAAATCGTGGCGCCATATTCGCCATGCTTGACGACCAATGCGCGCGGGCCCAGTTCCAGCACCTTGCGCGCTGCCCGCGGCAAACTGCTGTCGCCCGCCAACATCCTGGCCTCCGTGTCGTTGATCAGCAGCACGTCAACTCGCTTCAGCATCTCGCCCAGCTTCTCCCGGTGCCCGCTGATCCAGAAGTTCATGGTGTCGCCGCCCACCAGCTTCACGTTCTGCATGGCGTCGCGCACCCGCGTCTGCAGCACGGGATCGATGTTCGCCAGAAACAAGAAGTCCGAGTCGTTGTATTCAGCTGGGATTTGCGGCTGAAAGCTTTCGAAAACGTTCAACTCTGTATTCAGCGTTCTTGCTTCATTGACGTTTTCACCATACTCGCCAGACCAGTGAAAGGTCTTCCCTTTCGCATGCTGGATTCCACGCGTATCGACGCCGCGGCTGGTCATCACGGCTTCGTTCTCGGCCGTAAAGTCTTCTCCCACTACCGCGATCACTCGCACATCGGTAAAGTAGCTGGCCGAAAGCGAAAAATAGGTCGCGGCGCCACCAAGAATTTTCTGGCGCTCGCCGTAAGGAGTTTTGAGAGTGTCGAATGCGACTGAACCGACGACAAGAATGGACAAATCCTATGTTCCCGCTTTCTCTTCGGAGTTGAAATACTTGCCTACGAGCAGTTTCAGGCGCTGTAGCGTGGCGGCAGGCACAATGTCCTTCTGGGTGATGATGGCGTTCTTCAATGCCCAACCGCACTTGCAACCTCGCGTCTCGGGCATCGCCGTCACCGCTTCTCGCACCACGTTGCATGCACGTTCGGCGTTCTTCAGCAGCACCGCGATAATCTGGTCCACGCTAACGTGATCGTGTTCCTCGTGCCAGCAATCGTAATCCGTAATCATGGCGACGGTGACATAGCACAGCTCGGCTTCGCGGGCCAGTCTGGCCTCCGTGAGGTTGGTCATGCCGATCACGTCCATGCCCCAACTGCGATACAAATTGGACTCAGCTTTGGTCGAGAACTGCGGCCCTTCCATGTTGAGGTAGGTGCCGCCCCGTTTCACATTCACGCCGGCACGACGGCAAGCACCCTCCAGCACTACCGCCTCTTCCGAACAAATTGGATGCCCAAACCCAACGTGCGCGACAAGTCCATCGCCGAAGAACGTGTCGACACGGTGGCGCGTACGATCGACAAACTGATCGGGAATGACAAAGTCGAGTGGTCGATGCTCTTCTTTCAACGAGCCGACGGCAGACAGCGAAATGATCCGCGAGACCCCAAGCTGCTTCAATCCGTGAATGTTGGCGCGGTAATTTATTTCCGTCGGCATGAAGCGATGTCCGAGACCATGGCGCGCTAAGAAAGCCACATTTCGACCCGCCAGTGTGCCCAGCACGTAGGCATCGGAAGGCGCTCCAAACGGCGTTTCCAGCGCCACCTCGCGAATGTCGGTTAGCCCCGGCATGGAGTACAGACCACTTCCGCCGATGATGCCAATTTCCGCTTGCGGCAACAGATTCTCCTGAAGGATGAAGTGCAAACCCACGATTATACAAAACGAAGCAGGACGACCCGGTGAGCAATCAGCTTCAATCCCCCGGCTCGAAGCGATATCCCACCCACGGCTCGGTCAGGATGTACTTCGGCGAACTGGCATCAGGCTCCAGCTTCTTGCGCAACTGGCCAACGAACACCCGCAGATATTCGTTTTGCTCAACGCTGTCGCTGCCCCACACCGCATTCAATATCGCGCGATGGGTCAAGACCTTGCGCGGATGTTGCGCCATGTACACCAGCACATCGAATTCCTTGGGCGTCAGCCGCACTTCCCTGGCGGCGACCGCGATGGAATGTGCGTCGAGATCAATGTGGAAATCACCCAGGTCGATCTTGCTTTGCACCGCGCTGTTGCTGGGCGGGGAACGCCTAAGCGCGGCGCGAATTCGCGCCAGCAGCTCACCGGTGCTGAAGGGTTTGGTCACGTAGTCATCGGCGCCGGAGTCGAGCGCCTCAATCTTGCTGCGCTCTTCGCCGCGCACTGAAAGGACCAGAATGGGGACTTGCGACATTTTGCGCAATCGGCGGCATAGCTCGATGCCATTCATGTTGGGCATGGCCAGATCGGTGATCACCAGGTCGGGAGCGAAGTCTTTCACAATCTCCAGCGCGGTTTCACCGTCGTTGGCCACGCGGATCTCGTAGCCTTGCGCGTTGAGACTGGTACGCAGCACCCGCGTGATTTGCGGTTCGTCGTCGACCACCAGGATGTGCGGGCGTGTGTGCATTTGGAATGCAGTTTCGAGTTTCAAGTTTCGAGTTTCAAGTTAGCGGGGCAAACGCGCGTCTCTTGGTGGATCGCTTTCACTAACTCCTTGCTCTTCTGCCACACCAACAAATCTCGATACGAACAGGACATAGGAAATCCACCAACGTCAGTACCAGAAACTTTCAGATTCCGAAAACTTGAAACTTGAAACATTAGTTGGGCTGCTGCTTCACGATGTGAACATCAACCGCGGGCGCGTCACGGAGGAAACGATGCACGGCCGACATGAACAGGTACTTGCGCCAGCCGCTGGTTGCGGAATGCCCGAAAATCATCTGCGTGATGTGCTTCTCGCGGACGAACTCGGCCATAGCCTGGGCAACGTCCTTACCCTTGAGCCGCACAATGGTTGCACCCAGGTTTTCCGCAAAGTGAAGATTCGCCTGCAGCGAACGCTGCCTCTCCGGATCGTCGCCATCCACCCCCGTATCGACATACAAGACGTAGAGCTCGCCGTTGATGGCCTGGGCCATGCGGGAAGCCCGGGCCACCAGGTACTGCGCCGCCGGATTGGAACTGACCCCGACCCCAATGCGCTCCGCTACGTTCAAGTCGCGGCCGGTTGCTTCCGTGTCGAGATATGGTTCCAGGCTGCGATCTACCACCTGCGCTACATGGCGCAGGGCGACTTCGCGCAAGGCGATTAGATTGCTGGGACGGAAAAAGTTCCCCAGCGCGCGATCCACGCGTTCCATGGGATAGATATCGCCCCGGCGCATGCGCGTTTGTAGCGCTTCAGGCGTAACATCCGACATCACGATCTCATCGACCCGCTTCAAGACCCAGTCGGGCACCGTTTCGCGCACCAGCACCCCGGTGATTTTGTGCACCATGGGCGTGACACTTTCCAGATGCTGCACGTTCATCGTGGAAACCACGTCGATCTTGTTGTCGAGCAACTCGAACACGTCTTCGTAGCGCTTGTGGTGCTTGCTGCCCTCAATATTGGTATGCGCCAGTTCGTCCACCAGAGCGACCTGCGGATGGCGCGCCAGAATAGCGTCCACATCCATCTCTTCGAAGAGCGTGCCTTTGTAATCGATCTTCTTGCGCGGCACGGATTCCAGGCGCGAGGCGATTTCCTGCGTCGCCTTGCGCCCGTGCGTTTCGATTACTCCAATCACGACATCTTCGCCGCGGCTTTTACGCCGAATGGCTTCGCTTAGCATGGAGTAGGTCTTGCCGACCCCCGGCGCATACCCCAGGAACAGCTTGAAGACACCGCTCTTTTTTGTCGGAGCTGTCTCCTCTAACCATTCCTCGGGGGTTTTTTGCATCGCGCCACTATTCTGCGGCAGGCGGCTGAAAAAGTCGATTCGATACAATCATGGCGTGAATCCAAGACGATCGAAAGGCGGGCAGACCGGGCGGCATTCCTTTGCCGTCTCTCCGCAGCGCCTAAAGGCCGCTCTCTACCACTACGCGGTGGCGATGGGAACTATTGCTATCGTGGTGATTGCATACCGTCGTCTGCCTGATGTGAATCCCACCACGGTGGCGCTTACGTTCTTGCTGGTCGTGCTGTTGTTAGCCAGCCGCTGGGGACTGACCGTCGCCATCACTACCGCGGTGGTCGCTACCCTGGCCTTCAACTACTACTTCCTTCCGCCCATCCACACCTTCACCATCGCCGACCCGCAGAACTGGATTGCTTTGCTTGCGTTTCTGACCAGCGCCATTGTGGCCAGCCGGCTCTCGGAGCGGGCCCGGCGCGAGGCGCTGAACGCAACCCGCCGCCGCAAAGAGGTGGAGCGGCTTTACTCGCTGAGCCAGCAATTGCTGGCCACCGATAATGTAATGGAGTTGCTCAATTCCATCCCTTCGTATGTGCGCGATGCCTTCGGACTGAAGGCGGCAGCCATGTATCTGCCCAAACGCAAGGAAGTCTATCGCACTGGCGTTGACCACCCCGAACTCAGCCAGGAGCAACTCGAGTCGGTAAGCGGACGCGGCGAATTGGTGATGGATGAGAAACAGCAGTTGTGCTTCGTGCCCTTGCGCATCGGGGTCAGACCGGTAGGCAGCCTGGGACTGGAGGGCGCCGTCCTGTCCCGCGAAACCCTGGAGGCGGTGGGCAGCTTGATCGCGATTTCCATCGAACGCGCTGGAGCCGTCGAAACTCTCACCCGCGCGGAAGCGGCCCGCGAAAGCGAAAAGTTGCGCTCGGCCCTGCTGGATAGCGTTACCCACGAATTCCGCACGCCCCTCACATCCATCAAGGCGTCAGTGACTACGTTACTTTCGTCGGCCCAAATCGACCCCGAGGGACAAAGAGAACTGCTCACCGTCATCGACGAGGAAACCGACCGGCTCAACCGCCTGGTGGGTGAAGCGGCGGAGATGGCGCAGCTTGACGCACAGCAGGTCGAATTGCGTCGCGAGACTTGTGGGGTTCGGCAGGTCGTCGAAATCGCGCTGGAAAAATCGAAACAGGTGCTGGCGGGGCGGGAAATAAAGCTGCACCTTCCCGAGTCGTTGCCTTCACTCCGCATTGACCTGGAGCGTATTGCCGAAGTGCTGGTGCAGTTGCTGGAGAACGCCGCCAAGTACTCGCCTCCTGGAACGCCGGTCACCATCAGCGCTGAACCGGCCGGAAAAATGGTGGACCTCAGCGTCGCCGATCACGGTCCCGGCATTGACGATATGGAGCAGTCGCTAATCTTCGAGAAGTTCTATCGCGGACGCGACCAGCGTTATCGCGTGCAAGGCACAGGCATGGGCCTGGCAATCGCCAAGGCCATCGTCGAAGCTCACGGGGGGACCATTGGCGTCACTTCACAGCTTGACTGCGGGTCGGTGTTTCACTTCACGGTGCCGGCGGGATGAGGCAATCAGTTGTCAGCTATCTTCTCTGAGTGCTGAGTGCTGAATGCTGAATGCTATTTGCCGCTAATATCCTTTCCCCTTGTCCACCACCCAGAGCAGCCTATCGCCTGATAGGAACCGGCGCAGATTTTCCGTATAGTGCGTGTAATGGCGCTCCCACATCTTTTCCGTCAACCCGGCAATGTGAGGGGTAATCAGAACATTTTCCATCTCCCAGAGCGGAGACTCCGACGGAAGCGGCTCTTCGGTGGTGACATCGAGTGCCGCGCCGCCGAAGCTGTTTGCGCGTAGCGCATCCACCAGCGCAGCCTCGTCGATGAGAACGCCGCGACCTACGTTGATCAGATAAGCATCCGGCTTCAGCCGGGCCAGACGCCCGGCATTCATCAAGTGGCGGGTCTTGGGAGTGACCGGAACGGCCAGCACGATGAAATCGCCCGCGCTCAACGCCTCGTCTAGTTTTTCGAAACCATAGATAGCATCCGCTACCTCGCTTGCCCGCTCCGGATGCTCGCGCACGCCAACCACGCGCATGCCCAGGGACTTCGCCAGTCGCGCCAGTGGAGCACCGATCGCGCCCAGTCCAACGATCGTCATGGTTGCGCCGTGCAGTTCGCGGGGACGAGGCCGCTCGTCCCATAGGTCGTGCTGTGCCCAGTGCTTTTGCTGCTGATACCGCATCGATTGCGGCAATCGCTTGGCGAGCGCGAAGGCCAGCGCGATGGCATGTTCGGCAACGACCGGCCCGTGGACATCACGCGCGTTGGTCACGACGATGTCGCTGGCCAGCAATTCCGGTGTCATGAGATGATGGACCGCCGCGGCCGTCGAATGAATCCATCGCAGCCTCTTTGCCGCCGTGATCTGCTCTGCGCGCAACGACCATGAGATCGCGATGTCGGCATCCGCGATTTCCTCCATCACATGATCGTAGTTGGGCAGATGTACCACTTCGAGCTGCGGAAAGTCTCGTCGCAGCCGCTCCGGGAACCATGGCGGAACCTGCCACAGCGGAAAGCGGTGATGGAGGGCAATGAGAAGTTTCACGAAGACAGCTTCGAGTTTCCAGTTTCGAGTTTCAAGTTGAAGATAGGAACTAACTCTGCTTCTCTTCCGCCATCACTCGCAGATCGTGCCCCGTCATTTCCTTGGGTTGAGCGATACCGAGAATCCCCAGCATTGTCGGAGCAATGTCTTGCAGCGCGCCGTCGGGACGCAGCGTGAAGCGGCGCGCGTCGCCCTTGAACTGCCCCGGCGTAACCGCATGCTCGGCCACCACGATGAAGGGCACGGGATTCGTGGTGTGCGCCGTCTGCGGACCGCCGGTGGCCGGATCGATCATCTGCTCGGCATTGCCGTGGTCGGCGGTGACGATCATGGCTCCGCCGCGCTGACTGAGTGCCGCGTAAATCTGGCCGAGGCAGCCGTCAACGGTTTCTACGGCAGTGATGGTCGGCGGAATCTTGCCGGAGTGTCCCACCATGTCGGCATTGGCGAAGTTCACCACCATCACATCGAAAGTGTCGGCCGCGATTGCCTTGACCACGGCATCGGCAACGCCCTGCGCTGACATTTCCGGCTTCAGATCGTAGGTCGCGACCCTGGGCGACTGCACCATCACGCGGTCCTCGCCGGGAAATGGCTTCTCGACGCCGCCGTTGAAGAAATAGGTCACGTGAGCGTACTTCTCGGTCTCGGCCACGCGCAAATTGCGCATGTGGTGGTCAGCCATCACGTTCGCCAGAATGTTGGTTAGCGATTCGGGCGGCGACACGACTGGCAGGGTAAAGTTCTTGTCATAGCGCGTCATGCAGACGTACGTCAGGTCCTTGGGGACGCGGTCGCGCGGGATGACGTGATCGAGATCCTCCCAGCCCTCGAGTTCGCGCCCATCCTGCGGCGTGAAGTGGCTGTTGCGGGCCAGGCAACGCGTGATTTGCCGTGCGCGATCGGCGCGAAAATTAAAGTTGATGCAGATATCGCCGTCACGAATCGTGCCCACCGGCTCACCCCGATTGTCAGTGACTACAAACGGAATGATGAACTCGTCCGTAACTCCGCGGTTGTAGGAGTCTTTCACGCCCTGCACTGCGTCGTTGTAGCGGCCACCTTCCGCGTCTCCGTACACCATCGCGTCGAAGGCCTTCGTCTCGCGCTCCCAACGGCGGTCGCGGTCCATCGCGTAGTAACGCCCGCTGACGCTGGCGATCTGCCCGACGTTGTACTCGCGCATCTTTTGCTGCAACTGCTCGATGTAGCCGGCGCCGTTGGTGGGCAGGGTGTCGCGCCCATCCATGAAACAGTGCACAAAGACGCGGTCCAGCCCGTTTTGTTTCGCCATGCGCAGCAGCGCATAGAGCTGGTTCTGGTGCGAGTGCACGCCACCGTCAGAAAGCAGTCCAAAGAAGTGCAGCCGCCGATCACCGATGCGTGCCTTCTTCATCGCCTCCACCAGAGCCGGGTTGGAGAACAGCTCGCCATTCTCAATCATCAGATCGATCTTGGTGATGTCCATGTACACCACGCGCCCAGCGCCGATGTTGAGATGGCCGACCTCGCTATTGCCCATTTGGCCGGTCGGCAGCCCAACGTACCGCCCGCTGGTGTGGATCAGCGTGTTGGGAAATTCGGCAAGCAGGCGATCATAGTTGGGCTTGCGCGCCAGCGAGATGGCATTGGCCGCAGACGGCGGAGCATAGCCCCAGCCATCGAGGATGATGAGGACGAGCGGACGAGGAGGAGTAGCCATTTATTAGTTTGTCTTGGTTCTGATTCTAATCATGCCCGTACGAACACCTTGCCGAACGAAGTAGTACATCGGTATTCCCAAGACAATACAAATCAGTGGAGCCGCGATGTACCAAACGCGTGCGTCGTCGCGATTGAGATAGCCCCAAGCACGAGCGTAGAATCCGATCGACGCACAGCTGGCAGCAAACAATAAAATCACGGCAGCAACCATCGGCAGCAACTGTCCTTTATTGATCAAGCGCTCGCGCGAAACCTTCGCCGCGGCTGCAAAGCAAAGAACGAGCACGCTCAGCACCAGGAAGGGCTGAACAAGTGAGCGCAGGGCAATTCCGAGCCAGAGATGAAATGCCAAGTAAAACCAAAAGATCGCAAAAAGCGCCAAACTCCCGACAGCACTGGCGAACCAAGCAAACCAACTTTCTTTGTGTTGTCCTGTCACAGGAAAACCAGTCTCGTCGAGCGGACCGCCTCAGGCGTTATCGCAACCTGTCATCGGAATATCAGTCGGGTCGTCATCTCTGCATCAAAGTGGCAGCGCACGGCGTCGCGGACCATCTCTCGAAGCTCGTCCATGGAGTCAGCCTGCGTGAAGATGGCATGGCCGAGAGCGTGAGCTTCATAGCCGCCATCGGGCGACTCCTCGACAGCGAAGACGATCTCGGATTCCTTCATCGCAGCGATGATATACCACGCGCATCGGTGCCTACCACGAACCGCAGGTCCCTCCGCTCGGTCGCCGCGGCGACCTCGGTCGGGATGACAATCTTAAGCTCATTCAACTCGAAACTTGAAACTTGAAACTCGAAACTACCCCCTACCCCCTAGCCCCTGCCTTTTCCCCGCCAGTTCCCCGTGATAGTTCAGTGCCTTCAATCCCAGGAACCGCGCCGCCGGGCCGAGTTCCTCTTCGATGCGCAGCAACTGGTTGTACTTGGCGATGCGGTCGGTGCGCGAGGCCGAGCCGGTCTTGATCTGCCCTGCTCCCGTGGCGACGGCAAAGTCGGCGATGAAGGTGTCTTCCGTCTCGCCCGAGCGATGCGAGATCACTGCGGTGTAGCCGTTCTGGCGTGCCAGGTTGATGGCGTCAATGGTCTCGCTGACCGAGCCAATCTGGTTCAACTTGATGAGGATGGAGTTCGCCACACCAGCGTCGATGCCGCGCTGGAAAATCTCGATGTTGGTCACGAAGATGTCGTCGCCCACAAGCTGGATCTTGCCGCCCAGTTCGTCGGTCACCAGCTTCCAGCCCTCCCAGTCGTCCTCTGCGAAACCGTCTTCCAGCGACACGATGGGATACTGCCTTACCCAATCAGCCCAGAACTTCACCATGTCCTCGCTGGAGTGCTCACTTTTGTCGGACTTCTTGAAGACGTACTTCTTCTTGGCGCTGTCGTAGAACTCGCTGGCCGCAGGATCGAGCGCAACCGCGATCTGCTCGCCCGGCTTGTAGCCCGCCTGCGTGATGGCTTCGAGGATGACTTCGATGGCTTCGGTGTTCGACTTCACCGACGGCGCAAAGCCGCCTTCGTCGCCGACCGCGGTGTTGTAGCCGCGCTTCTTCAGCACCCCTTTGAGGACGTGGAAGGTCTCTACGCCCCAGCGCAGGCCTTCGCTGAACGACTTTGCGCCCACCGGCATGATCAGGAATTCCTGAAAGTCCACGTTATTGTCGGCATGTACGCCGCCGTTCAAGATGTTCATCTGGGGCGTAGGCAGCAGGCCAGCCGTGAAGCCGCCGAGATATTGATACAGTTCGATGCCCAGGTGGTCAGCCATGGCGCGCGCCGCCGCCATGGACACCGCGAGAATGGCATTCGCGCCCAGCTTGCTCTTGGTTGGCGTCCCGTCGAGCACCAGCATGGCATTGTCGAGGTCGCGCTGTTCGCTGGCGTCCATGCCCTCCAGTTCAGGCCCGATGACCTCGTTGATGTTGGCGACCGCCTTCAGCACGCCCTTGCCCGCATAGCGGCCCTTGTCGCCATCGTGCAGCTCCAGCGCCTCGTGCTCGCCGGTGGAGGCCCCGCTGGGGACCGCTGCGCGCCCGCGCGCTCCGCTCTCCAGGATGACATCCGCTTCTACCGTAGGATTACCGCGCGAATCGAGAATTTCGCGGGCCAGAATCAGCTCAATTTGAGTCATGGGATGAATCCTAAGCCTCCCGCCGGTGGATTTGCTTGCGCGTCGGCGGGAGGTATGAGACCTGCGATTATACGGGAGCCGGATGAAAGCTTTGTGACGGAGAGACACGATTGCCGGCCGTATTGTTCGGGAGTCGCCCGAAAGTCACCGTAATTTGCAGTTTTGTCGGCAAAATGGTTTGCGGCTGCGCTGCCAGTTGGGTATGCTCTTGCCAGCGGTTTAGGCGCTCCCAACGAGGGGCGCCGCGGACGCCTGCTGGCCGGTGGCCGCGACCGCGTGGAGCACAACCGTATGTGGAAGCGCAAAGAAGACGAACCCACGACGCCTGGTCCTGAGCCGGGCCCACCCGTCCCAGCTTTTAATCCGCCTCTGAGTGCGCCGACGCGTCCCCCTGAAGCAACGCGGAGCGAGAGCTTACGCAGCCATGAGGTGGCCACCATCGGCAAGTCGGTCGTCGTGAAAGGTGAACTTTCGGGCAGTGAAGATCTAATCATCGACGGCGAAGTCGAGGGCTCTATTTCGCTGCGCGGTCAAAGCCTCACGGTCGGTCCCAATGGACGGTTGCGGGCCAACCTCGAAGCCCGCAATGTGATTCTGCATGGCCGGGTGGATGGCGATGTCCACGCCACCGAGCGCGTCGAACTGCGCAAAACCGCATCCTTGACCGGAAATATTTCCACCGCGCGCATCTCCATCGAAGATGGAGCTTTCTTTAAGGGGACGATTGACATCCAGAAGCCGGAAGCTGCCGGGAAGCTGGACACGAAACCGCCAGCCTCCGCGCTGGCTGCAGCAGCTCCCGTGCCCGCCAGCTCGGCCCAAGGATCGCTTCTCGAGCCCAAGAAGTTCTAGGAGCCAATGGCTTGCTCCACGGGGCGCCGCGCACAAAGCGCCCCGTAATCGTCCTCGTCATCATCCTGACTATCCCACCAAACCTTTCCCGCTGCGGTCGGCGCGAAAAGCGTGAAAAGATTGATGGCAGCGACGTTCTGCTCATACAATGCTCGCAGTGGCTCCTGGTATCTTCAGCAGGCTATTCGGTGGCTCTGTCCGGCAGAGCACGGATGACGAAAATGTCCCCGGGCAACGCTTGAGCCGTCGCTCCACCGGCTTCAGCGAATTCATCCGGTCGATTTCTCGCGAAGAAGGCCTCAAGGTCCTCGACTTGGGCTCTACATCGCCCGCCAGCATCACCTTCATGACCGGCTTGGGACATAGGTTTCACCAGGAAGACGTGCTCCGCACTGCCAGCGACAAAACCCTCATCATCCCCAATAGCGATGGCGGCACCACCTTCGATGTCGAGCGCTTTCTGCATGAAAACCTCGCCTTCTCGAGAGGGGACTTCGATGCGGTCATGTTTTGGGACCTCGCGGATTTCTTGCCCGAGCCTCTGGTGAAGCCCCTGATCGAGCGCATCCAGGTCGCCATGAAACCGGGCGGAATCATGTTGGCCTTCTTCCACACCAAGGACGCCGGTCCCGACGCTCCGTTTTATCGCTACAACATCGCTTCCAAGGACACTCTGGAACTGCAGCCCGCCCGCGCCTACAAACTGCAACGCATCTTCAACAGCCGGCATGTGGAAAATCTCTTCCGCGAATACTCGTCCATCAAGTTCTTTCTCGGCCGCGACAACATACGAGAAGTGCTGGTGATTCGATAGGAATTCCGCCTCAGCTTTCCGACATTGCCCCCGCACCTTTTGCGCAAACATTTTGTTCTCTTGCGAGCGGGTTCTTGCGGAGGAACTGTTTAGGCCTGCCGGCGATGTGCTCGGGCCGGACTAGCTGCGGGTTCAACCATTCGATGACTGCCGCGTAGCCCAAGCTTTCGGGATCGTCCGTCAAATAATGCGGGACCACCGCCAGAACATGAAAGCCTTCCTGCAACTGAAAGCTAAGCGTCGGGTCGTATTGGGCACCTTCCACGACCTCGGTGACGTACTCCTCGGGCTTCAATGCGGCGGCGCATTCGTGATAGCCACGCAGTCGCGACCCAGCCCGGATCCGCCTTAACTGGCGCAATTCGGTCAGGCTGCGCCGGAAGCCATAGAGCTTGTCGCCAATGCCATGATGCTGCAAGGTGGAATCGACGATCACTTCTGCTCCATAAAGCGTGTGCCCGTTCCGCGGATCGTGATTGGTGAACATGCCATCAGCGGTAAACTGCTCCCAACTGTCGAGCATGTCGTAACTGTCCCAGTCGACGATCAGGCTGGCCGGCATTCCCACGACCGTTTCGTCTGGACCGTACACAGCCACGAACTGACCTTCCGGGAAGACCCGTAGGTGCGACGAGAGCTGGCCGGCATTCCAGGGCGGCGTCTCCGGATAAATTCTCCGGCAGAGCTCGGTGATGCCATTGAAGTCGCGCGGCGCGGTGTTACGGACGGACACTTGCAATGCCGGATCGGCCATTCGGTCTGCCTCCTGGGTGGCTTCGTAAAGTCTGTGGATTTGTAGTTTAGATCGAAGGCTTCTCTATTGGCATCCGAATCACACGGCACGGCGGGTCTTGCGAATTACGAAGGGTAGTAAGCCGGGAAACCGGAACAACTCGAATGCAGCCGATTGGGCGAAGGGTGGCAAGGACAGCAAGTAGCGCACCCGCGAAGCGGCCGATAGCAGTGGCGCAAATTGGCGCGAATACTCTTGCTGGTAACGGCCCACGGCTTCGCTCAGCGCAGCCGGGCCCGTCAGGAACGCGCAGATGCACTGCGCCGCCACGCGCCCGCTCCGCAAGGCGATGGAAATGCCGTCGCCTGCAAAGGGATCGATAAACGCGGCTGCGTCCCCAACAAATACCGTGCTCCCTCGTACCGGCTGCGGCTGGCGGTAGATCAGCGGCGCCGTACTAACGGGCAGCATGGTCGCGCGCCAATTCGCCGCCCGGTCCGCTAACTTTGGGTGAAGTGTGAAAACCTCTTCCAGCGAGGTCGCTCGGTCCGATCGCACCATGGCGCAGGCATTCACCACGCCGTCTGACACTGGTTGCACGCCGCAGTAGCCATTGGCGAAAAAATAGAGGTCGGTGCAGGGCTCCGTCCACGGTTCCTGGAAATGCGCCTTGACGCCGATCCACTTGGGACCCGCTGGGAGCGTCCGGTCAGCAGTGAACTGTGACCACCTGCCGGCTGCCACAATCAACGCTTTCGCCTTAACGCTTCCGCAAGACGTTTGCAGCGTGAACGGACCGTCACCGTCGCTGCCAACCACCTCACAATTGGGATGAACCGCCGCTCCAGCCCGTCGCGCAGCATCCCATAGCAGAGCGTCAAGATCATAGCGAGAGATGCTCAGGGCCGGAGGAGCGACGGGCGCCTCGATTACCCGCTGTCCCAGCAGCAAACGCGTCCGGTCGATCGCAGGCGCGGCTTGAAATAGGCTTTCGGCCGCTTGCACGTCTTGTAGCAGGCCGGCAAGAACATCCAGCGATTCTGCCGAAACAAATTCTCCGCAAACCCGGTGTCGCGGGAAGTCTTTGGCCTCGAACAAGCCGACGCTTGCACCCAGCCGCGCTGCGGTGATTGCACAGGAAGTTCCTGCCGGGCCCGCGCCCACGATCGCCAGGTCAAATTGGAGATCAGCATTTAGCATTTAGCAATTAGCAATTAGCGCTCAGCATTTAGCAGTTAGCACTTGGCACTTAGCAGCCTGCGATTCGGGAGCACTGGGCGATTCCAACGTTACTGTATCGTGCCAGCAAGGAAGGCTCTGCGTTTCTGTCTGTCATCCTGAGCGACCCCGAACGTCGCGAGGGGGAGTCGAAGGACCCCTGTGGCTGCCAGAACTAACATGATGGACGCGTGGCACCACAACAAATCTGGATCGCTCTCGGCCAAAGGGTTCCTTCGACTCCTCGCTGCGCTCGTCGCTCAGGATGACACTCCAAGAAGTCGCTATGTATTCTCCGAATCTCGTAGTTGCTAAATGCCAAGTGCTAAGAGCTAACCGCTGCCCTTCTCACTTCCACAGCAGCACGCCCATACGAAATAGGTAATGCCGCGAAACCTGAACCTTTCTGGCTCCTGCGTTAGCCAGCAAAGCCCGCATCTCGTCGCAGGTGTAGGCCCGCCGGACCGACGCCGGCGCGTCATGCCAAGTGATGCGGCTGCGGAAGAGCGGCAATCCAAGATAAACCAGCAGCAGGTGCAAGCGGCTGCGGATGAGGTCGTTGACCAGCACCGCGTGCCGGCAGACGCGCAAGGATTCGCTGGCAAAATTCACCAGCGTCTCGGGCTCAAAATGATGGGCCAGCAGCGAACAACTAACGACATCGAATGTGCCATTCCGGAAGGGCAGGCGCAAGGCGTCGCCGGCAACCGACGCTGCTCCTCCGCGCGGCAGATGCGACCACCAGCGGTCCAGAAGCGTCACCTGCAACCCAATGCCGTATCCTGCGAGCATACTCTGCGCTGCCAAAGGCACGTCACCGGCCCCCGCGCCCACTTCCAGTATCGAGAGTTTGCGGCTGCCGCACTCGCGGGCAACACGGCGAAGCAACGCGGTGGTTGTGCGCATTCCCCCGAACCACTGATTGATATGCCGCAAATCGCTTAGCGTTCCCGCAATCTCAGCGGCGGTGCCGAGATCGTCGTCGAGCAACTCGGGAATGACAGTTCGTCGCATTAGGAGTGAAGCGACGGCCAATGGCGGAGCGCTCGGCTGAGGTTGACTCTGCCGGTTCACCACGGCGTGTCCGCTTCACAAATTTATACCTCCGGATGAGAATTTGCCGACTCTCTGAAAAAGATCACAGAGTGAAACCAAATCATCGGGCAGCCTGATCGCAAACTTCTTGGACGAGTGCGCCAGATCCTCCGCCGGAGCCGACACTTAGGGAGACTCTGATTAA
>PMAT01000104.1 GCA_003152695.1 Acidobacteriaceae bacterium
TCATGATCGGCTCCAGCAGCGTGGGCTTGGCTTGCTCCATGGCTTTGCGAAAGGCGATGCGGCCCGCGGTTTTGAACGACAACTCGTTGGAGTCCACGTCGTGATAGGAGCCGTCGTAAAGGATGACCCTGAAGTCCACCACCGGGAAGCCAGCGAGAAAGCCGCGTTGTGCGGCTTCGACGATGCCCTTCTCGACGGCGGGAATGTAGTTCTTGGGAATCGCGCCGCCGAAAATTTCATTGACGAACTCGAAGTTGCCTCCGCGCGGCATGGGTTCCATCTTGATCTTGCAATCGCCAAATTGGCCGTGTCCGCCACTCTGTTTTTTGTGGCGTCCCTGCACGTCGGCCTTGCCGCGAATGGTCTCGCGGTAGGGGACCTTGGGGGCCTTCAGATTCACTTCGGTGTGATAGCGATTTTTCAGCTTTGAAACAACCACTTCGATGTGCTGCTGGCCGGTGCCCGCGATGAGGAACTCTTTGGTTTGGGCATCGCGGAAAAAGCGCAGCATGGCATCCTCTTCCATCAGCTTGTGGATGCCATTACTTAGCTTGTCTTCGTCGGCGCGGGTCTTGGGCTCGATAGCGAACGTGATCGCCGGTTCGGCGAAGGTGACCTGCGGATACTGGATTGGAGCGCCCTTGTCGCCCAAGGTATCGCCGGTCAGGGTGTCCTTCAACTTGGCAACTGCGCCGATGTCGCCGGCATGAAGTTCGTTGACCGGGACCGCCGTCTTGCCCTGCATGATCGAAAGGTGGGCGAACTTTTCGGAGCCGCCACGGTTGAAGTTTTGCAGGCTCGCGTCGTTCTTCAGCACGCCGGAATAAACCTTGAAGAACGAGATGCGACCCGAGAACGGGTCGCTGATGGTCTTGAATATGAACAGCGAGAGCGGTTCGGAGTCGGTGATCTTGCGGACGGCGGGCTCGCCATTATTGGCCGTGGCAGCGGCACTCACTTCGCCACGCTCGACCGCCGTCGGCATGTAGTCCACGATGAAGTCGAGTACTTCGTCGGTGCCGATGTTGCCCAGACCCGAGGCGAAGAGCACGGGGAAGATCTTGTCTTCGCGAATGGCATTATGCAGTCCGGCGATGATGTGCTCTTCGGCGATCGTACCTTTGTCGAAGAACTCTTCCATTAACGCGTCGTCGCCTTCGGCAACCAGCTCCACCAGCCGCTCGTGCGCGGCCTTGGCCTGCTCTTCCATGTGGGCGGGAATTGGGCCGACGGTTGACTTGCCGTTTCCGCCCATCTCGTAGCTGTACGCCTGCATCTTCACCAGGTCCACGACGCCGGTGAAACTCTTCTCCGAGCCGATGGGCAATTGCACCGGCACAACCGTGCGACCGAAGGCTGTAGTGAGCGATTCCATGACGCGATTGAAGTCGGCGCGCTCGCGGTCCGTCCGCGTGCACACAATGACCCGCGGCAACGCGACCCGGTCGTAGTAATGCCAAATGCGCTCGGTCACTACTTCCACGCCACTGACCGCGTCCACCACGACCAGAGCGGCTTCCACCGCAGGCATCACCATCTCGGCTTCGTGGATGAACATGTTGAAACCGGGCGTGTCAATCAGGTTGATCTTGGTCTTGCCCCATTCGACGAAGGCGGTCGCGGCAGAGATGGACATCGCCCGCGAGACCTCTTCTTCGTCGTAATCGGTGACGGTGGTGCCTTCATCGACCCGGCCGAAGCGCTGGGTGGCGCCGGCAGTGAAGAGCATCGCCGAGGCCAGGGAAGTTTTGCCCGAATGGGAATGCCCGATCAGGGCGACGTTGCGGATGTTTGCGCCTTCGTAATTCTTCACCTATGGACTCCTTCGAGTGATCCGCTCCACCTGGCGCTCAGAGGCATTGCTCCCCAGTAGCACGCGATCGTGCTTGCACAACCCCGAGGTTGCCGGCGAGGCAAAAAGGCGGGGCACCATGCCAGCTTGCGCATGGTGAAACTGAATAAACTTAGAATGCTAGCACAACGAGTTCCCTGCTTCCACCACAGAGGAACCTCGTCGCGTTTAGAGTAGCGCTGGGGATGGAACCTGAACCCGGAGGCGGGGCGCCGCTTTACGCAAGGTGGGGACTGGCGCGGGGAAAGCCTCCTCCATTTGCAGCTTGGCGGCTGCGATTTCTTCTTGCGTGGGTGGACTGATCTGGATCACGACGTTGCTGTTGACCTCGGAGCCATGCTGGAACAGGTTCTGATTCATCATGATCGACTCCAAAAACCGCCCCAGACCTCGTGAATGAAAGCCGTTGCTAAAGCGTGGACCACTCGACCAGCCGGGATTCACGGAGTAATCGCAGATCAGGCTCCAGTATCCGCGCGCGGTGTTACACCACATCTTCAGGCTGTCCACGGAACGCTCGCCGCCGACATGGTATTCGACCTGTAGCAAGCCTCCGGTTGCTACTTGCACCAGGTCACTCCAGTTCACGATCACAGCGCTTTCCAGAATTTGGCTGAGCTGGACGTTCTGCGCAGGCAGAGATTGCGGTGTCGTAGTCATCGTGTCCTCCATGAATTACTAAATCGTTAGGTGACGGGCTTCTCTATCCGGCCTTTTCTTCCAACACAGGGTCAGCCGGGGCGCTCAAAGGCCCTGCCACGGAATCGGTATGTTCCTGTGGGCCATTGCGTGTCTTAGCCGCAGCGATGCGCCAACTGGCTTCCACGAATCCGTTCCTCTGCGGCAATAGCTCGCAGCTTTCTCTCATTGCGTTACGCAGCGACTCTCCCCATTCCATCCCATGTGCTTCGGAAACATAGGAGCCGGGGGCGGGCTGAAGCGCGACAAAGTCTGGCCGACCGACCAGGAAGGCGACAATCTGCTCTGGGCTGTCCCTTTTGATCTCATCGCGAAAGGCCAGCGCGCCGGCATAGTTCCGACGGATGTCAATCAGCACCATGTCATAGCGGTCGGGATGCCAAACCAGCCCGGCCTCCTCGAGATCGCAGGCGCCGATCATTTCCACGCCGTGCAAGGCCATGATTTTCTTGCGGAGCGCCCGCCGTTCGGCATTTGTGTCCATGAGCAGAACGCATTTCTTAAGCTGAATGGTCTTATCGACGAGATTCGATGCGGTTATCATCGAGCCCCCCTTCGATTCCTTGCGCGGTCCGCCGGCAAAAGAAGGTCGTAGCTGTCTTGCAAGTACGCTTGTAAGGAGGGCTGAAGGGTACGCCTTCATCGGTAACGGAAGGCGCTGGAGGGGGAATCCGCGTAAGATAACCCCACTACATTCATTATACGCCTGCTCCGGATACGCCTGCTCCGGAAGCCGCGGTTTTGGCGGGGGTTGCCGAAGCAAAAGGACGAGGCGCGGCAAAATTCAAGCGAATCGCTTCCCGCCTCAAGTTCCTGCCGTTCTAATAGCGGTGTGGCAGCTCGCGCTCGGTGTCCACCGAGCTGGTCAACGTGCCGATCAGGTAACTGACCAAAATCACGCCGACCACTGCAATCGTAACTACATCCATGTGGCACCTCACCCCGGTTCGGCCCCTTGGCCCTATGAACCCCGTCCTCTGGAAATACCCTCTGGTTGACCTTAGATGACGGGCCGCACCGAAAGTGGTGCAATGTTTGTAGCACAATTTCGCCCAAGTTGCAGTTCAAATCGTCAGGACGGGCCACTGACTTTAGTGGTAAACGCCCCTTGCTGAACTTTCAGCGCTGACGGCTCGGCCCCGTAATCAGGCGACGGCTTGCGGACCGACTTCGCTGATCACGCGCAAGAGCGCGTCCGGTCCGTCGGCTCCCACCACGTATCGGTCGGCCTCCACCTCGGGCCACTCGCCATAAAGATGGACAATGTACACGACTTTGCCCTCCGGATGGCGCTCGTGGAAGAGCCGGATCACTTTCCTTGCGGTAGCATCGGGCAGCCGGTGACAGACCACAATTACATCGACGGGGTCTGGATTGTCCGGCGCCTCCAGCGCCTCTTTTTCCGTCGTGATGGCAACCACTTCGTGGCCGGCGGTTTCCAGGGCCCGCTGGCGCAAGAGCGCCAACTCCTGGTCCGTAGTGAGGATAAGAATTTTCATCGTGGGTCTTCCCTGCCAGTCCTGAAATCGTCCTTGCGGAGGATATCAAAACCAACGAAGGTTGGCAGCGCAATTTCTGATGGTTCTAATGCAGCCCTGCACCGGCGTTATTGCTGCGAGCCCATTAAGTTCCGCAGCACCGCGACCTCCGACTCGATGGCCGTCTTCAGGCTGGGCTCCATGTCGGGCGCAAAGAACGGCGAATGGTTCGACGGCAGGTGAACTCCGCTGGCCTTCGCCTCTTTGAACTTTTCTGGATTGGCAACGCCCAGCCAGAAATAGAACGAGGGCACTCCGGCCTCGACGAAATAGGAATAATCTTCCGAACTCATCACGGGCGGCTCTTTCTTCACCCGTCCGGCTCCCAGTGCCTGAGTCAGCGCCTGGCTAAGCCGCTCAGCCAGCTTGGGGTCGTTGTAGAGCGCGTCCGTGGATTCCACGACTTGCACCAGCGGCGCTTTCGGAGCATCCGCCGCCTGCGCTTCTGCCTTGGCGACGCGCTCGATTGCCGCCAGCAGATGCTTGCGCACTTCCGGCGTGTACGAGCGGACAGTCAGGCCAAGGTGGACCTCATCGGGAATGATGTTGTTCTTGGTGCCTCCCTGAATGTAGCCGACAGTGATGACGGCGGGATCGCCCGGCTTGATTTCGCGCGACACGATGGTCTGCAACGTCAGGACCAGGCGAGCAGCGATGACGATCGGATCCACGGTGGATTCAGGGCTGGCTCCGTGGCCGCCTTTGCCGTAAATCGTAATGTCTACGGTATCGGCATTCGACGCCGCGTATTCCGGAGTGAAGCCCACCTCGCCGGCTGGCAGGGTGTTGGTCGTGTGCAACGCCACCCCAACATCAGGTTTGGGAAAGCGCGTGAACAAGCCGTCAGCAATCATGCCTGTGGCGCCGCCAACTGTTTCCTCGGCGGGTTGGCCGATCAGCACCAGCGTGCCGTGCCATTGATCTTTGGTCTTCACCATGATCTCCGCAGCACCCACCAGCGCCGCCATGTGGATGTCGTGTCCACAGGCGTGCATCACGGCAACGTCATGACCTGCATTGTCCTTGGTGCGGACCGTACTGGCGTACGGCAGACCCGTCTTCTCCTCAACCGGAAGCGCGTCCAGTTCAGTCCGCAGCATGACCGTCGGTCCGGCGCCATTGCGAAGAACTGCCACCACGCCGGTCCCACCCACGTGCTCAGTCACCTCGTAACCCAGCGGGCGCAGTTTAGCGGCGACTTTGGCGGCGGTGTTGACCTCATGCCCCGATAGCTCGGGATGCTCGTGCAGGTCCATATACAGCGTCTTCACTTGCGGATAAACCGAATCGACCTGGGCAGAAAGTGGGGGCCCGTCGCCCGCTGACTGCGCCCAGCCGCTCGCTGCCAAAATCAAGCACGCCGCTGCAAACCACAAAGTCTTCATGATTTCCCTTCTTGTAGTGTTATTTCCGCGAATTCTTCGCTCTGGCGAGCCATGTATCTTACTACAAACACGCATGATAGCCACTATCGAAAGAATCTATCGCAATTTCATCAACTCTCAGCCCGATCGGGGAATCTAATACGCATCCCATACATACATTCTTAGAGAGGAGCTGGGTTTGAATTTATACCAGCACAACCATCAACCCGAACCAGAAAGCATGATAGAGAAAATACATCCTAAGAAGCGATATATATTTGCCAGCGATTTTGACCAGACCCTCAGCTTTAACGACTCGGGGTACGTTTTGGCCGAGCTATTGGGCATTTCCGAGGCTGAGTTCGAGCGCAAAGCCACCGGAATGGCGAAGTTGAACCTCGTCCAGCAGGGAGGCGAGCTCGCCTATCTTCTGCTGCACGATCCTGAGTTTCGCTCCAAAGTCCGTCCTGAGCATCTCTACAAAGCGGGCAAGCAGGTACGCCTGAAGCCGAATATTGACTTGCTCTACCGCTTCCTCTCCGAGGAAGTCGAGGGCTACCACTTCGATTTCTACGTGATCTCGGCCGGTCCGGTGGAAGTGATCCGCTCGGCCCTTGAGGGCGTCATCCCCGCCGATCATATCTATGGCACGGAGTTTGAATACAACAAGCACGGCGAAATCGAACGCATCCTTCAGGTGACGGCCGGCTACGGCAAGGTCGCGGTTATCGACCAGTTGCTCGAAAATCTCAGGACCGGGCCTGATCGCATCGTCTATGTGGGCGACGGCAGCTCCGACATCCATGTCATGTTGCACGTGAATCGGCGCGATGGTTTCACCATTGCCGTTTCCGAGAACAAGTACCTGGCGCCCATTGCCAAGCGTTCCGTGATCAGCGACAGCGCACTGGCCATCCTCGTTCCCATCCTGGAAGAGGTAGTGGGCTGGGACTCGCATTCGATTCGCAGTCTGTTCGAAGCCAAGGGTCTGCTCATTCAGCAGTGGGACAAGGTGCAAACCGATGTCCTGACCATCGTTCCCAGCTTCGCTCCGGCGGAAGAGCGGGCGGACGCCGCCATCGTCGATTGAAAGAGCGCAGCGTAAATCCGCGATCAGGAGCTGCGATTCGGATTCCGAAACCGCTTTACGTCCAGCGGAACCAACGTAGTGCGAGTAAGAAAGATACACCACCCCAGATCGCCAAGATGATGATTCTGCTGGCTTGCGAGCCAAAGGTCGCGCCTTGCAGAATGATGGCGCGCAGGGCATCGTTGAGTGCCGTGAGTGGTAAAGCCTTGATCGCCGGCTGCACGATCTGCGGAAAGCGCTCGTAGGAGAAGAACACTCCCGAGAAGATCCACATCGGCATCATCACCAGGTTGATAAGCCCGCTCACGGTCTCGATCTTCTGGGCGCGGCTCGCAGTCAGCAGTCCAATGCCACCGAACGAAACCGCACCGAGTGCTCCGACCAGGAGAATCGCCAGCAGCGAGCCTTCGACCCGCATATGAAAGACAAGCGCTCCGAACCCGAGCAGCAATGCCACCTCGATCAGCATGAGCACCAGACGGCTGCTCCCCATTGCCAGAAGGAAATCGGTGCGGCGCATGGGCGACGCAACAAGTCGCTTCAGCAATTTGCGCTGGCGCATCTCCACTACGGCGAAACCGATGCCCCACATGCCTGAGTTCATCAGGTTCATGCCCAGCAACCCAGGAACCAGGAAGTCAATGTAGCGTGCACCCGGTTCGCTCGATTGTGTGGCCTCGGTCTTTAGCGGGCTGTTGCGGCCCGACGCGGTTTGTAGCGCATCGTCCACTTGCGTGCGTGCTAGGACACTCTCGGGCCGAGCCGGATCATAGCGATAATGAAGTCCGCTGTCGTCCCAGGCTACGACGAGCGCATACTTGCCCAAGCGGAAGCGATCGAACGCAACGTTGGCGTCCAGCACGTCGGCATGAATGGCCGTCTTTGCCTGGGAACGCTGCAACAGATCGATCACCTGGTGCGCGTGAGAATTCGCTACGACGGCGATCGTGGTTATGTCGGCAGGTTTATCGCGAAATGCGATACCGAGTCCCAGAGCCAGAAGCAAAGGGAAAACGAACACCCAGAAAATCACCTCCGGCTCCCGCCACAATTCTTTCATGCGCGCTCCGAGCAGATGCCGATAGCCCGCCCAGCGTCCGTTCGTGACCGTCTTGGATGCAGCGACCGCTGGCGTCGGTGGCGTTTCAACGTGAGCCATTATTCCTCCCGCAGATGACGGCCGGTGAGTTGTACGAACACGTCCTCAAGACTCGCCTGGCGGGTTGTGAGGTGAACCAAGCGCGCCCCCTTCTGCTGTACTACGGAAAGCAGAGCAGGTATCGTCTGGTGAGGCTCTTCGACTTGCAAGAAGAAACGTCCGTCTTCGCTGCGTACCGATTGCACCCCGGGAAGATGACTCCATAGACCATCAGCGTCGTCATTCACTGCGTCGAGCGCAAATTCAACTACATGGTGCCCGCTCAAGCGGGCAATTAATTCCGAGGGCGTGCCCGCGGCAATGATCTGTCCGTGATCGATGATGGCCAGCCGGTCGCATAGCCGCTCCGCCTCATCCATGTAGTGCGTGGTCAGCAGCACGGTCCCTCTGCGTTGCTGAAACTGACGAATGATGTCCCAAAGCTGGCGGCGGCTTTGGGGATCCAATCCAGTAGTTGGTTCATCGAGGAAAAGGATTTTCGGATTGCCCACCAGCGCGGTCGCGACGGCCAGTCGCTGCTTCTGCCCGCCGGATAGCTTGCCCACCAATGCATCAGCCTTCTCGCCGAGAGACAGTTCTTCGAGGATCGCCGGAACCGAGTTTGGCTGGTGATAGAAGCTGGCAAACAGTTGCAGCGTTTCGCGAACTGTTAATTTCTCAGAAAGGCGCGTTTCCTGGAGAGAGACGCCAAGCCATTCGCGCAACTCCTGTTCGTGTGCCTGCCACGTCATTCCCAGTATCTCGACCTCGCCGGAGCTGGGCGTCAACAGCCCTTCCAGAATTTCGATGGTCGTGGTCTTGCCGGCTCCATTCGGGCCCAGGAGGCCGAAACATTCGCCGGCTTGAATTGCCAAGTCGAGGCCCCGAACAGCTTCGACCTTCCCGTCGTAGGTCTTCCGCAGGCCCCGGCAACTGATGGCATTCTCCATATCGGGCAATGATACGGGATAGTGTGGCCGCTCCACGAGAGGGGCGACTCCATCGGGTCCGGTGCTGGTTACGCTATTTCGCGGCCATCGCTTTTAGCTGGTCGAGTGCGAGATCTACCTCCAGAACATTGACTCGCGGCTCGCCCAGCAATCCAAGTTGGCGTTGAGAGGTGTGTTGAGCAATGATCTGCCGCACCTGGTCTTGGCTCAAACCACGCTCGCGGGCGATGCGCGGAACTTGAAACTCGGCCCCCGCAGGCGAGACATCGGGATCCAGGCCTGAAGCAGAGGTCGTTACCAGGTCCACGGGAACCGGCTGGCCGGGGTTTTCGGCTTGCAGACGCGCAACATCAGACTTCACACGATCGATCAAATGCTGGTTGGTCGGACCCAGATTCGATCCGCCGGAGTTGGCGGCATCGTAGCCGTTTCCCGCCCCCGCCGCCGATAGGCGCGAATGCAGGTATCCCGGCCCGGTGAACGCCTGCCCAATAATTCTCGAGCCGACAACTTCTCCGTTGCGCACAATCAGTTGCCCATTGGCCTTGTCGCGGAAAAGCACCTGCGCCAGGCCGGTCACCACCAGCGGATAGATGATCCCCAGCAGTACCGTGGTGACGATCGTCATCAAAATTGCAATCTTAAGATTCTGTTTCATAGGTCCCCTTCTTACGCCAGTCCGACGCCAATGATGAGCATGTCGATCAGCTTGATCCCGATGAAGGGCACGATGATTCCGCCCACACCATAAATCCAAAGGTTACGGCGCAAGAGTGCAGCCGCGCCCATCGGGCGGTACTTGACCCCCCGCAACGCCAGCGGAATCAGCGCGATGATGATGATGGCGTTGAAAATCACCGCCGAAAGAATGGCCGACTGTGGCGTTCGCAGGTGCATGATGTTCAGGGCATTCAGCACCGGGAAGGTCCCGGCGAACATGGCCGGAATAATCGCGAAGTATTTGGCGACATCGTTGGCGATGGAAAACGTCGTCAGCGACCCGCGCGTCATCAGCAACTGCTTACCGATGGCGACCACCTCGATAAGCTTGGTCGGATTCGAATCCAGGTCAACCATGTTGCCCGCTTCCTTGGCTGCCTGAGTGCCGGTGTTCATGGCGACACCAACGTCGGCCTGCGCCAGCGCCGGAGCGTCGTTG
>PMAT01000052.1 GCA_003152695.1 Acidobacteriaceae bacterium
CTGATTCTCTTCGACTTTTAACCGGACAGCAGTGTCCAGGGATAATGAGACTTTCTCCGGTTTTTGTTCGCTCCATGCGCCTTGCTCCGTAGCGGGGATGGGGGCGTGGGGCAAGGGGGCCAGCGTTTGAGGCGCCGATTGCCCCACCCCAGTTCTGTCAAAGCTTGCAGTTGACTGCGCTGCAAACTGCAATGCCACACTCGGAGCTAGGGTTAGGACTGTCGCAGCGGAAAATCCAAAAGCTAATCTCGAAATCCAGGATCACAGACTTACGCAACGGTGGCCAGCACAGCTATGTATCGGCCCGGCGACTGTTCTGGGTGATTCGCGAGTTGCAATCCGTCGCCGATGGAGCATCAACACACGCTCGTCGTCAAGAATGAGGATTTCGTCATAGCCGTCGCGGAGGCCAACGTTTCCTAGCCTTCGGCGCGGATCAAGTGTGATATTGATTCCATGACAATGTCGGCTCCCACGCCCGGGTAGAGTTGGTGGTGCTGAACCCAACCAACAGGCTCGGGAGAAAGGAGCCGAACAATGTTCATTATAGGAGTAGATTTATCGCAGCGTGACTGACCTAAGACCCGTTACAAAGAGATCCGAAGAAACATCTGTGGGCGGGTACCAAAAATAAGGGTGGTTAACGAGGAAGGGGCTTGTTTCGTGCCTTCGTAACGACCCATCGCTTGGGAGATGCCGACCATGCCAATTTGGCCTCGATATCCTACATTGTATGAGATCAATACGTGGGTCTGGCTATCCGACCTTAGCCAGAAATACGGAAACTTCCTGGATTTGAGTTCCGTACCCTCAGCCGAATGGAATGCCATCGCTAAGAATGGCTTCGATGGGGTGTGGCTGATGGGGATTTGGGAACGAAGTCCTGCTGGCATCGCCATCACAAATCGAAACATCACTCTGCTTAATGATTTCCGAAGGGCTCTGCCTGACTTTAGTTTGGAAGACAACGTTGGATCTCCGTATTGCGTGCGACGTTATGTCGCTGACAAACATTTCGCAGGCCCTGAGGGCCTCGCCATCGCCCGTAAGGAACTCGCCAAGCGGGGCATGAAACTGATCCTCGATTTCGTGCCGAACCACGTAGCACCAGATCACCCGTGGGTCACCGAACATCCGGAGTACTTCATTCGAGGGAACGCCGACGACGCCAGGAACGACCCAGCAGCCTACCTTGAGGTGGGAGGAACCATATGTGCTTGCGGACGTGATCCTTACTTCCCGGCTTGGTCGGATGTACTGCAACTGAATGCTTTTCAGCCGGGACTTCGGCAGGCAGCAAGGGAAGAGGTTTTCAGTATCGCGAGCCAGTGCGATGGCATCCGCTGTGACATGGCGATGCTTTTTCTAAATCAGATCTTCGAACGTACCTGGGGCAGCCATGCGGGTCCGCTGCCAGCAACGGAGTATTGGATTGAGGTAATCTCAGCCATCAGGAAAAAGCATCCGGAGTTCCTCTTCATTGCCGAAGCTTACTGGGATATGGAGTGGGAGTTACAACAGAAGGGGTTCGACTTTTGTTACGACAAGAGGCTTTATGATCGCCTGGAGCATGACGATGCAGAGAGTGTTCGGCTTCATCTCTGTGCTGATCTTGCTTACCAGGAGAAGCTCCTTCGCTTCCTCGAGAACCACGATGAGCCTCGGGCCGCGGCGACCCTTTCGCCGGCAAAGGAGCAGGCCGCCGCAGTTACAATATCCACTCTTCCGGGGGCAAGGCTCTTCCATGAAGGACAATTTGCGGGCCGAAAGGTAAGGCTGCCTGTCTTTCTGGGTAGACGTCCCGCAGAGCCCGCCGATGAAGCATTGCAGGCTTTCTATGACAAGCTCCTGGCAGCGATGAATGCCCCAGTATTTCGCGATGGTGAATGGAAGCTGTGCGAGCGTGGCGGATGGCCCGACAATCCAAGCTTTCAAAACCTGATCGCCTGGATCTGGCTCAAAGACAATGATCGACGACTTATTGTGGTTAACCTCAGCGACAGTGCTGTTCAAGCACGAGTGCAGTTGCCGTGGGGCGAGGTGCGAGGGGAGACTTGGCGCCTGACTGACGCTCTGTCGAATGCCAGCTATACCTGCGACGGAGATGAGCTGGCGGCTGCAGGATTGTATGTCGAACTAAGACCTTGGAGTTGTCACTTTTTCCAGTGTCGTCGCGCCGGCGAGGCATGACGTTTCGTCTTTCACGAGTCAAGTCTTAGAGGAATCGGTTGGACTGTTCAACGCTCCATGCTTCGCGCGATCAATAAGAACTGCTTGACTTTGGCCCTATTACAGTCATAATGGCGGCTCATAAATCCACTATGCTGCCCAGTCAGATCTGTTCTTTCTGCTGCGGGACGATCGCATCGCGGCAACGTAGATCTGTAAAGACGGCTTCGAGTGCGGTGCAGGCCGGAGTTTCCGCTTCAGGGGAGAGGATAAGAAAAATCAATGACTAGCTCCTATCTGTCAGACACGATGGAACAAACCGCGGGAGGGCCGGGCGACCCTTGTGTCATGGTCATCTTCGGTGCGGGGGGCGACCTTACCCGGCGCAAGCTGATTCCTGCCCTCTACAACCTCGCAACTGACAATTTGTTATCGCGCGAGTTCGCAGTTGTGGGATTGGCCCGCGAGCCGATGAGCACGGAGCAGTTCCGCGATAAATTTCGGGAAGACATCAAGCAATTTGCTACTGGCGCATTGTCAGACGACTTGACGGAGTGGTTTATCCGGAGGCTCTATTACCTGTCAGGAGAGTTTGGCGATGCCAATTCGTACATCAAGTTGCGGGAGACTTTGCAGCAGGCGGACAAAGAACATGGCACCCGCGGAAACTATTTCTATTACCTCGCCACCGCTCCTGTATTCTTCGGCCCTATCGCACAGCAATTAGGGACTGCCAATCTCCTTTCGGAGGAAGACAAGCAATGGCGCCGTGTCGTCGTGGAAAAACCGTTCGGTCGCGATCTTGAGTCGGCATCCACTCTGAACTCCCAGCTTCTGCAAGTCATGAATGAAAGCCAGATCTATCGGATCGATCACTATTTGGGCAAGGAAACGGTTCAGAACATCATGGCTTTTCGCTTTGCCAATGGCATTTTCGAACCGGTTTGGAACCGGCGCTATATCGATCACGTGCAAATTACCGTGGGCGAAACCGTAGGGGTGGAGAACCGCGGTGGCTACTACGACCAGTCCGGCACATTGCGGGATATGGTACCCAACCACATCTTCCAGCTGATTTCTCTGACTGCCATGGAGCCACCCATCTCTTTTCAGGCGGACGCGGTGCGCGACGAGCAAGCCAAGATTCTTCGTGCCATTCAGCCGCTTACCTCGGAAGACGTGCTCAGCCGTGCCGTTCGCGGACAATATGGAGAGAGCCACGGGCAAGGACAGGCGATGCCAGGCTATCGCTCAGAGTCCAGTGTGGCGCCGGATTCCGCCACCGAAACTTTCGTGGCAATGAAGGTCCAGATCGATAATTGGCGCTGGGCCGATGTGCCTTTTTACCTGCGCACAGGCAAGAGATTGCCACAGCGCCATACGGAGATTGCCATTCAATTTCGGCGGGCCCCTTTCGTTTTGTTTCGCGACACGGCAGTGGAGCGCCTCACGCCTAACGTTCTGGTGTTGAATATTCAACCCGAAGAGGGTATTTCCTTGAGTTTCGGGGCGAAAATGCCAGGGCCGGTCATGCGGCTGGGCAATGTCGACATGCGCTTCGCGTATTCAGACTATTTTGGAGGCGGTGCTGCCACGGGCTACGAGAGGCTGTTGCACGATTGCATGATCGGAGACGCCACGTTGTTTCAACGGGCGGACATGGTCGAGGCCGGCTGGAGCGTCGTGACTCCGATTCTGGATGTATGGAAGGCACTCCGACCCCGCAATTTCCCAAACTATCCTGCAGGCACCTGGGGACCCAAAGAGGCGGATGAGTTGCTCGGACGAGACGGCCGGAAATGGCGGGTTAATAGCCAAGAGCCTATTAAGGCGAAGCTGTTGGCCGACGTGGCGGGCGCTTGAGGCGACGGGAAGATCCAGGGTCGCTGCACCTGCAGGAATCACTTCTTTCATGAACCGCACCATCCCGCAGCACTGAGGTCATGACGGGATCGAAGCGAACGGTAGCCTTCTCCACAACTGGACGAAACCAAGGGGCATCATGGGGGACAACTTTGCTTTGCGATTGAAGTTCTGGGGTGTTCGGGGAACGATACCCACTCCCGCGCCGAGCCACATGGGTTATGGAGGGAATACCACTTGCCTGGAGGTGCGGTCCAGCGACGGGGTCATTATGATCGACGCGGGAACAGGGGCCCGACAATTTGGAACGCATCTGCAAAACGAATTCAACGGCGCCAATCTGAACTTGCACGTTCTGATGACACATTTTCACTGGGACCACATTCAGGGGCTGCCTCATTTTGCTCCACTGTTCTCACCTGGGAACAAAATCATCTTCCACTCTTCCCGTCCTCCGGAACAGATAAGGGGAATTCTCGAAGGACAGATGTCCGATCCCTACTATCCGATCAGTTTGAACTACCTTCCCGCTCAAAGGGACTTTGTAGATATCTGCAGCAACCCATTCCGGCAGTTTGGAATTGCCGCGCATCCTTTTCCTCTTCATCACCCCCAGAGTGCGACGGGATACCGCCTTGAATCAAAAGGCAAAGTAATTACGCACGCCAGTGATCTTGAGCACGGGCACGATAAGCTTGACAAGACCTTGCGGGAATTTGCCCAGGACGCCGATGTGCTGATCTACGACGCACAGTACACGCCAAACGAGTATTCCTCGTGGAAGGGACGAGGCCACAGTACTTGGCTACAGGCTACTCGCGTAGCCCGCGACAGCAACGTTGGCCGACTCATTTTATTTCATCACGATCCCAACCATGACGATGAGTGCATGACCGCAATCCTGGGGGAAGCGCGACGTCATTTCGAGAATACGGATGTGGCTACGGAAGGATCGGAGATCGCACTCTAGCACAAGCCAGGTCCGAACGTACTTCGGCGGTTCGAGGACAACTTGACGTCCGGGATCTGCGGCATCCTCAGGCAGGGCCACCCGCGGCGGGAAGAAACCTGTGCAATGATTTTTTTGTTTTGATTTGCTCGCGATGGTGAGAAGATCGGGGACGCTGTTGTCACACCACATTTGGACGAAGAGATTGACTGGCGGTTTGGGCCGAGCATCTGGATTTCGGCTGCAGGTTTTGCTGGCTGCCTGACTTAGCGCTGATATCTCAAAGGGACCCACGCCACATTCGTAAAGAAGCGTGGTGCAAAGGACAAGCCGTGGTCCGACGCAATTTCTGCCGAGTGCATGCGTGGCGTTGTCCTGTCCTACTGGTAGTTTGCGTGTTTGCCCTTCGGGGCCCGGGTATCGGACAGGAAACTCGCATTCCCCGGCAGCAGCCTCGAAATGCAGCGCTGCTGGGGACGGTCCACGACCAGGACGGGCGTCCAGTTCCCGGCGTCACGGTGCGTGCTGTCCATCGCGCTACCAGCAAGCTCTACACCACTACGTCCGACGCCGAAGGAATATTTCGCCTGTCGGACCTTCCTGCCGGGGAGTATGAACTCTCAGTTCAAGTTGAGGGAGTCGAGTCCACACCGGCAAGGCTGGCATTGTCCGCTGGGCAGATACAGTCAAGGGACATCCGTGTCGAAACCACACTCAGTCCAACACCCTTGAACGGCCCGAGCGGTTTGCCTGGTGCGGCGCGCTCTCTGCCGGTAACGGACGTTTCCTCAGGCAGTGTTTATCCGGGGATGCGCAGCCCGCAATCCGAATCGCCCTTGGCATTGCCGGAATTCGTTCCAACCCCTGCCGACAATTTCTCGCTGGAACCGTATCGCTGGACAGTTGCGATGCCCGCGTGGAAACGATACAAAACACCAGGCGACTATCCGTACGTTAAATCGCACTGGTACGACCCCTTCAACCGCAACCGCTGGAAGGGTGATTATCCAATTCTTGGTCAGCAGTGGTTCCTTAAGTTCACGGGCACGAGCTTCACGGATTTCGATCTGCGACGCTTGCCAACACCCAGCGGGCTAGGGTCCCAAAATCCGAACAGCCAGCAGTTTTTTGGCGGCGACCAGCAGACATCGGTGGGCCAAACCTTTCTCTTTTCCTTCAACCTTTTTCGTGGAGACACTTCATTCCGCCCGATTGATTTCCAGCTCCGCTTTACTCCTGCTGTCAATTTGAACTTCCTGCAGACGCAGGAACGCGGCATCGTCAACGTCAATGTTGAAGCGGGAACAAACCGATTCGATGCGCATGTAGGTCTGCAAGAGGGGTTCTTTGAGTTAAAGCTGCACGACCTTAGTCCAAATTTCGACTTCGTGTCAGTCCGGGGAGGAATTCAGCAGTTCACCAGCGACTTTCGCGGCTTCATATTTTCCGATGAAGAACCAGGAGTGCGCATCTTCGGCAATCTGCGTTCGAATCGCATCAACTACAACCTCGCTTATTTCTTCATGCTGGAGAAGGACACCAACAGCCATCTCAACACTTTCGCTGCCCGTGACCAGCAGGTAGAGGTCGCTAATGTTTATATCCAGGACTTCCTGACCAAGGGTTACACGACGGAGCTCTCCTTCCTTGCCAATCAGGACAACCCGTCCATTAAATTTGACACGAACGGATTTCTGGTCCGCCCCGCCCCCATTGGCAGCGTTGTCATCGCCAACGGAATACCGCAGCCGCACTCCATTCGCTCCTATTACCTGGGATGGACAGGCAACGGCCATATTAAGCGCTTGAACATGAGCAACGCGTTTTACCAGGCGCTCGGCTATGATACCTTCAACACCATTGCCGGGCGCCGCGTGAACATCAACGGACAGCTGGCTGCATTGGAGTTGTCCATCGATAAGGACTGGCTTCGTTTTCGGAGCTCAGTTTTCTATACCTCCGGCGACAGCTCAACCCGTATAGGTGCGTCGCGATCTGATACGGCGCGCGGATTCGATTCAATTCTTGACGACCAGCATTTCGCTGGAACCAGCTTCAGCTTTTGGGACCGCGAGAGCATTCCGCTCTCCAGTACAGGCGTGGCGCTGGTTACGCCTTCCAGTCTTATTCCCGACCTGCGTTCCAGTAAGTTCCAGGGCCAGTCGAATTTCGTAAATCCAGGGGTGCGTCTTTATAACGTGGGTGTAGACGCAGACCTGACCCCCAAGTTGCGTGGCTTTGTAAATGCCAGTTACTTGCAGTTCGACCATACCCAGCCACTGCAGTTGGTGCTCTTTCAGCCGTCCATTAGCCGCAGTATCGGGATGGATTTCGGGGCCGGCGTCAACTATCGCCCGCCTCTTTCGGAGAACATCGTGTTAACCACCGGCATTGACGCACTGGTTCCAGGTACGGGGTACAAGGAAATTTACAACCCCCAAACGTTGTTGTCAGGGTTCGCCGGGCTGCGCTTCCAGTTCTAAGGCCAGCCCGTTGTGGAGAAAGGACAGGATGGCGGTTCGACTATCGGCGATCAAGCTGGCTGCCCTGGCCGCCGCGGTGCTCGTAATCGTGACGGTATCTGGCCGTTTCGTGCGACCGGCCATCGGCCAACCGGCGCACCCCGCAGAATCCGCCAGCTCGCAGGCGATGGCGGAGCAGCAGCCGCAGCTTCTGCTAATGCAAACCCAGGAGGAAGCCGACCGGAAATCAGCCGGATGCAGGAGCTGCCACACTAAAACCGACAGCCAGACCATGCATCTCTCGCCCGCGGTCCGCTTGGGCTGCACGGATTGCCACGGCGGTAACCCGGACATTCGCGTCTCCAACGGCGTATCTGCGCAGTCACCGGAATATATTACTGCCAAGAACCAGGCGCATCTGCAGCCGCGTGTGTTGAGCAATAAACTGGATGGGGCACTTCCGGTTCGTGCTTATACCGCGTGGCTCAGGGAAAATCCCGACTACATACGTTTTATCAATCCCGGAGACCTGCGTATCGCTGCGGCGACATGCGGGCGAGCCGGTTGTCATGTGTCCGAATTACAGAAAGTTCGGACCAGCATGATGTCGCATGGCGCCATGCTATGGGGAGCTGCCTTGTACAACAACGGTAGTTTTCTCCTGAAGAATCCGCATTTCGGAGAAAGCTACTCCACGAATGGCGAGCCGCAGCGCTTGATGAGCTTCCCGCCTCCTACGGCTGAGGAAACGCGCACCAAGGGAATCCTTCCCGACCTTCAACCTCTGGAACGATGGGAAATATCACAACCTGGAAATGTGTTGCGCATCTTTGAGCGCGGTGGGACTGAAAAGGCCGAGATTGGAAATCCTGAGCTCGGCGAAGACCCCGGCAAACCCGATGTCAAGCTCAGCGAACGCGGCTTTGGAACCAAGCTGCGCACCGACCCGGTTTTCCTCGGCCTGCAAAAAACACGGCTCCTGGATCCCCTTTTGTACCTGCCCGGGACAAACGACCAGCCGGGTGACTATCGAAACAGCGGTTGTAGTGCATGCCATGTTATCTATGCCAACGACAGATCGGCAGAACACTCAGGACCCTACGCGCAATTTGGCCACTCAGGGTTCAGCGCGACGAACGATCCGACAATTCCAAAAGGCCACTCCGGATACCCCATCAAACACCAGTTCACTCGCGGAATTCCATCGAGTCAGTGCATGGTGTGCCATATGCATCCTGGCACCAACATGGTCACGACTTACTTCGGATATACGTGGTGGGACAACGAAGTTGATGGCGAAAGGATGTATCCCACCAAGCAGCACAATCCCACTCCCGAAGAACAGCAACGCGTCGCTGTCCGCAATCCGGAAGGTGCAGCACCGAGGGGTCTATGGGCGAGTGTGCCTTTTCTGGAGAATGTCGGCAGCCCGGAGTTTCTGAGCACGCTGAAGTCAACTCAGTTCGCCGATTTTCACGGCCATGGGTGGAACTACCGCGCCGTCTACAAACGCAATCGCGAAGGCGAACTTCTGGACAACAGTGGAGCGCCTATTTCGCCGGACGACCCCGACAAGTTCAAGAAGGCCGTGCACCTGACCGACATCCATCTGCAAAAGGGCATGCACTGCGTCGATTGCCATTTCCAGCAGGACAGTCACGGCAATGGGCGCCTTTACGGAGAGACGCGCAACGCGGTTGAGGTTGACTGCACCGACTGCCACGGCAGTATTCAGGCGCATGCGACCCTTAAGACCTCCGGTCCGGCGAAGCCCGAAGGCGGTACTGATCTCAGATTGCTACGAACGCCATGGGGCGACCAGCGCTTTTATTGGAAGGAAGGCCGGCTGTTTCAGCGGTCGATGCTGGATCAAAACCAGCAGTGGGAAGTCATACAGGTGCTGGACTCGGTCACTCCGGGTAATCCCAATTACAACGAGAAGGCACGCTTCGCCAAGACGGTACGGATTGACGGCAAGACCTGGGGCAGCACCGCCGATGACGATGCTGCAAATCCATTGGCCCACCGCAACCAGCGCATGACCTGTTATAGCTGCCATTCAGCCTGGATTCCCACCTGCTTCGGTTGTCATCTTGAAATGACGGCCAACCGAAAAATGCCCATGTTGCACAACGAGGGTCTGGTCACTCGTAACTGGACCTCTTACAGCTTCCAGATCCTCCGCGATGACATTTACATGCTCGGTGTGGATGGGACGGTTACCGGGCATCGCGTAGCGCCGGTGCGTTCGGCCTGTGCCGTTCTCGTCAGTTCGCAGAATTCAGATCGCGACTGGGGCTACTATCAGCAGCAAACCGTCTCCGCCGAAGGATTCAGCGGACAGGCTTTCAGTCCGTTCGTTCCGCATACCGTGCGAACCAAAGAAACTCGCACCTGCACCGATTGCCATGTGTCGAGCAGCGGTAATAACAATGCCTGGCTGGCGCATGTCCTGATTCAAGGGACCGGCTTCATGAACTTCATGGGCCGTTACATCTACGTAGCGAACGGCAAAGGAGGGTATCATGCGGTGGCCGTTGCAGAACATAGCGAGCCCCCCGCCATCCTGGGCAGCGACTTCCAGAAAGTCGCCTATCCCGCAAACTACGAAGAACACATTAAGAACAAGAGCGAACTAAGAGAGGCGGATCACCACAACGGGACAGTGCTCGACGTGCAAGCGCGCGGAGAATATCTCTATGCCGCAATGGGCGAGGGCGGTCTGCGCGTGTTTGACATCGCCAACATTGATGACAAAGATTTCTCAGAAAAAATGACCACCGCCCCTGTTTCGCCGCTGGGCCAGCGCTTCTACGTGAAGACCAAGTACGCTCAAGCGGTGGCATCTCCGACAACCCTCGGGGTAGATCCTCTGCGCACCCATCGTCCCGAGAATGAAGAGCAATCCGTTCACCTGTTTTATGGCTTTCTCTATGTGGCCGACAAATATGAGGGCCTGGTCATCGTGGGCAACCCGGACCTCAAGGCGAAGAGTCCGGGTGTGGGCACTCTCCTTGACGGCAACCCGAGCAATAACTTCCTGAAAAGAGCCTTGGCGTTTAATCCTGACGGGGCCTTGAATGGGGCTCGCCGCATCGCGTTTGCCGGAACGTATGCTTATATCCTTTGCGACCGGGGACTCGCGGTGGTTGATCTCGACACCCCGTTGCAGCCCAAGCTGGTGGCACAGATTGGGGCACCCGACCTGGACGAGCCGCGCGGCATCGCAGTTCAATTCCGCTATGCCTTCGTTGTCGATCGCGCCGGCATGAAGGTCCTGGATATCACCAATCTGGCGCGACCCGCGCTGGTTCCTAACGTTCTCATTCCCCTCGTGGATGCTCGCAACATTTACGTGGCCCGCACCTATGCGTACATCTCGGCGGGTAGGCAGGGCATGGCGATTATCAATGTCGAAGCGCCGGAACGGCCTCAATTGGACCAGATGTTCGACGCGGGGGGCAAGCTGAACGACACGAATGACATCAAGATCGGCATGGTCAGCTCCAGCCAGTTCGCCTTCCTCGCCGATGGTCACAATGGATTGCAGGTAGTTCAGCTATTTTCGCCGCAGGCGACGCCGAACTTCTTCGGCTTCGCTCCCAAGCCCGTTCCCAAACTAATTGCCGGTTATAAGACCAAGGAACCTGCACTGGCCATCTCCCGCGGAATCGATCGCGACCGCGCCGTGGATGAGAGCGGACATCAGCTCGCCGTTTTCGGGCGCAGAGGCTCGCGCCCATTCAACCTCGAAGAAATGCAGCGGCTTTATCTCCGTAACGGCAAGCTCTTCACGGTGACCGACAGTCCGCTGGGGCCCGCGGCAGAGCCGCCGATGCAGAAAAGCGCCGCACAGCCTCCAGCGTCCGCATCAGGTTCGGAGGTGCAGCAGGATGGGATGCAACAACAGCGCAGATGAGCGGCAGCAATTTGTTGCACAGTGGCGGGGCAGATGTATCACGTGCGGTGGACTTCAGTTACCGGCCCGCAAGGCATTGAGATCGAACTTGCCCTTGAGCGGTTGTTCCTTGCGCCAATCATGATAGCTGTGGCATTCATAGCACCGGCCTTCGGCAGCCGCTTGCATCGCCCCAGCCTCTTTGTGACATCTGCGGCAGGTCTCAATTCCGGGCAGATTGACTTCAGCCGTTTGTCGGCTCTCCAATATCCGGGAGTGGCAAGACTCGCAGGTCATCATGCGATGGGCTGGATGGTCGAATTCAGCGTGAAGAAGCCAGCGAGCCGGAATTACCGCCTTGACGGAGGTCGGTAGCTTGTCGCTTTCGCCCGTTGTCTGGCTGTGGCATACTTTGCAATCTTTTCTCCACAGCAACCGTTCGGCAATCTCTGTCCGCTGCTCTGCCCAGTTCGCGGGCGTTGTCGGAGCCTTGGGAAGAACCAGGTAATCGCGGGCGGGACGCAGAAAATTGCGTGCGGCCTCGATCTGGTCTCCGTATCCGGCAGTTATGGGTTTGTGGACTAAGCCCGGATTCTCTTTGACCAACTGCTTTATCTTTTCCACGATGAAGGCGCGCACAATCTCCGGCTTATCGTGCGGCGCTGGCTGAGATATCAGTGGATCGAATTGCAATATATGGCAGGCGGCGCATTGATTCACATACTTGAGGCGCGCCATGTAAGGCCCCGCCCCGGTTTCCGTAAACCTCTTCCTTGGCTGTTGTGTCTCAGCCGCGGAAACCACGGCTGGCTGCTGACTGGCGGCTGGCACCGCGGCAACGGAGTAAGGCCAAGGCTGGTTGACGCCGACCGGCCGGTGACAATCGCTGCATTGCATCTGCACCGGCCCGTTAGGCCCGCGTAACGTGGGCTGCAGGTGAGCGTGATGGTTCAGGTTGATCGTCCCGGGATCATATTGGCCGTGCCGCAAAGGGAGAAACTGAGGATGTTTGTTATCGAAATCCGAGACATGCGGGTCGAACTTCAACTCTCCTTCTTTAACGTGCAGGCTGGCGTGGCACTGACCACAGGCTGCATCGGTCGTGGCCGCCATTTTGAACTTACCCTTGTGCTCCAGATGGCAGGAACTACAGGCAGGCGTAAAAGCCTGTTGTGCGTTATGAATCGGAGCGTTATGGCAGGCGAGACACGCCTTGTCTCCCACGGCAGCGCTAAAGCTTGCGCCTCGTACGTGGCATAGGTTGCAATTCTGGCCGAACACGGCGTGTGCCGACGACACTGGACCGCTACTATAAATCGCGCGATTACCCGATGCCTTTTCCCCCAGCAGCCATCCCACCGCAAGGAGTGGGACGATTATGGAGAGCACAAGCCGCCACCGCCGAAACCCATGCAGCCGGGTGAAGTACTGCAAGTCGATTCGTGTCGCTAAGGTTTTGGCTGTTCTGACGCGTGGCACAGGTCAATACCTCAGTGCTATTACAGCGTGAACTGCACCCAGCAGAAGCAAGGCATACGACGCAGGTATATGCACCAGGAGCCAGCCGTGCAGCAGTCGATGCAATACTCGCTGCCGATCCAGTTCGCGTTTTTCCTCACAAATATTCTCCAGGTCCTTCAACCGGGGCCAGGAATCCTCGGGGCACAGGATCCGGAACTGCTGGAACATCGCGGAAGCCCGCTCCTTGTCCGCCAACACTCGACCCCGCCCGCTGTGCTGAACCAGATACGGTTTTATCTCGTCATCAAAAAAACTGTGCAGCGTAGCGGCAAAGGGTTCATCGACCCCGATGGCAGAAGCGAAAGTAACTCCGCCCATGGTTCCGGCAGACGCAGCTTCTGCACGCTGTTGCGGGTTGGCGTGCTCCAGGTCGCCTTCCAGCGCCGAAAGCAGTTCGGTCACAGCATCTGTTGCCTCCGTAGCCAGCTGCGCGCAGACATGATCAATTTGCTCGTAAACCGTCTCCATTGGCACGCGAGTCGTAATCACGCGCGGAAGAAAGTGCTGCAACATGGCGCCGACAATTCCGCTGACTATGACGAAGATGAACAGCACCATCAGCGTGCGCGTAAGCGGAGCTGCGCCCAGGCTGAACCCTGAATGGAAGAGAATGAATGGAAAGCTCAGCAGTCCCAGCCAGAGATGCCCGCGCATCCAGCTTGTCGCGCGTCCTACACGCCATACCGGAAACTTCTTCCTGGCGCCCAGAAGTCCCGCGAACAGCATCAGCGCCGAGCCCATGCTCCCATAGACAATTCCCATCGCGCTGCCGCCACGAGGTCCCTGGACGGCAACCAGTGCATACGGAATATAGACGACGAGCCCCAGCCCGAGGGCCACCATAGTAACCGCAATCCAGACGCGATGCGTGGAGTCAATGAGCACACTATTCGCCTTTCTTTAGTGTGGTATCGCTCTGCCGGGCAAGGTAGGCGAAGAATTGGCTGGGATTGACGCGATGCGCCGCGTCGTGCGGACACGCGTACACGCAGCTCGGCTCGTCATAGTCCAGGCAGAGGTTGCAGGCGGTGGCTTTGCTTTGCACCTTTGCGATCTTGCGGCCAGGCCGGGAAAGATCTTCGACTTGAACCTGGAACGGATGCATATTGATATTTCCGTAGGGACAGTTGCTGGCGCACATTCCGCAACCAATACACCAATCCTCAATGACCATCTCGAGGCTGTTTTTGCGCCGGATCGATCCCACCGGACAGCCGACCATGCAAAGCGGGTCTTTACACTGCCGGCATGAGGTCGCAATCAGATATTTGTCGAGGCGCAAGCCTTCGCGGATGAGGCGGCTGACGCCATCGTGCGCGTCGGCGCAGGCACGCACGCACTGGTCGCATCGGGTACAGCGTTGCAAATCGAGCACCAGCAGGCTCTGTGCCTCCATCAGTCCCTGCGCCAGGAAAGAATCAATCGGCGCCGTGCGGATGGTAGTGAGCCGAGCACGATTTTCCGCAAGTCGCTGCTGCGCCACGACCTGCAAGTCTTGCTTGACCGCAGGGAACTGCTCCATCATCACCCGGAAGTCGTCGGCCGCAATCCGGACCGCTTCTACGTGATCAAGGGCGGTGCAGGTCGCCGTGTACATGCCGGCGCCCAGCAACCCGATTTCACCGAGGAAGCCCGACCGCCCGATATAACCCAGAACCAGATCTCCACCCGGATGAGACTGCGAAACCTTGACGAAACCCAGGCGTACGAGGAAGAAGCTGTCGGAGTGCTCGCCCTCGTGACAGAGGACTTGTCCTGCTGCATAGCGCCGCAACTCGACCCGCTCGCGCAGATAGTCGATGAACTCAGGGGTGAGGGAAGCGAACAGCGGAATGCTCCGCAGGTGGTTTTCCAGTGCTCGCTTGCGATAGTTGAGTTCGACCCTCTCGCGGAATGACTTGTTGCGTTGCAAGATGTCGAGTACATTCCGCAACATCTCCAGCATCGTGCAATCCGTTTTGGCGCGGACCGTGGCGGAACGCGGATAGAAGCTCATGCAGGTCATCTCGCCGAAGAGGTCGCCCGCAACCAACTCAGCGATGGGATTGTCGTAGGGCAGATCAACAGGAGCATCAATCGGTATGAAGGCGCGCTCACTCCTGGCTTCGCGGGTATGCGCTTGACCGGTGAGGCTGGACTTCAGCCTCTTGAAGAAGCCACCCTGGTCGGCCTTCGTCGAGACATGGGCCATAGGGCTGGAGAGAAAAACCTCGCATGTCCCCGCTAGTATGTAAAAAGCAGTGGAGCCATAGTCGCCTTCGCGGCAGATGATTTCGCCAGCCTTGAAGTGCCTCTTATGCACTGCGTCGCTGTTCAGGCTGAGAAATGTTCCCGACACGTTCTGGAACATCTCGAGTAGCTGTAGTTCCTCGATGGGTACCGCGGTACCGGGGAGATCGGTTGCGATTTCCTTTTTCTTGTTGACCAGCGCCCCCGTGGGACAGGAAACCATGCACTCCCCACAACTGACGCAGGTCGATTTGCCCATGGGAAGATTTTCATCAAAAGCGATGCCAGCCTGGTAGCCTTTGCCCCTGCGGGCGAGAACAAAATTGTGCCGAATCTCGCTGCAACCGCGAATGCAACGCTCGCACAAGATGCAGGAGTCGTGATCGACGGCGATCGAGGCCGAGGAATCGTCGTGTCCGCGTGGTGTGGGCAGGCCAGGATAGCGGGAGGCGGTGAGACCTGCCTGGCTTGCAAGGTGCTCCAACTCGCAGTCGTGCGTAAGTTGCTGCCGCTGGCAGGGCGTTGGATGGTCCGCCATCAGCAACTCCAGGAGGGTGCGGCGAACCCCAGCCACATCTGCCGTCGAGGTCTTCACGACCATTCCAGGTTCAACCTGTCGAACGCACGATGCGGCGTAGACACGCTGTCCAATATCCACGACACACATCCGGCAAACTCCCACCGGAGTTTCATTTTGTTGATGACAAAGGGTTGGAATGGGAATCCCGGAGATGCGTGCGGCGTCGAAGATTGTCGTTCCGGCCGGGACAACAACCTCCCGCTGATCAATCGTGAGCTTTACACCCGGAAAATCCCTTGCTGTGCCCGGGGCGACCACTACATCACCGCCGCGGGCTGAAAGCAAACACCAGCGGGGCATCGCTTTCGATTCAGGTGATCTTCGATTACTTGCGGAAAGTGCTGCATCACCGAGGTTATTGGCGCCGGCACGATTTGCCCTAAACCGCATATGGAGGTCATGCGCATCGCTTGGAACAGTTCGTCGCACAACTGCTTGTCGTCCGGCTTGGACTCACCCGATGACCAAGCCGACAGGATGGTCACCAACTTCTGCGAGCCCACGCGGCACGGGACGCACTTGCCGCATGATTCATTGCGGAAGAAGCGAACTGAATTCAAGGCCATGTCGAGCATGCAGCGGTTGTCCGCGCAAACCACGATGGCGCCGGAACCCACCATTGAGCCGGCATCCGCGACCGCCTTAAAGTCCAACGGCAAATCCAGCATCGAGGCAGGCAGGTATCCAGAGGATGGTCCCGAAGGTGCAAAGGCTAGCAAAGTCCTGCCATCGACCACACCCCCCGCATAGTTAAAAATAAGTTTGCGGTACGAGGTTCCCATCGGCACCTCGAATACTCCCGGACGTACGACGTCACCGCTGACGCCTACGAATTTCAGCCCTGTGGATCCATTCACCCCCTGGGCCTTGAACCATTCAACTCCGCGGACCAAAATAGCGGCCGCGAAGATGAAGGTCTCGACGTTGTTGATCACCGTGGGCATGTTCCACAACCCGTTGGTTCCGGGGAAGGGTGGCTTGTTGCGAGGTTCGGCGCGCTTACCTTCCAACGCCTCCAGCAACGCACTTTCCTCGCCGCAAATATATCCGCCGGGGCTGACGAAGATTTCCAGGTCGAAGGTGCGACCACTACCCAATATGTCTTTGCCCAAAATCCGCTCGCGATAGCATCGCTCGATTTCCTTCTGCAGCACTTCTCTGGGCTCTTCATATTCGTGTCGAATGTAGAGATAGCCTTTCTTAGCGCCGGTCACCAGTCCAGCCAGAACCATCCCTTCAATGACCAGGTACGGGAGATGCTGCATGATAAAGCGGTCTTTTATCGTCCCAGGTTCGCTCTCGTCGGCATTGCAGACAATGTACTTCTGTTTTCCTGCCGCATTGCGCACGATCTCCCATTTCAAGCCTGTAGGAAAGCCTGCGCCTCCCAGACCGCGCAACCCGCTGGCTTTGAGGGTCGCGATCACTCCCGCGTAATCGGAAGTTTCCAAAAAGCGCTTGACCGCCCGGTATTCGCCGAAACCACCGTAGGGATCAGTACCCAACGGCTGCGCAGGTTGCACCCGGTCCGATAGGGTCTGCTTTGGCGCAGAAGCCCCGCTCCGAAGCAATTCGACAATTTCGTCTATCGGCAACCCGGCATAAATTTGATCATTGACCGAAAATGCGGGAGCACTGTCACATCGCCCCAGGCAGGACACATCGCGAAGCGTGAACTCATCGGAGGTTTTGTTCCGAAATACCTCGCGTAATCTAGCCTGCAAGTGGGGAGCGCCTCGCAGGTGGCACGTCATGTCGGTGCAGACACGCACATCCAGTTTTGGCGGTGGCGTAAGCCGGAAGTGAGGGTAGAAACTGATGACGGTATGAATCTGGCTTACCGGTATTTTCAGGCGTTGGGACACCCGGTGCAATTGCTCGACGGGAAGATAACCGAACTCCCGCTGGATGGCTCTGAGCTCATCGAACACCGAGATCCCCCTCAGGCAATGCCTCAACCGTCCGGGCGTCTCCACGGCGTAGGTCCAACCGTAAGCACACCCGGCCAACGGTGCTCACTGTCAAGCTAATGTCGCGGGATTGTATCCCACCGGACAGCGGCTGTACAGTACGAAATGCGCGGAATTTTGGCTGGCAAACCACCCCTAACCCCAAACTTTTTCCCTCGCGTACGCCGAATAGGTGTAGAGTACGAAGCCATCAGTCCGACATCTCTTGGCGCGGTAAGAAAGCGTAGTTGCAGCCAGGGCAAACAACTATGTGCATCAAGAGCATTCTGCGCATTCCGTACTTGGCATCGTTGACAGCGACGGTCCTCATCATCGCGGGCGTGGTAAGTGTTGCCCTCGGGCAAAGTCCTTCTCCTCAATCGAGTGATGTGGGGAAGTTCAACGGTCCCGGTGCGTGTGCCGCCAGCAGTTGTCATGGTGGCGTGCAGCCCAAGAACACCACCCGAATCTTGCAGAACGAGTTTAGTATCTGGGCGGCCCAGGACAAACACGCCCGTGCTTACACTGTCCTATCGAATCCTGTGTCTCTGCGTATGGGCAGGATGTTGCAGCCCCCCGTCGAACAGCCCAACAAGTCGCCGAAATGCCTCGCTTGTCACGTCTTGTTTGTGCCCGAGAATTTGCGGGCTACAACTTTCAAACTTGACGATGGAGTCAGTTGCGAGAATTGTCATGGGCCGGCTGCGGGCTGGCTCGGTTATCACACCACCAACGACTGGCAATACGAAACAGCGGTCAACAAACTGGGAATGTACGATGCCCGCGACCTCGTCAAACGGACGGAACAGTGCCTAACTTGCCATGTGGGTACTGCTGATAAGCAGGTCGATCACGAGATGATCGCCGCCGGCCATCCCGATCTGACTTTCGAACTCGATTCCTTCAGTGCGGCCATGCCGCGGCACTGGAAAACCAATCGCGAGAACAATACCCCATGGTTTGGCGTGCAGGAGTGGGCGGTCGGTCAGGCGGTGCAATTGAACAAGTCGCTGCAACGAGTGAGTCGCCGCGCTCTCAGTTCGAGCTGGCCGGAATACGCAGAGCTGGATTGTTTCGCCTGCCACCACTCCCTGACTGCACCGGCTGATAGCTGGCGGCTTACAACGACTGAGTACTACCAAGGACGCCGCGCAGGCGTCCCCGCCTGGAATGCTTCGCGATATGTCGTGTTCCGGTACTTCGCGGAGGTAGTGGATCCGAAGGCCGCGGGACAAATGGAGAAGGAACTGGACCATTTGGCGCTGCAGTTTGCTAAATGGGATCGGCCGAACGAGATTTCCTCAACTGCACTCAGCGCAGCCTCAACCGTTGACCAATTGGCGCAGCAGATTCGCACACAGCGCTACGATCCGGACCTGACTGCGCGAATCATGCTCAAGATCGTTGGCAACGGAGAGACCATAGCCAACTCGGGGGAACGCGCAGCAGAACAGGCAACCATGGCTATCGATTCTCTCTTCATCGCCTACACGGCGAATACCAAGCTGCCCAATGAGGCGGAGTTGCGGGCGGCCATCAAAACGCTGTTTTCACAGTTGCAAAATCCTTCTGCGTACAATGCCGTGCAGTTCAGGGCGCAATTGCTGAAGGTTCAAGCATTGTTACCGCATTCTTCACAGGGCGCAAATGGGCTCCGGTAGTGTTTGATTCCCTGGGATGACGTTGTCGAGTTGTCTCACCAGAAAGCAAAGCCATAATGGCACCAAGCGTCTCGCCAAAACCGAAACAAACTAACGTGTCCGCGCAACCTGGCCGAGCCAACACGGCTGAGTACCGACGACTCACCGAACCCTACTCGGGCCCCATTCAGCCCTGGCGAAAATGGGGGCCCTACGTCAGTGAACGCTCCTGGGGAACGGTTCGCGAAGACTACAGCGCCGATGGACAAGCCTGGAATTACCTCAGCCATGACATGGCGCGCAGCAAGGCGTACCGCTGGGGTGAAGACGCCATAGCCGGCATCTGTGATCGATACCAGCTCCTGGTGTTCGGCTTCGCTTTCTGGAATGGCCGCGATCCCATTCTGAAAGAGCGGATGTTTGGCCTGACCAACCAGGAAGGAAATCACGGCGAAGATGTAAAGGAGTACTGGTTTCACCTCGACAACACTCCTACACATAGTTACATGAGGATGCTTTACAAGTATCCGCAAGGCGAGTTCCCGTATGTAAAACTCATCCATGAAAACAGCGTGGACCGGACACCTGAGTATGAACTGCTCGACACCGGAATCTTTGACGAGGACCGCTACTTCGACATCTTCATCGAATATGCGAAAGCCTCGCCCAACGACCTCTGCATTCGGTTAGAAGCGGTGAACCGGGGCCCCGCACCCGCCGAACTTCACTGTATTCCCCAACTCTGGTTTCGGAATAACTGGGTGCCGGCCGATCCCAAGCCCGCCGTCAGCCTCCTCGATTCCCACGAGGGTGTTTCTCTGTGCGCCCATGACCCGCGACCGGTTCCCCTGACGAATCTCCAGTTTCCCTATGCGCTCGGGCGGACCTTCCTCCACGGCCCTGCTTCAGGCGAAGTCTTGTTTGCCGAAAACGAATCGGGCGACAGCAGCTCGTTGGGTCTTGGTAAAGGTCCGAAAGACAGCTTTCACCGATTCATCATTCACGGTGAACAATGCGTGAATTCTGATCGCGTTGGGAGCAAGGCTTGCATTCACTATCGCGAAATGATTTCTCCCGGTGGCTCATTCGTGCTGCGACTGCGGCTGACAGAAGAGTCCTCAACCCAGCCGCTGAGCGAGGTCGACAAGATTATGACGCAACGGCGCGAGGAAGCCGATGAGTTTTTCGACTCGATCGCGCCCCGCTCTGCCACTCAGGAGGAGAAGGAGATCCAGCGGAAGGCCCTCGCAGGGATGTTATGGAGCAAGCAGATCTACCTGTTCGATGTCGACAAATGGCTATCTGAGAATGTGAATGGTGACCCTGCGCACGAGGGGAGACAAGGAATCCGTAATTCTCATTGGCGCCACCTGAATTCCATGCGCATTCTGGCGGTGCCGGACCGTTGGGAGTATCCCTGGTTTGCGGCCTGGGACTTGGCGTTTGAATGTGTCACGCTGGCGCTTGTCGATCCTGCCTTCGCGAAAGAAAATCTGTGGCTGCTTTTGTTTGAGCAGTTCCAGCACCCCAACGGCCAAATTCCCGCCTATGAGTGGGAATTTTCTGACTTGAATCCTCCAGTGCATGCGTGGGCATGCTGGCGGGTGTATGAAATCGAAAGATCGCAAACCGGCCACGGCGATGTGGAATTCTTGAAGAAGACATTCCACAAACTCCTGATCAACTTTGCGTGGTGGGTCAACCGGGTGGACAGCCAGGGCAACAATATCTTCGAAGGCGGCTTCCTCGGTCTGGACAACATCACCGTGGTGGATCGCAGCAGCCAGCGTGAAAATGGAATCATTTTGGAGCAGTCGGATGCAACCGGCTGGATGGCATTCTTCTGCCTCAACCTGATGAAGATCGCTCTGGAATTGGCCAAGGCGGATTCCACCTACGAAGTATTGGCCACCAAGTTCTTTGAGCACTTCGTCTATATTTCGGCTGCGATGAAGAAAATGGGCGGCAGAAATTATCAGCTATGGGACGAGCAGGACGGTTTTTTCTACGACATTCTTCGATATCCCAACGGCGACTTTCATAAATTCAGGGTGAGGTCGCTGGTTGGACTTATTCCCCTTTACGCCATCGAAGTGTTGCACCGAAGAGACTTGGAGCAGCACAAGACGTTCCTTGCTGACATCGAATGGTTCATCCGAAACCGCCACGATCTGGTGGGGCATGCGTGTTGCGCTATCGAGGAAGAGGGTGACCGCCGCTACGTGCTGGGGGTGGTTGATCGTCAGCACCTTTCGCGGGTGATGGCCCGATTGCTCGATCCTGCGGAGTTCTTGTCTCCTGCCGGACTACGCAGCCTCTCAAAGTTTCATCTGGAGCATCCTTTCAACTTTGGGGATGTCTGCTTGCGATACGAACCAGCGGAGTCATCGGAGAGAGTCAAAGGTGGAAACTCAAACTGGCGAGGGCCAGTGTGGTTCCCCACCACGTATTTGCTTCTCGAATCTCTTGTGCGTTTCAGCGAGGCCTTCGGTCCCGATTTCGGCGTGACGCCACTGGGCCAGGGTGCTCGTGTAACTCCAAAAGATCTAGCGCGAGACCTGGCGGATCGACTCATCAGTCTGTTCAAGCGCGACGAGCGCGGATTTCGACCTTGTTATGGAATGACCCTCAAGTTCCAGCAAGACCCACATTGGCGCAATCACTTGCTCTTTCATGAGTACTTCAACGGGGATAACGGCGCCGGCCTGGGAGCCAGCCACCAAACCGGATGGACCGGTTTAGTGGCCAACCTGATTGATGAGTGGCGCAGATAGCTGTTGGGTCGGATTGCGTTGAAACTGCTCGTGCTTGCGTCAAAAAGGGCAGTACTGCAGAGTGCATAAGCATGGAGGTCTGCTGATGGACGTGCTGGCCATCGATGTGGGTGGGACCAACGTGAAAATTCTTGCTACCGGGCAGCAGGAGGGGCGCAAGTTTCCTTCCGGGCCGAAGCTGACCGCCAAGGCGATGGTCGAGGAGGTCAAGAAACTGGCCGAGGGTTGGAATTATGATGCGGTATCGATCGGATATCCCGGTCCGGTCGCCAATGGCAAGCCGGTGGCGGAGCCGCACAATCTTGCGCCCGGATGGGTGGGCTTTAATTTCGAACGTGCCTTCGGTTGTCCGGTAAAGATGGTCAACGATGCGGCCATGCAGGCCCTGGGCAGCTACAACGGTGGCAAGATGTTGTTCCTGGGATTGGGAACCGGCCTGGGATCCACGATGATCGTGGACGGTACCCTCGAGCCCATGGAACTGGCCCATCTGCCTTACAAGAAGGCTACTTACGAGAAATACGTAGGCTTGTGCGGATTGAAACGCTTTGGCAAAAAAAAATGGCGGCGCTACGTCGAGGATGTGGTCGAGCGCCTAACCGCCGCGCTCGAGCCCGCCGACATAGTGCTGGGCGGTGGCAACGTGAGACTGTTGAAGCAACTGCCCAAGGGGTGCCGCGCGGGCAGCAACGCCAACGCCTTCCTCGGCGGATTCCGTTTGTGGGCCGATGGCAAGCGCCCGTCTGGCCCGCTGGCCGAGGCTCAAGCTACCTCCGCTGGCGCAAATAAACGGTCTGCCGGCAAAAAGCAGAAACCATAGGGTAGCGCAACGAATTATTCCAGAGTTGGAAAGCCAGGTTGAACCCAAGCCAGCGAATTACAGTTCAACCAACAACCTGATCGGGCGCTACCGGCGGGACCAGTAATCGTCCAACAACGCTGGCGAGAAAGGGAGTCAACGATGCAACTCGGAATGGTGGGTCTGGGAAGGATGGGCGCCAATATGGTGCGGCGACTCATTAGGGCAGGTCATAGCTGCACGGTTTACGACGTGTTTCCGAAGAACGTGGAAGAGCTGGCCAAAGAGAAGGCGGTCAGCTCCTCGTCGCCGCAGGACCTCGCGTGCAAGTTGCAGAAGCCGCGGGCCATCTGGCTGATGGTGCCAGCGGCCGTGGTGGACGAGACCATCGCCGGCCTCGTCCCTTACCTTGAGCCGGGCGACACGCTCATCGACGGCGGAAATTCCTATTACATCGACGACATCCGCCGCGCCAAGGAGCTGGCGCCGAAGAGCATTCACTACGTGGATGTTGGCACCAGCGGCGGCGTGTGGGGCCTGGAGCGCGGCTACTGCATGATGATTGGCGGGCCGGTTGAGGTGGTGCAGCGACTCGATCCCATCTTCAAGACGCTGGCGCCTGGCAAAGGGGGCATCGACCGCACTCCCGGACGCGAAAAGCTCGGCGGCACGGCGGAAGAAGGCTACCTGCATTGCGGACCCAATGGCGGCGGGCACTTTGTGAAGATGGTGCACAACGGCATCGAGTACGGCATGATGGCCGCGTATGCTGAGGGGTTGAACATCATCCGCTCCGCCAACGTAGGCAAGCAGAAGCACGAGATCGACGCCGAGACCACTCCGCTGCGCGATCCCGAACACTATCAGTACGACTTCAACCTGGCCGACGTGGCCGAAGTGTGGCGTCGCGGCAGTGTCATCGCTTCCTGGCTACTCGATTTGACCGCGTCTGCGCTGACGGGAGACCCCCAGTTGGCGAAGTTTGCCGGCAGGGTGTCGGACTCCGGCGAAGGCCGCTGGACGATCAAGGCCGCCATCGACGAGGCGATACCGTCACCCGTCCTCACCACTGCGCTTTATGAGCGATTCAGCTCGCGGGGCCAGGCCGATTTCGCGGACAAATTGCTATCGGCCATGCGCTATGAGTTCGGCGGACATTTGGAAAAAGCGGCCGGGAAGTAAAGGAGCAACTACGGGAGCGATTCATTCGGGCGCTTTTGGCGCGGATCTATCACAGGCGCAGCAACAGTCGTTGTTCAGAGATCGCCTAAATCTTAATCTGGGTATACATAACGCGAGCTGACGAGTAACGCAGATACCTAATCGGTCGGATTGCGTGGGAACTTCAGATACGGCAGCCGGACGCCAGCATCGATAATCTGATCTGCCCGGATATTGGGAGGTGCTTCAAATCCCGAGGAACCGCCCGAGGTGACGTAGTCGTCCTGATCGACGCCGTCACCGCTCACGCCCAATCCACCGATTAGCTGTCCGTTGCGATACAGTCCCACGCTGCCCGGAAAGAAAACAATCCCGCTTTGCTTGGGGCCCGGCGGTTGCGACCCTTGGGAACAAGGATTCTTGACATCGTTGACATATAGCTGAAAGAACGGACCGTTCGGGGAGCCATCGATGCCGGGGGGGTAGAGAGGCTGTGCTCCGAAGCCGATGGTACGGTTTGTGGACGCCGTGCCCACAGGTACTCCCGGCATGTCCGCTGGATTAAGCTGCTGGCTGTCGACGTACGTCATGTTCCGCGCCTTCGATACGGCCACGTCAATGCTGAACACGGTTGCATCGGGCATGCGGTACAAAGCCAGTACGGTACCGTCCAGATCGGCGACAGAAATCACCATTTTCGTGCGTTGCCCAATGGGAAGCCTGATGACAGCACGCGTCACACTCGCTGTGTTGACTGCGTTCGTCACGATCGATTGGACCTCCGCGGCAGTCAGCCCACCGAGGGGTCCGGCCCGCGCAGTAACCAGATAACCTTCAGGCACCGCTCCGGGGCTGTCGACCGGCCCTGCCACATAGCTGCCCGTGTAGTTTGGATCGGGAGAAAAGCCGGACGGCAGTGACGTCTGCAGCACGAAGGGTACAGTAATACCGTTGATCACAACGGCACCCGGCGCCGGAAACGTGGGCAGCGGGGTGAGGGACTGGGTCGCACCGGAATAGGCGGCAAACTCCGACACCTCCGGAGTCGATCCCGCAACTCCTACCCCTCCCACTACCTCGCCGTTCTTAAAAATCGGTACGCCGCCAGGATTCACGGCAGTCTGGTTGCTGTCGGCAACATCGACTTTGCCGGTAATGATGCCCAACCCGGTCGATCCATTCATTGTTCTTGCGGGGGGCACCGACTGTCCGGGCGCGAAATCATCGCTCATGGTGCAGCCCCGGTTCGTGTTTTCGATACCGTAGAGCGCCGCATTTGGAGTGTTCATAATTCCCGGCGGGAAATGGATGCCGCTCAGGAAGCGAACCGTTCGCGATGACAGCGGGGCCTGGTCATTGCTAAAGAAGGCGGCGGTCCTGGCCAGTGCAACTGCCAACTCATTGGCATCGACCACGACACTGAAATCTGCCACCGCCGTCGCCGGCGCACCGGTCTTCCGAAACACCCCCAGCACCCGGCCAGCGCGGTCCGAAACGGCAATGACCAAAGGATCGGACGCCGAAGCGGCAGCCGCGCTGATCACGCTTTGCACTTCGGCCTGAGTCAGATGTTGGGCGTCAGTAGGGCCCAGAACCGGAGGATCGTTGGCAGGTGTCTCCTGCGAAGACGAGGAACTGCCTCCGCCACAACCGAGGCAAATCACAAGCAAAGCGAGCGGAACCCCCATCTTCCATCTTGTACCCGGAAAGTTCATGGCGATCCTCCACGCACTCGCGACTCGTATTTTGGGTGCGCACCCACCTATGACATTAGTACCGGCGCAAAAGCGCGTTGTTAGGAATGATTGCGCCCGGCTAATGAAGTGACCCGGGAGAAAGACCGATGGCCCTGTTTAAGATGGGCAATCGTAAACCAGTGCTTCCAATCCGCCAAGCTAAAAGAGCATAGGGCGGCAACTATGCCAGGCTTGTCTCCGCGGCGCTAGGCTCTCCAACCACTACGGGATACAATGGCCGCGCACCGGCAATTCCTCTCGGTTATGGCGGGGCGGCAGTGGTTGCTCATGAGTAGCGCACCAGGTGCAGCTGCGGGCCGTTGCTGCCCTCCAGAGAGTTTGAGACCTGACTCATGACAGCTCGCCGCCGCCTGATCGTCGCTTGTTCTTTGCTGCTCGTGGTGGCGATTATCGCCGTCAGTGGATACAGAATCATTGGAGGACCGTCGGTAAGCCTGCTCGATGCCATATACACGACGGTCGTTACCCTGTCCGGCGTCGAAGTCTACGAAGAGATCCTACATTCATCCCATAATTCCACGCTGCGCGTTTTCAATATCTTTGTAGTGCTGATCGGCGTAGGTTTCGCCGTTTATGTGTTTTCTGAATTGACCGCCTTTCTGGTCGAAGGCGAGCTACGTCACCTATTCCGGAGGGCTAGGATGAAGAGACAGATTGGCCATTTAAAAGAGCATTTCATCGTCTGCGGAGTCGGCGAGACGGGACGGCATGTGGTTGAGGAGTTGCAGAGAGTTGGAACGCCCTATGTCGTAGTGGAGATGTCGGATAGTGCGGTAGGCCGTGTTCGCGACGACGGCGGGGATGGGTATGCGGGAATGCTGTACGTGGTCGGCGATGCCACTGATGAGGGCGTGCTTCTGGAGGCCGGGCTGGATCGCGCAAAGGGACTTATCTCTACGTTACCCAGCGACAAAGATAATCTGGTAATCACCGTCGTCGCGCGACAGAAGAATGCCGCAATTCGCATCGTGTCCCGTTGCACGGACCTCAGCTACTCCCCGCGCATGCTCAAGGTGGGCGCTAATGCCACGGTTTCACCCAATCATATTGGGGGCTTGCGCCTGGCGAGCGAGGTATTGCGTCCGAACGTGGTCAGCTTTCTCGACTTGATGTTGCAGGAAAAATCACGCACCCTGCGTATCGAGGAGATCGACCTGGGCGCTGCGTCCGGTTGGATCAACCGCACGATCGACGAGCTTGACCTGAGCGCCCGCTACAACCTTCTCTTGCTTGCGATGAAACCGACGAGCGACCTGAATTCGCTGCCGATGTTTAACCCGCCCGGGAGCACCCTGTTGCCGCAAGATGCGGTATTGATCCTGCTCGGGGACATGGAGGACCTGCGACGGGCACGGTCAGATGCCCGAAGCTGAGCCCTCAGTCGGCGCACAACCCGCTACGATCGGCCTAAATCGCTGAAGCTGACGACCCTGAATTGCGGCCAGAGGCTGCAAACTGAGCTTGGAACTAAGGGTGCAGCAGTGTAAACTTCGCCCACAACCGTTCTGGCTCGATGAACAATACACTCCCACCTCGCCTTCGCTTCGGCGTCTTCGAACTCGATCTGCAATCAGGAGAACTGCACAAATCCGGTCAAAGGATCGCCCTGCAGGAGCGGCCCTTCCAAATCCTGCGGATCCTGGTCGAGCACGCCGGCGCTATTACGACTCGCGAAGAAATCCAGCAGCAGCTTTGGCCTAACGACACCATGGCGGAGTTCGACAGTGGCATCAACGCGGCCATTGAAGAGCTTCGCGTCGCACTCGGGGACTCCGCTGGCAATCCGAAGTATATCGAGACGGTGGCCCGCCGAGGGTACCGCCTTCTCGTAGCCGTGGAGCGGAACGAGTCCACCTCCTCTAGCGAGGGAGCGGTTACTGTGAAGCCGGACCCTGCTTGTTTGACCGGCCAGACGTTTTCTCAGTATCGCGTGCTGGGAATCGTTGGCAGTGGCGGGATGGGCGTGGTGTACGAGGCCGAAGACTTGAAGCTGGGCCGGCGCGTGGCTTTGAAGTTCCTGCCCCAGGGACCGGGCCACGATGCGCGAGCCCTGGAACGGTTCGAGCGCGAGGCCCGCGCCGCCTCGGCGTTGGAGCATCCCAACATATGTCCCATCTACCAGTTTGGAGAGCATGAGGGCCAGCCGTTCATCGTGATGCAATTGCTGCGCGGGCAAACCCTGAAGGGGTGCCTGGCCGCGGTTCGTAAGCAAGGTCCCGCCAGCTCGCAGACAAAGGCATTGCCCCTCGATCAGGTGCTGGACATCGGGATTCAAATTGCCGACGGGTTGGAAGCTGCGCATGAGAAAGGCATCATTCATCGCGACATCAAGCCGGCTAACATCTTCCTCACCGATAAGGGCGTAGTTCAGATTCTAGATTTCGGCTTGGCCAAGCTGTTGCAGAGCAGCGTCCAGGAAGAGGTTGATCACAGCTCGCTTTCGTCGGCAGCCACGCAACTGGACGACCGGTCAATGTGGAGAATTCGCAGCCACGAATCCGGATCGCCGGCAGCCGCGGCCGCCCAGGAGCTGAGCCTGAGCGGTCCCGGTGCAGTGGTGGGAACTTTGGCGTACATGTCGCCGGAGCAGATACGAAAGGAAAAGCTGGATGCACGGACCGACCTGTTTTCCTTTGGTCTCGTGCTCTACGAAATGGCGACTGGGCAGAGGGCATTCAGCGGCCCCACCGCGGAAATTCTGCACCAGGAAATCCTGAATGGCACGGCAGCCCCAGCGCGTGGCTTGAACCCCGAACTGCCATCCAAGCTGGAAAAAGTCATTCAGAAGGCGATGGAGAAAGACCGCGGGTTGCGGTATCAGCACGCCAGCGAGATCCGGGCCGACCTGAACAGAATCAAGCTGGGCATCCAATCCCGCGAGCGGGCTGCGGGCCTCCGGCGGAAGCTGCTGGCGGCCACGGCGGTCGTGCTTATCGCCGCAATTGCCGGCGGTCTCTACTGGCGCTCGCGCAAGACCACCACGCTGACGGAGCGAGACAGCATCATACTCTCTGATTTCGCCAACACCACCGGCGACAGCGTTTTCGACGACACCCTGAAGCAAGGACTCGCGGTACAGCTCGATCAATCGCCTTTCCTCGACCAGGTTTCCGAGCACAAGGTAACCGATACATTGAAGCTGATGGGGCGTTCCGCCGGTGATCGTTTAACGCCTGAGATTGCGCGCGAGGTCTGCCAGCGCACCGGCAGCAAGGCCATGATGGTTGGCTCGATTGCCGGCCTGGGTAGCCAATACGTGATTGGCCTCAAGGCAGTGAGCTGCAACACCGGGGACGTGCTGGCGGAAGCGCAGGAGCGGGCGCCAGGCAAGGAAGGCGTGCTCAAGGCCCTGGACGCCGCAGCGGTCAGCTTGCGCGGTAAGCTGGGCGAATCGCTAAGCTCGGTACAGAAGTTCGCCACTCCGCTAGAGGAAGCGACCACACCATCGCTGGAGGCGCTGAAGGCCTACAGTCTGGGACAGAAGATGCACTTTGCGAAAGGGGACTCCGCCGCTCTGCCCCTTCTCAAACGAGCAGTGGATCTCGATCCGAATTTTGCCTTGGCCTATGCCGGCATGGCAGTCGCCTATACCAATCTCAATGAAGCCGGGCGGGCGGCGGAGAGCGCACGCAAAGCCTACGAGCTGCGAACGAAGGTGACCGAACGGGAGCGGTTCTCGATCGAGGGAATCTACTATATGTCCACAACGGGAGAGCTAGGGAAGGCAGCGCAAGTATATGAACTGTGGACGCAGACTTACCCGAGAGATTCTGAGCCATACTCGACCCTGGCGTTTATTAACTGCAAACTTGGAAACTGGGAGAAGGCATTAGAGGAACTCCGCGAAGCAGTGCACGTGGAACCGAATAATACGAACAACTATGTCAACCTCATCGCCACCTACAGTAGCCTCAACCGTCCGGACGAGGCAGAGACAACGTACAAACAGGCGGAAAAGCGCAAGGTGGAGGGTGAGATTCTGTTGGCAAACCGCTACCTGCTGGCTTTTATGAAGGGAGACACGGGGCAGATGGCGGAGGCGGCGGCAGCAGCCATTGGGAAGCCGGGCATGGAAGACGTGCTGCTGGCCGCGCAAGCCGACACAGAAGCTTGGTACGGGAGGTTGAAAAACGCGAACGAGCTAACCCGGCGGGCGATGGACTCAGCCCAGCACAATGACGCCAAAGAGGTTGCCGCGACGTATCAAGTGTCGGCAGCGTTGCGCGAGGTGGAAGTGGGGAACCCGAAGCAGGCGCTTGCCGATGCCCATGCCGCACTAAGGCTGGCCCCGAACCGCGATGTGCAGCCGATGGTCGCACTGGCTCTGGCTCGGGCAGGCGATACACCAACGGCGGAGAAGCTGGCTGCCGAACTCGACAAGACATTCCCGCTGGACACGCTGGTCCAGGAATATCGGCTGCCTACTATTAGAGCGGCTATCGCCTTGCAACGCAAAGACCCCAACCAAGCAGTCCAACTGCTCAAGGTAGCTAGCGCAGTAGAACTGGGGGACCAAGCTAACCTACTTCCAATCTACCTCCGGGGAGAAGCCTATCTCATGCTGCACGACGGAAATTCAGCTGCAGCGGAATTTCAGAAGTTCATCGACCACCGTGGTGTAGTTGGGAACTTTTCATGGGGCGCGCTGGCCCGTCTCGGCGTGGCCCGCGCGTATGCAATAGGGGGTGACACGGTCAAAGCCCGTGCTGCATATCAGGACTTCTTGACCCTTTGGAAAGACGCCGATCCCGACATTCCCATCTATAAACAAGCCAAGGCGGAGTTCGCGAGGCTGCAGTAAGCCAATTAGTGTCTTTGGTAGGCTGCGTTTCCAAAACAATTGGGACCGTTGAAAAACTCAAGCCCAATTCGAGTATTTCTTTCTGTGAACTCTGCCTACAAATAAGAAAGCCGCAGCTGGCTGGCTGCGGCTGGTAAGTGAACTGCTGCAACACTACTGATTCAACCTGCGTCGAATAGCGCCGAATGCTCCCACCAATCCAGTACCGAGCAACAATAGAGAGCTAGGCTCCGGGGTTTGGCGTTCTCTGAGCACTACGCGAATGTTGTCGATCGTCATGTATTCCGGGTCATCTCTGAAGCCGAGGTAGATGGTGTCGCTGCCGGTTCCGGTCTCGGTGAACGAGAATTGCGTCCACCCGACGCCTGTATTGGGATTGGTCAGGCTCAGCAATTGAGTTCCATCCCAGGAAGCACTGAAATCACTAGGGTTGTCGCCAACTGAGGCGAACCAGAAGCTGAAGGTGTACTGGGCGCCGACGGTTGTAGCAAATGTCTGGCTAAGTGTGCCGTCACTGCCCACCGGGCCCAAGACAGCATAAAACTGTCCGTCCTCGGCACCCGGATAGACGTAAAAGGGACCACTCACCACTGAGGAGTCTTCGAAGTTGCCGCCTGTAGTCCAGCCAGTGAAATCGCCGGTTTCAAAGCTGCCGTTGTTGATTAGATCGCTAGCAAAGGCCATCGGCGCTCCCACAAATACAACCACCGCGAGAGCGACAGGCAGCATACGTAACATCCATACAGATTTCTTATTCACTTTTGTATCCTCCGTGGTCGAGAGCCTTGCCTAGCGAGGTTGAACTGCTAACAGCTTGTGGTGCTCACGGAAGGCCGGATCGCGACTTCTAATTCGAAATCTTTCTTGTGCTCACTGGGGCCGGATATTGCGCAACCAGCAGGGTGAGGGATAACTCATTGCCGGGTACCTCGGAAATGCCATCCTCACGCGAAGCCACGAGACACCCCGAGAGACACTACCTTAAGCGCTGTCGCAATTATGCTTCCGTTGTAACTCGCTGGAAGATATGCGAACGAATCCAGCGGGGTGCAAAGACTTGCACAAGAGTGGCGGTTTACTTCCCTCCTGATTCGTCCGTCGCTGGCGTGGTTCTGCAAGCACCAAGCGTATCAGCCGTCGTTCACTGACGGACAGCCCGCAACAACTGATTTCCTAGAAGCGCCATCCCATTGACAGCCAGGGGGACTATTCCCCGTACCTTCACGAAGGTACCATTGCGGCTGTCGAGATCTTCCAAAATGAAATCCTCAGCACGCTGCAGAATCCGGGCATGCGATCGGCTCATAAGCTTGTCTGCCGGAAAGGTATAGGTGCCCTTCGTGCGGCCCAAGTACACTTCGGGCAGCGAAAGAGAACAACGAACAGGGGCGCCTTCTTTGGGGTTCACTTGAACCAAGTCAGCCACTGCTTCCCGCAGAACGTTGGCGACTTCGTTCAGCGTCGCTCCTCGTTCCGCGGCGACTGACATGGCCCCTGAGATCTCCCGGAACTTCAATACCTGCTGGCCCATCAGAACGACATCCTCATTCTGCAACGTATATCCCCCGGCGACCCGGATAAATATACTTTCCGCCCCCTGGCTGAGGTCCTGGACAAACAGCTGCCCGTCGTCAATAAATATCCGGGCATTCAGGGGCGCCATGTGAAGATCTGTAGGGAAGGTGACATCTCCCTGGGAGCGCCCGATAGTAAGGCTGTCGAGAAGGGGATGCTCGGCTTGTATGGCGCCCTTTCCATCCACCACTTGAAGCCCGAAACTCCGGCCTGCTTGGAGCTTCTCCGGAGAGCGCTGGCCGATCGCCCCTGCGGAGGATTCCTGATTCCATATGACTTCGTACAAGGTACGCTCTGACTTCTTCCCTTTGAGGACGAAGCGACCCAATTTTTGTATCTCGAATCCCCCTTTGCATACTTCCTGACACAACGTGTCGGAGATGACTATCTGTCGAGGCGATGCGACGCTCTCAATGCGAGATGCGACATTGACTACGTCTCCGAATACGTCATTACTTCTGACTATTCCCGTGTCATAGTGGATTCCAATACGAATAGCTACGCGGTCGGACTCCGGGCGCCGCGCGTTTAGGTCTACCAAGGCATGCTGCATTTTTACAGCGGCTTCTACCGAAGAAGCGCACTCTTCAAATGTCGCCATCATGCCATCGCCTATAGTCTTGATGACTCGGCCACGATGGTCCTGCACGATTCTGCGAAGGATGTCGTTGCAGTGATGAACCATCACGAGTCCGGCAGCATCTCCATGTTTTTCGAAATATGCGGTCGACCCTTGAATGTCGGTAAACATTACCGTGATTGTGCGACGAAGCTTTTCGAGTTTTTCTAAGCAGGTCGGGTCTTCCCGTGCTAAATCGAGCAGCTTAGCTATGCCAGACTCTTGTTCAGCCATGTTGCTTCACACTCGTGGTTTGCAGCTGAAAACCGTACTTTCAGGAAGAACCGCGAAGCACTGTCGATGACAAAGCCGGCTCCTCCCTCGTTCCCGAAGGCTGTGGAGCGCAAATATTCCGTCCGACCCCAAAACTCATTGAAAATACCACATTTAAGACTTCTTGCAACTGTGCCTCGTCACAATCCTGTCCGGCTGTGAAATCAACAACTTCGTCGGGCAGTCGGCAAAGTGGGTCTGCTATAACTTGGTTGCCATGTTTGACCTGTTTCGGC
>PMAT01000106.1 GCA_003152695.1 Acidobacteriaceae bacterium
ACTCATTCGCGGGTTTCGAACGAGTGGCCCGGGAGGCGGAATACGTTATCCTGAGCGGCCATTCCTGACAATTCACCTTTACCAAACCCTCTTCGCCGCAGGCATACGTCCGGAAGTTGCTCCATTTCCACTCTTCGGGCTCTTGAGTGGGGGCCCCCGGCCTCCGAAAACCGCCTCGACCTTGGTTACCGCCCGTACCTCAGCTTGCTCATAACTCTCGCGAACCCCTGCATGGCGGCGTCGAGCTGGCGACCTTGCTTCCTGGCTTGCTTGACCACGTCGTCGAAGAACTGCCACGGCGGCTCCTGTAGGCGGTGAAGCACGACAGTGTCTTTTCTTGCGATGACAAGGAACGCCGTCCCGGGTTCGATTGCGAGCGCCTTGCGAACAGGGCCAGGAATGACCACCTGTCCGCGGGAAGAGATGCGGGTCGTAAAGGGGGTTCTCATAGTACCTCAGTATAATCTTCTTACTTTAATAGGAAGTAAGTAAAATAAGATGTTTATAAGTATCTTATTTATAAGAAAATTGCAGGATATGCCGGGTTTGACGGGTGGCCAGGTCTCGCGGTATTCGAGACCTGAGGCGTTCAATGACGAGATCGGGCCACCTGTACCATAAGGGCTTGCAGGTAGCGGTTGTTTTGTCTCTTGTTCTCGGGTTGGCCATGGGGGGAGCACAACGCCAACGGGAGGCCTCTCGCTCACGCAAATCGAAAAACTGATTGAGATTCATACACCCGATGAAGTAGTGGCGCAGGAAGTGCGTTCCCGCGGTCTGGCCTTTACCCCGACGCCAAAAATCCTTGACCGGTTGCAGCAACGCGGTGCAGGCCAGGCAACGCTCGCGGCCGTGCGCGAGCGAATGCCGGTTGGCACGATCGAAATTCAGGGGCCTCCCGGCAGTCAGGTTGCCGTAGACGGGACGGATCACGGAACAACCGACGCTCAGGGCCGTTTGGTTTTGCCAGATTTGCCGGTGGGTGCCCATCGATTGGTTGTCAACAAGCCGGGTTACCGGCCAGGCGATTTCAAGCTGACGCTTGCGGCGCGAGAATACAAGCACTTGCCCGTTCAGCTCGACTGGGCCGGAGGATTCTTGACGGTTCGTTCGGAGCCGCCCGGTGCCTCGGTAGAAATCGCTGGGCTAGGTCAGTTCAAGGATGGAGTTTCCGAATTGCAGTGTCCCCCGGGAAGCTACGACATAACCGTCGCGCGTGCCGGCATGAAGTCGGAGACCCGGTCAGTTGCAGTTGTCGCCGGTCAACATGCCGCTATCGAAATCCATCTGATGCCTGACCCTCAGTATTTTCAGGAAAAGCTAGCAGACGCGAGGCAACACCTTTCGCATGGTGATGCCCAAGGCGCAATCCAGATTTCCAGCGAGCTGTCGTCACTTGAACCAAATAATCCTGATGTTCAGAGTGTGCTGGCGGCTGCGTACTGGCGAACGCATGATCCGGGGCATTTCGAAAGTGCTGCCGCAGATGCAATCCGCAATGGCGGATCAGTAACGCTTAATCTGGCGCATGAACATTTGGAACTCTCGGGGGAAGCGATTCATCCAGCAACGTTGACCATTACGGCCAAATCGATTGCTTACGACCCGGGAGGTGCTTCCTGCAAGTATCGCGCCTTCGTTGTGCCTCTGGGGAACGTTGCAATGCTGGAAGTGACGAACAAGAGCGCGGCAGGTTTCATGGTGGTGCGCCATCTTGCACCAGGAACGTTTCTTCTCCACTTGGATTTCCGTGATCCTGCAAAGCCGGACAAGAAGATGACACTGTTCTTTGCAATTCCGGACTCAAGGATTGAGCGGGAGAACAACGTTGGTTTCTTGGTTTCTCCATCCAATTCGTCTCAAGCCCTCGGTGCAGTCGTGGATATGATTCGACGGGCTAAGTAAGCACTCGTCACTGCGCGGTACCGTGCTGAATTCAGTTCTTCTATAGCGTAAAGTGGCGCGTGATGAGTCAGCCCAGCAGACTGGTCACCTTTGTTGGCAACCAGAGATAGCCGTCTGTGACGGCAGTCACTCCGCCAGCGAGGTTTGCTTCACATCGCCCACCACTCCGACCACGGTGAACCAAGGCAGGTTCTTGGGACCAACGTGAACCTGACCGATGGCGTCTTGACCGGGGAACTCGCTTTTCGCCAACGACTCGCTGCTCACCACCGCCGGCGGTGAGCCGGCGACGTCGTGCTCGTCAAGCAGGCGGCCGTAGCGAAGCGATATGCCCATCGTCTCCAGGTAGCCCGGCGTTACGGCATACCGATAGACGTCAAAGCCCCGTTGGTCTTTCTCAACTGTACTGGCCACCGTGGCGTAGGTCCGTGATGCGGGATTTCGCGATCAGAATGTGGATTTTCCGCTGCGAGAGGCCGACTGCTTCAGGATTTATCGATTGCGCGCTGTCCTCGGCATAGATTCTGCTCATTGGCCAGGCGCTTCGGATTGCCGCTTTATCTCGCGCTCGCGCAGCCAAGTAAAGATCACGGGCGTGACAATCAGGACGTGCAGCAGCGAGCTGACCATTCCGCCGAGCACAGGGGTTGCTAGAGGTTTCATGACTTCTGCGCCGGTTCGGGTCGTCCACATCAGCGGGAGCAATCCGGCTACCACGGTTGCGACCGTCATTACCTTCGGTCTTAAGCGCAGCAATGCGCCTTCGATGACGGCATGGTGCAGTCCCTCCCGAGTCAGTGCTCCCTCCGCTCTTTTTCGGGCGACAGCTTCTTCCAGGTAAATTACCATGATTACGCCGGTCTGAACCGCGGTTCCGAAGAGCGCGATGAACCCGACCCACACAGCGACAGAAAAGTTGTAGCCCAGCAGTTTGAGAAGAAACACACCTCCAGTAAGGGCAAACGGAACAGCCATGATGACGTGCAAGGCTTCTTTGGCTGAGTTGTAGGTCTTGTAAAGCAGGAGAAAGATGATCAGGAATACGACGGGAATGACGATTTCGAGCCGCCGTTTGGCGCGAATCTGGTTCTCGTACTGGCCGCTCCACTCGATGTAGTAACCGGCGGGCAGCTTCACCCGGCGCGCCACGGTTCGTTTTGCATCGTCAACAAATCCCCCAACGTCACGCCCGCGAACATTCATCAGCACAGTTCCACGCAGCAGGCCGTTCTCGCTGGAGATCATCGCCGGTCCCATGACCATGCGAATGTCGGTCAACATGCCGAGGGGAATCTGGGCGTTGTTGGGAGCTGCGACCAGAACATCCTTCAGGTCTTCAACGTTTTCGCGAAAATCGCGGGCATATCGAACTCGAACCGGAAACCGTTGGCGCCCTTCAATGGTTGTAGTCAGGTTCTTGCCGCCGATGGCAGTCTCGATGACGTCTTCCACGTCCTGAATGTTGATTCCGTATCGCGCGGCCGCCGGACGGTTGATGTCAATCTCCAGATAGGGAGCGCCGGTGATGCGCTCGGCGTACAAGTCGACCGCCCCCGGCACAGTGCGAACCTCCCGTTCGATCTGTTCGGAGATGTGCTCGATTTGCTGCAAATCTGGGCCGAAGACCTTGACGCCGACTTGGGTGCGGATGCCGGTTGAGAGCATGTCAATCCGATTGCGGATGGGCTGGGTCCAAATGTTGGTGACGCCGGGAATTCGCAGTTTTTCGTCGAGCCGCTGCAGGATGGCATCTTTGGTCACGCCCTTCGGCCATTGGTCTTTGGGCTTCAGAATGAGCATGGTCTCCGACATGTTGATGGGGGCCGGATCGGTCGCGGTTTCAGCCCGCCCGATTTTCCCCACAACCTTTTCAATCGCAGGATCAGCGGCGATGATCTTGTCCTGCTGGCGCATGATCTCGGTGGCCTTGGTGAGCGATATGCGCGGATCGGTGATGGGCATGAAGAGCGCCGTCTCCTCATCGAGCGGCGGCATGAACTCAGAGCCTATCGTCGTCGCGGTGTAGAGTGCGGCCGCAAAGAGCAGGCCCGCGGCGGCGAGCGTCAGGGCACGATGGCGCAGGGCCCAGCCCAGCACTGGACGATACATGGCTCGTAGCGTCCGCATTACCGGATTTTCATCCTCCCGATGGAGTTTCCCCCGGATAAGGAACGTGCAGAGAACGGGCACCAGCGTTACTGCCATGAGCGTGGAGGCGATCATGGCGAAAGTCTTGGTGAAGGCAAGAGGATGGAACATTTTGCCTTCCATGCCGGTGAGCGCGAACACGGGGACAAACGCCAGAATGATGATGATCATGGCAAAAAAGATTGGCCGGCCAACCACCTTAGCTGCATCGAGCGTGATCTGCCAGATATGTGGGCGATAGTCGCCATGCTCTTGGGTGAATTTTTCCGCCTGCCGGAGAACGTTCTCCGTCATGACGATTCCGGCATCGACCAGCACACCAATAGCGATTGCGATTCCTCCCAGCGACATGATGTTGGAGGAAATCCCGACTCCTTTCATGAAGAGAAAGGCGCTCAGGACCGCCAGAGGAAGCGGCAGAGTAACGATCAGAATGCTGCGGAAGTGCCACAGAAAAACCACGTGGGCCAGCGTAACCAGAATGATTTCTTCGATCAGTGCGTGGCGCAGGGTATCGACTGCATGGTCGATGAGCGTGCTGCGGTCGTAAAACGGAACTACCGTGACTCCTCTGGGTAGCCCGGACTGCAAGGCAGCCAGCTTCTGCTTGACGGCCTTGATGACTTCCAGTGGGTTCGCGCCGTAGCGGATGACAACCACCCCACCGACAGCTTCCTTCCCGCCATTGTCGAGTACCCCTCGCCGGAACTCCGGTCCCAGCTGGACCGATGCCACGTTGCGCACGTAAATGGGTGTGCCATTGCCCGCCGACAAAACGGTGTTCTCGATGTCCTGCACTCCGCGAATCAGTCCAATTCCGCGGATCATGTACTCGGCGTCGTTCACCTCCATGACTTTCGCGCCGACATTATTGTTGCTGCGTTCGATGGCCGACAGAACCTCCCGCAGAGGGATGTTGTAGGCGCGTAGCTTCACCGGATCGACATCGATCTGGTACTGACGAACGAAGCCGCCGATGCTGGCAACTTCCGCCACGCCCGGTACGGAGCTGAGTTGATATTTGATGAACCAATCCTGAATGGAGTGCAGAGTGCCGCTATCGTAAGGCCCTTCAACCGTGTACCAAAACACCTGCCCCACCCCAGTTGCGTCGGGCCCCAGCATCGGAGTGACTCCGGCCGGGAGGAAGCTGGTGGCGAGGCTCAGGCGCTCCAGCACGCGGGTCCGGGCGAAGTAAATGTCAACGTTGTCCTCGAAGATGACGTTGATCATCGAGAATCCAAACGCAGACGATGAGCGCACGGTCTTGACGCCGGGCAGTCCCTGAAGATTAACCGTCATCGGGTAGGTGATTTGGTCCTCAACTTCTTGCGGGCTGCGCCCCGGCCAGTCGCTAAAGACGATGACCTGGTTCTCACTCAGATCGGGTATGGCGTCGACAGGAGTGTGCATCATCGCCCAATAGCCTGCGACGGCGAGAGCGATGTAGGCGCCCACGATCAAGAAGCGGTTCCGTAGAGAAAATTCAATGACTCGGTTGATCATCGCCGCTCCTTAACGCGCCGTCAGGCGAACGTGTTGCGAAGCCAACAGCTGGCCGCCGCGGGTGACCTCGATGGTTGTGGTCCAGGAACCCGCCGTGGGTACATTGATGGTCCCGCCGTATTCCTTGCCGTTCCACGAGAGATCGGCGGTAGCCCGCATTTCGGGCATATTCATGGATGGCATGGCGGGCATCACCAGCGTGACTTTTACCTGCGCATCGGTGATGGCCTTGCCAGTCGCATCCACGAGCTGCACGTAAAACTCTGCTGGCGCTGCTCCCTTCAGTAAGTCGGGGTCCATCCGGTAGGTGATCTTGGCGGCCTTCGGGCTCGGCTGTTCGGGTGTGCCACCGCCCGGTGTTTGGTGATCGCCGAATTCCTTGGAGCCTCCAAAAAGTCCGGTCATGCCGCCGGTCAGGCGGGTTTGGGAGTCGATCAGGAAGTTGCCATCGGTTACGATCCGCTCACCCGACTTGACTCCGGAGATCACCGGGAACAGATCGTTGCTGGGCGTCCCGGTCTGGACTTCACGCACCTCAAACACCTCATTCTGTTTCGCGACATAGACCAGCTTGCGGGTGCCCGTGTCGAGAACTGCGGAGCGTGGTATTACCAGCGCATTCTCCTGACGTTCGTTGAAGACGGCCCGCACGAACATGCCGGGGCGAAGCCGCATTCCGGGGTTGGCAACGTGAACGTGGACCGGCACCGTCCGGGTTTCGACCGAGGCTTGGGGCTCGATGAACTCGACGTTCCCGTGGATTGTTTTCCCAGACAGAGCGTCGGAGGTTATCTCCACCGGCTGTCCAGCGCGAATTTGAGGCAGGTCCGACTCGTACACGTCGGCTTTCACCCAAACCGTGCTGAGATCGGCGACGGAATACAACAGGTCTCCAGCATTCACGTATTGCCCTTGCGTGACTTTCCGCTCCACCACGGTGCCGGAGGCGCTGGAGTACACGGTGACATCAGGGTTGCTGTGGCCGGCAGCGATCTGTTGGATTTGTTGGGGCGTCATGCCCCACAGCTCCAAGCGGCGGCGACTAGCCAACACCAGGTCATCTGCGGCCTGGATTGCTTCTGGTTCTGCTGCCGCCTTGAGTTGGTTGCGGCTGTCCAGGGCGAGCTTGTACTCCTCGGAGGCCGACAGCAGTTCGGGACTGTAGATCTCCGCGATTGCCTGTCCTCGCTGAACATGCTGGCCGGTGTATTGCAGGTAGAGCTTGTCGACGCGCCCTGCGACCCGGGCGCTGATGGTGGAGAGGCGGGACTCCGGTTCTTCCACCCGACCAAACGCGCTGATCTCGGTCGTCAGGCGCTGGTGGCGCACTTCGCTGATCTGCACCCCAGCGGCTTTCTGCTCGTCCTCAGTAAGCTCGACCGTCGAGCCCGGCTCTGTGCCCGAATCCATGGCCGGCTGCGACTTCTCCGGCGTAGCCGATCCCTTGTCACTCTCGGGCGTTGCAGCAGCGGCGGCGTGCTGGTGCGAAGCTCGACTCATTATCGTCACCGCACCACCGACCAGAACGGCGATCAGCAGGCCGATACCGAACCCAATAAGAAGAGACTGTCGATTATTCAATGTCATCGCTCACCTCCGGAGATGTTTCGCGGGCGCCGTCATCGCGAGAAATTGGGGCGCCAACCACGCGCTCAAGATCGGCGAGGCGCGATTCAAATTCGGCTGCATTCTTGAAGTAGGAAGACTCGACTTCGAGCGTCATGTTTTGTGAGTCGAGCAGGTTGAGAAAATCGGTGCGGTCGTTTTTGTAGGCCGTCACCGTCGCCTTGAACGTGGCTTCGGCCTGGGGCTTGAGCGTGTCGCGATAAAGAGAAAGATTGCGGTAAGCGGTCCTGGCCTTGACCAGCGCTTCCTGTATTTGCAGGAAGACGAGCGCACGCTGGTTGTCGTACTCTGCACGCTGCTCCAGAGTTAGCGCCTGCGCCTCGCTGATCTCTGCATCATGCTTGCGCCGGTTGAGCCACGGCAGGCTGAGACCGAACTCTGCCATGTAGTTGTTGCGGTAGGTCGATCCCGCTGGCGTCAGCATGTATCCGGCGGAGATGGTGTAGTCGGGGGTATAACCCTTTTGCGCCAGTTTAGTTCTTGTTTCCGACTGCTCGATCGCCCTGGAAAATGCGGTCAGCTCGGGACGCTTGTCCAGCGCCACCTTCTCCATTTCAGCCAGCGATGGAAGGCTCGCCGGCAGACTGTATTGCCCGAGGACTTCGAGCGGTTCGGAGGGATCGCGGCCGATGAGTGAATTCAACGTGGCGCTGGCCAAATCGCCATCCTCGGCCAGCGAGTTCAAATGCTCGGCGAGGCGCGTTAACGCGACTTGCGCCTTGAGTACGTCCTGCTGGGGTACCCGGCCCACGGTGTACTTGACCCGCGCAGTTTCGAGTGCCTGGCGGGCGATGATGACTTGCTGGTCATGAATGCGAAGTTCGTCATGGTTGCGTAGCAGATCGTAGAAGGCCCGGCTCACGCGTGCGCTGACATCGCGACGCACGGCTTCGAGTTCCGCTTTCGCCACCTCCACTTCCTTGCCTGCAATCTCCGAGCGCAGGCCGCGCTTGCCGGGTCCCGGAAGACTCTGCGAATACATGAACATGTTCTGGGCTTGGTTCAGGTCCCATGGTTTCTTCAGGGGCGTCCCCCAGTCGCGATACATGAACGTGGGATCGTCCAGCGCTCCAGCTCCGGGTACCCGAGACTGGGCCACGGAAAGCCGCCGCACCGCAATGCGTATTTCAGGGTTGCTGCGCATCGCCATCTCCTGCAATTCGGCGAGCGTGACCGACGACGTCGGGGACGGTGGCTGATGCTGGGTCACTGCGCTGAGCAGGATGTTGCTTTCAGCGAAAGGGTCGTCGGCCATCGCGAGGTTGGCCGTAATCAATATGAGTGCAAATACACGTAGGACTTTCATGGTTCCTCCGAAACAGAGTTAGTCGGAGACGCACGTATGCGCCGTAAAGGAGACAATGAAAGTAAGCTAGATTCTCAGGATGGATGGACTGCTAAAACCAGGGGGTGAAGCATCGTCAACTGGCGCTGACGAAATGAATTGCGATCTGAAGAGAGCTGGACCATCGTTGTACGCGACAGTCATTGCGGCAAGTGGCGCGCTCTTGAAAATGCCGGCTGGTGCCGATGGATCCTCACGCGCCGCGGTGACACAACACGAGTTTTCCGTCTGCGTCGGTCGGCTGTCCTGGACCTTGTTGGCAGGCAGGCAGCAGGAATGTCCGGCCGACATAGACTTCCCACGAACCAGACACACCAATGCCGGCGTTGCCGCGGAGACAACGGCTATCGCGACAACAGCAGCAGCCAGGATGTGTCTGAAACGACTCATCACCAGAAGACCGACATTTTCAGCATACACCCCCTAACGACACCGGGGAGGACAGCGATCACATTCTAATGTGACTGGACTCACCCATGGAGAGTGGACCACTAACCAGCGCTCCAACCTAAAGATTGGCGACTGGTCACGAACTGCACTGCCCCCACAGGGCATCGCGCGATGTTCCGCATAACCCGCATCCTCTAATTCACCCAATCGGCAATGAAGATATTGGTCTCGTGCGGCTCCTTGCCGTTGCGGTTCGACGCCCACACCAAACGCTTGCCATCTGAGGTAAACATAGGAAATGCGTCGAAATCCGGGTAATAAGTGATGCGCTGCAGTCCTGTCCCGTCCTCATTGATGATGTAGAGATCGAAGTCGCGGCCGCTCTGGGGGTTTGCCAGGTTGGAAGCGAAGATAATTCGCTTGCCGTCGGGATGAAAAAACGGCGCGAAGTTAGCGGCACCGTTGTGCGTGACCTGGCGTTTGTGCTTGCCGTTGGCATCCATCACCCAGATTTCGAGATTACCCGGACGAATCAGGCCTTGGGCATATAACGCTTTGTAGTCGGCGATCTCCTGCGGCGTCTTGGGATGCTCGGCACGGTAGACGATTTTCTTGCCATCCGCCGACCAGAACGGGCCGCCATCGTAACCCAACTCGTGAGTCAGCTGGCGGATATGCGTACCGTCGGCATTCATGGTGTAAACGTCCAGATCGCCGTTGCGCGTGGAAGTGAAGACAATCTTCTTGCCGTCGCGGCTAATGGTCGACTCGGCGTTATATCCGGGAGCGTCGGTCAGCAGCTTGATATCGCTGCCATCAAGCTTGGCAGTGTAGATCTTGTAGCTGCTATAGACGGGCCAGACGTACCCGTGCGAATAGTCGGGCCGCGGAGGACAGTCCGAACTTGTTCCCTCGGTCGAGGAGTACAAAATGCGGTCGCCGGAGGGAAAGATATAACTGCACGTGGTGCGTCCCTTGCCCGAGCTGATCAGCTTAGGCGTTGCCGGCTTGCCGTCGGGAGTGTCCACCGGCATCGTATAGATCTGGTCGCAGGGCACGCCTTGGCCTTGATGCTGGAAGCTCAGCATGCGGTCGTCAGCGGAGAAGTAAGCTTCTGCATTCTGTCCGCCGAAGGTGAGCTGGCGGATATTGCGCAAATGTTTCTCTTCGCCCGGAGACAGCAATGACGAAGACGTGTTATCTGTGCCGCCTGCCTGCTGGGCCCGCAAAAGGGGTAGCGCTCCAACCAACAGGACCAGGAGCACAGACGACTTTCGGATGAAATTCATGAGGTTCAAGCGGATGCACTCCGGGTGGCTTCTCTCTTAAACAACATCAATTCGCAGTGGCCCCTTACTTTCGCTGCTCCAGTTTCACGCTGGCCGTTATGGGCTGGCCCTCGCGAAGCACTTTCACCTCGACCACCTGCCCAACCTTGCTGCGGCGAAGTGCGTCGGTGAAGTCGTAAAGGTTGTGGATCGGCTTGCCGTCGAACTGCACCAGGATATCTCCCGCCCTCAATCCCGCCTTTGCCGCTGGCGACCCTGGGCGCACGTCCGAAAATCGCACCCCATCCTTTACCTCGCCGAAGTCTGGAATGGAACCGAAGTACGGGCCGTATCCTCCGCCTCCCGAGAGGCCGCCCATCGGCTTGTCTTCGGCAACTGTGACGAACGCAGGCGGTTGGGGCGCACTCGCCAATTGCAACATCACATCGGCGACCATATCGAGCAACTGCGTTGCTGATGGCGCGTTAATCTTGTCCCATGTGTCGGAAGGCTTGTGATAGTCCGCGTGCAAGCCCGAGAAGAAGAAGAGCACCGGAAGTTTCCTGGCGACGAACGAAGTGTGATCGCTGGCCGAGTAACCGCCCGGTGAGTACTCGACCTTGAAATTCGTCTTCTTCTGCGCCAGATCCATAATCGATTTAAATGTAGATCCGGTGCCCACTCCGCCGATGAAAACCTTGTTATCGCGAATGCGGCCGATCATGTCCATATTGATCATCGCTACGCATTTGTCCAGCGGCTTCGTCGGGTTCTTTACCCAGTAAGCGGAACCTAGCAGTCCAAGCTCTTCTCCGGAGAACGACATAAACAGAATGCCACGGTCAAGCTGGCCCTTCAGGGGCGCAAACAGCCGCGCCAGCTCCAGCACGCCCGCCGTGCCTGAAGCATTATCGTCAGCTCCGGGATGGATCTGCCCGATCTGCGAGGGTGCCAGCGAGTTGGAATCGCCGCGTCCCAGGTGGTCATAGTGCGCGCCGATGATGAGGTATTCACTTGTCTTGCCGGGCAGATACGCCAGCACGTTGTTCAGTCGCGCGTGCGTCGCCCCGATGTCGACGGTCAGCGACAGCTGCAGCGCTTCTGGAAAAACGAACGATGCCGGCTTGCCGCCGCTATTAATCTGCTGTTGCACATCCGCCAGCGATTTTCCAGCGGCCTTAAACCAGCTTTCGGCGACGGCATTCGTCACCTGCAGCAGCATGATGCCGGCATTCTCCGGTCCGCTCACGCCACCGAAACGCAGCAACGAATCTTCTTCGCCTTCGGCGAGCTTGCCATCCACCAGAATGACGGCCTTCGCTCCGTGGTCGCGAGCATTGATGGCCTTGGTGACAAGTTGCGAATGCTGTGTGAGCCCCAAGTGGGCCGCCTTCACCGCGAAGCTGTCGGGCTCGTATCGCAGGAGAACAACGATCTTGTCCTTAACGTCAATTCCGGCGTAGTCGTCGTACTGAAACTCGTCGGCCGAGGCGCCGTAGCCAACGAACACCAGGGAACCAGCAAACGATCCCGAGGAGGAAAAGCTGATGGGCTCGAAATCCTGGTTGATCGTCAACAGCTGCTTCTTCGCCCCGTCAATGACCACCAGTTCGTTGTGCGGCTTCAGGGTTGCGCCCGTGGTTACCGTGAAAGGCTGCAGATAGCCGTCCGTCCCGGCAGGTTGCAGGCCCAGCGCTTTGTCGCGATGCTCAATGTACTTCGAAGCGCGCGCCAGGCCCTGCGTTCCGGGACCACGACCTTCCATGTCCGGAGCGGCCAGAGTTTTGATATCGGTAAGGAAGCGGTTGGGATCGGCATTGCCGATGGATACCGGCGTAGCCGCGGCCAGCAGGCTGAGTGCCAGCACCGTGCACAACGCGGCTTTGCCAATACGATCAGCAATGGCCTTCGACCACGCAGTGCGGTGTCGCGTTTCCATAGAGCTTGTCCGTTACGGGCTGCCCATGAGTATACCTGTCGCGACCACCAGCGCTCCTCCAAATGCCGCCTGCACGGCAGCCGAAAACGGCCTTGAACCGCCAGCGCCAGGAGGCGGTCAGCGATTGTCCCGAAGTCCCTGTTGGAGGAAACGTGACCGAGCTTCCGCCAACTCCGTTGCAGGACAACTTCCGAAGAGCCGACCACTTGTCCAGAACCCACACCGCCGTCCTTGTCAGGTCGCTAAAGAAAAGAACGGTAGGCCACCGGGGGCCGAAAAGGTCACACTTCACCCAGCGGCCTGCGATCACCGGCGAAGAAAGCGCAGTTCGAGCTGATGGGGCACTTTTCGCACTTCGGATTTGTGCGTTCAGCCCAAGCGCAGCTCTATCCTCTGGGTCCAGCCTTGGCGCAAAACATGGGTGATTGAGTTTTGCGTGGCATAGTTGTCACCCAGGCTCTGAAAGGGCGCGCTAACGACGAGTGCAGACAGCCCACTCGGCTAACCGATCATTTTGCGTTGATCGCCGATGCGGCGCTCGCGTTCGTTTGCGAATCGCTCAACGCCTGCGAAAATCGAATCGGGATCGAGATGCGCTTCCGCGATCACTTCCAGTTCGAGGCCGCCGCTTCTCCAGGAATTGTCGAAGTCGGACGTGAGTGAATACTCATCCGTCAAGGGACCGAGGTTGCGCAGCGGCCACATGCGTCGCGTGCCCGTTGATACCACCATCAAATCGTAGCGAGCCTCGGGCGGCAGCACGGAATCGCGATACGCTTGCGGCTGGCGATCGAACAACTCCTCGCTGATCGCCGCGATCACCTTCACGTTCACGCCGGCCGCTTCGAGTTTCGGCAGCACTTTCACGAGATTCGCAGTGGAACTCGATCCTTGCGCGATCACGTAACCGTGGCGCGGCTTGTCCGGCGCGAAATCGCGGATCACGTACAGGCCTTTTGCCGCGGCGCGCAGATCAGAGTCGGCGAAATGGCTGCGGTCCGCGACCGCGAAGTCGGGACGCGCCACTTCCAGTGTGATGATGCCCACGCGCGAATCGCGCGCCGCGATTTCCGCCGCCGCGAAATAGCCGGGCGCGACATCGTTGTAATCCCAAAAGCTCAAATTGATCGCCTGACCGCGCGGGAATAGCTTCCACACTTGCGGCGCGAAGATGCCGAAGTGTGTGCGCGCGTCGGCCGCGGTTTCAGGACCGGAGTGGGCGGCGAGAATATGCAGCACGCCGACGCGGAATTTGCTGTCCTGATTTTGTTGACTCCAGACACGCGCCGGAGTGTACATCAGCGGCGTGAACGCTCCATACGTGCCGCTCAAAGCCCACACCCCGGCGAATTTGTCGGGATCGACGGAAGCGCTTTGACTCACCAGCCCGATGGCGGTGGAAACATTGCCCGCTTCTTGAATGGGCGCTTTCAAGCGCGTGCCCAGCGGATTGTCCTTGGGACTGTAGTGTCCCCACAAACTGCCGTGCTCCACGTTGATCGACTCCGAAAGGTCGGCGGCCACCGTGAAGAATCGTCCTTCAGTGACGTGATTCATCCACTTGATGATTTCGGAAATCGCGCGCCGCGCTCCGGCCACCTCGCCCGGTTTCTTGAACAGCGCGATGCTGACTTGCTTCTCCACACCGGAAATCGCATTGCGAATCGAGACCTTCTGCGGGTCTTCAGGTAGCGCCGCGACGCGCAGGCGATCGTCGAGGAACGGATCGCTGGTGGCTGAGATGCGCAATTTCACGTCGTCGCGCACGGTGTCGCCGATTTCCACGAGGCGATCGACGAGGCGATCGCCCAACCCGTTGCGGTCGAGCAGCGACATCACCACGTCGATGTTTGTCTTGAACTGGATCAATCGCTCGCGATTGTTGCTGACCGCGCCCTTCCGAATTCCTTCGAACTCCACGCCGTAATGCTTCTCGAACGTTTGCGCCAGCGCGACAAAATACTCCGAGTTCATCTTCAGCGCGTAGGGATGGCTCGGGTAGCTCACCAATTGATCGCCGTAGCCGGGGATTTTTCCGTCGACGGCCGCGGGCCAGTAGCCCTTGGTCGTTTTGCCGATCGCGACGATTGGACGGCGGTCGTGCGGGTCCACTTCGTCCATTGCTTTCAGCGCCGCGGCCACTTCGCCGTAATCGTTACCGTGCGACAGCGTGAAGACGTTCCATCCATACGACGTCCATTGATTCACGAGATCGTAGCCGTCGAACTGCGCGGCGATCACGCCGCCAATCAGGCGATCGTCGATGCCCGCGTTGTTGTCGGAAATCATCACCCGCAAACGCTTTCCCACTTGCAGCGCGACCGCCTGCGTCTTCAACTCCTGCGCGTGACCTTCAGTGAGCGCGAATTCGCCTTCCAGCGCGATCACTTTCGGCGAGTCTGGCGCGCCCGCCACGTCCCAGAACGCCGCTTTGCCCGCGGCCGTCGCGATGCCGATGCCCGAGGGTCCGCCGTTCACGTCGTTGGTGACGTCGGTGCTTTCGGCATGTCCCGCGAGCGCACGAATGCCGCGGCCTTTCGCTTGCGCGAACAGCGGATGGTCTTCCAAATCGGTTTCGCGCAGCAGCGTCTTCAGCGCGCCTGCGCCACGCCGGAATCCCAACGCGTCGATCGGCAGTATCGCGACGTGCGGGTCGACACGATAACGCGGATCGCCGGTCTGCTGATACTTGCGATACAGCGCCTGGCCCATGATCATCCATAGCGCGTAGCACGTGGGGACCGAGTGGCCCGCCGCCATCATGAATTTGTCGGAGTAAGGATGCTTCGGCCGGCGGTAATCGAAACGGAGTCCGCCGTTTTCAGGACCGATCAAATGCGCCGCAACATTGTACGGTGTGTATGCGAGCGGTCCGCCCAGATGCCCGGTCTGCGCGTAATTTCCCAGCAGCACCAGGGTCATGCAGGTCATGTATCCAATGTCGTCGAGCAGCGGATCGTACGCCACAGGTTGTTGCTGGGAGGGAGAAGGAACTACGTGAATGCGCGATGTCATAGACGGTCTCAGAAAGAGCTACATCATAATATCTAATGATGATCTGGGGAAATCGGGACCAGCTAGCGGGCCTAGGGCAATCGCATTTGGATTTGGAATCATGAAGGACAGCGGCTTTGAATTTCATGCCGATGCGCCTTGTACATAAGGCGCATAGCGACGCTTCCCAAAGGGTCGAATGGGAAGCATGGGCATATTCGTCGCCTGATAGATGTAATCCCCAACATTGATGCGGCCTTCACTGAGAACCATCCACGCTCTTCTTAGCAGTTCCCTGCAATGACAGCCCGAGACATTTCCTCGATTTCCGTGGGAACGTACTTCTCGTCATTCCGCTAACGCCGCTCATACGTAAAACTCCCCATTGTGATAGCCCCGATCGCCCAAAGCTGAAGCCATGCACGTCGCCTCGGTCGCAGTGAACTCCGAACGCGGCAGCCTTGGGATTCGTGGGCTTCAACTCAATGTACATTCCACCTTTGTTGGGAATCTCATCGGCATCGATGGTGTTGCTAACAGCGGTCGACGGCGATCACGAGCTTGTTGGTAGGGTTTGAGGCCACGAGGCATGAGAGGACTCTACGTCACATATTCGAGGTCAAGCTGTGATGGCGGTCATCGAACTGCGCCCACCCTGTCGCCAAAAGCGGACGACAAGGGTGGGGCACCCGCGGTTAGGATCCACGCCCAAAGGGTGGCGCAAGAGAATTCAAATGCGCTCCAGCACCGCCTTCAGGTACTTCCAGAAGCTCTCTACCGAAGATATCTGCACGCGCTCGTTGGGGCTGTGGGGATCGACGATGGTTGGCCCAAACGACACCATCTGCATGCCGGGATACTTCTCGCCGATCACGCCGCACTCCAGGCCCGCGTGCATGGCAATTAGCTTGGCGGGCTCGCCGAAGAGCTCCTGGTGCACCGCCTGGAGCTTACGCACGATCTCGCTGGTGGGCTCCGGCTTCCAGCCGGGATAGCTGCCGCGATGCTCGATGTCGAATCCCGCCAGCCGACATGCGGTGGCAACCATGCGCGCAGCCGCCTGCTTGCTGCTCTCGATCGCGCTGCGCTGGCTGGTGACGATCTCGACCACATCGCCCTTGGTGGTGATGATCGCCAGGTTGGTGGAGTTCTGCACTAGTCCGGGAACGTCGGGGCTCATCGCCAGAACGCCGTGAGGCATGGTGACCAGCAAGCCGACGGTCTGCTTTGCGTCAGCAGCGTCGAGGACCTTTTCTGGGCGCTCGGCCTTCTCGACGGTGATCTGCAAATCGGGATCGAAGCTGCCAAGGTCGGCTTTGAATTCAGCCTCGGCGGTAGCAACCAACGACTTCAGTTCCTTTTCCCGCGACGCGTCCAGCACCACGATCGACGACGCCTCGCGAGCAATTGCATTTTGCGCGCTTCCACCTTTGATATCGGCGACTTCAACCGGCAGACTTTCCAGTGCCTTCTGCAGCACGCCGCCTAAAATCCGCAATGCATTGCCGCGGCCTTGATGGATATCCACACCGGAGTGGCCGCCCTTCAGGCCAAACACCTTGATGCGCCAGCCGGCGCCGGCGCTCGCAGGCCGCAGCGTGACCTTGCGGCGCGCCGTGGTGGTCACTCCGCCGGAGCAGCCGATGCACAGCGTGCCCTTCTCTTCGTTGTCGAGGTTCAGAAAATAACTGGACTTGAGCACTCCAGCTTGAAATTCCGCAGCGCCCGTCAGCCCGGTCTCTTCGTCGATGGTGAACACGAACTCCAGTGGACCGTGAGCGATATCGGTGCTCTCCATTACCGCCAGGGCCGCCGACACACCTACGCCATTGTCGGAGCCGAGGGTGGTGCCGTCGGCCTTCAGCCAGTCGCCATCGCGCACCACCTTGATAGGGTCGGTGTCAAAGTTGTGGACTGTGCCCTCGTTTTTCTCGCAAACCATGTCCAAGTGGCCCTGCAACAGGGCCTTGGTCGCGCCCTCGCGACCGGGGTGCGCCGGCTTGCGAACAACGATGTTGCCGGCCTTGTCCTGAACCACCTCGAGACCCAGGCGGGCCGCTTGCGCCAGCACATATTCGCGTGCGGCAGCCTCCTTGGTCGAGGCGCGCGGGATGGCTGCGAGTGCGTTAAAGTGCTTCCATACGGGTTTGGGTTCCAACTCTGCCAGTGCAGGTATCATGACATCCTCCGTCGCATTTGAATGCAATGCCATGTTACAGCGACGAAGGAAAAGTGGCGAGGCGGAGCTGCGGCCCCGATCCGTCGGAAATCATTCACCACCCTTCGGCTTCGCTCAGTGCAGGCTGCGACAGGGAGCACACGGAGTTTTTGGTTTCTATAGGGGCTAGTAGCTCAGATTGCTCGTGAAGTTGGGGATTCCGCCGCTGCGAATGGTTGCGCTCCAGTCGTCAAGCTTGCCGCGGTCCATCTCCCAGAAATTCTTGCAGAGCGCTAGGTACTGCAAAACGACGTCCGCCTGGCCCTTCTCAAGGAGTTCCTTGGCGAGGGTCACGTTGGGCCCGAAGCTGTTAAGTTGCGGCGAGCCCGGCGTGGCACCGGCGGCCAGCAGGTATTTACCCGCCTCCGCTAGGTTGCCTTCGTGTACCGCGATCCTACCGAGTACGAAGTTGCCATAATAAATGGCGTTTCCATAATTCCAGTTCCTGGTGTACTGGGGCGCCATCTCAAGAAGTTGCTTCGAATAGGCCCTGGCTTTGCCGACTTCCCCCGCGTTAAAAGCTCGCTTGGCAAGATCAGGAAGCTTGTAGAAAAGATTGATTCCACTCAAGCCGGAAGTCGCCTCTTCCAAGGCCGCCAGTTGCTCCTGTGGGGATGAGGGAGGGAAGCCGAGCCGAGCCAAGATAGGGCGGAGGGCCGCAGCTGCAGATTGAATCTTCGCCGGGTCGGAAGTCGAGGCCGCCTTGTCAAGCTCATCGCAGGCTTGTCCTGCAGCAGTGAAGGGATCATCCGCAGGAAGATCTCGATCGGGCTCAATCCGCGCCCGCGAGGCCAAGGTCATCTGAATAGTGCTGCATTCCTCGACGGACGTCTGAATGTCGTCCTTGCTGGCGGCCCGCTGGCCGTGCACAACTTCGACCATCAGCAGCATGAAGCACGAAAAGAAGAGGGCGCGTGGAAGGCTCATGAGTGGCATCTCCCTTGCTTAGAAAGTCATAGCGTACGCCGAACTGTTTCTGCCATCAACTCCAAGCTTCTGAACCGTTTGCTACGTGGCCACCGGCGAGTCGCGGTGCACCACTTTGATCTTGTACCCGGCTTTGGACAGACGCTTCTTCACCTCTTCGGCGATCATCACCGAGCGATGCTTGCCGCCGGTGCATCCGAAGGCGATGGTCAGGTAGCTCTTGCCTTCGCGGATGTAATGAGGGACCAGGTAGATGAGCAACTCGGAGATGCGCTGGATGAACTCCCGGGTTTGCGGAAACGAGCGAATGTACTTGGACACTTCCGGATGTCGCCCGGTTAGCGGGCGGAACTTGGGAATGAAGTGCGGGTTGGGCAGAAAGCGCACGTCGAACACCAGGTTCGCATCTTCCGGGACTCCTTCGCGATAGCTAAAACTGACGCAGGAGATCAACAGGTTCCGGTCGCTGTTGCCGCCCTGAAAACGCTCGGTAAGCTGGGCGCGCAGTTCGTGGACATTGAACTGGGTCGTGTCTACCACGACATCGGCCAGCGCGCGCAGCGGTTGCAGGCGGCGGCGCTCTGCCGTCAGCGACGACCTGACCGAGACGTTGCGTCCGAGCGGGTGAGGACGCCGCGTCTCGCTATAACGCCGAACCAGCACATCGGTGTCGGCTTCCAGGAAGATCACCGTGGTCTTGAGCATTCGCCGCAAGGAGCTAAGGACCTGTGGCAACTTGTCGAGCCGCGCCCCTTCGCGGATGTCCACCACCAGAGCGGCCCGCTGGATCTCTACCGAATCCAGCACCAAGTCCGCAAAATTGGAGATCAGTCCAACCGGCAGGTTGTCCACGCAGTAGTAGCCCAGGTCCTCGAAGGTTTTCAGGGCCGAGGCCTTCCCCGCCCCGCTCATACCGGAGACGATAACCAGTTCATGCTGGTCGCGGTTCTGGGGCGGGCGGATTGATTTCTTCTTCAGGCCAGTCACCTTCCCTTAGTCCTATTTCGTGTTGGGTTTGGCGCTTGCAGGCTGCCCTGTTTGGGCGAGAGTACCAGAGTTGCCGCCCGGTGTCAGCCGAAAACCTTAGTCACGAAATGGATGCAACAACGCCGGCTAAGGTCTCACCGTTTTCGTCGCGCCTGCGCTTCAGTTTCGGTTACTATGCATGAAGCGCAATTACCTCCGGGACCCCATGACTCCCATGCTGTATCTACGGATGTTAGTTTTGCTCCTATTTGCGGGTTGGGGCATATTCTCGCCAGTAGAGGCGCGCGCTGACCGGATTCCGCAGACGATTGACAACACCAACCTATGGCGCATGCGGGGCAGCATTACGCCGATGGCGAGTCCGAAATTCGATCGCGGCAAAGTGGATGCCGCGCTGCCGATGCCAGGCATGAGGCTGGTCTTCAGCCTGACCCCGGCGCAGCAGAGCAGCCTGGACATGCTGCTCGCAGTGACGGTGAACTAGAAGCCGGGTCCGGTGGACAATTAAGAACTTCATGCGCCTCAAGATCGTCAGCGTTGGTGAAGCAGTTCTGCGACAGCCGGCCCGGCCTCTGACGGCCGGCGAGATTCGCAGTGCGGAAATTCAGCAACTGATTCAGCACATGCGCGAGACCGTGAACGACGCGCCGGGGGTCGGCCTGGCCGCGCCCCAGGTGGGGTTCCCGCTACAACTCGCCGTCATCGAAGACAAGCAGGAGTACTTTGCCGGCCTGACCGCCGAACAGATCGCCGAGCGCGAGCGCCAGCCGGTGCCTTTCCATGTCATCATTAACCCAATCCTGCACCAGCAGCCTGGGGACGAGGTGGAGTTCTTCGAGGGATGCCTCAGCGTGCCCGGCTTCACCGCAATTGTGCCGCGTTCGCGCCAGGTGCGTGTGCTGTGCCAGGATGAGACGGGAACGCCTCGGGTCATTGAGGCTTCAGGCTGGTACGCGCGCATTCTGCAACATGAAATCGATCACCTGCGCGGGACGCTGTACCTCGACCGCATGTTGAGTCGTACTTTCTGTTCCCTCGATCTCCACGCTCGCTTGTGGAAGGACAAGACCATCGCCGAGGTCAAAGCGGCGCTCACTTGATGCTCACTACAAGGCCGGCGCCTATTTGTTATGCTCACAGCAAGCGTAATTGCTGAAATAGACGGCGTTTTGCCGGAGACTGGTCTCATCATGCGATTTCTTACACCAGGATCGATGTGGCGCCGCGCATTGATCGGCGCGGCGGTTGCGCTCTTGGGTTGCAGTATTGCCTACCCGCAAGAGAAACCAGTTCCGCCGGAGAAACAACCTGCGCCCGCGCAACCGCCGGCGCCCGAGAAGCCGCTCGCGCAGGAGAAGGCAATGGTTCCTGCGAGTGCGGAACGGCACTTCCACCAGGGGGTAGCGTTCGAAAAAGATGGCAACGCAGAGAATGCCATCGACGAATACAAGACCGCCATCAAGGAATATCCGGATTACGCGGCCGCGCACTATAACCTTGGGCGCTTGTACATTGACCGCAAGGGTTATGCGGACGCAATCACCGAGCTTAAGACAGCCGTGCGTCTAAAGCCCAGCGATGCCGACGCGCACAACAACCTCGGTCTGGCGTTGAAGCACAACGGCGACCCCATCGACGCGGCCATCGAATACCGGGAGGCGGTGCGGCTCAATCCCAAGATGGCCTCGGCGCACAACAACCTGGCTAACCTGCTCTATGCCCGACGGGACTTCGCGGGCGCGATTCAGCACTATCGGGCGGCGGTGGAGATCGATCCGAAGAACGCGCAGACGCGCATGAACCTGGGCAGCGTGCTTGACGATTCCGGCAAGACCGATGAAGCCATCGCCGAATATAAGGAAGCCATAAAGCTCCAGCCCAAGAATGCCAGCATTCACTACAATCTTTCCATCGTGTATCAGAAGAAGCACGACATGACCAACGCCGTGGCTGAACTGCGGCAGGCGGCGAAGCTCTCGCCCGACTGGCCCACCCCGCATCTCATGCTGTCCAACTTGCTGAAGGACACAGACCCCAAAGCCGCGGCGGACGAGTGCATCATTGCCGACGGACTGACCCAGGACGCCAAACTCCACGAGCGCTGCCTCGAACTGGAGAAGAAGGCGCAGTAGGGGCCGAGCGCCGTGCCAGCCCAATACATCCCAGCCACACCGCAATCCCGTGCGGAATAACTATGCGTGGGCGCGCTGGTAGTGACGCCGCGCTTTCTGGCGGTTGCCGCAGGACTTCATGTCGCACCAGCGGCGGCTGCGGTTGCGGCTGTGGTCGAGGAAGAGCCACTCGCAATCGGGGGCCCCGCATTCGCGAATGGCGGCGCGAGCTTCCGAGGTGAGAAGTTCGGCAGCCGACTTCGCCACCGGCCACAGTATGCGATCGAGAAGATCGCTTCCGTTGGATTGCCATTCCCAGCGATAATCACCATCCCTTTGCGCCAGTTTGCGGTGCTGCAGCGCCACCAGCGCAAAGTCATTGATCTGCTGGACGTCTGCGGGAGGGACATGTCTCCCGGCGGCGATGGCGGAGAAGGCGCGATAGGGGCTTTCGCGGAGGACGATGGATTTGCGGAAGGCGCTTCGCGCTCCGGCATGGTCGCGGTTGGCGCGGGCGCGCAAGCTGGCGGCCAGCTTCGGCGGCAGCAGCCTGGACTGATCTGCGAACGCGACCAGGTCCGCATAGCTGCCAAGATGTTCGGCACGGCGTTGCGGAAGGTGGCGATGGCTTACGGTGTTGGCGAAATCAAGGCAAAGCGCTCCGCCGCTTGGATCGAATTGATATCCCGACTGTCGCTTGGCGGTATGCACTGCTTCTATTGTAACCCGCCTAGAAAGTATAGGAGGTTAGAGTGCATGCGGAGGTGCTGATCTAACGGGTTGTTGCCAGAAGCTAATGTGCGGTTTTCAGAGATCGCCGCACAGCTTGGTCGTAGATCGTTTTCAGTTGAAGAGTCAGACGGCGAATCTCAGCCTGCTCCTCTTTGGTAAAATCCACGCCTCCGAGTCCAATCGAAACCTTTTTTAGAATGGGGGCATAGGTGGTGGCTAGGTTGTTAACCATAAAACCTCCAACTGACGTTAGGCGGGTGCCGCCAGCAAATCCCTAGAACCTCTTCGCCGTGATGCGATCGCTGCCGATGTACGGCCACAGGGCTTCGGGAATGAGCACGCTGCCGTCGGCCCGCTGATAATTCTCGACGATCGCAACCCACGTCCGCCCGATTGCCAGCCCGCTGCCATTGAGCGTGTGCACCAACTCGGTTTTCTTGCCGCCTTCGGGACGATAACGAATGTTCGCGCGTCGTGCCTGAAAATCCGTGAAGTTCGAGCACGAGGAAATCTCGCGGAAGAGCCCTTGTCCCGGCAGCCACACTTCGATGTCATAGGTCTTCGCCGCCGAGAAACCCAAGTCGGCGGTGCAGAGCGCCACAGTGCGGTAATGCAGGCCCAGCTTCTGCAACACGGTCTCGGCATTGCGCGTCAGCTTCTCGTGCTCCTCCCACGACTGCTCGGGCTTAGTGAACTTCACCAGTTCGACCTTTTGAAACTGGTGCTGGCGAATGATGCCGCGCACATCCTTGCCGTACGATCCAGCCTCGCTGCGGAAGCACGGCGTGTACGCCGCCAGCGAGATCGGCAGGCGCGCACCGTCGAGGGTTTCGTCGCGATAGAGATTGGTTACGGGAACTTCGGCAGTGGGAATCAGATAGAGGTCCTTGTCGCCATGCGGGACCTTGAACAGATCGGCTTCGAACTTCGGCAACTGCCCAGTTCCGTACATCGACTCGGAGTTAACCATAAACGGCGGCAGTACCTCGGTATAACCGTGCTCGCGCGTGTGCAGGTCGAGCATGAAGTTCATCAGCGCCCGCTCCAGCTTCGCTCCCATGTCCCAGTACACGGCAAAGCGCGCTCCGCTGAGCTTGGCCGCGCGCGCCAAGTCGAGCACGCCCAGCTCTTCGCCCAACTCCCAGTGCGGTTTGGGTGTGAAGTCAAACTGGGGAGGCGTACCCCAACGGCGCACCTCGACGTTGTCGGCCTCGCTCTTGCCGACGGGCACGCTGTCGTCCGGCAGGTTGGGAATGCCGGTCAGGATGTTGCGCAGTCGTGCGTCCGCCTCCTCGGCAATCTTCTCGGCTTCGGAGATCTTCTCGCGCAGCTCCTTAGTCTCGTTGATCAGCGCCGTGGCGTCCTGCTTGTTCTTCTTGAGCTTGGCGATTTCTTCCGTGGCCTGGTTGCGCTGGGCTTTCAGGGTTTCAGACTTGGTGATGGCGGCGCGGCGCTCGACATCGATGGCGTGAAAATCCTCGAGAACGCCAGCGGGATTCATGCCGCGTTGGCGCAGCTTTTCTTCGACGAGAGATAGATGATCGCGTACAAAGCCTAGGTCGAGCATAGGAGATCAGGTTACTCGAAGACGCTGCCGATCACCAAGCAGAGGACTTCTTCTTTTCTCTGTGTTTCTGTGGTGAATCAACTCTTTCCCGTCACCGATTCGAAGTCCTGCTGCTTGGTCGCCAATTCCTTGTGCCACTCCGCAGCAGCCTGAACAAAGGCGCGGAAGATGGCCCGCGAAGCTTCATCGCTGTCAAAGGTCCGTTCCGGGTGCCATTGCACCGCCAGCACAAATTGATCGGGCGCCGTTCCCTCGACCGCCTCTTTCACTCCGTCCTCGGGGCACCACGCCACCAGCCGCAGTCCATCGCCGAGGGTTTCGGGCGCTTGATGATGGCTGGAGTTTACCGGCATGACGAGTTCATTGCCGGAGGGCAGAGCGCCCGCGCCGCGCAAGATTCCGGCCAGCCTCGACTGCGGATCAATCTGCACCCGATGCGCCTGAGCGACCCGGCTCCCCGCTTTGTGGTTGACTCCCTCAGGCAATGCCTGGTCGAGTGTGCCGGTCCGCCACACGTTCAGCGATTGCAGTCCGTAACAGATGCCGAAGACCGGCTTGCGCATGTTGTAGGCATCCTGCAACAGTAGCTCATCGGCGTTATCGCGAAAGGCGTCGACGGGCGCAGTCTTGGGATGCCGCTGCGCGCCATATTTCTCGGGATCGACATCCGCCGGACTGCCCGGCAACAGGACGCCGTCGCAGCGCTTGACGGCCTGCGCGATCTCCGCGTTGGTAGCCGTCGCCGCAATGATGACCGGCTCGCCTCCCGCCGCGCGAATCGCCCGCGCATATTGCGGCAGCGCGCGAAACACATAGAGCGGCCGCGTCGAGTTGGGAGTTGGAATGGCAATACGCGGTTTCATGTCGGTTCTTTTCGCGGGAGCTCCGAGTCGGGCGCCAGCAGCGGTTGGGGCCGGGCTTCGCCGCTCGCCTCCGGTAAAGGCGCGCTCTTCGAACGCGAATAGTACATGTCAGCAATCGCCTGCCGTAGTTGCATCGTGATCTTGTCCATGTCACGCACGCGCAGCCCGGCGGTGGGGATCGGTTGCCCGATGATCATCCCCACCTCACCCGGCACCAGATGGAAGCTGTTCATGGGCAACGCTCCGTCGGTTCCCACGAGTGCGATGGGCACGATCGGAGCTTGCGCCCTGATGGCGACGTAAGCCGCGCCACCCATGAATTCCTGAAGCTGTCCAGTGAGCGAGCGCCCGCCTTCGGGAAACACGACCAGCGGCGTGCCGTGGCGCAAGGACTCGCTGGCGTGAGTGAGACTGCGCAGCGAAGCCCGGGCATCGCCCGCATCAATCGGGATCTGCCCCGACCGTTTCAGATGCCAGCCGAGAAACGGATAACGGAAAAGCTCCTTCTTCGCCATGATACGGAACTGCACTGGCAGGCAGGCGTAGAGCACGGGAATGTCGAGCGCCGAAAGATGATTGGCGGCATAGATGGCGGTCTGCGCAGGGCTGACATGGTCGAGCCCTTCGACGCGCACGCGGACCAGCGCCGTCTTCAGGATCATGCGCGCCCAGGTACGCGCGAACCAGTGCTGCACACGCCCCTCGCGGTCCGACAGCGACGAGAGCAACGAGAGCGTGCCCATCACTCCCGTGTACAGATAGATCATGGGAGTAAAAAACACATACGAACGCAGACGGCTCAGCAGCGAGCCCCGGCGCGCTTCGCGACTTTCGACTTGTGTTCCGGTGTTCGTCATCGCGTCATGCCGGAATACCCATCGCCGACATCGCCTCGCCGACCAGGAAGATGGAGCCCGTCACTACGATTAGTCCTTGCGGCTTGCTGACCTCGCGCGCGCGGGCCAGCGCAGCAGCGACGTTCTGCTCTTCGTATAAGGGCGTTCCCGTGCGCGAGGCGGCTTGCGCCAGTTCGCTGGTGGTGGCGGCCCGCGGGTTGGCAACTTTCGTCACGATCACCTGCTCAGCAACGGGGAACAATATCCCTGCCATTTCCGCGAGCGCCTTGTCGCGCATGGCGGCGAAGACCATGGTCAACTCGCGTCCGGGAAAATTCTCCGAAAGCGCAGATCGCAGGGCCCAGGCGCCAGCCGGATTGTGCGCCACGTCGAGTACCATCTCGCGTTGCTGGGTCACTGCCGACGGCGGCAGCACCTGAAAACGGCCCGGCCAGTGGGTCTCGCGAATGCCCTGCTCTATTTGCTGCGGCGTCACCTTGAAGCCGAACTGCGCCAATTCTTCCGCGGTGGCGACCGCCAATGCCAAGTTGCGCAGTTGATGACGTCCGGCCAGCGGCGAGTCCACGTCAATCTCCTCGCCCATCACAGTAAGCGGATAACGGCTACGGCCGCGCTCGGGCAGAGGGCGTCCTTCAAGATAGGTCTCAGCACCGGGCGACACCGGCGGCACATACTTCACGGCGCTCACGCCTCGGGCATTATTTTCCAGGATGGCTTGCCCAATCACATCGTTGGCCTGAGGATGTTGCGGCAGCGTGACCACAATGCCGTTCTGCCGAATGATGCCTGCCTTCTCGCGCGCGATTTCGGCCAGGGTATCGCCGAGATACTTCTGATGATCGAGCGCGATATCGGCGATGACGGAGATCATCGGTTCGACGACATTGGTGGCGTCGAGCCGCCCACCCATGCCCACTTCCAGCACCGCGATCTCGACCGCAATACTGGCGAAATATTCGAAGGCCATCACCGTCAGCATCTCGAAGAAGCTGGGGTGCCAGGGCAACTTGCCAGCACGCATCAGGTCTTGCGCAGTGCGCTCGACGCGATCGTGCATTTCGCAGAACTCCGCGTCGGAGATGGCCTCGCCGTTAACGCGAATCCGCTCGTTGATGCGAATCAGGTGCGGCGAACTGTAGAGCGCGGTCCGGTTTCCGGCGACGCGCAAGATCGAGGAAAGCATCGCAGCGGTCGAGCCTTTGCCGTTGGTTCCCGCAATCAGCACGCTGGCGAAACGCCGCTCGGGATGGCCGAGGGCGTCCAGCATCTCGCGCACATAGGCCAGGTCGAACTTGTGCGTCGGCGTGCTGGCGAGCTCGTGCCCCAGCGCGTAGAGCTGCTCCACGGTGCTTTGGTAAGTCATGCGGGCGGTTTCAGATTACAACATTCGGGAGGGAGAAGAAGGTAACGTCCGGCTTCGCGATTTTGAATTGTCATCACGAACGGCCTTCAGGCCGTGAGGGATCTGCTGTTTCCCCAACATCGTTGCAGGCGGAAAGAACAACAGATTCCTCGCTTCGCTCGTAATGACAATTCAAAAGACGGACCGCATGATACTTCAAAACGCGGAGCGTGAACTCCAAACACCCACATGGGACATTACTTACACAGCGATCCATCGCTGCTACTTTGCCAGTTCCTTCTTCACCGCCTCGCTCAGAAGCTTGCCATCCACGCGTGCGTCGCCGAACTTGGCCTTGGCGTTCTTCATCACCACGCCCATGTCTTTCATTGTGGGAGATCCCATCTCGGCGATGACGGCGCGGACCGTGGCAACGATCTCCTCTTCCCCGACCGCCTTGGGCATGTAGGTCTCGATGATCACGATCTCCTGGGCCTCCCGGGCCGCCAGTTCGGGGCGGTTGCCCTTCTCGAACTGTTCGATGGAGTCCTTGCGCTGCTTGATCATGGTGGTGAGGACCTGCAGCTCTTCTTTTTCGTCGAGGTCGGCGCGTTTGTCGATCCGCTTATTCTGCAACGCGGCTTTCATCATGCGCAAGGTTGACAGCCGCAACTCTTCCCTCTTGCGCATGGCGTCAACCATGTCTTTTTGCACTTGCTGGGTCAAGCTCATGGCGTAATTATAGAGTAACGGGTCACACGGGCTGGTGATACGGAGCACACAGCCACTACCCACATGTCCGTGGCTTGCCCGGCCGCGGAAGCCTATATTTGTAGTGTCGGCGCTCGTCTGTGCCGGCAATCAACCTGTAGAGGTACTTGCCATGCTGCGTAAGACACGGCTATTTACTCCCGGTCCAACTCCTCTTCTTCCAGCCGCTCAAAATGCCATTGCCGCCGCGGACATGCATCACCGCACGGCCGAATTCCGTGAAATCTTCACCCGTACACTCGCCGATCTCAAGACCTTCATCGGCACCAACAACGACGTTCTCATTCTCGCCTCGTCCGGCAGCGGCGCCATGGAAGCCGCGGTTTCCAACCTGACTTCTCCCGGCGACAAAGTGGTCGTGCTCACCGCCGGAAAGTTTGGCGAACGCTGGCGCGATCTCGCCAAGGCCTTTGCCTGCCAGATCGAGCTCATCGAAGTTCCTTACGGGCAGACCTTCGACCTGCGTGAAATCAAGTCCAAGCTGGAGGGCGCGGGTGTGCTTTACATGCAAGCCACGGAGACTTCCACCGGGGCGCGTCACGACGTGAAGGCGATCGCCGCGCTGCTGAAAGGCACCGACACGCTATTCGTAGTGGACGCCATCACTGGGCTGGGTACCACTCATTTCGAGGTGGACAATTGGGGCATCGATATCCTCATCGGCGGCTCGCAGAAGGCGGTCATGATCCCGCCGGGACTCGCCTATCTCTGTGTGAGCGAGCGCGCCTGGCAACGTATGGAGACGGCCAAGCAGCCGCGTTTTTACTTCGATCTGCGCAAGGAGCGCAAGTCGGCGGCCAAGGGCGAATCGGCCTTTACCCCGGCCGTCGCGCTGGTCTGTGGATTGGCTGCGGCGCTCGACTACATTCGCCGCTGCGGCAACGGCAATCTTGCCGATGGACGCGAGGTCCTCATCCACAACGCGGAAACTTCCGCGGCCATGGTTCGCGCCGGCGTTCAGGCCCTGGGGCTGAAGCTGTTCGCGCCTACCTGCCCGGCGGCTGCCGTCACCGCAGTGCTGGCCCCTGCGGGAGTGGATTCCAGCGCCATCGTGAAGGAATTCCGCGAGCGCTTTGCCATGGTCGTGGCCAACGGCCAGGGCGAGATGAAGGGTAAAATCTTTCGCATCGCTCATCTCGGCTACTACGACTATCTCGACGCCATCGGCGTCGTCGGCGCATTGGAACATGTGCTACTGAAAGTTGCGCCGTCCCATCACATCGAACTGGGCGCAGGCGTGCGCGCCGTGCAAGAAGTTTTTGCCGGCCAATTCGCCGAGGTGGCTAGCGTATGAAAATCGTCATCGCTGACAAAATCTCCTCTTCCGCGTCCGCCATCTTCGGCGAACACAACGACTGGAAAGTGGTGACCACCGACAAAGAGACGCTCCCCGGTGAGCTGGCCACAGCGGATGCCATCCTGGTGCGCTCGGCCACATTCGTCGATGCGGCCATGATGGACAAGGCCCCCAAGCTGCGTGTCATCGGACGCGCCGGCGTGGGCGTGGACAACGTCGANNCGCGGCAAGACGCTGGGCATCGTCGGCCTGGGCCGTGTCGGAGTCGAAGTATCGCGCCGCGCTATTGCCTTCGGCATGAAAGTCGTCGGGCACGATCCGTACGTGGCGCCCAGTTTGGCGCAGCAATTGAACATTACTCTGGGATCGCTCGATGAGGTCTTCGCTCAGTCCGACTACATCACGTTGCACGTCGGTCTCACCCCGCAGACCCAGGGCATGATCAATGCCGATTCCATTCGCAAGATGAAGAAGGGCGTGCGCCTGATCAATTGCGCTCGCGGCGAGTTGCTGAATGAACCCGCTGTCATCGAAGCTCTGCAGTCGGGACAACTGGGTGGCGCTGCGCTGGATGTTTACAGCCATGAGCCGCTCAAAGACTCTCCCCTGGCTACTCTGCCGAACGTCATCCTGACACCGCACATCGCGGGTTCCACCCGCGAGGCGTCGGAGGCGGTCGGGGTGCAGATCGCGCTGCAAGTCCGCGAATACCTGCTGAAGGGTGTCATCCAAAATGCCGTCAACGTGCCCTCGATCGGCGAAGAAGAGTACCAGCAGATGTTGCCGTACATCTTGCTTGGCGAGCGTTTGGGCGCGTTCCTGGCGCAATCCAGCGAAGGCGGCGTGGAAGAGATGGGCCTGAGCTACAGCGGCGACATCGCCGAGTGGAAGACGGCGCTCATCCGCAATGCGGCCGTGGCCGGCGCCCTGAACCAAATCGCTCACGCTCATGAGCGGGCGAACCTGGTGAATGCGGCGTCGATCGCCGAGGAGCGCGGCATCCGCATCACCGAGCGCAAGAAAGCGCGCGACGCGGGCGGGGCTGCCTCCAACGTGCTGCGCATGACCTTCAAGACCGGTCAGCAGGAAAACACGGTGGCCGGTTGCGTTCAGCCCAGCGGCCTGCCAAGACTGCTGGAAATCGACGGCATCGACGTGGAGGCGCCGCTGGAAGGCACCTTTATCTACCTGCGCAATCTCGACGTGCCCGGCGTTGTGGGCCGCGTCGGAACGGTGCTTGGGCAGCACAATGTCAACATCGCCAACTTCTCGCTCGGCCGCCGGCAGAGTGGGCAGGAAGCGTCGGCAGTAGCAGTGGTGCAGGTGGACGGCGAAATCAGCGACAAGGTGCTCGACGCCTTGCGCTGCATCGAGACCATTCTTCTGGCCAAAGCGATTCACTTCGCCGCTCCGCAACCGAAAGCGGTCTCGGCCTGACGCAGGACAAAGCAAAGCCGCGCCGAATGTCCTTTCCGGCGCGGCTCTTTTCAAAACAGCGCAATGTCTGGTACGGGCTCTCGGGCTTGCGTTCGCAAGGAAGCTAGTTCGTCGTGACTATTGGTCTGAAAGGCGGCTAAATGCGTAAGCGTGTGCTTTCCCTATGTTGTTGTGCTCTCTTCCTCGCGCCGTTGGTGTCAGCTGCACAGACCCCCAGCTCAAGAGAGCAGGGGGCTGGCGAAGGCCTCCCGCCCATTGTTGTCTTGGGCTTGGAAGCATACAAGAGCAGTGGTCCAGAAGAAGCCGTTCAAGCCTGGATTAAGGGTAGCGCGATAGATGGAAGTAAGGACGCGCTCAGCCAGGCAAGCCTCTTGCGGCAAATTCAAGATCACTACGGCACATATCGAACGTTTGAGATCGTAAGCACCAAAGACCTTTCGCCCAAAACGCGAGTGATTTACCTGGTCCTGGACTTCGAGAAAGGGCCGCTCTTCGCCAAGTTTGTTGTTTACCGATCAGGTCAAGCCTGGATTCTGGCGTACTTCAACTTCAACACAAAAGAAGAACTTGCCTTTCCCAGTTGCCCATGAAAGAGCCCAAGGGCAAAGCCGCGCTGGGAAGGAACTCCTGGCGCGCCAAAACGAATGTGAAGTGATGCGCTAGTGCGCGGCTGCGGTCTGTCCGGCGCGGGCCGCGACGGCCAGGCGAACTTCGGCGCGCCGCAGCGCATAGAGCGTCGCGTCGTAGTCGAGATCAGCGGCGGCCTGACGTAGAGCTTCCTCGGCCCGGGCCTTGGCCTCCTGGGCGCGCTTGACGTCAATGTTCTCGGCGCGCTCGGCAGCGTCGGCAAGGATCGTCACCTTGTCCGGCAAGACTTCCGCGAAGCCCCACGCGACCGCGAGATATTGCGTGGTTGTGCCCACCCGATAGCTGATCTCACCAATTTGCAGCTCGGTTATCAGCGGCGCGTGTCCCGGCAGAATACCGAGTTCCCCGTTCTTGCCGGGTATCTGGACCTGGTCGCAGTCCTCGCGGACGAGGAGCCGATCGGGAGTCACGATTTGTAAGTGCAGCGTGTCAGCCATGGCAGATTACGCTTGCGCCGCCTTCATCTTCTCGGCTTCTTCCAGCACTTCGTCGATCGAGCCCTTCATGTAGAAGGCCTGCTCGGGAATGTCGTCGTGCTTGCCGTCCACAATTTCCTGGAAGCTGCGTACCGTGTCATCGATCTTCACGTAGCGCCCCTCCAGACCGGTAAACTGCTCGGCCACGTAGAAGGGCTGCGAGAGGAATTTCTGGACCTTGCGGGCACGCGAAACCGTGAGCTTCTGGTCTTCGCTAAGCTCGTCGATACCCAGAATGGCGATGATGTCCTGCAGGTCCTTGTAGCTCTGTAACACCCGCTTCACGGCCTGCGCCGTGTTGTAGTGCTGCTCGCCGACCACGCGCGGATCGAGAATGCGCGAGGTGGAAGCCAACGGATCGACCGCAGGATAGATGCCCAGCTCCGAAATCTGGCGCGAAAGCACGGTGGTTGCATCCAGGTGAGCGAAGGTCGTGGCCGGCGCCGGATCGGTCAAATCGTCGGCGGGCACGTAGATGGCCTGTACCGACGTCACCGAGCCCTTCTTGGTGGAGGTGATGCGCTCCTGCAACTCGCCCATTTCGGTGGCCAGGTTGGGTTGATATCCCACGGCGGAGGGCATGCGGCCCAGCAGCGTGGATACTTCCGAACCTGCCTGGGTGAAACGGAAAATGTTGTCGATGAACAGCAGCGTGTCGGAACCTTCTTCGTCGCGGAAGTATTCGGCAACGGTCAGCGCGGTGAGGGCCACGCGCAGACGCGCTCCGGGGGGCTCCGTCATCTGGCCGTAAATGAGCGCGGCCTTGGACTTCGCGGGCTCCTTGATGTTGACCACGCCCGACTCCTGCATTTCCAGCCAGAGGTCGTTGCCCTCGCGGGTGCGCTCGCCCACCCCGGCGAACACGGAAAAGCCGCCGTGCTTCAGAGCGACGTTGTTGATGAGCTCCATGATGACGACAGTCTTGCCGACGCCGGCGCCCCCGAACAGGCCGATCTTGCCGCCCTTCAGGAACGGCTGGATCAGGTCAATGACCTTCACGCCGGTCTCGAACATCTCCATCTCGGTGGACTGCTCGTCGAAGGCAGGCGCCTCGCGATGGATGGGCATGCGCTTCTCATAGGGCACGGGGCCAAGCTTGTCCACGGGCTCACCAATCACGTTGAGCACACGGCCGAGGGTCCCACGGCCAACCGGCACGGTGATGGGGCCGCCCAGGTCGAAGGCCTTCATGCCGCGCACCATGCCTTCGGTGGGCTCCATGGCAACGCAGCGGACACGGCCTTCGCCGAGTTGCTGCTCCACTTCGAGAATGACGTTGATGGGCTGCGGGACGGTGAAGCCATCACTGGTAACGCGCAACGCCGAATAGATGGGCGGCAACGCCTTTTCGGAGAACTGCACGTCCACCGCAGGCCCCGCGATCTGAATAATGTGTCCGACATTTTCTGCCATAAGACCTCAGTGCTTAGTGGCTAGTGGTCAGTGGCTAGTTAACCCCGTTCCACCAACATCCCACATTGTGGGACGCCACTTGAAATACGCATAAATCTCAGCGCCCGCAGCAGCGGGTTTGACTATCCACTAGCCACTAATCACCAGCCACTGCGTTACAACGCAGCTGCGCCGCTCACAATCTCGATAATCTCTTTGGTGATCGCGGCCTGGCGTGCACGGTTCATGGTGAGCGTCAGGGAATCGATCACGTCGTTGGCGTTGTTGCTCGCCGAATCCATTGCCGTCATGCGGGCGGCATGCTCGGCGGCCACGGACTCGAGCATACCTTCAAAGATTTCGAAGGCTACGTAACGCGGCAGCAATCCGGCAAAAAGCTCCTCAGGTGACTGCTCGTAAATGTAATCCACCGGAGCAGTAGCAAATTTGGTAGCTTCTTTTTCAAACTCCGTCGGCTCCGGCTCCTTCAAGCTGACGCCCGCCGTGCGGGCCGCTTCCGCCATGCGCTGCCGGTCTCCCAATTCAAACTCCTCGGTCAGAGCGACTTCACGACGGCCCAATTCCTGCACCGGAAGAATTCGTTGTGCGATCAGGCGCTGTGAGATCACCGACTTGAACTCGTTGAAGATCAAGTAAACCGAATCGATCCGCTCATCCCGATAAGCCTTGGCAATATGGTCAGCAATTTCGGACACGGCCTCGTAATCCACTTTAGCTAGCAGGTTCAAGTGCTCGCCGATGACTTGGACTTGCCCCTTGCGCTCCTCGCCAGCCTTCCCGACGGGATAGCGCCGGCGCAAAAAGTCTCGCCCCTTACGCCCAACGGCCACGATGTCGATGTTCTTGTCTTTGAAATGGTCCAGGAACCCCAAGGCCGCTTTCAGGACGTTAGAATTGAACGCGCCCGCCAAGCCTCGATCTCCGGTCACCAGGACGAGCAGGACGTTCTTTTCGGGACGAATGGCCAACAGTGGATTCCACGGCTCGCCGGTGGCTGGATTTACCAGTTCGGCCCGGCCCACAGTCGAGGCCAACACGTTTGCCAGCATGTGCGCGTAAGCGCGAGACGCTAACGCCCGCTCTTGCGCACGGCGCAACTTAGCCGCCGAAACCATTTTCATGGCCTTGGTGATCTGCCGCGTGTTCTTCACGCTGCGAATACGCCGTCGGATGTCGCGTACGTTCGCCATTTGCTTTTACGCGCTCGCCTTCGCTACCGCCTGACGCTCGCTGGCAAAACGCTCCTTGAATTCCTTGATGACCTTGGTCAGGGCCGCGCGCAGATCGTCATCGAGGATCTTCTTCTCTTCGATTGCCTCCAGCACTCCAGGATTTGTAGTCTCCACGTAGGCATACAGGCCTTTTTCGAACTCGCCCAATTGATCGACCGGCATGTCGTCGAGCAGGCCCTGCGTGCCGGCGTAGATGATGAGAATTTGCTTGGAGAATGGCAGCGGCTGATACTGGCCCTGCTTCAGGATCTCGGTCAGACGGCCACCACGAGCGAGTTGCGCTTGCGTTGCTTTGTCGAGATCGCTGCCGAACTGCGAGAAGGCCGCCAGTTCGCGATACTGCGCCAGGTCTAATCGCAACGTGCCGGCAACCTGCCGCATGGCCTTGATCTGTGCGTTGCCGCCGACGCGGCTGACCGACAAGCCGACGTTCACAGCCGGTCGTACGCCGGAGTTGAACAGATCGGTCTCGAGATAAATCTGGCCGTCGGTGATGGAGATGACGTTGGTCGGAATGTAGGCGGAAACGTCGCCCGCCTGGGTTTCGATGATGGGCAAAGCGGTCAGCGAGCCGCCGCCAAGTTCATTGCTGAGTTTCGCGGCGCGCTCCAGCAGACGCGAGTGAAGATAGAACACGTCGCCCGGGTAGGCCTCGCGTCCAGGCGGCCGGCGCAGCAGCAGCGAGATTTCGCGATAGGCGACAGCGTGCTTCGACAGATCGTCGTAAATGCACAGCGCGTGCTTTCCGTTATCGCGAAAGTACTCACCGATGGCGCAGGCGGCGTAGGGCGCGATGTACTGCATGGGAGCGGGATCGGAAGCCGACGCCGAAACCACGATGGTGTATTCCATCGCCCCGAAATCTTCCAGCGTCTTCACCACGTGCGCGACCGAGGAGCGCTTCTGACCGATGGCGCAGTAGATACAGATGAGGTCACGGCCCTTGCTGTTGATGATGGTGTCGAGCGCGACCGCGGTTTTGCCAGTCTGGCGGTCGCCGATAATGAGTTCGCGCTGACCGCGCCCGATGGGAATCATCGAGTCGATGGCCTTCAGCCCGGTGGCCATAGGTTCTTTCACCGGCTGGCGGTCGATCACGCCGGGCGCCAGCCGTTCAACCGGAATGTACTTGTCGGTATTGACCGGGCCCTTGTCGTCAATGGGCACGCCCAGGCCGTTGACCACGCGGCCAATCATGGCATCGCCCACCGGCACACTCATGATGCGGCCCGTGCGCTTGACTTCGTCGCCCTCTTCCACCGCCGTATATTCGCCCAGCAGCACCACGCCGACCTGGTCTTCTTCCAGGTTCATGGCCAGGCCCGCAACATTGTGAGGGAAGGACAGCAGTTCGCCCGCCATGACCTTGTCCAGGCCATAGACGCGGGCAATGCCGTCGCCAATGGACATCACGGTGCCGACTTCATCGACGGCGATCTTGGTTTCGTAGTTTTCGATCTGCTCGCGGATGAGCTTGGTGATCTCGTCTGCTTTGATCTGCGCCATAGAATTCCGTTCCAGTATTGCTGATAAATTTTGTGGGCCGCGATTACGTGGTGCTGAGATCCTGCTTCATCTTCTCCAGTTGACCACGCACCGAGCCGTCGTAAATCGTGCTGCCCACGCGTACCACAACTCCACCCAGAAGCTCGGGGTCAGAGGAGTAGGTCGCGCGAACTTTCTTGCCGGTCAAGCGCTCCAACTGCGATTCCAACTGGCGCTGCCCGTCCGCGGAAAGCGGGCGCGAGCTGGAGATTTCCGCCTCCGCCAATCCCAACTGGGCATTCAGTTCGCTGTCAAACTGTTTGGCCACGTCGTCCAACATCGCAATCCGGCGGTGATCGATGAGGATCGCGATGAAATTGCGGATCGGCTTGGCCGCGCCAATCTGCCGAACCACGGCATCCAGCACTGCCCGTTTCTGCTCCGCCGAAACGGCTGGCGATTCCCACACCCGGCGCAGGTCGTTGCTCTCGTGGACGGCGTTCACGATGGCATTCAGTTGTTGCCGAGCGATGTCGGGATCGGTCTTCCGCTCGAGGACAACCTCTACCAGGGCGCGGGCGTATCGGCTGGCAATGGCGGCCATACTTACTTGCCGTCCTTTCCCAGTTGCCCCACGAACTCACGCAGCAACGCCTGATCGGTGGTGTCGTCCACTTTAATGTTGCGCGATGCCAGATCAACCGCCAGGGTGGCGGCGTAGGTCTTCAATTCGCGGCGGGCATTGCGCGCGATGGCGCCGACCTCGGTCTCAACCGACTCCAATATTTTGCGCTTGTCTTCCTCGGCGGCCTGGAGAATGCGCTGTTCTTCGGCCGCAGCCTCCCGTTCCGCCGAGCCACGAATCTCCGCCACCTCGGTGTCCAGCTTTGCCAGTCGGACTTCGATATCGCTCAAACGCCGCGCCGCTTCGGCACTTGCGGCCTGCGCCTCGCGTATCCCCTTCTGAATGGCTGCGGTGCGATCGCGGAACATCTTGGGCACAGACGAACGAAAAAGGAAGACAAAGAACAAGACGACCAGAACAAAATTGAGGAACCAGTAAACCAAGTAGCTGGCGTGCGGGCTGAGTCCCACGAGATGGCCCATCCACACGACCGACTTGGAGTACTTGAATTGCGTATTTTCTTCCTTCTCCCCAGCCTCGCCGCTGGCCGCGCCGTTCAGTTCTTCGCTGGTCACGGTGTCGGGATTCTGAGAGGCTGGCGGCTGCTGTACCGAGGCGCCTTGCACCTGGTTGGCGGAGGCAGAGGAAGAAGAGGATCCAGCCGGCTGCTGCGCGGCGAGGACGCCTAACGCAAGGACTACGAACAGAAAACCCAGGGTCGCGAGGCGGGTTGCAGGCTTCATCACGCTTGACCGCCTGCCACGGGAGCCATACCCGCAGGCCGCAGGATGGTGCGGATGATCTCTGCCGCCAGCCGCTCGGTTTCCGCCTGTAATCCTCCTCGGGCGGCAGCCATGTCCTGCTCCATGGCGGCTCGAGCTTCACGAACTTGTTGTTGTGCCCGGGTGCGGGCTTGCAGAACGGCATCGGCACGAGCTTGCTGGGCCTGCTGCCGACGGGCCTCCTGGGCTTTGAAGATGACCAGGCGCGCCTCTCGCAGGCGCTGCTCGTACTCCTGAGTGCGGGCCTCGGCGGATGCTATGTCGGCGCGCGCCTTCACCAACGCCCCCTCGGTGCGCTGGCGGCGCTCTTCCAGCACGCGCTTCAGCGGCTGGTGGAGCAGCACGCTGTATATTGCGTACAATGACAGCAGAATTACTATGGTCGGAACGGCTCCGAGCAGTAATTCGCCTACCTGTTTGAGGATCAGATCCATTCTGGTTCGTGAATGCCTAATGCTGAAGACGCGATGAGGGCGCTAGGGTATAAGTGGAACTATTCAAACTAACAGAGCGTCAGACCGGGTGTCAACGAAGGCAGGGCATCGCTGGCGGCTCAATTTGAGTGCAACACGAGCCGCTTAAAGCCGGGGAGTATTTACAAAGCAGCTTATCCCTCGTGCCTGAAGACCGACTTTACTCACGATGCAGCCACCCTGAAACGGCTCCGGGGGAACCCCTGTTCCCAGCGCTACTTCCGGCCCGTCAGGTACACCTGCTCCCGCGTAGCGTTGGGCCAGCAGTTGCACTTGCTCGGGACCGCTCAGTACTTCGGACGATTTCGGGGGCGCAAAACGTCCCGAGAAAAAGTAGGTAGTCACTACGCCGACCGCGAAAAAGGGATGGATGACCGCCAGCGGCGCAAGCGGAATGGCGTACTTCTTGCTCTTCAAGAGTGACTCGACCACGCCGTGCGGCGTATGGCTGCGCTCCACGCTTCCCGGCACCTGCGGAATCACCGCGGTTGTCAGGTCCAGCCTCTCGTGATGTTTGGCGTATCTCGCCAGCGACTTGGCCAGTTGCTTGGGAGTCGTGATTCCCAAGTCCGCGGTCACGCTCCTGCGCGTGGCCCCGGGATGATAGAAGTTGACAATATCGCGGGAGAAGTCGGCACAATTGCGGTAGAACAAATTGAAGTGTGACCGGTTATTTCTGGAGTTGAGAGTAGCGATGAGCTTCTCATCCTGTTCCGCCGTAGTCTCAAAATGAAAGACATAGATTTGCCGGTCAAATGCGGCCCCCACCAACTGCGTCCAATCCGCCGTCGGCATGCCGCCATCAGCAGAGTCCGCAACGATGTTCCGCAGGTGGACACGCCGGTATTCATCTCTCAGCGAGCGGACCGTTTCCTGGCTGGCGAAGACCGGTACATCCTCAATACGATCCACCGCATAGAGGTATGGAAGAAGAGGTATGGCAAGCCAGTCGCGGCCGGCGACGTGGCGATACCGGCCAATGACAACCCCTAATTCTCCCGGATTGCAGCGGCGCAACTCTGTGGGCGTGGTAGCGCAGACCTGGGGCAGGTAGATGGCAGCGTGTCCGGTAGGGACGGCGCCCCCGAACGGACCGTAGGGCTCTTCTACGAGCAATGCCGCACCGGCGTGTGCCAGCAGCGGATGGATGAGCCCGCCTAGCAGCAACATCGAAATTAAGAGCTTCTTCACTGCTCTTTCCATCCCACGTTCGGTTTTCGGAACCCCCATGATAAAAACACGACTGCGCGACAAGAGTTAGTCAAATTCCTGTGAGTTTCCGACGCCGCTGTCGAAGAATTATTCGAGAATACCATCTCTAAGGGGAAAGTTGTGGCGAAGGTCGCGCGCTACAGATTGATTATGTCGATTACCATCGCAGGGGCTAGATTTTTCGTCCCGCAAGCGAAACCCGGGCGTAAAGGGTGTGAGGATGCAACTGCCCCCGCCCTAGCCAAAACCTGGCTAGAACGGGGCACCCCATGTCTGAATAGGTTCGTCAACAGGAGCTTTGGCCCGGCCGCCCGCCCTGGGATGACAGCATGAAGGAACTGATGGCTGGTAGTTGACAGATGACGGCGGTCAGTTTCGCTATTGCAACAACCCCCGCAACACGTACTGCAAAATTCCGCCGTGCTGGTAGTACTGCACTTCCTGCGGCGTATCGATGCGCACCGTGGCGTCGAATTCCGTCACCGTGCCGTCGTTCTTAGTGGCGCGTACCTTCACGGTCTTGCCGGGCGCGAAGTTCTTCAGAGCATCGGTCAAGCCGACGATGTCGAACGACTCTTCGCCGGTCAGGCCGCTGGTTTCGGCGGTCTCGTCGTCGAGATACTGCAGCGGCAGGATGCCCATGCCCACCAGGTTCGAGCGATGGATGCGTTCGAAGCTCTCGGCCAGCACGGCGCGCACGCCGAGCAATCTCGGCCCCTTCGCCGCCCAGTCGCGCGACGAGCCTGAACCGTACTCCTTGCCCGCAAGGATCATCAGCGGAGTGCCGTCGGCGCGGTACTTCTCCGACGCTTCGAAGATGAACATTTCCTTGCCATCGGGAAGGTGACGGGTGTAAGCGCCCTCGCGCTCGGCCGTGAGCTTGTTGCGCAGGCGCACGTTGGCGAAGGTGCCGCGCATCATGACTTCGTGATTGCCGCGGCGCGATCCGTAGGAGTTGAAGTCGCCCACGGTGACGCCATGCGCGATGAGGTACTGTCCCGCCGGGCTGTTGGGCTTGATGGAGCCAGCGGGCGAGATGTGGTCGGTGGTGACGCTGTTCCCGAGATAGCAGAGCACGCGCGCGCCGGAAATATCTTTCACCGGCGCAGGCGTCTTCGGCATGTTGTCGAAGTAGGGAGGATTCTTCACGTAGGTTGAGCTGTCCTGCCACGCAAAGGTCTCTCCCTCGGGCACATGCAGACTGCGCCAGCGTTCATCGCCCTCGAAGACTTTGCTGTAAGCGTTCTGGAACATGTCGCCGGTGACGTACTGCGCGAGCACGTCGTTCACTTCCTTCGATGTCGGCCAGATGTCCTTCAGGTAAACAGGTGTGCGTTTGCCGTTCGTGCTATAGCCGAGCGGCTCGTTGTACATGTCAATGTCGGCGCGGCCGGCCAGCGCGAAGGCCACCACCAGCGGCGGCGACATCAGGTAGTTGGCGCGAACTTCCGAGTTGATACGGCCTTCGAAGTTGCGGTTGCCGCTGAGCACCGACGCTACCACCAGGTCTTTCTCCGTGATGACATTCGATACTTCCTGCGGCAGCGGGCCCGAATTGCCGATGCAGGTTGTGCAACCGTAGCCGACGAGGTGGAACTTCAGCTTCTCGAGGTAGGGCATCAAGCCGGAGCGCGTGAGGTAATCCGTGACCACCATCGATCCCGGCGCGAGCGAGGTCTTCACCCAGGACGGCACCGACAGCCCTTTCTCGACGGCCTTCTTGGCCAGCAGTCCCGCGGCGACCAGCACCGATGGATTCGAGGTGTTGGTGCAACTGGTGATGGCCGCGATGACGACGCTGCCGTGGGTGAGCGCCTGGTTCAGAACAACGTGCTCCTCCACGGTGTCTGTCTGCGAGTCGATTCCGGCTGAATGTCCGCCTTCACCTTCCCAACGCTCGGCCTGCTTCGGAGGCACGGTTTGGCCGGGCTTCAGCAAACTGGGCAACGCCTGCTCGAACGACTTCGCAGCCGCCGACAGCGCAATACGGTCTTGCGGACGCTTGGGTCCGGCGATGCTGGGCTCAACCGTTGCGAGGTCGAAATCCAGCACATCGGTGTATTCCGCCTCGGGCGTGTCGGCAGTGTGGAACAGTCCCTGCTCCTTGAAGTAGGCCTCGACGATGCTGACGTGCTCGGCGGTCCGTCCGCTGAGGCGGAGATAGCGCAGTGTCTCTTCGTCCACCGGGAAGATGCCGCAGGTCGCGCCGTATTCCGGGCCCATGTTCGCGATGGTGGCGCGATCGGCGAGCGGCAGGTTGTGCAGACCGGGGCCAAAGAATTCCACGAACTTGCCGACGACACCTTTCTTGCGCAGCATCTCAGTCACGGTGAGGACGAGGTCGGTTGCCGTCGAGCCTTCGCGCAATTGGTTCTTCAAGCGCACGCCGATGACCTGCGGGATCAGCATGGACACCGACTGCCCCAGCATCGCGGCCTCGGCCTCGATTCCTCCGACGCCCCAGCCGAGAACGCCGAGACCATTGATCATGGTGGTGTGCGAGTCGGTGCCAACCAGCGTGTCGGGATAAGCCAGCGGCTTGCCGGACTCGCCGTTCGCTCCGACGAAGACGACGCGCGCCAGGTATTCGAGATTGATCTGGTGCACGATGCCGGTGTCGGGCGGCACGATGGCGAAGTTCTTGAATGCGGTCTGTCCCCAGCGCAGAAAGGCATAGCGCTCCTTGTTACGCTGGAATTCCAGTTCGGCGTTGAGCTGAAACGCCTGCGGGGTGCCGAACTCATCCACCTGCACCGAGTGGTCGATTACCAGCTCCGCCGGTTGCAGCGGATTGATCAGCTTGGGATCGCCGCCCAGGGCCTTCATGGCATCGCGCATCGCGGCCAGGTCAACCACCGCGGGCACGCCGGTGAAATCCTGCAAAAGCACGCGGCTCGGCATGAACGCAATTTCCTGCACCGGGACGGTCTTGCCCGTCCATGAAGCGAGCGCGCGCACGTCGTCGGCCTTCACCGACTTGCCGTCTTCGCGGCGGAGCAGGTTCTCCAACAGAATGCGGAGCGAGTAAGGCAGGTGCGCGACCGCGCAGCCCTGCTTTTCCAGCGCGTCAAGGCGATAGATTTCAAATTCCCGCTTGCCCACGCAGAGGACGGAACGACTGCTAAAACTGTTCATGGATGATTCCCTTCTTATTAGAGGAGCGATGACTGGGCACAGGTTCTTAGAAAGCGAAACTATTATCTTAAACTGCCGAGGTGGGAAGTGGATAGGGCCATCAGTGCAGATTGACCTTGTGCGGCAGCAGGTAGGTGAATCCGGCAAACGCTTCCCAACGCGTGGACGTACTGGTTAGTCCGCGATTGAAACCGCCATCAAGCACCAGATTTTTTCGCACGTTGTAGTTCAGCGCCCATAAGTTCCCGACGGTATTGCTGCGCAGGAAAGGCTGAGTGAAATGCCAAATCTCTCCGGAGATTCCGAGTTTCTTGTACAGCGAGTGTGACACCGAGAGCGTCTGCCCAAACTGGGCCCGGCGAACCGCACCGTCGACGACTTCATTGAAGAGATAGTTGGTGTCGTAGTGGAAGCCCTTCACGTCTGCACTGACCAGCAGGATCGCTGAGTTTCGGAAGCTGCCGATGTCAAGATCAGGCGCATCTCCACTGTAAACTCGGCCGAAGTAACTCATCGCAATCGTCGGATTAACGCCTTCCCCGTGATGGATAACACCCTGGATCCCGAGGTCCACGTCTCCCGAGCCGTTCGTGGGTCCATCGGAGGCGTGGGAGTGCGCATACGGCTCTGCCGCGACCAACAGTTCAATCCAGCGCGATACGGAAAGCTTTATTACCTCGTTGAGATTCTGCTGCGAGGACACGTCGGGTGAGTTCCACGCTGCCAGAACTCCGGTCTCAAATTGAAAATAGCCAACCGGAGTGAGGGTTGCGGGGTTGGAGACGGTGGGTCTGGCAGGATTGGCCACGGCATCGTCCGGAGCTGCGTTTGCTGGCGGATTGCCGGACGGCTCCTGCTGCTGTGCTGCAGCCACCAGCGCAGCGGCCAGAAACAACGCCAGTAGCAGGAACGAGAAGCCGCGAATCATCGCTCTTGCGTCCAACGGTTCATTTCGCCTTGAGGAGAAGGACAGGCACGCTGACGCTATGCCGGACTTGGGTGGCTGTGGTGCCCAGAAACAGGTCGGCCAGGAAGCGGTGCCCGTGGGTGCTCATGGCCACCAGATCGCAGCCCTTGCGCTGTACCCACTTGATGATTTCCTTGACCGGCTCGCCGTATGCCAGTTCCGCTTCTGTAGGAATGCCGATGGCCTGAAACTCCGCCCGCACTTTCTCCAAATACGCAGTGTCTTCCGCGATTTCCGGACTGATCGCGTCCGGGCCATAGGTCCGGGCCGCCCATCCGTCAGCCACATGCAACAACACCAAACGACTGTGCGCCAGCTTGGCGAGCTGTTTGACGTGTTCGATGATCGCGCGGTCCGTCGGAGTGCCGTCCAACGTCACGAGAATGGTGTCGTACATGGTCGTCCCGTTTATCTCGTCGCCGGATTACGTGCCGGCAATGACTTGCCACGCAGCTTTCAGCGATTCGGGCAAGCTGTAAACGTCCATCGCGGTGATCAGAATAGCACTGCCCCAACCCGCCAGCAGTAGAAACCAACCGTTCCTCCAATTCCCCATTCGCTTGCGGGAACTGGTGAACTGCAGGAGCGGAAACATGGCGAACGGAAGCTGCAACGCCAGCACCACTTGACTGAGGATCAGCAGATCGGTAACGCTGCTGTCGCCTCGCAGGCCGATGATAAAGACTGCCGGCAGAATGGCGAGGGTGCGGGTGATGAGCCGCCGCACCCACGGTTTGATTCGCCAATGCATGAAGCCTTCCATCACGACTTGCCCGGCGAGCGTGCCGGTGATGGTGCTGCTCTGGCCGCTGGCCAGCAGAGCCACGGCAAATAGCGTGCTCGCGAAAGCCGTCCCCAACAACGGCGCCAGCGTCAAATACGCGACCCGAATCCAATCACTGTTAGCTCCGAACTTGACTACCTGGCCGCCGGTCATGGTCACGCTTTCCTTGCCAAAAAACACCATCGCCGCCAAGACCAGGATGGCCGCGTTGACGAAGAAGGCGATGGTCAGCGCCACCGTTGAGTCGATGGTGTTGAAGCGGACCGCGCGCCGCATGGACAGTTCGTCCTTCTGCAGCTTGCGGCTCTGCACCAGGGCCGAGTGCAAGTACAGATTGTGGGGCATCACGGTCGCGCCGATGATGCCGACGGCGACGTACAACATCCCCGCCTGGCGAAAGTGCGGCGAAATCAGCGCCCGTCCCATTTCCAGGAAGCTGGGCTGGGTTTGCGGCAGAACGAAAATCTCGATGAAGTAGCACACCCCGATGGTGGCGATCAGCAGGACGACGATGGCCTCGATGGTGCGCATCCCAAACTGCTGCATGGCCAGCAGCAGCAGCACGTCCAGCCCGGTGATGATGACCGCCCAGAGCAGCGGGATATGGAACATCAGGTTGAGGGCCACCGCACTGCCCAGCACCTCCGCCAAGTCACACGCGCCAATCGCGACCTCACTCATCAGCCAATTGGGCCAGCGCGTCCACGTGGGATACCAGTCACGGCAGCACTGCGCGAGGTCCTTCCCGGTCACCACGCCCAGGCGGGCGGAGATGACCTGCATAAAGATGGCCATCAGGCTGGCCAGCCCGACCACCCACAAAAGGCCGTACTTAAACTGAGCGCCGCCTTGCAGGTCCGTCCCCCAGTTACCGGGGTCCATATAGCCGACGCTGACCAGAATCGCGGGCCCGACGAAAGCCCGCCACTGCTGCCAGAAACCGGCCTCATGGTGCGGCACCGCGACGGTGCTGTGCATCCCCTCCAGCGACACATGGTTGCCAAGGGCGTCTCCGGTTTCATCCGGCCGTACATTCTGCGGGCTAGGCGGTGCCTGTGGTTTCGTGTTCAAAGCTCACCGAGCAAGAAAGCGGCGACGACACTCAGTCGCCATGAATTCCACATCATTAGCCGAAGTATACAGGATTTACTAAACTACGGTTAATTCTTTTTTGGACCGGAGGAACTACTGCCACTTGCCGGTGCAACCCACACTTTTTCCGCGGCGCTGCGGCCTAGTGATACCTTGCCTGCCGTGGTGACCAGGCTCAGGGTGTCATCATAGTTCCGGAGATGGATCGCAATCTCTGCTCCGGGCCGAATGCCAAGCTTCTCCAGAAATTCTCCCAGCCTGCGGTCGCGCTCATAAACGCTTTGCACCGCATAACGGCCGCCAAGCTGCGATTCGGAGAGCAGCAGCAGGCCACGCTTACGCTTTCTACGTGGAGATTCCGGAGTGGGCGAATTGCCGTGCGGACAAGGCCCCCCGCGTCCCAATTTGCGCGTGAGCATGGCCTCGAAGTCGCTGGAGACAGCATGTTCCAGGCGCTCCGCTTCGTCGTGCACCTTGTACCACGCCATGCCGAAGATCTCGTGCAGCATGCGTTCTATGAGGTGATGGCGTACGGCCAGTCGCCGCGCGATCTTCCGTCCCTCTGCCGTGAGTTGTACCCGCCCGTCGCTGCGCACGCGGACCAAGCCGTCGCGCTTGAGCCGCCGCAAGGCCATGGTGACCGCCGGGGCGGAAACCGAAAGCCAGTGCGCCAGGCGGGCCGAGATGACCTGTTCGCCTTCGCCCTCCGCCTCCAGGATGGCCTTGAGATAATCTTCTTTGGAAACCGTGATCATAGGACTTGTTAAGCCTTAGTTAACGACAGTTAATAGAGGATTGCAAGGGCGGTAGATGGCCCATTCGCCCCGGAGTTGTCATTACGAGCGAAGCGAGGAATCCGCTTTGGCTAACGCTGGAACTGTTCGGAGAAACAGCAGATCCCTCACGGCCTGAAGGCCGTTCGTGATGACGACTTGAAATCACCGGACATTCGGGACAAGTTTGACATCGGGCGCACTGCACCCCTACTCTTTTCTTTCGCTTCGCAAATGGTCTTATCAAACGCAAGGGTAGCCGCGAAGCGTTGTCAAATGAAGGTACTCGTCCTCGGCAGCGGTGGTCGCGAACACGCGATCGTATGGAAGCTGCGGCAGTCGCCGCGGGTCACCAAGCTTTATTGCGCTCCCGGCAACGGCGGTATTGCAGCCGACGCCGAATGTGTCGCCGTGGATCTCAAGAGCCTGGATTCACTGGAGCAGCTCGCGGGCCGACTCAGTCCCGACGTGACCGTGGTCGGCCCCGAGCTGCCGCTGACACTCGGCGTAGTGGACGAGTTTCAGAGGCGCGGCTGGCCGGTCTTCGGGCCGACTCGCGCCGCCGCGCAGTTGGAGTCCAGCAAGAGCTTCGCCAAGGAGTTCATGCAGCGCCACCGTATCCCCACGGCCAAATACTCGGTGTGCACCAACAACGAAGAGGTTCTCGAGGCCCTTAAATTATTTCATGCTCCGGTCGTGGTGAAGGCCGACGGTCTCGCCGCGGGCAAGGGCGTGGTCATCGCGCAGAGCAAAGACGAGGCGCAGCGCACCGCCGAAGACATGCTCAGCGGCAAAATGCTGGGCGAAGCCGGATTGCGCGTGGTGCTGGAGGAGTGTCTGGAGGGCGAGGAACTGTCGTTCCTGGTGATGAGCGACGGCGAGCGGGTGGTTCCGCTGGTGGCCGCGCAGGACCACAAGCGCGTGTTCGACAACGATCAGGGCCCGAACACCGGCGGCATGGGCGCTTATTCGACCGACCAGATGGTCGATGCCCAGATGCGCGACTGGCTGGTGACCCACATCGCGCGCCCGGTCGTCGCCGGCATGAGGGCTGAGGGCGCGGAATACAAAGGCATCCTCTATTGCGGCATCATGATGACGGCGCGCGGGCCCATGGTGTTGGAGTTCAATTGCCGCTTCGGCGATCCGGAGACCCAGCCCATCATCATGCGCATGGAAAGCGACCTGCTCGAGGCGATTGAGGCGTCGATCGAAGGACGCGTCAGCGAAGGCGATTTTCGCTGGACCCATGATCCGGCGGTCTGCGTCGTGATAGCGTCCGGCGGCTATCCCGGCGGGTTCGAGGCGGGCAAGCTCATCAGCGGGATTGACGAAGCGGAGCGGATCTACGGAGTGAAAGTTTTTCATGCCGGCACCAACCGGCGTGATGGCGCCTATTACACTTCGGGAGGCCGCGTGCTCGGCGTGACCGCGCGCGGCAAAGACCTGCCGGATGCGGTGGAGCGCGCCTACGATGCGGTCATGAAGATCCGCTTCGACGGCATGCACTATCGCAAGGACATCGCAGCGCGTGGGCTGAAACATTTGCGGGCGGGAAAATAATCACCATGGACAAGCATCCTCTCGTCTCCATCGTCATGGGCAGCGACTCCGACCTCGAGATCATGAACGAGGCGGCGAAGGCGCTCGCCGAGTTTGGCATTCCATACGAAATCGACATCACCTCGGCACACCGTTCGCCGGCGCGCACCAGCGAGTATTCGCGCGGGCTGAAGGCGCGCGGCGTGAAGGTGGTAATTGCCGGCGCGGGCGGGGCCGCCCATCTTGCAGGCGTCATCGCCGCTGAAACTACGCTGCCGGTGATTGCGGTGCCGATCCCTTCGACCGTGTTGCTGGGACTCGACTCCCTGCTGGCGATGGTGCAGATGCCGGCGGGAATTCCCGTCGCGACCGTCGCCATTGGCAAGCCGGGCGCGACCAACGCCGGAATTCTCGCCGCGCAGATGATTGGACTGTACGACGAAGAAGTGGCCAGGAAACTTGAAGCCCACAAGAAGAAGCTGGCGAAGGGCGTGGAAGCCAAATCGCGCAAGCTGAAAGAGAGCAAAAAGTAGCGAGCAAAGTCTAAGGACTGTCCCCGCTTACAGTTCCAGCGTCTTCAAGTACTGCCGAAATTCGGCGCCCAGATCGTCGCGCTTGAGCGCAAACTCCACTGTCGCTTTCAGGAAGCCCAGCTTGTCGCCGGTATCGTGTCGCTTGCCTTCGAAGGTGTATCCGTAAATCTTTTCCTTCTTGAGCAACTGTTTCAGGCCGTCGGTGAGTTGCAACTCGCCGCCCGCACCGAGCGGAGTTGAATCCAGCATTTCGAAGATTGCGGGCGTCAGAATGTACCGTCCGATAATCGCCAGGTTCGAAGGGGCGTCTTCCACCTTCGGCTTCTCCACCAGGTTTTGCACTTCGAAAAGACGGCCATTCCATTTTCCTGGAACCGGCTTGGCATCGAGCACGCCGTACGAAGAGATGGCCTTGCCTTCAATGACCTGCGTCGCCAGCACGGAACATCCGGTCTCGTTGTAGATTTCGATCATCTGCTTCAGGCACGGGACCTGGGCGTCGATGATGTCGTCGGCCAGGATCACCGCGAACGGTTCGTCGCCAACCAACTCGCGCGCCATCAAGACCGCGTGACCCAGGCCCATGGCTTCTTTCTGGCGGACGTAGGCGATGTGGATCATCTCTGAAATCTGGCGCACGATGGCCAGCAGATCGGTCTTGCCGCGCTCCTCCAGCATCTTCTCCAACTCGTAACTGACGTCGAAGTGGTCTTCGATGGCGCTCTTGCCGCGTCCGGTCACGATGATGATCTGGTCGCAGCCGGAAGCCAGCGCTTCTTCGACGCCGTACTGAATGATGGGCTTGTCCACCAGCGGCATCATCTCCTTAGGCTGGGCCTTGGTGGCGGGCAGGAATCGCGTGCCCAGTCCTGCTGCCGGAAAAACCACCTTGCAAACCTGTTTTTTCATGTATCCTCGTGCGGTGAAATGAACAGCTAAATTATCACGCAACTGCCTGCTGCTCTCCCGCCAATTGTTCGAGCAACGATTTCAGCCGCGCCAGCACCTGTTCCGGCTGCTTCTCTTTCAGCGCGAACTTCAGCACGCCCGCCGGCGTGAACTGGCTTCCCGGTTCTCCGGCAACGAATCGGGCCAAGCGTTCCGGATCGACCGAGGCGCTCTCCGTAAAGCGGATGCTGACGGCCTCGCGGCGGCGCTCAATCTGCGCCACACCGATACGCTGCGAAAGCAATTTTAGAGTTGCATACTCCAGCAGGCTGCGAACCGGCGGAGGCGGTGCGCCGTAACGATCGCCCAACTCGCCAGCGACATCCTCCAGTTGCGCCGGTGTCTCCACGCCGGCGACGCGCTTGTACATGCGCAGCCGTTGATTCTCTTCTGGGATGTAATCGGACGGAATGCGGATGTTCAGCCCCAGGTTCAACTGCGTTTCGGCGGTCTCCGGCTGCACCTCACCCTTCAGCTCGCGCACGGTGCGCTCCAGCATGGTGGTGTAAAGCTCGAAACCGACCGCTTCGATGTGGCCGCTCTGTTGGCCGCCCAGCAGATTTCCCGCGCCACGCAATTCCAGATCGAGGGCCGCGATTTTGAATCCTGCGCCCAGATCGCTGAATTCCTTGAGCGCCGCCAGCCTGCGTCTCGCCAGATCGCTGAGTTCGCGGTCGGGGGGAATGAGCAGATAGGCGTACGCCCGGCGGTCCGAGCGGCCAACGCGTCCGCGCAACTGGTACAACTCCGACAACCCGTGCCGATCGGCGCGATTGATGATGATGGTGTTGCACAGCGGAATGTCGAGGCCATTCTCGATGATGGTGGTCGCAACCAGAATGTCGGCTTCGTGCCGCATGAAGGCGAGCATGACGCGCTCCAGTTCGCTCTCCGCCATCTGGCCGTGGCCGATCAGGATGCGCGCCTGCGGCGCCATCTCGCGCAGCTTGTCGGCGATCTCATAGATGCTTTCCACGCGATTGTGCACAAAGTAAACTTGCCCGCCGCGCTCCAACTCCTTCTCGATCGCCGAGCGGAGCAGCTTTTCGTCCCACGCCGCCACCACGGTCTGGATCGCCATGCGGTCTTTGGGCGGCGTCTCGATCACGCTCATGTCGCGTAGCCCCAGCAGCGACATGTGCAAGGTGCGCGGAATGGGCGTGGCCGACATGGTGAGCACGTCCACCTCTTTGCGAAGCTGCTTCAGCCGCTCCTTGTGGCGGACGCCGAAGCGCTGTTCTTCGTCCACGATAACCAGCCCGAGATCGCTGAACTTGACGTCCTTCGACAGCACCCGATGAGTGCCGATGACGATGTCCACCTGGCCCGCCTCGACTTTGGCGATGGTTTCCTTCTGCTGCTTAGCGGTGCGGAAGCGGCTGAGCATGTCGATCTTGATGGGAAAGGCTGCGAAGCGCTGCCGGAAGGTGTTGTAGTGCTGGAAGGCGAGCACCGTGGTCGGCGCCAACACCGCGACCTGGCGATTGTCGCTGACCGCTTTGAACGCCGCGCGCATCCCGACTTCGGTCTTGCCGTAACCCACATCGCCGCAGAGCAGGCGGTCCATGGGCGTGGCCAACTCCATGTCGCGCTTAACGTCAACAATCGCGTTCATCTGATCTTCGGTTTCGTTGAACTCGAAGGTGCCCTCGAACTCCCGCTGCCACTCGCTGTCGGCGGCAAACCCATGTCCCTCGGCGGTCTTGCGCACTGCGTAAAGTTTCAGCAGCTCCTCGGCCATGTCTTGCATGGCCTTCTTTACCCGCGCCTTGGTCTTTTGCCACTGCTGCGTGCCCAGCCGATTCAGTACGGGTTTCACGCCTTCGGAGGAGCGGTACTTCTGCACCAAGTCCAGCCGGGTGAGCGGCACATACAGGCGCGCTCCCTCGGCATATTCCAGGACCATGAATTCCACGGTGCCGCCGTCTTCCTGGGGGATCTCTTTTAGTCCTTGGTACTGGCCAATGCCATGCTCGACGTGCACCACATAATCGCCGATGGCCAGATCGCGAAAATCGGAGAGGAAGGCCGAGACTTTGGACTTCTGCCGTTGCGGATGGGCCAGCGAAACTTCCGGCTCGTCGAACAGATCGCGCGCCCCGAAGAGAACCAGGTTCGCCTCAGGCAGGGCGACTCCTTCGGGCACATATGCCTTCACGATGGTTGTGGCCTCTACCTCTTCCGCGAAGTACGAAGACTCGTCCACATACACTTCGCTGCCCGGCTTGGGGGTGCGGCTGCCGATGCGGAACGACAAGTTGTACTCGTTGAAGACGCCGGCCAGGCGTTCGACCTCGCCGGTGCTGGAGACGGCAAAGAGGACACGCTTGCCTTCCCGCGCGAGGCGCCCGACTTCCTCGGTCATGGCAGCGACCGAGCCGTGAAAGCGCGTGGTCGGTTGGGTTTGCAGCGTGAGATGTTCTTCGTCGTCGGCGCCCTCGATCCCTAGTTGTTCGACGGCGATGGTAGCCGCGTACTGCAAGCGCTCGTGCCATTGTTCCGGTGTGAGATACAGATCTTCTGGACGAACCAGATTGCCGATGAGGCTGCGTTCGTGGGCCTCGGTCACTTTCATCCACCAGGCATCGTGCGCGACATTGAGGGCGTCGGGTTCGTCGAGAACGATGGTCGCGCCCGGCAGTAGATCATCGAAGAAGTGCTCTTTCGAACCGGCCGCCGGGGCGTAAAGTTCCCAGCCGGGAAACACGGCAACGCCAGTCGCGCGGACCGCCTCCTCAATCACTTCTTCGTCTCCCGCCAGCCGGGCGCCGGAAAGCCGGGCATTGATCGCGGCCAGCGTCTCTTCCTCCACGGGCGTTTCCGTCAGGGGAAGCAGAATGGCTTCTTCGGTCACCGCCGCCGAGCGCTGGGTGCCAGGATCGAACTTGCGGATTGACTCCACTTCATCGCCGAAAAGCTCGATGCGGACCGGACGGTCCATCTCCGGCGAATATACGTCGAGCAGGCCGCCGCGGTGGGCGAACTCGCCCGGCATCTCGACCACGTCCACCTGGTTGTAGCCCACGATTCGCAGGTGCTCGACGAGACGCTCGGGATCGATCATCTCGCCTCGTCGCACCACCTTGGCCAGATCGGCGTAAAATTCGGCGCTGCGTAAACGCATCGCTGTCGCGGCCGGCGGCGTAATGACTACGCTGGCGGCTCCGGTAGCAATCTTCCATAAAGCGGTTGCGCGGGCCTCCTGAATTTCAGGATGAGGCGACAGGTTCTCGAACGGCAACACGTCGTAGGCGGGCAAGCCGATCACCGCGTCCGGCGCGACTGCGCCCGTCAGATCGCCCAAGGAGCGCACGACCGGCAGCAATTCATCCACCGCGCGGTTGTCAGAAACGATGACGATGACGGGCCGCGAAGTAGCGCGATGCAACAGCGTGTAGAAGAGGGCCTTGGCCGTCGGAGTGAGTCCAGAAACACGAGTCCGCCCCGCGCCACCCTTTACCCGGGTTACCGCACGCCCAAAGGCGGAAGACTTTTCCACGTCCGCGAAGAGTTCGCGAACGAACGGGAGGATCATTGCCTGACTAGTTTAGCAGCGAATGAGGAGTCAGTTGCCAGTAGCCAGTTGCAAAAACCTGCCGCTGGAAATTGCGTGGGCAGCATAGGGGTCCTTCGACTCGCCCGCCGTGCGGGCTCGTTCAGGATGACAGAGCCTATATAGCAAACTGGCAACTGACTACTGGCTACTGCTTCGTCAGAATTCCAAGTGCAGCCGCAGCCCGGGCACGGTCACTGGCCCGCGGACGCGGTTATATCCGGGATCGTTGATGTGTTGCAGGTCGAAGGCGAAGAACGCACCGCGCCAGATATGCGTGGTGTAGAAAGCTTCCTCGATGGTTTCGCGGCCATAGGTGAGGCCGCCATCCCCCAGAAGAAATCCCAGGCCGCCGTCGGCCAGATATTGCTGATGCGCTTTCGAGATGCCGCTGGAGACGAACGCCACTCCCGCGCGGTCGAGGCTGCGATGCCAGCGCGTTCCCTTCGCATACGCGCCCAATTCCGCACCTTCGTTATCTTCCGTGTAGGCAAACGACTCGTGTTGTCCTTCGTTCCATCCCCAGCGGCCGAACGCCCAAATGTCGCTCGACACCTTCTGCTCGAAATTCAATCCGAAGCCATACTTGATTGTTCCTTGCTTGCGAGTGACGGTGACGTCGGGCGTGGGTGTGACATGGTCCAGATAAAGCGTCACCGCCTGCTCGTAATCGCCCATGTTGGCGTGATTGACGTAGTTCAGAATGCGGATGGTCGTGTCTTTGTTCTTCAGCAGCTTCGGCCGCAGTTCCAGTTCAATGTTCTCGGCGCGAGCACGGGCCACATCGGCATCGAGTGCGGGGCCGTTTGCGATCTTCGGCATCAACGTCTCCGCAAAGCGCAGGCCCCAGTTGCGGTCTTCATAGTCGAAAATGGCGCCGACGGTGTAGCCGCGGGTATCGGCCGCGTAATCATAGGCGCCATTGTTGCCGATGACCCAGTTCAGAAACTGGTAGTGGCTGTCAGTGCCGCCGACGTTCAGGTCGAAGAAGTCGGCCAGAGAAAACTTTCCGAAGCGCATTTCCAATCGCCGCACCGGGACTTGGGTTGGAAGTGACAACGCGGTGCGCTCCACTTCGATCTTTTCCTTCGACAGCGGAACGACCTGCTCCATCATCAGCCGCGCAATATACGGCGCGGTCCCGATGGAAGGATTACGCACCACGTCAAGATTGGTGAAGCCGGCCAACCCCAAGGCGCCACTGATCCCGCCCCAACCCGCCTCCTCGACGTCGAGATAAGCCATGGTGTTGGGGTTGAACTCGTAGCCGCTGAAGAAGGTCAGCACCCGCGAGGTCGCAGTCTCGGCCTTGTTGTGGAGACTATTGGTGCCACTGTAAAGCGCGTAGAAGTCGCCGTGCGCCTGGAAGACGATGTTTGCCTGCCCGGAAAACCACCACTTCGAGGTCTGCGAGTGCTCGAAGAAAGTTGCCTTGGGATCGGGGGCTGGCGCTTCCGGCGCACCGGCGGTCGAGCCATCCTGCGCGAAACAGCTTGCGAGCATGGCCGTCAGTACCAAGCCAAGCATCGCCAGTCTCCGACGGATACCCTGGGGAAGCCAGCGGCTTTCTGTCGGAGGCCGAAATGGTCGAACTGGAAGATGATCGCGCATGGCTCCTATTCCCCGCACATTGTAAGGGACCGCGTCGGTCCCCCTTCGCGAGCGAATCTTGAAGTTTTACACTTCTCTATTACAGCAGGGTTACAGACTTCCGAGAGGCCGGGCGTTCCGACCGTCTGATTCTCGTCCGGCCTGTGAAGCGACCAACTTGATGCTAGTGGCTTGAACTGATCTCCCGTCGCGACCCAATTGAGCCGGAGGATGCGTCCGGATTCGTTCAGGACATGGTTGTTGAGCATGGCGTCCTCCCTTCGGACCTGGCAGTGTGGGCAGGAGCGTCCATGGAGGGGTCACTCTCGCGCACTTCACGGTTGTGATCGCGTGAGGCGTGCAAGAGCCGACGTGAATTGTTACGCTGGCAGCACTACTGGCGGCGATCGGAGATTTGCAAATTACTCGGAGGTTCTGGGCGATTCATATTCCTCGCTAGTCGGAATCTAATTTGTCGTCCTGGTCTACTTATAGCATACTAGGGTAGGGTATGTGTCAAGCAAAAAGGAGCCTGCCGTGAAAAAAGCTGACCACCAACGTGCAAAGCTGCTGAATCGGGTGAAGAGGATCAAAGGCCAGGTGGAGGCCGTAGAACGCGCCTTGTCCGACGATCAGGAAGAATGTGCCGACACTCTCCAACTTCTGGCTGCCTGCCGCGGGGCGATCAACGGACTCATGGGAGAGGTCTTGGAGGGCCACATCAAAGATCATATCGCCGGCGGGAAACCCTCCCGTGAGGTGACCGACGACTTGATCGAGATCGTGCGAGCGTACTTGAAATGATCGAGTCTGGCACCAAGTCACTGGGAGTCTGCCAAAACCGCGGTTTGACAGCCCCTAGGGCCGCTTCTAGAATCGAGAGTGGGCTGGACGCGGTCACGTCCGGCCTTTCCTGTGATCGAGCGCAGTAAGCGTTTTTGCGCGCTCAGGCGCGCAGCAGGTTCTCTGCTCGCGTCCTCTGCGGCCCCACGCGGCGGGTCGCGTCCGACCGTTTGGCGGTGTAGCTCAGGTGGTTAGAGCGACGGTCTCATAATCCGTAGGTCGTAGGTTCGAGTCCTACCGCCGCCACCAATCCAACCAACCACTTCAGCCCAGCACTTGATCTCCTGCCTCGCTCTCATCCCATTCGCCCGAGGCTCCGGAGAAGTTGCGCGACCAAGGAAAAATGTTTTGGAGATAGAATAGCTCCATGAGCCCAGACGTTTCCGACCTTCTGAAAAAGGCGCTCGCTCTTCCCCCCGAAGCGCGAGCCGCGTTGGCCGATTGTCTTCTCGAAAGCCTTGATGACACTGTGGACGAGGGAGTAGAGAAAGAATGGAACAAAGAGATCGCACTCCGGATATCGGAATTGGATTCCGGCAAGGTGAAACCCATTCCCTGGGCGGAAGCTCGTCGTCAGATCTCAGACATCCTCAATGGCCGCTAAGAGACTCGATATCCACCCCGCAGCACTTGCAGAATTCAAAGCAGCTCTAACCTGGTACCTGGAGCGGAGCGAAACGGCAGCCCTCAATTTCGTCGCCGAACTGGATCGGGCTGTCGACTTGGTGACCAAGTCACCACGACGATGGCCGGTCGGTGAGTACGCAACGCGGAAACTCGTACTGAATCGATTTCCATTTGCCATCATCTACCGCGAAAAAGACGTATCTGTCCAGGTGCTGGCCATTGCACACGGACACAGGCGACCGGGATACTGGAGAGAACGGCTTTGACATTAGGCTGCGACTGCCGAACAACGATCATGGCGATTCGGTCCCGGCCCCATCCCATTCTTCCCGTCAATTGACCCCAATTTCGGTGTAGCATGTATGCCAAGCTTTCAGGTCGTGGGGACCACCGTTTCAGCCGGAGCCGTGCCATGAATGTTCTCCTTCTTTCCATGCCCGACTCGTTCGAGCACATGCCGACGGTCGCGGTACGGATGCCCAATGGCGCGCTGTGTTCGCTGGCGGGAAACATCGATGCGCACCACCGAGTGGCAGCGGCCGACCTGATCCTGGTGCAGCACACGGTGCGCGAAACGGTGGAGCGGCTGGTGCGCGAAATCCAGCCGGACGCGGTCGGCCTCTCCGTTATGACCTTCCAGCGCAAGACGGCGCTGCGCATCATTCAACTGGTGCGTGCGTTGCGGCCCGGCGTTCGCGTCGTCGTGGGCGGCTATGATCCCAGCCTCGCGCCCCAAGCCTATATGGAAGCCGGATGCGGCATCGATTACATTGTCCGCGGCGAAGGCGAGATTACTTTCCGCGAGCTGCTGCGCTCGCTCGAAAGCGGCGAGGGCTTGGCTGCGATTCAGGGATTGTCGTATCACGCAGAGGATGGCTGGCATCAGAATCCTCCGCGGCCCGTGCACACCCTCGAGGGCGATGAAATCCGTTTACCCAAGCGCGACGCGCGCGTGCTTAGCGGCTACACCATGCTTGGCCGCGGCGTGGATGTGGTGGAGACCTCGCGCGGATGCACCTTCGATTGCGGCTTCTGCTCGATCATCGAGATGCGCGGCCGCAACTTTCACACCTACTCGTTCGAGCGCGTGCTGGCCGACATTCGCGACGCCCGGGAGCACGGTGCCCGCTCCATTTTCATTGTGGACGACAACATCAGCCTTAACATCCGCCGCTTTGAAGCGCTATGCCGCGCCATTATTGATGCGGGTTTGAACGACATCGATTACACCGTGCAGGCGATGACGTCGCCCATTGCCATGCATGGAGAGACGCTGGCGCCGCTGATGCGCCAGGCCGGGTTTCGCTACGTTTTTCTCGGCATCGAGAACATCCTCGAAGACGATCTCCACTTCCTGAAAGCGGCGGCCAAGAATGAGTTCCGCGAAGACGGACGCACCACGGGCAATGCGACCCTTCGGGCGATTGAGCATTTGCACCGAAACAAGATGTATGTGGTCGGCGGCCTGATCGTCGGTAATCCCGATGACACGCGCGAATCCATCCGCGTCAATCTGGAGTTTGCCAGCAAGTATGTGGACTGGCCCTACATCCAGCATCCGACTCCGTATCCGGGCACGCCGATGACGAAAGATTTTCGCGCGCGCAATTTGATCGTCATCGACAACATGGAGGAGTACGACGGCACCACCGCCGTGGTGGCCACGCAGCATTTGCAACCCGAGGAAATCGAGTACGAGCGATGGCGCGCCGAGCGCTGGATGAAGACCCGTCACATGCCCGCGGTGATGGCGCATGAACCGCTGTTCGTGTTGCGCAACTGGTGGAAGATGCTGGCGCACACCTTCCGCGGAACTTCCATCAAGTCGCTGCTCGGCCTGGAAAGCGACAAGACAGTTTTTCAACGCTATCGAAATCGGCGCAGCGCTGAGCGAGTGTACCTGTAGGCCCGCAAATTCCCGAGCCGATGCGCTTCTCCTGACACCCCCACCCATTTCTGCTGCCCCACACGCGGAATCGCTGTAGAGTAAAGGCAAACAGGATTCACTCTCATGCCGCCGGGTCCTCGCACACACGACAGCAAAGCTGGGCTCGCCTATTGGGCGCAGCGCACGCTGGGGGAGTGTGACAACGCCAGCCATGAATTTGCTGCCGATCCCGTGCACGATCTGCGGGTCGCGATTCGCCGTTGCCGCTCGATGGCCGACGGCTTCCTGTCCGTCGATCCCGATCCGGCGTGGAAGGAGATGAAGAAGCTGGGCAAGGCCCTGTTCAGCAGCCTGGGCGATCTGCGCGATGTGCAGGTCATGTTGGAATGGGTCACCCGTCTTTCGGCGCCTGACGATCCGGTCCGCCCGCTGCTGCTCGAAACCCTGGGCCAGAAGGAGAACCAGCTCAAAGCTGCCGCGCAAGAGGCGCTGCACAACTTCGACCGCAAGCGCTGGACTGCGCTGAATGCGCGGCTGGCGAAACGGGCTGGCCGCGTTCCCGTGGAGGGGCTGGTGTTTCAACATCTCGCGCTGGAGCGCTGGATGGACGCGCACGCGTTACACCGGCAGGCGCTGCGAAACCGCACGCAAGTCGGCTATCACCAGTTGCGCATCGGCATCAAGCGCTTCCGCTACACCTGCGAAAATTTCCTTCCGCTGCGCCATAAGAAATGGGCCAGGGACCTGCGCGAGCTGCAGGACGCTCTCGGCGAGGTGCATGACTTCGATGTGCTGAAGGCGACGATCAGGGCGCATCCCTGCATTACGGATGAAGATCGCGAGCGCTGGAACCAGAGGATCGCCGAGGAGCGGCAGCAGCGGCTGGATTTGTATCGCCAGAAAATGTTGGGCAAGAATTCACTCTGGCGGGTGTGGCGCGCGGAACTGCCCAGCGGTCCCTCGTTGCAACAGGCCGCCCTGGAAAAGCTGCGGACCTGGGCTTCTTTCCTGGATCCTGACGCGAACCACTCGGCGCATGTGACCCGGCTGGCGCTGCAACTTTACGACGGCCTGGCGAAGCAGGGGGCCGTGATTGCTGACGCAGAGGACCGCCGTATCCTGAAGGCGGCCGCCATGCTGCATGAGGTGGGACGAAGCCGCGGGCCCGATGGCCATCGCAAGCGCGCTTATTCCATGATTCGCCGGCTCCAGCCTCCCCTGGGATGGAGCGCCGAGGAACTGCAGTGCGTCGCCGTGATTGCCCGCTATCATGGCGGGGCATTGCCGCAAACCAGCAACTCTGCGTTTGTGGGACTCACGCCAAAACGGCGCAGGGCGCTGTTGCCCATCGCGGGCATTCTGAGACTGGCGGACGCTTTCGATTTCTCGCACGACCGGCAGATCGACCGGGTCGCGGTGGAACGACGCGACGGAATGCTGATTGTTTACGGGCGGGGCCTGCAAGAAATCAGCCCGGTGGCGGAACGCCTGGCGCGCGCGCGATACTTGTTGGAAACGACCTGCGCGTGTCCGATTATGGTCCGCCCTCAGGCCATCAAAGCGGCGGCCGCATCTTCCGTTGCGGGACACGCGCGCAAAGTAGCCGCCGGTTCGCGCTCAGGCGCTTAATTCTGAATCAGGCAACCGATTTCTTCTTGTAAGGATCTCCAACCACCACAAAAGGATATTTGCGGAGCGCCTGCACATCGCCGGCGGCGGCGTAGCCCTCAACTTCTGCCATCAGATTCGCAACTTCGTCCGGAGGCATGTTCTTGGTCGCCCGCCAAAACTTATCCGGGAAAAACCAAATACGTTCTCGAGGGTTGGCCTCTTTAGGATTGTCGGAATTTGGTATCATAATTCTCCTCCCACAATGTGGGATATGCAGAAATCTCGGTGAGTTTAGAAAGGTGAGTGCCCTGGGTCGACCGATTACTGAATTCCAATTATGAACCGCGGCTGTCCGCTTGTAAACCGCCAAGGGAGAGCATTTGGGCTTCGCATTCCATTTTAGGATTTGTAATCATCTCGCACCTGCTAACTGCAACAAATTAAAGGAGGCGATTCTTTCGTGCGCACGAAAGAGGCGGTGCGCCCAAGAACTTTAGCGGATGATTCTCTCGAGGCAGTCGCACTTTTTCCACAGCGGCGCTCATTGGGCCATAGTCCTCAGGCGGCTGAGGTTCACGGCACCGCGGCTATTTGCCGGTGTCAGACATTGTAGGACATGGCGAATCGGCAGTGCGAAATGCGGCGCCACGTTCGAAAATGCCTGCACGCCATCAACGGGACGGCAATCAGACGAGAATCAATAATCCAGTTCGGCTGGGCGCCCGGTAAGCCGCTCGATGCGCTTGGCGATGGGCGGATGGGTCGAGAACAGACTCGCGAAGGTGACGCCGCTGAGCAGCGGCGCGACGATGAACAGATGCGCATTCGACGGCGAAGCCTGCATGGGGATGCGCTTGGAATAAGCATCCAGCTTTTTCAGCGCGCTAGCCAGAGCATAGGGATTACCGGTGATCTGCGCGCCGGTGGCGTCGGCCTGGTATTCCCGCGATCGCGAAACCGCAAGCTGAATGAGAGTAGCTGCGATCGGCGCGAGGATCAACATCAGCAGACCAACCAAGCCGCCGCCTCCGCGATCGCGATCGTCGCGCCCGCCCATGCCCCCGAAGAGCGAAGCCCAATAGCCCATGCGCGCCAGCATGGTGATGGCGCCCGCCAGAGTTGCGGCGATCGAGCTGATGAGAATGTCGCGGTTCTTCACGTGTCCCAACTCATGCGCCAGCACGCCTTCCAGTTCCTCGTCGCTGAGCAGACTCAAAATCCCTTCCGTCATCGCCACCGACGCGTATTGGGGATTGCGTCCGGTGGCGAAGGCGTTGGGTGAATCGGTGGGGATCACGTACATCTTCGGCATGGGGATGCCGATCTTTTGCGTCAGCCGTTCGACGACCTGGTAAGCGCGCGGCAGTTGTTCGCGGGTGACAGGCTGCGCGCGGTACATGGCCAGCGCGATCTTGTCACTGTAGAAATAGGAAACGAAATTCATGACGACGGCCAGCCCGAGGGCGAGTTCCATGCCTCGCTGGCCGCCGAAGATTTCCCCCATCAACAACAGGAAAAGCGTCAATGCGGTCAGCAGTAATGCGGTCTTAAAGGTGTTTCCCATATCTAACAGAATAGATGATGGCGGCGGCGGCCGGTTGCGGAATTCGGTTCCCAGTGAACCAGTAGCCAGCGTCAGTTGCCAGTTGTCAGCGGGCTACAGCACCTTTGTCATCCTGAACGAGCGCAGTGTCGAAGGACCCTTTGTTACCCGCACACCTTCTATCGGCAGGTTTTTCCAACTGGCAACCGGCCACTGGCAACTGTACTATTTCCCCATGCCTGAGTTACACGTTCTCCACCACCGGCCACACGAAGAACTCATACTCATTGGCTTCCGTGTGGACGGCGGTCATGATGGCCCGCAGTTTTACACCTTGCTGGCAGTGGGCGGCGATGATGAACGCCCGCTCACATGCGACGGGCGCATCGTATTCTTCGCTCATCCCGGATTGGCGGCGAAGGCGCTGGCGCTCGATCCCAGCATGGCGAGACTTGGCCCTCCGCCGCAAGCCATCGAAACGTTTTGCGATATCGCGGAAGCCCTGTATCGGGTGAATTCGCAAGCAGCCGATCCCGACGGCGTGGTCCTGGATTGCCTGCTGGTCTTTGACGACTTGGTGCGCGCCACCAAGCTGCACATGCCGGACCGCTATCAGGGCATCTTGACCGAGTTGGCGGCGCGCCTGACGGAAGGCGCGCCACTGGGAAATATTTTTACCAACCCGTCGCTGCGCGAGCACGTAGAAGATGCCTTGCTGTGGTGCGTGGGCGCGATAGCGGTGAAGGCCCGGATGCTGAGCGAGTGAGCATTACCGCGGCGCGTGCTTCTTCCGTTCTGTCTTGCGCCATCCTGCTGGGCGGGATCATCACCATTGCAGTAACGGTGAACATGGTGATCATGAGCTACTCGAGCCTTCCTTATGCGGATGGATGGACGCAGGTTGCCGTAGTTGCAAACGGCGAGAATCCGCTCTCTCCCGCCTGGTTATGGCGGCAGCACAACGAATACCGATTAGTCATCCCGAAAGTATTTCTGGCCGCGGACCTGCGGCTGTTTCAGGCCCGGCAAGTGTTTCTGCTGGCAAGCATTCTAGTAATTCAATTCCTGCATTTGCTGTTGCTGGCTTGGAGTATGCGAGTGCTCGGCGGCTGGCAGGGAGCCGTGTGGCGCACAGGTGTCGGCTCGGCTGCATTCTGTCTGTTTTGCCCATCCCAATGGGAGAATTTCGTGTGGGGCTTTCAGGTCTGTTTCGTGCTTCCGGGTTTGCTTGCCACACTCTCGTTTATCGGCCTGTTGCTCTACTGGACTGATTCACACCAACAACCCAACAAACGGCCATCTTCGGTATTCCTCCTCTTATCGATCATATCGGCACTAGGAGCCACTTTCTCACTGGCCAACGGAAATCTCCTCTGGCCATTGCTGGTGGCGGCTGCACTCTTGCTCCGGCTGCGTCTTGCAGCGGTGCTGAGTTTCACCGTGACAGGACTAATCAGCACCGCGCTGTATTTGCATAGCTATGTCCGTCCGTCGTACCACGCGAACCCAATTACCTCCATGGAAACGCCGGTCAAATTCTTGCAGTATCTGACAGCCTATGTCGGGAGCTCCTGGATAGGCATGCATCATATGCGTTTGGTGGAGTTGATTGGCCTTGCTGGCTTGGCCATTGCGGTGATTGTGCTCCTGCGCACACCGTTTTATGTCAGCACCTACCGTCCTTTCTCAATTCAACTGGTTCTCACAATTGCCTTCTGCGTGGGGACCGCCTTCATTACGGCAGCAGGCAGGTTGAATTTCGGCGTCGAGCAGGCGTTTTCTTCGCGCTATCAGACAATCGCTCTGCTTTTCTGGTTTTGTCTGGGCTTGCTGCTGCTGGAACATGTGTTTTCGCCCGAAGCAAGGCGGTTTTGCATTCTTCTGGTACAGATTTGCATGCTGGCGATCCTGGCAAGGGCGGCGTTGGTGGCACGTCGTCCGATCGGAGACGCACGACAGCATGGTTTCATGCTGGACGCTGCGGCAACTTCGCTGGTGACGGGTGTCTATGACCCAGCACAGTTGCAGCAGGCTTATCCCAGCGTGGGCCCAATCCTTCTTGCCGGCCCTTACATGAAGAAACATCACTTATCGGTGTTCTCAGGCAGCCTTCCTTCTTTGTTGGGCAGACCACTGGATGACGTATTCCAAGTGGTGTCGTCCGATAACTGCACAGGAAGGTTGGAATCGGTCGTGCCGCTCTCAGCTTTCGGAACGCGCGGGGTTCGAGTTGCAGGCTGGGCCTGGGACCGCAAACATCGCCAGCCACCCTGGCAAATCGCCGCCACCGCGGGCGGAACGATTGCAGGCTTGGCCACGGTAGGCGAATGGCGTCCGGTGACCCGCGCAGCCAAGCCAATCCCTGGATGAAAACCAGCTACGTTGGATTTATGGGATATGTGCAGGAAGAACCGCTGTCCCCTCCGGTGATGCTCTATGCCATCCTGCCTGGCAAGCCGGCGTCAGCCTGCTATTTCGCGACGATGGAACAATCGCAAACGCGATCAGGAAATCCGCCTGCGACGCGCGTCGCTCCGGCAATCCGATTTCACTCCGAGGTGAAGTAGTCCACCGTGATGGGATTCTCGAACAGCGAATAATCGCGGGTCACCACGGTGATGCCGCTGTCGGTGACGTGGTACTTCTGGCGATCGGCCTCGGTGTCGTAGCCGATGACCGTTCCCTCGGGGATGTCCACATCGCGATCGATGATGGCCTTGCGGATGCGGCAGTGCCGGCCGACGTTCACATGGGAAAAAAGAATGCTGGTATCAATCTCCGAGTAGGAGTTCACGCGCACGTCGGGCGAGAGCACGGTGTTGCGCACTGAGCCGCCAGAGATGATGCAGCCCATGGAAACGATGGAGTCGTGCGCTTCCCCGGTGCGGCCGGGATCGCTGAACACGAACTTGGCCGGGGGATACTGCCTCATGTGGGTGCGAATCGGCCAGGCCGCGTCATACACATTGAAGACCGGCGCCACCGAGACCAGGTCCATGTTGGCCTCGTAATAGGCTTCCAGGGTCCCCACATCGCGCCAGTACAACGCCTCTTTGCGGTTCTCGTCGATGAAATTGAAGGAGTAAACCTTGTAGTCATCCACCATGCGGGGCAGAATGTTGTGCCCGAAATCGTGGCGCGAAGTCGCGTCTTCGGCGTCTCTCAGCAGCGCCGGAATGAGCACATCGGTGTTGAACAGGTAAATGCCCATCGAGGCCGAAACCATGCGCGGGTCGTAGGGTGAGCGCAGATCGGTTTGCTCGGGCTTTTCCTGGAAGCCGACGACCCGGCCGGTGCGATCAATCTCGACCACACCAAACAGCTTGGTCTCTGCCGGATCGACCAGGATGGTGGCCAGGGTGACGTCGGCGCCCGAATCCTTGTGCTGGCGCAGCATCAGGTCGTAATTCATCTTGTAGATGTGATCGCCCGACAGGACCAGCACGAAGCGCGGCTGCTCGGAGCCGATGGAGTAGAGATTCTGATACACCGCGTCGGCCGTGCCCATGTACCAGTTCTCGCTGACCCGTTTCATGGGCGGCAGGATCTCGATGAACTCTCCCAGTTCGCGTCCCACAATGTTGCCCCAGCCTTCACGGATGTGCCGGTTCAGAGACAGGGCTTTGTACTGGGTCAGGATGTAGACTTTTCGCAGATCGGAGTTGATGCAGTTGGAGAGCGTAATGTCGATGATGCGGTAAATGCCGCCGAAGGTGACCGCCGGCTTGGCGCGATCGCGCGTCAGCGGATACAAACGCTCGCCGGCTCCTCCCGCCAGTAAGACTCCGAGGGTGTCTCTCATCCTGATGGTTTCCGATTACAAATTTCCCCAATGGGCGTAAGAATCCGCGCTTGCTGGAGGACTGACGGCGCGCCTTGGCGGCGTGTGCCGGCCCACAGGCGAAGTCGAATGTTAGCACACCCCACGCAGGCGGGGCGCGTCAGGCCGGACGCCAGGCTGCGAGGCTACTTCTCCTCATCGACCCTGATGCGAAGGGACTTTAGAAACTTCACATCCTGCGACGTCACCTGAAAATCGGCGGCTGAACGCCGGTCGTTGACCAGTGTCGGCTCGGCGGCTTCGTCGCGCTCGTTGAGTCCTATGGTCGCCTCGAGTACGAGGAATACATCGTATCCCCCGGCTTTAATACGAGTGATGACCTCCGCGATTTGTTCGGAATCGGAAAGCGAGTTGTTGATCGCTTCCCCCAGTTGTTCCATCAGGCTTTTTAGTCGTTTATCCACGATTGCACCCAAGCTGGCTGGCGACCGGACCTCGCAATGTTTTTCGGCGATAGTGCTGAAAGTCTCGACCCACCCACGCTACCAGCTTAATACGTTGGATGCTGTCTGTGTGGGCCGAGTTTTGTGATTATGGCGCGCTGTTGCGCCGCAAGGAGAGCCATTCCCCGCGATAGTCCGCTGATAGAATGAGGGGTCAGGCGACAGCGTTGAGCGAAAGGTAAAAGCGTGCCATCCCACAATTTCGGCACCCAGGGCCGGGCGTTTCTGCGGGTTGCGGGCCGCAAGACTGGGGAGAATCGTTGGATACGGGCCTTTTACCGGGGAAGCAGCGTCACCCTCGGCAGCGTAGGCCGGTTGCTGCATGTGCTCTGGCTGGAGGTAGCGGGACTATTTTTCCTGGTGCTTGCGGTGGTTGGGGGCGGAGCTGCCATACGCGAATACCATCGTTACGCTCATGGCGCCACTGGAGTCGGCAAGCCGCTCTTGGCAGCCGCATTCGCGCTGGCTTTCTTGTACTTCGGCGTGAGTTCGTTCGCCCGGTCGCGAAGAAGATAGTTTTGAGTTTCGAGTTTCGAGTTGACGTTGAGTGTTCTCGCATCGTTGCCTTTAACTTCTCGCTCCTACTGGAAACCGGAAACTTCAGACTGAGATTAGACGGTTCGACTGGAAACTGGAAACTGAGATGCCCGAAAACAAACATAAAGGGCCGGTGGCTACCAAGCTGGCGCCCGCGCAAGAAACCTCCTCCCACATCAGCGTTCATCCGCTGTACACGCCAGCCGACTTGGAGGCTTGGGATTACGACCGCGATCTCAATTTCCCCGGGCAGTTCCCCTATACCCGCGGCGTGCAAGCCACGATGTATCGCGGTCGGCTGTGGACCATGCGGCAGTACGCCGGCATGGGCGACGCCGAAGAATCGAACCGCCGCTACAAGTACCTGCTGAGCAACGGCACCACCGGATTGAGCGTGGCCTTCGACCTGCCGACGCAGATCGGGCTCGACTCCGACAACCCCCTCGCTACGGGAGAGGTGGGAAAGGTCGGCGTTGCCATCGATTCCATCGAGGACATGATGCGGCTCTTCGACGGCATCAATCTGGAGAAGATCTCTACGTCGATGACGATCAACGCCACCGCATCCATTTTGCTGGCGCTTTACATCGTGACGGCACGGCGCACCGGCCGCGATGTGCGCAAGCTTTCCGGCACAGTGCAAAACGACGTGCTGAAGGAATACATCGCGCGCGGCACTTATATTTATCCGCCCGCGCAGGCCATGCGCATCATCACCGACATTTTTTCCTACGCCCACGAGAATGTGCCCGAGTGGAACACGATTTCCATTTCCGGTTACCACATGCGCGAAGCCGGATGCACGGCGGTGCAGGAAGTGGCCTTCACCCTGGCCAATGGCATCAGTTATGTGCAGGCGGCCATTGATGCGGGACTGGGCGTGGACGACTTTGCGCCGCGCCTGTCGTTCTTCTTCAATGCGCACAGCAATTTTCTGGAGGAAGTGGCGAAGTTCCGCGCTGCCCGCCGCATGTGGGCACGCATCATGCGCGACCATTTCGGCGCCAAGAACCCGAAATCGCTGATGCTGCGTTTCCACACGCAAACGGCAGGCTCGACGCTGACCGCGCAGCAGCCTGAGAACAACATCGTCCGCACCGCATTGCAAGCCATGGCAGCGGTCCTGGGCGGGACGCAATCGCTGCACACCAACTCGTTTGACGAAGCTCTGGCGTTGCCCACCGAACAGTCGGCGCGCATCGCCCTCCGGACCCAGCAGATCGTCGCCTACGAATCAGGCGCGGCGCAGACCGTCGATCCGCTGGCGGGTTCGTACTACATCGAATCGCTGACCAACCAGATCGAAACCCAGGCGCGCGAATACCTCGACAAGATCGACGCCATGGGCGGCACCTTGAAGGCGATTGAGCGCGGATTCATTCAGCAGGAAATCCAAAACGCCGCGTACGAGTATCAGCGGTCTGTGGACCGGCTGCAGGCAATCGTCGTAGGCGTCAATGCCTTCGAACAGGAGAAAGAAAAGCCGATTCCGCTGCTACACATGGACGAGTCTCTGGAACGCAGGCAGGTGGAGCGTTTGCGGGCCGTGCGCGCCAAGCGCGATCCGGCGAAATGGCAGGCGGCGCTGAGGAAGGTGGAAGACACGGCGCGGGGCACCGGCAACTTGATGCCGCCGATTGTGGAAGCGGTCGAGGCCAACGCCACGGTCGGCGAAATCTCCGATGCCATGCGCCACGTGTACGGCGAGTATCACGAGACGGTGGTGATTTAAGAGCCACTATTCGCTGTTCGCTCTTCGCTTTAGGTAATTTTCTGGAGTGTCATCCTGAGCGCAGCGAGGGACCCCTATGGCTGGTGAAAAGCATGCGTACTGAGCGTCCGCATCGGTATTCGGTTTAGATTCTCGGCGCGCTGTACATCGGCATCACCAGCAATCTGCAGTTTCGAGTGCGTCACCACAAAGAGCACACGTTAGCTTTTGGGCAGCCGTAGGGGTCCTTCGACTCCTCGGTCGCCACGGCGACCTCCTCGCTCAGGATGACCCCTCGGATCCCCGGAAAAAGGCCGGCGTCCGAAGGCGCCGGCCAGGAGTTCAAGGCGATTCGAATCTACAAAACCTCAGTGCCCAAACACCAGCACTCTCGCGTCTGTCTTGGGCTCCAGCACGAGCCACTTGGTGGGCGAGATCACGTAAACAACGCCGGGAGCCCGGTCGCCTTGGGCCTCTGCCGTGCCCCGGCCATTGGACGCGATCGAGTAGTTAACGACGCCGCCAAACCATTGATCAAGCCCACCAGCTCCGCTGGAATCTCCATTCAACGTGAGCGTACCGAGGCCGTCCGCCGGTCCTACATCCACCTCGTTACTTGCATTTACATAATCCAGCGGAGCGAGTGAGCCCGCGGCATACGTTCCGGAGATCGATGCGTTCGAGAACGGGCCGCCGCTTTGCGGCTCCCACCAACCAAAGTCCGGACTGTTGCCGGCACTTACCCAGAAAGCCTTGTTCTGGCTGATCAGGAAGCCGGCCGGAGGATTGCCGCCTCCACTGAAGGTTAGCGCTCCGTTGGCAGCCACCGTGTAGGGTGCCTGCCCTGGCGGCTTCTGGGTTATGGTGCCGGCGTCGTCGTAATCCTCGGCAAGAATATTGCAGGTGCCGTTACCATCGCAGCTAACGATGGCGGCATCCGATCTGTCGTCCCCGCCGCCACCGACTGACTGAAAATAGGTAACCGACAGCCCGTTCAACGAGCCGTTGTTGAACGGCCCACTTTGGCGTAGCACCGTGCCCGCCTGCGGATGCTGGGAATCACTTTGTTCCATCAGCATCTCGCCGGTCGAGACCACGTAGCCTGCCTGCGGGGTGGTGTCATGACCAACATATATTGTGGCTGTAGCGCGGCCGCTTTGTGGGTCTACCGCTGACATCGTGCCAGTGAAGGGGGCGGTCTCATAAGTCCCGCCCTCGTTGCAATCGGTTGTTCCGTTGGTGATGTTCCCAGCCGTAAGCGTGAATTCGCTCACGCAGACCGTGCGTACTCCGGCATAGTTGGCTCCCGCCCCACCGTACACCCAGCTACCGTTGAGAGCGCTCAGCGAGAATGCGCTGGAGTTGGCTTTGCGCAAAACCCCGGAGCCGCGGCTGCCCTGGCCGGTAGTGTCGTCGTAGCGGATGATTCGTCCGTTGGCAGACGAGTCAAGCACAAACGCAAACGTGACCGGTCCGAACGACTGCCCCTGAATCGTGAGTGTGTTCAAACCGTTGGCCGCAATAAAATACGTGCCGCTGACGGTGGCGTTGAATGGCTGGCCGGTCACCGAGTTGCCATCCACAACGCCGCTGGTAATGTGGCTGTTGCCATCGGAGATGAAGCTGCCCGCCAGCGTCCACTGACTGCTGGAGTTGAAGCCGTTCAGGTAGAACGCATAGTGCCCGCTGAGAGCGCCGGGATTGCCGCCGCCTCCCGGACTGATGACGATGCTGAGTGGCGCGCCGGCGGTCACTGGCGGGGTTTCCGCGTCAGCCACCTGCACGGTGAAGTTCGAAGTACCGACCGTGGTCGGCGTGCCTGTAATTGCTCCGGTGCTCGCGTTCAAATGCAAACCATCCGGCAACGTGCCGCTGGTGATGCTCCAGGTGTAGGGATAAACTCCGCCGATGGCGGTCACGGTCGCGCTGTAGGGGAGGCCCGCCGTGCCCGATGGCAACGAGGTCGTCGTGATGCTCAACGGCACCGCCGGGGCAATCGTAATGCTCAGGGGCGCGCTCGCGGTCGCCAACTGGAAGTCCGTCACCTGCACCGTGAAGTTGGAGACCCCCGCCCCGCTGGGCGTGCCGGTGATGGCGCCGCTGTTCGCGTCCAAATGCAAACCCACCGGCAAGCTGCCGGCCGTGATGCTCCACGTATATGGAGTGACTCCGCCGTCAGCCGCCAGCATCGCGTTGTAGCCGGTGTTCTGCGTGCCCGAGGGCAGCGACGTGGTCAGCACCGTCAACTGCGTCAGGGTCGCGTTCACCGTGATGCTGAGCGGCGCCGACGCGGTGGCCGGCGGCGATTGCGAGTCCGCAACCTGTAGCGTGAACGGATACGTTCCGACCGTCGTGGGCGTGCCCGAAATTACCCAGTTCGGAGGCACACCCACCAGATTCAATCCCGGCGGCAAGTTGCCTGAGGTTACGCTCCAGGTGTACGGCGGTACCCCGCCGCTGGCGCCCAAGCTCACACTGTATTGGTAGTTCAGGGTGCCCGAAGGCAACGACGTGGTGGTGATGTTCAAAGATCCAATGGGCGCAAAGTAGCTGAAGATGTCCAGCACCAGGTCGGCGGGATTTTGTACGTAGGCATCGATGGAGCCATTCAGCGTGGGCACAATCGCCATGTTGGAAGT
>PMAT01000009.1 GCA_003152695.1 Acidobacteriaceae bacterium
ATTTGAAACTTGCAACACTACGAAATCAACCGATTGTTGAAAGTCAACATCGTTCTGGCGATCTGGTTTTGGCGAATGACAGGTCAGAAATTGCTGCCCGTGAGCATTATTGAACAGCCGGAAGTTCACAGCTTTCCCCATAATCGACACTGACGACATCTGGACGTGATCACGTCAGCTGTACGGTCGAACAGATGACAGTCGCAAAGAAAGCCCGTGGTTTCAATCCCCACACTTTTCTCTCAACCATTGGAGAGGGCAGGCATATGCTGCCCTTCAAAAAGAAGGCCATAATCTTCGCTCAAGGCGATGCTTCGGACGGTCTGTTTTTTATCCAACAAGGGAAGGTGCGGCTCTCCGTTGAATCGGAAGGAGGGAAGAAAGCAATCCTTAGCATTTTGGGCGAAGACGATTTCTTTGGAGAGAGTGGTCTTGCTGGTCAGCTTGTACGCACGTCGTCCGCAACTGCCGTGACCGACTGCGTCCTTCTGCATATTGAGAAAAAGGCGATGATGCAGGCCATGAGTCGGAAACCAAAATTGTCGGCCACCTTTGTCAATTGTTTGCTGAAGCGAATCATCCGCTATCAGGATGATCTGGTCGATCAGCTTTTCAACGACAGCGAGAAACGGCTGGCGCGAGTTCTTTTGTTGATGGCGCATTTCGGCAAAGAAGAAGTGGTTGACATTCCGGTCTCCGGATTGAGTCAGGGGACTCTTGCAGAAATGGTGGGGACGACCCGTTCGCGGGTCAGCTTCTTCATGAACCGATTCAGGAAGCTCGGCTTTATCAACTACGACGCTAGGGACAATTTACGCGTCCACAGTTCACTGCTTAGCGTTTGTGCAGAACGATGACATTGGAACATGACTCCAGAGGACGACAAGCCCACTCCCCGTGTCGAAAAAGTTCTCGCCCCCAGTGCCGGAAGCACCGGCTAGCTGCTCATTCCCTGTGTCTGGAAAATCGAGAGAAGCCGAGCCGCTGGGGGCAACTGGCACGAGAGGGGCATCGGGTCGTGCAGTTCAGGGACGTAAGAACCCTGTTTTCCAGCAGAGCGTTTTCGTTGTGGATGACACTGCAACTTCAGCTTGTTAAGGAACGGCTGCTGAACTGAAAATAGGCCTGCCCGAAGTTCGAACGAGTAACATCTCACCCGCTAGGATGATTCAACCCATCGCTGGTCTTCCTCAGCCCTCGCGAATGCGACAGGTCATTTTGCTGGGGATCGTGCCAACTTCTTGTTTCGAGCACTCTTTGCTGTCGAAGTTCCGGCTCGCGCTCTTGGTAAACACGATTCAGAGGCCGCGCATGAAGTTCATCATAAGTTGCCGTGGCGGTTTCGTTGTACTGCGCAAACAATTTGCGCCTGCCGGGCTTGTCTTTGACAAGCCCGTTCTTCATTGTCTGCTTGGTGAACACGCTCATGTCGCGCTCTATTGTTTTGGTCTCAGTCATTACCCTCATTCCTGCAGAAAGATGTTGAGGAGAGAGTTGTGAACCCGAATCTCGCCGTTGTATTCAACGAAGCCCAGTTTTCTGAAGCGATTCATGAAAAAGCTCACTCGGGACCGGGTTGTGCCAATCATCTCCGCCAATATCTCCTGGCTGACCTTAGGAACCACCGTCTCGGGTTTGCTCTCCTTGCCGAACTGCGCAAGCAGTAACAGAATCCTCGCGAGCCGCTTTTCGCTTGAGTTGAAAAGCTGATCAACCAGGTCCGCTTGGACCCGAGCGTTGCGGGCCAGCAGAAAGGAGACGAACACATCCGACAGCGCGTGTTCTTGGTGAAGTACGCGGACCATTTCCGCCTTGCTGATCCTGAGCAGTGCACACTCGGTCATCGCGGTAGCAGTCGCGAGTCGAAGAGGATGAGCTAAGATCATGCAGTCCTCCCCCAAGAATTCCCCGGCACCGACCAAGGCAATCGTGGCTTCCTTTCCGTTCGCGGAGGTGACAGTTACTCTCAGCCGGCCCGTCTGCACGTAAAAAATCGCGTCGGTAGGGTCACCTTGCGCGTAGGCCGTCTCATTCTTTTTCAGATTGAGAATCTTCCTGCCCAACCCAGCTTTCGCGAGGAAAGCCTCGGGATCGAAAACCGTAGCGCCATTTTTGGGTTGCGGCTTGGGCGTTTGAAGCGGGGAAGGCTTTGCAATTTCGCCTGTGGCGGGTTTTGCGGATCGCACCGAATCAACCGACGGAACCCGCTCGGCTGGACGGCCTTGGCTACGGGTTGGAATGCCCCTGGCGCTCATTTCATACTTCCGAAGGGGTAGCGCTTACACTTCGACATTTAGACCTCTTGGAGGCGCTGAAACGGAAGGTGATTTCCGTGGTCATCATGACCGGCAGCAACCACGGAACCGCATTAATCTCCGTTTGTAGTAATATCACATGCCAATTTTGATGGTCTGTTGGGCATCGCACATACCAGACAATTGTTGTTCGTTTGCACGCCCGATTTCGGGCTGTCATTCATCAAAACATCGTACACCGACAATATCAATGACTTGGCACCAAGCTCGATTGGCAACGTTCCGGTAAGATTCTTAGCATGATCGTATGGCTCCGGCACGTCCTCGGCTGGCTTCGCAGTGCCTTTTGCGCCCGCGAGGATCTCATCCTCGAAAATGCCTACGCAAGCATGCGAGCCCAAATCATTCCAGAGCCTCCCTAAAGGTGATCGCGAACCCGGATTGTACATGCTCTTGAGGTTTCAGAAAGCAGCTGTGCGAGAAAATTATGAGCTCGGAAACCAAGCCTTTTCAAAGCGTTTGAGATTTTTGACCACACGGGATCCGTGGCGCTGAGCCCGCTCTCCGGTCCCCGCATTGAAAGGGAGCCGCGCGACTGTCCTTTCAGTATCGAACCCGGTCCTACTCGGCCCAAGTCAATTTACTGGATCTGTCGGCTTCCATTTCTCCAACAGTTTTACGAGCAACTCATCAAAGGCTGATTCATCAATTCTTTTTAGAGCATTTTCCAGTGGAGCGTCGTATTTGGCACTCATCTTCTGTTCTGCCGTCAATGTCGCTGCGTGAAGGCGCTCGTCTAAATCCGACACCACTCCCAGTCGCTTCACAGTCGCAAATACAGCACGGAATGCCAAAACCTCTGTCTCAAGAGCTTTGAGATGCGAAAAGATTAAACTTAGAACCTGCTTCAGTTTTTCTGGTTTTGCTTCCACGATGTTTCCCTCTGCTTAAGCGGAAGATAGCAGATTATCTAAAAGGCCACGCGGTTTCCTCAGCGCCTGCCCGGCAGGAAATTGTAATGCGCGAAGTGCAAAGCGCAAGCGGCTTTCAGGTTGGTCAGCTTCGTCGAGAAAGCGTTTGTTAGCTATGGCAGCGTCATTCGTGTCCGTATTCTAGAAATGACTTGAGTTTGAGGGAGCGCGAGGGGTGGCGTAGCTTGCGCAGGGCCTTGGCTTCGATCTGCCGAATGCGCTCGCGGGTGACGGCGAAGCACTGGCCCACTTCCTCCAGCGTTTTCTCCGAACCGTCTTCCAGACCGAAGCGCATCTTGATGACCTTCTCCTCACGCGGGGTCAGGGTGCGCAGCATGTTCGCGGTCTGCTCCTTCAGGTTCACGTTGATGACGGCCTCGGCGGGCGAGATCACGGCCCGGTCCTCGATCAATTCGCCGAGGTGGGAATCCCCCTCCTTACCGATTGGCGTTTCCAGCGAGATCGGGACCTGCCTGATCTTGAGCACCATACGCACCTTGGCCACAGGAATGTCCATGCGCTTGGCAATCTCTTCCAACCTGGGTTCGCGGCCCAGCGCCTGGACCAATTGCCGCGAAATACGAAACAGCTTATTGACGATCTCGAACATGTGCACTGGCAGGCGGATGGTGCGCGCCTGATCGGCAATGCCTCGGCTGATTGCCTGGCGAATCCACCACGTCGCATAGGTAGAAAACTTGTAGCCGCGGCGGTATTC
>PMAT01000061.1 GCA_003152695.1 Acidobacteriaceae bacterium
AAAATCGAAAGCTTCTCCGCCTTTCTCGAAACCGGCTTGCTGCTGCTGACCTGCGTCTGGATCGTATATGAGGCGGTGAAGCGTCTCTTCTTTCATTTCGTCCACATTGAGCCCAGCATCTGGGCATTTGCGGTTATGGGCACTTCGATCGTGGTGGACTACTGGCGTTCACGCCGCCTGCGACGCATAGCCGACAAGTATGACAGCCAGGCGCTGCACGCCGATGCCCTGCACTTCAGCACCGACATCTGGTCCAGCGCCGTCGTCATCCTGGGATTGGCCCTGGTGCTGGCGGGACGGCAGTATTCGCAACCTTGGCTGGCGAAGGCCGATGCGATCGCCGCGCTGTGCGTGGCTGGCATTGTGGTGTACGTCAGTTGGCGCCTGGCACGGCAGACTATTGACGCGTTGCTGGACGCCGCTCCCGCCGGCGTGCGCAACCGGATTATCGAAGAAGTGTACCGCGTGAACGGCGTGCTCGAAGTGGATCGGGTGCGGATCAGGCGGAGCGGCAGCCACTATTTTGCCGACGTCTCGGTTGCCATGTCGCGCAATGTGACGTTCCAGAAGTCCGAGCAGGTCTCCAACGAAGTTGCGGCCCGCATCCGCGCTGTTCTGCCCGATGCCGACGTGGTAGTGAATACGGTTTCGCGGGCCAGTCGGCAGGAGAGCCTCTTTGACCGGATTCGTGCGGTGGCCACGCGCAACAACCTCAACGTGCATGACATCAGCGTGCAGGACATCGGCGGCAGTTTGCATGTGGAGCAGCATGTTGAACTCGACGAAAAGCTCAGTCTGAAGGAGGCACACGATCGCGTCACCCGCCTGGAAAGCGAAATGAAAGAGGAGGTAAGAGAGATCGCCAGCATTCTGACCCACATCGAGAGCGAACCGGCAACCATTGAAACCAGCGATGGACTGGTTCGCGCCACCGGCTTTGAAGACCGGCTACAACAGGTGAGGGAAGGATTTCCCGAAGTCGTGGACATGCACGATCTCGTGTTCAAACGGGTTGGCGGGCGGCTCTACCTGTCGCTGCATTGCACCATGAACGACGATCTGCCACTCTCGCGCGTGCATGACATACAGACCACGATGGAAAGCCGCTTTCGCCAGGAAGTCCCCGAGTTGTTCCGCGTGCTCATCCATCCCGAGCCGCAGACCGACAACCGGCGATAGAAGCTCACGGAATGTGGGTGGGACCTTCCTCGATGGCAGCATCCTGCTCTTCATGCGCCGCAGCGTTACCGAGAGGGTAGGAATACATCTTGCTGGGAACTTCCGTCAGCGCGCGCCGGCGGACGGCAATCATCTCGGCCACGATGGCGACTGCGATCTCTTCGGGCGTGACCGCTCCGATCTCAAGACCCACGGGGGCGTGCACATCTCTGAATTTCTCCGCCGGAATCCCTTCTTTCTCCAGCTCCTTGTAGATCGAGATGGTCTTGCGGCGCGAGCCAATCATGCCGAGATAGCGCGCCCGCGTATTGATGGCCCAGCGCAGCACACGCATGTCGTCGTGGTGTCCGCGAGTAACGATCACGATGTACGACGATTCGGGCGGGTTGAGTTGCGACGTCGCCAGTTCGAAATCGCGGGCAATTACCTCGCGGGCGTCTGGAAAGCGCTCACGGTTGGCGTAAGCCTCGCGGTCATCCACTACGACCACGTCGAAGCCGGCAATGGCCGCGACCTTATACAGGTTGTAGGCGACGTGGCCAGCGCCAAAAATGTAGAGCAGCGCGGGCGGAAGCACCGGCTCGATGAAGATTTCCAGTGTGCCGCCACAGACCAGGCCGGTGTCGTACTTGGGATTGTTGTTGAGGTTGAAGGTGAGCGAGCGCGGCTTCTCCTCTTCCATCACTTCACGCGCGACCTGCCAGACCTCGGCTTCCACGCAGCCGCCGCCGATGGTGCCCACGATGGAACCGTCGTCGCGCACCAGCATCTTCGCGGTTTGAAACGACGGGATCGAGCCGCGAACGTTGGTGATGGTCGCGACCGCGCCACGCCGCCCCTGGCGGCGAAGCTCGACGATCTGCTCGTAGATATCCACGGAGATCAATTATTCCCGTCGGTCAGAGTGAAGTCAAAGCGGTCAATTAGAATGCTGCATGAGTCTCGATCGTCGAGAAGTTAGGAGAGCACGATGAAAGCCGTCCGCATTCATGAGTTTGGCGGTCCGGAAGTTCTCAAGTACGAAGAGATTCCTGACCCGGAGTTGCGCAAAGATCAGGTCCTGGTCCGGGTCCGCGCCTGCGCGCTCAACCATCTGGATCTCTGGGTCCGCATGGGTCTGCCGGGCGTGAAGTTGCCGCACATCCTGGGCAGCGACGTGGCGGGCGAGGTGGTGGAATGCGGCGAGTACATCAGCGACGTGAAGCCGGGGACGCGCGTCCTGCTGGCGCCCATGGTTTTCTGCAATCACTGCGAACAGTGCAACAACGGACGCCACAATTTCTGCCCGCAGTTCAACGTGCTAGGCAATGGCGTGGACGGAGGCAACTGCGAACTGATCGCCGTGCCGCGGGTGAATGTTATCCCGATCCCCGATTCGCTGGGCTTCGTGGAGGCCGCGAGTGTCCCGCTGGTCTTCCTCACCGCCTGGCACATGCTGGTCGGGCGCGCTCACTTGCGAGCAGGACAGACTGTGTTGGTTTTGGGCGCGGGTTCAGGAGTAGGTTCGGCCGCGATCCAGATTTGCAAGATGCTGTCAGCCGAGGTCATCACCACTGCCGGCGATGAGCAGAAACTGGCGAAAGCCCGCGAACTGGGCGCCGACCACACCATCGATCATTACAAGCAGAAGATCGCCGACGAGGTGAAGCGCATCACCAATCGCCGCGGTGTGGACATCGTCTTCGAGCACGTTGGCCAAGCCACTTGGAAGGAGAGCGTGAAATCGCTGAGAAACGGGGGAACGCTGGTGACCTGCGGCGCCACTACGGGCTTTCAGGGCGACCTCGATCTTCGCTTCCTGTTCTCGCGGCAGCTCTCGCTGCTGGGGTCGTATATGGGCGCAATGGGCGAGTTGGACGAGGTCCTCAAGCATGTTTTCGCGGGCAAGCTGAAGCCGGTCGTGGACCGCACCTTCCCGCTGAGTGAAACTCGCGCGGCGCATGAGTACCTTTCCAGGAGCGAGCAGTTCGGCAAGGTGGTGGTCACGCCGTAACACGGCGACTTCAGAGTTGCGTCCCTAGTCGCAGCCAGCGCATCGAAAGAGGCAGGTATAATTAATTCAAATGACTTCCGAGTACCGCCCCCAACACTTCGATAATCCCGAGCCTGGTACAGAGCGCTTCGACAACCTGGTCGGATCGGACCGGAGCCGCGGCCAGATTCTGCGGGCCACGTTTGGTCAGCAGCAGCACGAAGGCGTCCTGATGGCTTCGATGGACGCGGTGGTGAACTGGGTGCGGAAGAACTCGATCTGGCCGATGACCTTTGGCTTGGCTTGCTGCGCCATCGAGATGATGTCGATGGGCGCCTCGCGTTTCGATATCGCCCGCTTTGGCGCCGAGGTCTTTCGCCCCTCGCCGCGGCAGTCGGACCTGATGATCATTGCCGGCCGGGTCTCGCAGAAGATGGCGCCGGTGATCCGCGAACTCTACATGCAGATGCCCGAACCCAAATGGGTGATCTCCATGGGAGCGTGCGCGACCTCGGGAGGCGTTTTCAACAATTACGCTCTGGTGCAGGGCGTGAACCAGTGGATTCCGGTCGATGTTTACGTGCCCGGATGCCCCCCGCGTCCGGAGCAGTTGATTTACGCCATCATGCTGCTGCAAGAGAAGATCAAGAACGAGCGCGGCTCGTTCCGGCGAGCGCTCAACCTGGAACCCGCTTAAGTCGGCGATAGATTTCCGGCTGTCGAAGCCCGCTGGGCGAAACGTCCCAACCCAATGGGTACGCGCACTGGGCTTTGCGGCGGTCTTTCTTCAATGCGTGATCGGCAACCGGCTCGGGTCGTAAGAAAAGTCAACCAGCCCGTCGCGATAGTCGATCTTGACTTGCAACTTCCCCAGAAGTTGAAACCCTAGAATGCCCGAGACCTCGGCGCCGGTGCCCTTGCTGATGTTGGACAGATCGAAGGCCACGACATCCCAGGCTTTCTGGGAGATGTTGCTAAATCGAAGCGTGGCTCTGTCGGCGCGATAAACCTCGGCCACACTCCCGTTCATTCCCTTCACGTGCATATAGGAGTCGGGGTTGATCTTAGTAACCTCCCGCGCCGTCCTGGTGGAAAGAAAGGTGGTCCAGGCGCCGGTATCGATTAGGAAGAGCATCGGCTTGGAGTTGTTGACCTCGGTTGGAATCAGGAGTTCATGACCGAAGTGAAAGACGGGAGACCAGGTTTTCATCTCCGGAGCGATGTAGCGATCTTTGGGAAGGGCCGGCGCAGCGGCGGCCTTCGTGGTTTTGCTGGCATCGCCGGTTGATTCTGCCTTCTGATTGGCCGCCGCTTCGTCGGTATCATCGTCGGGGTTGGAGCTCGATTCGCCTTCGGTATTGAGGGCTGTGGGTGCGACCGTCTCATCCGGCCGCTTGGGAAGGGGCGACAATTTCACCTTCTCCGCCGGGAAGTCGAGGTCGATCAAGTAGGAGCTGAAAACATTGGCGCCGACCAGGCCGTCTTCGTCGCTGAGCGGCATCCTATCGCTGACGGTGACCACACAGTCTGCGAACTCCAGTTCCCCGATGCGAATGTGATCCGCCACCGCCAGGTATCCGCCCTGCGGGCCCTTGTCGCCAATTCCCCGATAGCGGATGTCAGAGATGCGCGTCAGACCAGCCTTTTCCGCGCTCTTGCGACCGATGAGGATCCCGCTGGCTCCTGTATCCAGCAGCAGGTGAGTGTTGCGGTCGTTCACCTTGACGGCCAAACCATAACCGTCAATGCGCTTCGGAGTGTGGGACATCCGTTGCAGCTTGGTATCAGTTTGCTCTACCTTGCTGACCAGCCGGCAGGCGTGTACGGGTTTATCAACGGTGGCCTTGAGGAATTCGAGATAGTGCTGCAGATGCTCAGTATCCTCCGGATCGTCGGGATGGGGGCCGGCGAGATACGCCTCGATGGCTGCCAATCGTTCGCGGCGCGAAAGTGTATTAAACCACCGGCGCTGGACTTCGGGATCGTCGGGAGCAATCTGATGCGCCACCTTTAGCGCGTCGTAGGCTTTGCGATAAAGCGAATAGGCGCGGTAGAGACGAACCAGGCCAAGATAGGCGCGTAGTTCCCGCTTATCGATTTGCAGCGCCTTGAAATACGACATCTCGGCTTCAGCCATTTTGGCGAGGCGGAACTGCACGTCACCCATGGCCGCCAAGAGCGCCGCCGAATTGGGTTGAGCGCCCAGCGCCTTGGCCGCCTCGGCGGAAGCTTCATCAATCTTCTGCTCGTGCAGTAATGCCTCGATGAGACCGGCCTGTGCCGGCGCCAGTTTGGCGTCGATCTTCAGAAGCGCTTGATATTTTTCTGCCGCCTCCGCGAACTTGCCGGCTTTATAAAGCTGATCAGCCGCCATCAGGTCGGGATTGTCGGGAACCGGTTTGGCATTCTGCGCCAACCCGCCAAACGAAAGGCACACCGTGAGAAAGACGGTAACTATGACGAAAATGCGTCGGATCATGAGGGCCCAGTCCTGCTCGAAAGCAGAGTACCACGTGCTGTCGTTTTCGATACCCCTTTCTGCGGCCCTCCCCTGTGACCCACCTCACAGACCCCTGCCCACCGTTGCCCTATCGTTATGAGTTAGACCCTCCACTTCCTACGACTGAGAGGCACTCTTAAATATGTCTACTGCCGCCGTTTCCACAACCTCCCGCGTCCTGAACCCCGTACTGGCCAGTCGCATTATGAGCGCTGAAGAAGCCGCCGCCCTTATCCACTCGGGCGATCAGATTGGCATGAGCGGATTTACCGGCTCCGGCTATCCCAAGGCCGTGCCCATGGCGCTGGCGCGCCGCATCTCCGACGCCAACCTGCGCGGACAGAAGTTCCAGGTCAGCATCTTCACTGGCGCCTCCACCGGGCCAGAGCTCGACGGCGCACTCGCCATGGCGGGCGGCATTCACCTGCGGCTTCCGTACCAGTCCGATCCCGAGACGCGCAAGCGCATCAATGCCGGCGAGATGGAGTACATGGACATCCACCTCAGCCACGTGGCGCAGTTCGTGGAATACGGCTTCCTCGGCAAGCTCGATCTCGCGTTGATCGAGGTCACCGCTGTGCTCGAAGATGGCCGCCTGGTGCCCAGTTCCTCCCTCGGCAACAACAAGACGTGGATCGAGCAGGCCGAGCACGTGATTATCGAGGTCAACTCCTGGCAGCCTGCGGCGCTGGAAGGCATGCATGACATCTACTACGGCCTGAAGCCGCCGCCCAATCGCGGACCGATTCCCTTGACGCATACCGGGCAGCGCATCGGCAGCCCCTATCTCGAGGTCCCGCCGGAAAAGGTCGTCGCGGTGGTGCTCACCGACTCACCCGACCGCAACAGCGCGTTCAAAGCACCCGACGAGGCTTCGCGCCGCATCGCCGGACATATTCTGGAATTCCTGAGCTGGGAAGTGCAGAAGGGCCGCATGCCCGAGACACTGTTGCCGCTGCAATCGGGCGTCGGCAACATCGCCAACGCGGTGCTCTTCGGTCTTGAGGAAGGCCCGTTTGAAGGGCTGACTTCGTACACTGAAGTCATCCAGGACGGCATGATTCGCCTGCTGAAGTCGGGCAAGCTGACGGCGGCGTCGGCGACCGCGTTCTCGCTCAGCCCCGAGATGATGACCGAAGTCAATGCCGACATGGCCAGCTATCGCAAGCAAATCGTGCTGCGCCCGCAGGAAATCTCCAACAACCCTGAGATCATCCGGCGGCTGGGTGTGATCGCCATGAACGGCATGATCGAGGCCGACATGTATGGCAACGTGAACTCGACTCACGTGATGGGATCGCGCATTCAGAACGGTATCGGCGGCTCCGGCGATTTCGCCCGCAACGGATATCTGTCCATCTTCATGGCGCCATCGACGGCGCAGAAGGGGACCATCTCGACCATCGTGCCCATGGCTTCGCATGTGGACCACACCGAGCACGATGTCCAGGTGGTTGTGACCGAGCAGGGCCTCGCCGACCTGCGCGGGCTCTCGCCACGACAGCGCGCCCACCTCATCATCGAGAAGTGCGCCTCGCCCGACTACAAGCCGCTGCTGCTGGATTACCTCGGCCGCGCCGAGCGGCTCTCCTATGGACGCCACACTCCGCACCTGTTGAGCGAAGCGCTGGGCTGGCACAACCGCTATCTGCGTAGCGGGCGGATGAAGCCAAGCGGGGAAGAGTAGTCAGGAGGACTAGAGGTCAGGAGTCAGTTGCTGCCCCCGACCTGTTGCGATGCCCCGATCAATTCGCCACTTCGAGCGAAGTCCTTAGGTAAAATGCAAGACGCCCCTTTCGAGGGCAGAGGAGCGTCAATGAAATGCTTTGTCCGTATTTTTACGGTGATTGCGTTTGGACTCACACTGGTTACGAGCGCGTGGGCGCAATGGTCGTCCGATCCTAATCAGAATCTTGCATTGTCTGACATTCGGGGCGCGGACCAGGTGCAGCCAAAATTACTTTCCCTGCCGAACAACAGTTGGTACGTGAGCTGGTTCAACAACAATCCTAACGATCCGCCGCCGCAGGGCTACGACGTCTACTACCAGTTGCTCAATGCGAACGGATTCGAGCAATTTCCGCATGATGGCATCCAGGTCGCCAAACTGACTTTGAGCTCAACTGAGGACTACGGCCTCGCGATCGACGCGAACGGGAATGCCTTGCTGGCCTTCCTTGATGATCGCTTGAACCCTGACATCCCGCAGGTCACCGCCGCGAAAATGAGTTCCACGGGGCAGGCGCTCTGGGGACCTTCGGGAGTGGCTTTGACGATTGATCCCGGGTCTCACGCAGCGCCGAAGATCGCCGCCACCAGCGACGGCAACATTGTGGTTGCCTGGACCACCGACGATCACGTAGTGCTCCAGAAGCTCGACGCCAACGGCCATCCGTTGTGGGCTGGAGTCTCTGCCCTCGCTGGCGGTATTATGCTGCGCGAACCAGGCTACTTCTACTGGCTGGCCGATTTGCACGCTTCGGACAACGGATCGGTCATCGTCTCCTGGGTGCGCAATCACGGCTTCGGCAGCAATGCCTATCTCTACGCCAATAAGATTTCGGCGAGTGGCCAATTGATGTGGGGAGCGGGCCATGTGAAGGTGTTCGACGGCGGCTCGCTACAGTTCGGCGAGTTCCCTTACTTCATTCCCGACAGCGCCGGTGGCGCGGTGTTTTCGTGGTACTCCAACAGTCCGAGCCTGCAGGTTTACGCGCAGCACATTCTGTCGAACGGAACCGAGGCCTTCGGGCACAACGGTTCGGTGGGATCGACCAACGCATTCAACGTGAGGGTCTCGCCGTCGGCCTCCTACAATCCAGCGGCACAGGAGACGTTCCTGTTCTGGACGGAAGAGGATTCCAACCAGTTCACCAATGGGGTCTCCGGGCAGAAGTTCAATTCGGCGGGAACCCGGCAGTGGACCGACAGTGGATTGACGATTGTGCCTCTGGGGTCGGATTCGCAGATCTTTGTGGAGAACGTGCAGATCGGCACGGGCGCGCTGGTCTTCTGGTTTGATCAGCCGGGATTCGGGTCGGGAACCATCCAGGCAATCAAACTGGACGGAACCGGCAGTACGGTGTGCGCGCAATTCCCAGTGTCGTCGGCTTCGTCGGATAAGTCGCGTCTGGCGGCCAGCCTAGCTTCCTCCGGCTTGTCTGCGCTGACGTGGGAGGACGACCGCAACGGCGAGAACGATATCTACATCCAGAACGTTAATCCCGACTGCTCGCTGGGGATTGAAGACCGGCTGCGGCCAAGATTGGCAACTAGCACCTTTTGAGCTGCCTTTGCCAACAACGGTCGAGGCCACCTGCGTGGCCTCCCTTCAGGAGGCCCGCANNGTTGAATCGAGGAAGAAGCCGAGGCCGACCGCGAACGGAATTACGCCGAAAGCCGCAGCAATCCAAGCGTCGGGTTCGGCGCGTGCAATCAGCGCAAATGCGACGGTATAGCCGATCGACGCGCTAACCAGCAAGATGCCTGCCCGGCGAGAACGAGCAGCCTGAGAAAGCNNCGGGCTCCATGGGAACGCTGAGCCCGCGTGCCAGCGCGGCCACGCGTTCTTCGGTGCGCAGCTTGCGCACCCGGTAATAGGTGTACATCCCCGCGATGGGAATCCCGAAGATCATAATTACTGCCACCAAGCCGATGATGTCTCCATCCATACCGTGCCTCGTTTCTTGTCGCGCTGCCCGCGCATGCTGGAAATCGCTTACAGTTTGAGATACGGGGAGCGTCGAAGAAAGTTCCGCAGTTTTAAGGCAGGGTTTTAGAGTGCCTGGCATGCGTCGCTTTTATAGGTAATGGGATGGGCTCGCGGAGATGGTGATCTCTTACGGAAGCGAGGGGCGAAAAGCAGGCCCCTCCGCTCGCCCTCTGCGGCGGGCCCGGTCAGGATGACCAACTGGCAACTGACAACTGACGACTGACAACTACTCTTCCACCTCGACCTCTTCGCCGCGCTCGGCCTTGGCGGCTGCGATGATCTTCTCCTGCTGCAGCGCGGGGACGAAGTCGTAGTGGTTCATTTCCATCGAGAAGCTGCCG
>PMAT01000012.1:0-7593 GCA_003152695.1 Acidobacteriaceae bacterium
AAGAACATGATCACCGGCGCAGCGCAGATGGATGGCGCCATTCTGGTGGTTGCTGCCACCGACGGTCCGATGCCGCAGACCAAGGAGCACGTGCTGCTGGCGCGCCAGGTCGGGGTACCGTACGTGGTGGTGTTCCTGAACAAGTGCGATGCGGTGGAAGATCCCGAGCTGATCGATCTGGTGGAGATGGAAGTGCGCGAGCTGCTGACCAAGTACAACTTTCCGGGCGACGATCTGCCGGTGGTGCGCGGCTCGGCGCTGGGCGCGTTGAATGGCGAGGCGCAGTGGGAAGCCAAGATCGACGAGCTGATGGAGGCGGTGGACAAGTACGTGCCGGTGCCGGCGCGCGACATCGACAAGCCGTTCCTGATGCCGATTGAAGACATCTTCTCGATCCAAGGACGGGGCACGGTGGTGACCGGCCGCATCGAGCGCGGCAAGGTGAAGGTGGGCGAGGAAGTGGAAATCGTGGGCTTCCGCGAGACCCGCAAGACGGTGGTCACGGGCGTGGAAATGTTCAAGAAGCAGTTGGACGAAGGACTGGCGGGCGACAATGCCGGCCTGCTGCTGCGCGGCACGGCGAAGGAAGACGTGGAGCGCGGCATGGTGCTGGCCAAGCCGGGCTCGATCACGCCGCACACCAAGTTCAAGGGCGAGGTGTACGTGCTGTCGAAGGACGAAGGCGGGCGGCACACACCGTTCTTCAAGGGCTACCGGCCGCAGTTTTACTTCCGCACCACCGACGTGACGGGAGTGGCGAGCTTGCCGGCAGGCACGGAGATGGTGATGCCGGGCGACAATGTGAGCTTGGAGATTGAGCTGATCACGCCGGTGGCGATGGAGAAGGGCTTGCGGTTCGCGATTCGCGAAGGCGGACGCACCGTGGGCGCCGGCACCATCACCGAGATTATTGCGTAGTTAGAAATTCTTCGGCGAGGTTGCTTAGCTGCCCCTCGCTGATTTCCGCACTTCGATGCGGACAAGGCTTCGCGGTATTAAGCCGCGAAGTAAACGGAAAAGGAATAGGTCAATGCCCCGCGAAATCGTGACATTACAGTGTGGAGAGTGCAAAGATCGTAACTACTCCACGACCAAGAACAAGAAGACCACCACGGCCCGGTTGGAGTTCAATAAGTTTTGCCGTAAGTGCCGCAAGCACACGTCGCATAAGGAAGTGAAGTAGCTGTCGGCCGTCAGCTTTCAGCCGTCAGCAATCAGCATTCAGCCAGTGAGGTGAGTGCTGGAACGCGGGCGGTAAGGCACGAGATGGGATTCAAGGGCGTCGGCAAAGGGCATCGGGCTTCACGCGACCTGCAAGGGCTGAAGGCTGATAGCTGAAGGCTGAGTGCTCAAACAGGGGCGTAAGCTCAACGGTTAAACTGCCGGTCTCCAAAACCGGACTTGGGGGTTCGAATCCCTCCGCCCCTGCCAGGTTCGGATGCGCCCTTTTCGCGCACCGGCGCGAAGCAGGGCGCCCAGATCCTTCGGCGGCAACGGAAGCCGCCTCCGGATGACGGGGAAAAGTTAAGGCGCGACAGCGCGCCGGAAAACAGGTATTAGATGGCGAAGTCAACAGCGATCGAAGTGCCAGATGACGGCCAGCTAGGCAGAATTAAGGCGTGGCCGCAGCGCATCAAGAGTTTTTACAACGACGTGCGCACGGAGATGAAGAAGGTCACCACGCCGTCGCGCAAGCAAGTGCAAGGCACCACGACGGTCGTCATTATCACCGTCTTTCTGTTCGGCCTGTATTTTGCTGTGGTTGACAAGATCCTGGGTTCGTCCCTCGATCGTTTGCTGAAGGCCCTGACACACCGCTAATGCGCGAACCCATGACTAAACGCGAACCCATGACTGAAGAAGAGACCAAACCGGAGAAGAACGGCGCCGAGCCGCAGGTTGCTGGGGAAGAAGCCGCGGCTCCCCTTTCCGCCGACCAGCCGAACCCGCAGAACCCGAATATGAAGTGGTACATCATCCACACCTATTCGGGATTCGAGCGCAAGGTGAAGGAGTCGCTGGAGTCGCGCGTGCGCGCCTACCCTGAGTTGGAACACAGGATTGGCCGGGTGCTGATCCCCACCGAGTCGGTCACCGAGGTCCGCGGCGGCAAGAAATACACCAGCGAGCGCATGTTCTATCCCGGCTACGTGCTGGTCGAGATGGACATGGACGACACCGTGTGGCACGTGGTCAAGGGAACGCCGCGGGTGACGGGATTTGTGGGCACCGGCCAGCAGCCCACTCCGCTGTCGGAAGAAGAAGTCAACCAGATTGTGTACCGCGTCGCCGACAGCAAGGAAAANNAAGCTCAAGGTCAAGTTCGAGAAGAACGAGTCGGTGCGCATCAGCGAGGGTCCATTCGCCAGCTTCACCGGGGTGGTGGACGAGGTCAACGAAGACCGCGAGACGCTGAAAGTGATGGTCACCATTTTTGGGCGCTCGACGCCGGTGGAGCTGGGATTCGGGCAAGTCGAAAAGGTCATTACGTAGCATGGGCACTTTTACGGCAAAGTTGCGAGTATGGAACCCGGCGAGCCCAGCCCGCGTCGAAGAACTCGATGTCCTGGTGGACACGGGCGCCGCATACAGCTGGGTTTCACGAGCGAGGCTTGAGCCCTTGGGAATACGTCCGGTTCGGCGGATGCAGTTCCGCACGATTGAAGGTCACATGATCGAGCGGGATTTGGTGCCGGTGTTCGTGGCTACCGACGGCTTCACGGGCGGCGACAATGTGGTTTTAGCCGAAGCGGGCGATATGGAAGTCCTTGGATCGCATACGTTGGAAAGCCTCGGCGTTACCGTTGATCCGGTCAGTAAGAAGCTGGTTCCAACCGTCGGGCTGGCATTGGGAGTGGTGAATTCATAACTAAGCTGCGGGCGCTTGCGGCCCGCTCGAAGAGCAAATATGGCAAAGAAGATTACCGGTTCGGTGAAGTTGCAGATTGCGGCGGGCAAGGCCACTCCGGCTCCTCCGGTGGGCCCGGCGCTGGGTCAGGCGCAGATCAACATCATGGAGTTCTGCAAGCAGTTCAACGCCAGGACCAACGCCAAGGAACTCGACGGCCTGATCATCCCGGTGGTGGTGTCGGTGTACAGCGATCGCACCTTTACCTTCATCACCAAAACGCCTCCGGCTTCCATTCTGTTGAAGCGGGCCGCGGGCGTGGCCAAGGGCTCGGGTACGCCGAACAAGGACAAGGTCGGCAAGGTCACCGAGAAGCAGGTGCTGGAGATTGCCCGGCAGAAGATGCCCGATCTGAACGCGGCTTCGGTGGAAGCGGCGGTCAAGAGCGTGAAGGGTACCGCGCGCTCCATGGGCATCGAAGTTACAGCATAACGGGAATCCCACTCATTCGAAAACCGCGAATGAGTGGGGCACCCCGCAGTCGTAGATACCACGGCCCTCCGGCAGCAAGGGACGGCGGTGGGAGACGAGGAGAGCAATGAGGAAATTCGGAAAGAATATCGGGAAGGCGCGCGCCGCCGTCGAAGCTCGTTCGTACACGCTTCAGGACGCTGTGCCCCTTTTGCAGAAAGTGAAGTACGCCAAGTTCGACGAGACCGTGGACTTGACGATGCGCTTGGGAGTCGATCCCAAGCATGCCGACCAGATGGTCCGCGGCACTGTGGTTCTGCCGCATGGGCTGGGCAAGACCAAGAAGGTGCTGGTCATCGCCAGCGGCGAAAAGGTGCGCGAAGCCGAGGCGGCGGGCGCCGATATCGTGGGCGGCGAAGACATGGTGGAGAAGATCCAGAAGGAAAACTGGACGGACTTCGACGCCGTAATCGCCACGCCCGACATGATGAAGTCGGTGGGCCGTCTGGGCAAGGTGTTGGGTCCGCGCGGGCTGATGCCGAACCCCAAGACCGGGACTGTGACCTTCGATGTGGCTGCGGCGGTCAGGGAAACCAAGGCCGGCAAGGTAGAGTTTCGCACCGACAAGACCGCGCTGGTGCACGTGCCGGTGGGCAAGATTTCGTTCCCGCCAGAGAAGCTGGTGGAAAATGCCGCCACGGTCATCAACAGCGTGATCAAGGCAAAGCCCACGGTGGCCAAGGGCAAATACATCAAGGGTTGTTATCTCAGCTCCACCATGGGTCCGGGTGTTGCCATTGACACTGCGGCAGTGGAAGCAGCGGCGCGGGCCTAGGGTAACGCGCAAAAGAGGCGCCTTTCGAGCGCCCGGAAAAAGGATTCGAACATGGCCGTCACAAGAGCAAGAAAGATCGAGCAGGTCGAGCAGCTCAAGGAAGAGTTCCAGAGCGCAAGCCACGCCGTGGTGGGCACGTTCAGCAAGCTGACCGTGCAGAAGGATTTTGAACTGCGCAAGGCCGTCCGCAGCGCGGGCGGGCATTATCGCGTGGTGAAGAACACGCTGGCGGAACGCGCCGCCCAGGGAACCAAGGTGGAGGAGGCCATGAAGGGCCTCGCGGGAGTTACCTCCATCGCTTACACCGGCGGCGATCCCGTGGCCCTGGCCAAGGCGCTCAGCAAGTACGCCAAGGACAATCCGGAGTACACCTTCAAGGTCGGCATTGTGGATGGCCGCGTCATCGCGATTAAGGACATCGACGCGCTGGCCAGCCTGCCGTCGAAGCAAGAGATCCACTCCAAGCTGCTGTTCCTGATGAACGCTCCGGCGCAGCGTCTGGTGACGGTGATGAACGCCATTGGACGCGATCTGGCGGTCGTGATCAACCAGGGTGTGGAGAAGAACAAGTTTGGTGGCGCAGCGGAGGCGCCGGCTATCCCGGCGGCTGAACCTGCGGCGGTAGAAGCCCAGGCTTAGGCCTGGGCCGTACACGAGTTTGGGAGTGCGCAAGCGCTTCCTTAAGGATTTGCGTTATCCGTTGTGAGGCGTGCAGCCTGCGTGAGTCTGGCATGCGACGGCACATTGGAAGCCTCGAAGACAGGTAACGAAATCAACACAACGAATAACCAATAGGTGGATAAACACATGGCGGATTTGCAGCAGTTGGAAGATCAAATCGTAGGGCTTTCGCTTCTGGATGCGGCGGCCCTGGTAAAGAAGTTGGAAGATCGCCTTGGCGTCTCGGCGGCGGCGGCGGCCCCCGTCATGATGGCAGGCGGAGCCGGCGCGGGCGCCGCAGCAGCGGCCCCGGCGGAGGAGAAGACCGAATTTGCGGTCGTGCTCACCGCGGTGGGCCCCAACAAGATCAACGTGATCAAGGCTGTCCGTGAAGTCACCAGCCTGGGTCTGAAGGAAGCCAAGGACCTGGTCGATGGCGCTCCCAAGACCGTGAAGGAAGGCGTCTCAAAGGACGAAGCCGAGACCATCAAGAAAAAGTTCACCGAGGCAGGCGCGACCGTCGAGGTGAAGTAAAGTTCCGTCCCGTTTCGTCCGGCCGCTGGCAAATGCTCATTTTGCGCTTGGCAGCGAACCGGCAACGGAGCGGGGCGATTACTCCGGGACGCTGACCGGAGACAAGGCTGCTGCCGCCCGAGGTTAATCGGGGCGGCGGCGACGTTCCTCTTCACGGCGGAGCAGTCGTGGAGGGGCGCGATGAAGCCGAGGAAGCAGAGCAGTTCTGCTCAGCAGGGACTGCGGAATTCCCGGGCATCGTTGAGCCGGATTCTTTCAGGAATCCGGAGCATCCAACAGGTGAGTGGCAGGGCGGCAAGCTTAACCGGAGTCGCGTCAGCTCAGGCGCGACGGTAGGCTGGCCGAGGACAAGGCCTGAAGATACTGGCGCGGGAAGCGAAAAACATCGCGGCACGTTTCGTGCCGAAATCCCGGACCAAATGGTCATGGGATTGCAAAACGCCTGACGGGGCGCTGACGGGGATTTTTGTCTCCGGCAGCGCACTTGCGTTTTTGCGCATACTCCAGCAGCCCATTCTCTCTTCGACCGACCTGTCACCGTGGGACGGCAGTCCTACCCGTCGCACATCCGCATTAGCGGCTTGCAAGGCCACGCATGAGCGAGCGGGCCGGGCGCTGATATAGGAGCTTTATACATGGCACAACAGAAAACTGCCAATCGAAATCGATTCGATTTCTCAAAAATTCCGGCGACCATCCAGATCCCCAACCTGATTGAGGTGCAGAAGCGTTCGTACGATCGCTTTCTGCAGATGGATGCGCTGCCGAGCGAGCGCGATGACGGTGGTTTGCAGGCGGTGTTCCAGTCGGTATTTCCGATCACCGACTTCCGCAACGTCTCGCAATTGGACTTCGTGGAGTACGCCATTGGCAACTGGGAGTGCAAGTGCGGCCACCTCAAGGGGCTGAACCACCTGCGCACCACGTGCCGTAATTGCGGCGCAACCGTGAAGACCGATCCCTTCCATCTGGGAGAGGTGCTGTGCACCAAGTGCGGCACCTACAACGCCAATACGCCCGATTTCTGTAACAAGTGCGGCGATCCGGTCGGCTTGCAGCTTAAGTACGACGTGGCCGAATGCGAAGAGCGCGGCATGACCTACTCCGCCCCGCTGAAGGTCACCATGCGCCTCACCATCTACGACAAGGACCCGGAAACCGGCAACCGCTCCATCCGCGACATGAAGGAGCAGGAAGTTTTCTTTGGCGACATTCCGTTGATGACGGCCAACGGCACCTTCATCATCAACGGCACCGAGCGCGTCATCGTCAGCCAGTTGCACCGGTCACCGGGCGTGTTCTTCGAGACCGCGAGCAATCGCACCTATTTCCTGGGCAAGATCATTCCCTACCGCGGTTCGTGGGTTGAGTTCGAGTACGACCAGAAGAACATCCTGTACGTGCGCATCGACCGCAAACGCAAGTTCCTGGGCAGCATCTTCCTGCGGGCGCTGGGCCTGCGCTCCGATGAGGACATCCTGCGCACGTTCTATACCGTGGATCGCATTGCTCTAAAGGACAAGAAGCTGTACTGGACGCTGGAACCCGGCGTCGAGCGGCCGACCAACCTGGTGGGCATGAAGCTGGCGCACAAGATCGCCACCAAGGGTGGCGAAGAGATCGCTCACTCCGGCCGCAAGGTCACTTTGGCGGTGATGAAGGAAATCCAGAAGCACAAGATTTCCGAGATCGAAGTTGACCTCAGCGACATGGAAGGCGCCTACGTTGCCGCCGACGTGGTCGACACCAACACCGGGGAAATCCTGCTGGAAGCCAACTCCGAGCTTACGGCGGAAAAATTGTCCAAGCTGCTGGACGCTGGCATTGCCGAACTGCACGTGTTCTTCCCGGAACGCGACGATGTCGGCACGGTGATTAGCGCCACGCTGCGGCGCGATTCGGTGAAGACCCCGCAGGAAGCGCTGATCGAGATCTATCGCAAGTTGCGTCCCGGCGATCCGCCGACTCTCGACACCGCGACCTCGTTGTTCCATGGCATGTTCTTCGACCCGCGCAAGTATGACTTCTCCCGCGTGGGCCGCCTGAAGTTCAACATCAAGCTGTTCGAGAGCGAAGACGCGACCCATCTCGACCACCGCACGCTGGAGCCGGATGATTTCTACGGAACCATCCGCTACCTGCTCAAGCTGCGCAAGAACATCGGCTCGGTGGACGACATCGATCACCTGGGCAACCGTCGCGTACGCGCGGTCGGCGAACTGCTGGAGAACCAGTTCCGCATCGG
>PMAT01000012.1:7669-10081 GCA_003152695.1 Acidobacteriaceae bacterium
TCGAAGTCCGCGACGTGCACCCGACGCACTATGGCCGTATCTGCCCGATTGAAACGCCGGAAGGTCCTAACATCGGCCTCATCTCGTCGCTGAGCTGCTACGCGCGGATCAACGACTACGGCTTCATCGAGTCGCCTTACCGCAAGGTGAAGAGCGGCCGCGTGCTCGACTTCGTCACGGTGGTCAACGCTGGCGACAGCGACTACCGCGTGGGCGACCACATGGAGAAGTCCGAGGCGACCAAGGCCAACAATGACTTGCGGGAGCGCCGCAAGAAGCTCATCGACGTTGAGCCCTTCTCGTTCTATCTGTCGGCGTGGGAGGAAGATCGCCACGTGATTGCGCAGGCCAACGCCGAGATCGACGACAAGGGCCGCATCGTCGCCGAACTGGTGAACGCCCGCAAGGCCGGCAACTTTGTGCTGGTCAGCCGCGACGAAGTGGACTACATCGACGTGAGCCCGAAACAGCTGGTGTCGGTGGCGGCTTCGCTGGTTCCGTTCCTGGAGCACGACGACGCCAACCGCGCCCTGATGGGCGCCAACATGCAGCGCCAATCGGTGCCCTTGCTGCGCGCGCAAGCGCCCATCGTCGGCACCGGAATGGAAGGGGTCACCGCGCGCGACTCCGGCGCGGTAGTGCTGGCACGACGCGGCGGCATCATCGACTCCGTGGACTCGGAGCGCATCATCGTGCGCGTCGAGGGCGAGCATCATCCCATGCAGCTTTCGCGCGAGGTGGGCAGCGACATCTATCAGCTCACCAAGTTCAAGCGTTCCAACCAGAACACTTGTATCAACCAGCGCCCCATCGTGATGAAGGGGCAGCGCGTCGCCAAAGGGCAGGTCATCGCCGACGGTCCTTGCACCGACATGGGCGAATTGGCGCTCGGCCGCAACGTGCTGGTCGCCTTCATGCCCTGGCGTGGCTACAACTTCGAGGACGCCATCCTGGTTTCCGAAAAGATGGTGAAAGACGACTATTACACCTCGGTCCACATCGAGGAGTTCGAGATCGAGTCGCGCGACACCAAGCTGGGCCCGGAAGAAGTCACGCGCGATATTCCCAACGTCAGCGAGTCGGCGTTGCACGACCTCGATGAGAGCGGCATCATTCGCATCGGAGCCACCGTAAAGGCGGGCGACATCCTGGTGGGCAAGGTCACGCCGAAAGGCGAGACCCAGCTTACTCCGGAAGAGAAGCTGCTGCGGGCCATCTTCGGCGAAAAGGCCGGCGATGTTCGCGACGCTTCCCTCACCTGCCCTCCCGGCATCGAGGGAACGGTGGTGGACGTGAAGATCTTCTCCCGCAAAGGGCAGGACAAGGATGAGCGCGCCAAGTTCATCGAGTCTGAGCAGGTGGCCAAGCTGGAGAAGAACCTGGCCGACGAGATCCGAATTCTTACCGACGAGCGTTTGAAGCGCCTGGAGTCGTTGCTGGGCGGCAAGGAAGTCCTCGCCGACCTGCACGACGAGCGCACCAACAAACGCCTGTTGACCAAGGGTGTGATTCTGGACCGCGACACCATCGAGCGCATCTCGACCCGCAACCTGAAGCGCGTCAAGTTCCCCGATAAGGACCCGCGCATCAACGAGCAAATCGATGAAATCGAGGAGATGACCTCGCGGCAGATTGACGTGCTGCGCAAGATTGTCCGCGAGAAAGTCGAAAAGCTGCAGAAGGGCGATGAACTTCCGCCGGGCGTGATCAAGCTGGTGAAAGTTTATGTCGCCATGAAGCGCAAGCTGAGCGTGGGCGACAAGATGGCCGGCCGCCACGGTAATAAGGGCGTCATCGCGCGCATCTTGCCGGAAGAGGACATGCCTTACCTCGAAAACGGGACCCCGGTGGAAATCGTCCTGAATCCGTTGGGCGTGCCCAGCCGTATGAACGTGGGCCAGATCCTGGAGACACATCTGGGATGGGCGGGTTACGCGTTGGGACAAAAAATCGGCGAGCTGCTGAAAGAGAATTCCAAGGCGGAACGTCTGCGCAAGGAACTCAAGGTGATGTTCAAGGACACGCCGTTCGTGGACAAGCTGGTTAGCCTTGATGACGACACCCTGGAGCATGTGGCGGATGGCATGAAGGAAGCCGTTTACTTCGGCTCGCCGGTGTTCGACGGATCGAAAGAGGGAGAGATCAAGTCTTTGCTGGCGCAGGGTGGCCTGCCCGAGTCGGGCAAGACCTCGCTCTACGACGGCATGACGGGAGAGCGCTTCGAGCAGCTGGTAACGGTGGGCTATATCTACATGCTCAAGCTCTCGCATCTGGTGGACGACAAGATCCACGCGCGTTCGATCGGACCGTACTCGCTCATCACCCAGCAGCCGCTGGGCGGCAAGGCGCAGTTCGGGGGCCAGCGCCTGGGAGAGATGGAGGTGTGGGCCATGGAAGCGTACGGCACCGCCT
>PMAT01000080.1 GCA_003152695.1 Acidobacteriaceae bacterium
AAGGATGTCATGAGACTGAACAAAAACCCTGCTTGAGTGGGGCACCGATTCAATTCGAGCCGGTCAATGACTATTCGCTAACCACTGACCACTGCCTTAGTACATTCCGCCCATGCCGCCGCCGTGTCCGCCGCCCATGGGAGATTCCTTCTTCTCCTCCGGAATCTCGGCAACCAGGGCTTCGGTAGTCAGCATCAGCGACGCGATCGAGCCTGCGTTCTGCAAGGCCGTACGCGCCACCTTGGTCGGATCAAGAACGCCAGCCTTCACCAGGTCCTCGAACTGATTGGTCTGCGCGTTGTAGCCGAAGTTGTTCTCCTTCGAGTCGCGGATGCGGCCCAGAACGATGGCGCCTTCTTCGCCGGCGTTGCCGACGATCTGGCGGAGAGGCTCTTCGAGAGCGCGGCGCACAATGTTGCCACCGATTTTCTCGTCACCTTCCAACTTCAGCGCGTCGATCGCCGGGATGCAGCGCACCAGAGCCACACCGCCGCCGGGGACAATGCCTTCCTCGACCGCAGCGCGGGTAGCGTGCATGGCATCTTCCACGCGGGCTTTCTTTTCCTTCATTTCGGTCTCGGTTGCAGCACCGACCTTGATGATCGCAACGCCGCCCACCAGCTTCGCCAACCGCTCCTGCAACTTCTCGCGGTCGTAGTCGCTGGTGGTCTTGTCGATCTGGCCTCGAATTTCCTTTACGCGGCCCTCGATGTCGGTGTGCTTGCCCTTGCCCTCGACGATGGTGGTGTTGTCCTTGTCGATGGTGATCTTCTTGGCCTGGCCGAGGTCGCCCATCTGCACGTTCTCCAGCTTGATACCAAGATCTTCGGTGATGGCCTTTCCGCCGGTCAGGATCGCGATGTCCTGCAACATGGCCTTGCGGCGATCGCCAAAGCCCGGGGCCTTGACCGCCGCAACCTGCAGCGTGCCGCGCAATTTGTTGACGACCAGGGTCGCCAGCGCTTCGCCTTCCACGTCTTCGGCGATGATCACCAGCGGACGACCGCCCTTGGCGATCTGCTCCAGCAACGGGAGCAGGTCTTTCATCGAGGAAACCTTCTTTTCGTGGATCAGGATGTAGGCGTTCTCCAGAACGACTTCCATGCGCTCCGGATCGGTGACGAAATAGGGCGACAGGTAGCCGCGGTCGAACTGCATGCCTTCGACGACTTCCAACTGGGTCTCCATCGTCTTGGCTTCTTCCACGGTGATGACGCCGTCTTTGCCGACCTTCTTCATGGCCTCGGCAATGATGCGGCCGATGGTCTCATCGTTGTTGGCGGAGATGGTGCCGACCTGCGCGATCATCTCGCCCGACACCTTCTGCGAATACTTGTCGAGCGCGCCGGGGATGCGGTTGCCATCGTGATCCAGCGAGCCGCACACGGCAGTGACAGCCTTGTCGATGCCGCGCTTTAGGGCCATCGGGTTTGCGCCGGCAGCCACCGTCTTCACGCCTTCGCGGAAGATNNACCATCTGCGCGCCCATGTTTTCGAGCGGGTCCTTCAGCTCGATTTCCTTGGCTACGGTCACGCCGTCCTTGGTAATCAGCGGCGAACCAAATTTCTTCTCGATCACGACATTGCGGCCCTTGGGGCCCAGCGTGACTTTTACGGCATCGGCCAGAACATTCACGCCGCGAAGGATCGCCTGGCGGGAATCTTCTCCATGCACAATCTGTTTTGCCATTTGTTTCTCCTTAAGTTGTCAGTAGCCAGTTGTCAGTTGGATCGGAACTGGACTGACTGCAAATTCTTTGAAATCGTTGTCAGTTGTCGGTTGTCAGTGCCCAGCGAGTTCATCTCGCTCTAGCCATCGCTGCTAGGTTCGACTTGGCAACGGGCCACCGGCTACTGGCCCGCCGCGGCGGGCTACTTATGCGCGACAGCTTGTTTGGGCTTGCTGGCGCCTTCCAGAACGCCGAGCACTTCTTCCTCGCGCATGATCAGGAAATCTTCGCCATCAATCTTGATTTCCGTGCCGGCATACTTACCGAACAGGATGCGATCGCCTGCCTTCACATTCAACGGGAAGGTTTTGCCCTCGTCATTGGTCTTGCCCCGGCCCACCGCGATTACTTCGCCCTCTTGCGGCTTGTCTTTGGCGCTGTCGGGAATGATGATTCCGCCACGCGTGGTCTCGGCCTCTTCAACGCGGCGAACCACGATGCGGTCATGCAGGGGAGTCAGCTTTGTAGCCATTCTTCGAACTCCTTTTCAAGTTGGATTGCGTTGCACTTTGGCTGGCTCTGGCCCGCCGCGGCGGGTTGCTGTCAGCATTTCCACGAACTCTTGGGATAAACCCGGAACATTGGTAGGGCGCCATGATATTGGCTGCGTGCAGCCTGTTAGCACTCACTATCAACGAGTGCTAATGTTAACCCGGCGTCTCCAGGAAGTCAAGGAAAGACATGAGTATGATTCACTCATATCTACAAATCGCGGATGGTATGTATCTCGTTATCTAATTGTAAATTAAGCATGTTACTTCAACTAATGAATTCCTTTCAGGGAGAATGGGGAAAGGGTACCGAGGCGAATTCCGTTCTGGGCAGGATAAAGGGAATCCCTTGGACAGCCAGAGGCATCTAGGCCAGCAAGTTTTCTTGCTCGGCGACTTAAATTTTTCGTTGCCAACTCGCCGTCTTTTAGTTTTTCCGATTCCCATAACCCCGACCTTAGCAGCATAATCGGGAAGCAAGTGGGTCTGATGGTGTCAGTGCGCCATGCCAATCGATTTTCTGTGTCCGCGCGCCGATTGACCTCGGTGTTCGCGCTGCTGATGGCTGCTCTTGCGTTGCCGACCTTCGGCATAGCCCAGACTCCGACGTCGGATACAGCCAAAACGTCAGCAACAGAAATTCAGGCTACTCCGGCCAGCGCCTCAGAAGGCGCGACGACTGCTCCAGCGCCGCCGGATGCAACGGGTTCGCAGATTCCCACGGCAGCCGAGACCGCGGTCGCCGGACGGCGGGACGACCGCGATGACCCTGAGGCGAAACAGAGTTCACTCGCTGCGAAACCGGTTGTCGCAAAGGCTGGCCCACCCAATCCCGAAGCAGGTGCCGCGCTGCCCGCCAGGTATGACGTGTCGCAGATCGGGAAGCGCAACGTGGGAAGCGGCCTCGACTTCTATTCCCTCGATCGCGAGGTGGGGCTGGGACACCAGTTGTCTCTTGAGATCGAACGGCAAGCCAGGCTGGTCACCGATCCTGTGATCACGGAATACATCAACCGCATCGGTCAAAATCTGGTGCGTAACTCCGACGCGCGCGTGCCTTTCACCATCAAGGTCCTCGACAATGACGAGGTCAACGCTTTCGCGCTTCCCGGCGGCTTTTTCTACGTGGACAGCGGATTAATTCTGGCGGCGGACAATGAGGCCGAGTTGGCTGGAGTAATGGCGCACGAGATCGCCCATGTCGCCGCCCGGCACGCCACCAAGAACATGACTCGAGCGCAGATCTGGAACATGGCCTCCGTGCCCCTGATCTTCATTGGCGGACCGGTGGCATTCGCAATCAGCGAGGTGGCAGGATTAGCGGTGCCGCTCGGCTTCCTCAAGTTTTCGCGCGACGCCGAACGGGAAGCCGACCTGTTGGGCTTGCAATACGATTACGCCTCGGGCTACGACCCGGAAGCGTTTGTGGAGTTTTTTGAAAAGCTGAAAGTCGACGAAAAAAAGAAGCAAAGCTTCGTGGCCAAGGCCTTTGCCACTCATCCCATGAACGCAGACCGCATCAAGGTCGCTCAGGACGAAATCCGCAAGTATCTGCCCGACCGCGATGAATACGTCGTGAACACCAGCGAATTCGAAGACGTGAAGCAGCGCCTCGCCTCGCTCGAGAACAGCCGGCGTCTCGGCGGCGGCAAGGGGGACCGGTCGCGGCCGGTGCTGCATAGGCGCTCTGCCTCAAGTGGTTCCGGCAGCACTGCCGGCTCCCAAGACGATGGCAGCACGACCGGGCAAAAGGACGGTGGACATCCCACGCTAAAGCGGAGCCCCTCCGACTCAAACTGAAGGCGCGCGGTAAGCGATCAGGGTTTCGGGATAAAACGTGACTCGGCTCCTCACCACTTTCCCAGCAGGAAAAAGTCTGCGCAACCGTTTCGCGGTCAGCAGGTGCAAGTGTTCATAGGGCGTTCGTGAGGATATCCCACACAAGCACGCCTTCGCTCTGGGGGTACTTGCTCTTAGTCCTGCTACTCTGGCGGTTTCCTACCGAGCCTAATGATCTGGATGCCCCTGAATAGTCTCATTTCTTGCACCTCGTAATTGCGAATTGCAGGTTGTGCACCGAAGTTCCGAGTCGTTGAACACGTAATCATCCAAATATGACCGGTTCCGCGTTCTGGTAAGGCCTCTGGCGTGATGGACGAAACCACGCGTAAGCCAGGGACGGCCATTCTCGAGTGCTCCAGCTGATAGTTGAGGGGAAACTCGCAGTATGCGTTTGGCAAGTACGCACTATCACCAGCGCTGACATTTTGGGCGATAAATTCAACAGCATTCCTCCAATCTTCCTGTCCAGGCTCAACATAGTAGGATCGGATCGGGCCGACCGCGCTAACCACCAGAAGCGTCACAAGTCCATATCGAATCCAGGGATAAGTGATTCGGGCAAGCCCATCGGCGATCAATAGGAGAGCTGCGGGCAAACAAAAAAGCAAAAAGCGGGGCGCATAGATAGGTTTCCAAATAGATACGACCATCGTAACGCACAGTGGCAAAGCCAGCCAAAGGATAAGAACGAGAAATGACCATCCTTCCATATCCCATTGTTGCGTGCGCCAGCGTGAAATCCACGTCTTCAAAGCGACTAGAATAGCTACAAGAGCGATGCCGAATTTCAAGCCACTGCCAGTCATATAGAGTAGAAAATGGTACCAGTCTCTCCAATGGATAGGTTGTAGCCAATCGAGTTGCCCGCGGTTTCTGAACAGAACAAACCACAACAGGGGTGAGGCGAGAAGAAAGACCAGGCACAAACGCGCGAGTTGCCTGGTTGCAAGCCTCCGTGGACCCGGGATGGCCGCTAGCGCAACAAACTGCGCGAGCAACGCTAATGCTGCGAAGAAGTGCGCGTACAAAGCGAGAGCGGAGGAAAGCACATAAAGCCCTCCCCACAAATGGCCAGACTCCTGGAAGGAACGGAAGAATGCTAAAAACGAGAATGCAACGAGAAGAACAACGAGGCTATAGCTGCGGGCTTCATGAGAATACCGGATGTGAAATACATTAATCGCAAGCAACAAGGCAGCCAGAACTCCTGCCCGATCCGACAAAAGTTCTCTTCCAATCCAGTAAACGATGGGCACAACTGCCACCGCTGTTAGCGCTGATAGAAGCCTCACCCACCACGCCGGATCACCGAAGCGGAGCCAACCCCGGAGCAGCACATAATAGAGGGACATGTTGGCTTCCGTCGTCGTTGTCATACGCCAGAAGTCGGACCAGGGCAGTTTCGCCATGACGATGCTAAACGCTTCATCCGACCAGATGCTTTTCGCGCCTAGGTACGCGACGCGCAGGACCGCGGCCAATCCAATAATCAACCACAGCGCGATGGGCGCCGCTGAGCCTTCTCCAAAGAAACTTCTGGATGCAGGCGATTCGACCCGCTCGCGGCGTTGTGCGAGGAAACATTGTTGAGCGTCCTTCATCGACGGAAGGGTCCTTCTGTGGAGATGCTTTCAGGAGTGCAGGCACTCCCCAAGTGCGATGTTTTCACTGTCTTTTCCCAAGAGGCTGCTTTGCGCGACGTTTATGTTATACAGCAGCAAACCCCTTGGGAAGCAACGGCAAATCTGGCTTATCGACTTCAACTTCAAGAATGGGGATTGTTCACCCTACACCGAGCAAACCATCGTTAACTATACTCGCAGCCTATACAGTTTGATGACTAACGAGAGGGCATTCTATTTCGATTTAGCAGACGGCAGTTACTCCATCTGTGGATATGGCCTAGTGCATGGACAGCCCTATGGCTGGGGCGAGAAACCAATTTTGTATCCCGGATTCCAAAGTATTGTAAACGGTCATTAGTAGGAACAATACGGCGTCTTGCCCAGACGCTTCACCAGATTACGCTGTGTGGTCTCTGGCAGCAGCTGCACGAAGGGCAAGTGGTAGTGCGGATCGAAGGGGTACCAGAAGTTGGGTGTGGTGATGAACCATCCGTTGCCCACACGCTGCACTTCCGCTGCGAAACGCCTTACCATCTCATAGTCTGGAAGGTGTTCGAGGACGGCATTGAATAAACAATATCGAAAGACTGATCGGCGAAGGGCAATGCACATCCATCGAAAACCACGGCCTGCACGCCGGGGAAGCTGTCCCGGTAATCCTGCACGTCGGCGTAGGAAATGCCACCACCGATGATCTGCGAGCGGTGTTCGTAAAAGGATTCAAGCTGCTCCGGCAATCCAATGCCGGTCCCAGATGCCCCGATGTTCAGGATGCGCATTTCGGGAGTCGGGCGCAGCAAATGCAGAAACAGGCGATGCTTTTGCTCCCGCGATTTGCGATGTAAATAGAGGAGCAGGCGGTTCATAGGGAGTGGAATTCTATCGCACGGCCCTGTCAGCTGGTTTGCCGGCTTTCGCAACACGCAGGTCGTCAGCTGTTGATAGCGTTGCGGTGGGCAGTATGGTTTGTCTAGAATACAGAGGTCATGAAGGTGCAGCGTTTGCTGGTGGCCATTCTTTGCATGCTTTTCGTCCCGGCTTGGCTTGTGGCGGGTGACAAGAAGAATGATTCCGGACAAGTGTCCTCACTTAAGTTTGCTGTTCTCAAGAGCGACAATGGCAAGCCGGTGCGCAATGCCGCCGTCATCCTGCATCCCGTGGGAGGGGGCGGCAAGCAATTGAAAGGTGGACTTGAGCTGAAGACCAACGCAGAGGGTAAGACCGAGAGCGATGGCGTCCCGTACGGTATGCTGCGCGTGCAGGTCATCGCGCCGGGTTTCCAGACCTTCGGACAGGACTACACCATTAACCAGCCGCAGCAGGAAGTGGTCATCCGGCTGAAGCGGCCGCAGGGGCAGTATTCCATCTACGAGAACCACCCGGACAGCAGCGGAGAGAGCAAGCCGAAAGACAAGCAGCAGGAGTGAAGGCGAGGACCCATGATCGAAGCCTATGCGCTATGGACCGAGCACGACCGCTTTGTCGGCCAGGCCAGCAGCGGTCACGCACTGGTGGTGGATGCCGGCGCCGAGAAGTCCGCGAGCAGTCCGATCGAGCTGGTCTTGATTGCTTTATGCGCCTGCACGGCCAGCGACGTTGTGGGTATCCTGCGCAAGAAGCGCGAGCCCTTCACCACTCTGGAAGTGCGCGCCACTGCCGAGCGCGCCGAAACTTTCCCAAAGGTCTATACCAGTATTCGCCTGATTTACCGCGTAGGCGGGAATGTCACTCACAAGGCGATGGAAGACGCCGTGCGTTTGTCCAAAGAGAAGTATTGCTCGGTGTCGGCGATGCTGGAGAAGACGGCAAAGATTGAATTCGAGATCGAGTACGGGGGATGAAACGATTTCACGCTGCTGGTTCCCAGAAACGTGACTCCGCGGAGGTATCGTTTTACGGTCAGCTGGCCGCCGCCCTTGGTGAAGATAAGGCTATGACCGGGACTGCCGGCTTTTACTACGGCGTATAATCATTCGGTTTGCCTATGACTACAACTCAAACACAACTGCGCCTGGCCAACCGAATGTCGCGGCTGGGAACTGAAACTGCCTTCGAAGTGCTGGTGCGTGCCCGCGCCATGGAACGTCAAGGAAGGAACATCATCCACCTGGAGATTGGCGAGCCCGATATGGACACGCCGGCCAACGTCGTCGACGCCGGGGTTGAGGCGCTGCGCAAGGGCTTTACCCATTACAGCCCGGCGGCCGGGTTGCCGGAGTTGCGCGAGGCCATCGCCGCCGAGGTCTCCAGTTCGCGCGCCATCAAGGTCAGCCCCGATGAGGTCGTGGTCGTTCCCGGTGGCAAGCCGATCATCTTTTTCACCATGCTGGCGCTGGTGGAAGAAGGCGACGAGGTCATCTATCCCAATCCCGGCTTTCCGATTTACGAGTCGATGATCAACTTCCTGGGCGCCAAAGCGGTCCCCATTCCGCTGCGCGAGGAGCACGATTTCCGCCTCGACGTCAACGAGCTGGCCAGTCTCATCAGCGATCGCACCAGGCTCATCATCCTGAACTCGCCGCAGAATCCCACCGGCGGCATCATCACCAAAAGCGACGTGCAAGACATTGCCGCCCTTATCGGCGACCGCGACATCATGGTCCTGAGCGACGAAATCTACAGCCGCCTGCTCTTCGAAGGCGAGCCCTATAGCATCGCCTCGGTGGATGGTTTCAAGGACCGCACCATCATTCTGACCGGCTTCTCGAAAACCTACTCCATGACGGGCTGGCGTTTGGGTTATGGTGTCATGCGGCCTGACCTTGCGGTGCAGTTCGCGCGCCTGATGACCAATTCCAACTCCTGCACCGCGACCTTTACCCAGATGGCGGGTATCGAGGCGGTGCGCGGCGACCAGAGCGAGCCGGAGAAGATGCGCCAGGAGTTTCAGCGACGCCGGGATGTGTTCGTAAGCGGCCTCAACCAGATCAAGGGATTCTCTTGCCGGTTGCCCAAGGGCGCGTTTTACACCTTCCCAAGTGTCAAGCAGACAGGATGGCCGTCAAAGAAATTGGCGGACGCACTGCTCGACGACGTGGGAGTCGCGGGGTTGTCGGGAACCGCATTCGGCGCCTTCGGTGAGGGTTATATGCGATTCAGCATTGCCAATTCCATCGAGCATCTGCAGCAGGCGCTGGATCGCATCGATCAGTGGACCAAGAAGAATCTTTAGCCGTAGGGATTCCTTGGTTTTGAAGGGGCGCACCTTTAGGTGCGCCGTTAACTCTCTATATTTTTGTCATCCCGAACCGGCTTCAGCCGGTGAGGGATCTGCTTTCCGGGTCTCTGAGTGACCTTTCATGGGCCGGCTCGCATGTGGGGTGCGAACCGGGATTCGCTAGTTACTCATCTGATGCGCGCTATCACAGCGTTACTGATCTTACTGTCACGTTGCTGGTAGACGCATCCTTGGGGAATCCATGCCAGACAAGAAATTCCGTATCTTTGCCACCGCCGACATCGGCGACGCTGCCTTCAAGCGCCTGCGCGAACGCGGCTACGAAGTGGATATCTACCCGTATCCCGAGCCGCCGCCCAAGCGCCTCATCATCGAAAAAGTTCGCGGCGGGATCGACGGACTCATCACGACCTTACGTGACCCGATCGATGCCGAGATTTTCGAAGCAGGCAAGGGCACACTGAAGGTTGTTGCCCAGTACGCGGTGGGGTTTGACAACATCAACGGCGCCGATGCTAACCGCTACAGAATTCCTTTCACCAATACCGCTGACGTGCTGACCGAAGCGACGGCGGAGTTCGCTTTCTTCGCGCTGGCTGACTTGGCGCGCAAACTGTGGTCCGCGGAACATCTGGTGCGCGAGAACCGCTGGGGCTATTGGCATCCCTATCTGCCGTTTCTCGGCGATGAAGTGACCGGCAAAACCATGGGCATCCTCGGCACCGGGCGCGTTGGGCAGGCCATGATCAAGAAGTGCATCGGCTTCGACATGAATATTTTGTGCTACGAAGCCATGGGTCCAAACGAGAAGCTGGTTGCTGGGTGCAGCAGCAGATGGACCTCCGCTTCAAAAACGGAATGCAGCGGGATCGCACGTCCATCCAATACGTCTCCATTGATGAAGCACTGAGCCAGAGCGACTTCATCAGCATTCATGTGCCGCTGCTGCACGAGGGCGAGAGCGACACGCCCACGTATCACTTGATCAACGAGCGAACCTTGCGCACCATGAAGCCCACGGCGTACCTCGTGAACACCTCGCGTGGACCAGTGGTGGATGAGAAGGCGCTGGCTAGGGCGCTAAGAGAGAAATGGATTGCCGGGGCCGCGCTCGATGTGTATGAAACCGAGCCGTTGCCGCCGGATTCACCGTTGCGCGATCCCGAGATTGAGGACCGCTGCCGGCTGTATCCGCACTTTGCCAGCGCCGCCAGGATCACGAGACTCTCTCTCGATCCCCAGCGCGGCATGGCCGGACGTTGTGTGCAGGCCCTGATCGACGTGTTAGAGCAAAACTACGGCGGCGATGTGACCAAGATGCCGTATGTGGTGAATAAGGAGGCCTTCCGGTAGAGAGCACTCAGCACTCAGCATTCAGAACCTGATGACCCTTGCGGATGGGCGAGGATAACGCTTTAGGTTAAATGGCTGAATGCTGAATGCTGAGTGCTGACGGCTATCTTTCCGCCATCGCCGAGACCAGCGAGTGAAAGATTTTTACCCCGTCGGTCATGCCGAGCTCCGGTTCGCTGGCGCGCTCCGGATGGGGCATCATGCCCAGCACATTGCGTCCCTCATTGCAGATGCCGGCAATGTTCTCCAGCGATCCATTTGGATTGGCTTCGGCAGTAACTTCGCCGCCGGGAGTCGTGTAGCGGAAGATAATGCGGTCCTGATCTTTCAATTCGGCCAGAGTGGGTCCGTCGCAGAAGTAGTTGCCTTCCATGTGGCCGATGGGAATCTCCAGCACGTCACCCTTGATCAACTGCTGCGTATAGGGCGTGTTGGTGCTCTCCACGCGAATGTGCACCGGCTTGCAGACGTACTTCAATCCGGCATTGCGCAGCAGGGCTCCGGGTAACAATCCAGCTTCACACAAAATCTGAAATCCGTTGCAGATGCCCAGCACCAGCCCGCCATCGGCGGCGAATTTGCGCACCGACTCCATGACCGGAGAAAACTTAGCGATAGCGCCGGTGCGGAGATAGTCCCCGTAGGCGAAGCCACCGGGTACGATGATGGCGTCGCAACCTTGGAGGTCGGGCGAGTCATGCCAGAGGAAGGTCACGGGCTGGCGGGCCACTTCCGAAATGGCCCAATAAGCATCGTGGTCGCAATTGGAACCGGGGAAGATGATGACGCCAAATTTCATCGCGGCAAACGCTCCGAGGAAGGATAAATTTGAGTGTAGCATGGGTGCGAGACCGTCCCGGTTGGCCGAGCATCCAACCCATCATGCAATTTTCCCGGCACATCGACATAACCGGAGGGGCGTTGCGCCGTTGGTTCGTCGCGCAATGCTATGACTCGCTGGCGGTGGGCGCGCTGTGGTGGTTTGGACTCGATTACCTGCATGTGCCGTGGGCGCCGTTCTGGGCGATCCTCGCCGCCGGCCTGCAGTTCATTCCGCACTTCGGGCCGGTGATGGCATTCATGGGACCGGCACTGGTTGCATTGTTCGTCGGCGGCTTCACGCAGTTTCTGTATGTCCTCATTCTCTACGGAGTCATCATTGTGATTGATGGCTTGGTCTTGCAGCCGGTAATCATGCGCCGGACGGCCCGCGTGCCGATCTGGGCGTCGCTGATGGTTCCGATTTTGCTCAGCTTGATATTTGGGTTTTGGGGATTGCTGCTGGCTGCTCCGCTGCTGGCGGTCATCTTCGCTTACCGGAGGTACGGAAAACGAGCCGAACCACAGATCCCCCGGCAAACTCCTCCCGGACAGCCAATTACAGGGGGACGCTTGATTTATCCCGGAACCGCGGACGGAAGTACACCTCCTGACAGCATGCCATAGTGCCGGAATGCGGCGTAACGGCCCTTTCCCGAGGCTATGCCGGCGATTACCCCTACCGCGGCGACGTATTGCATTCGTGCCCGGTTTTCCACAGCCTGCCGTGCATACAGGCACTGGCTGCAACGCATAAAATAGAAACTGCACAGCGAAGGTCCAGGCTCCGAATGTCCCAATCGCAATTCGTACATCTCCATCTCCACACCGATTACTCGATGCTGGACGGCGCTTGTAACATCGAGCGCCTGGTCAAGCGCGTCAAAGAACTCGACATGCCCGCCGTGGCCATGACCGACCACGGCAACATCTTCGGCGCCGTGGCATTCGTGAATGCCGCGAAGGAAGCAGGCGTGAAGCCGATCCTGGGCTGCGAGCTTTACATCTGCAAGAAGGAAGACCACCGCGCCTCGCCGGAGGGAGACAGCTATAACCACCTGGTCGTGCTGGCTGAGAATGACGAAGGCTATCGCAACCTGGTCAAGATTGTCTCCGAGGCGTCGCTGCATGGCTTTTACTACAAGCCCCGAATAAGCAAGAAATTCCTGGCCGAGCACTCCCGAGGGCTGATCGGCTTGTCCGCGTGTCTCAAGGGTGAAGTCGCCGAGAGCCTCACGGAAGGGAAGTACGACGCAGCTCGCGGAGCCGCGGTGACATTCCGCGACATTTTCGGCAAAGGAAATTTCTATCTCGAAATCCAGGACCAGGGACTGCCGGATGAAGCGCGCATCCAGTCCAACCTGCTGAAGCTGGAGAAGGAGCTCGACATCCCGCTGGTGGCGACCAACGACAGCCACTATCTCTGCGAGGACGATTCCCACGCGCAGGACGTGATGCTCTGCATTCAGATGGGTAAAACCATCAACGACACCAATCGCCTGAAGTTCAGTGGCAACCAGTTTTACGTGAAGAGCGCCCGCGAGATGGAGAAGGTCTTCTCGGGATATGAGCACGTGCTGGCGCGGACGTTGGAGATCGCGGAACGCTGCAATGTCCGGCTGGAGAAAGTGCACGACCCGTTTCCCAAGTTCGAGGTACCGGCGGGCTACTCGCTTCCCGATTACTTCGAGCACATCACGCGGCAAGGCTTCGCCAACCGGCTGAATATTCTGCGTGAACTCCAGGCGATGGGCCGCCTGAAGCATTCTCTGGAAGACTACGAGCAGCGCTTGTCACGCGAGATCAGCATCATCCGGCAAATGCAGTTCGCCGGCTACTTTCTCATCGTGTGGGACTTTATCCGCTACGCCAAAGAGCGCAACATTCCGGTCGGGCCGGGCCGCGGGTCGGCCGCAGGATCGTGCGTGGCCTACGCTCTCGGCATCACCGACATTGATCCCCTGCAGAACGAGTTGCTGTTCGAACGCTTCCTCAATCCCGAGCGTATCAGCCTGCCCGACATCGATATTGACTTCTGCATGAACCGCCGCTCCGAGGTCATCGACTACGTCACCCAGAAGTACGGACGGGACAACGTGGCGCAGATCATCACCTTCGGGACCATGGCGGCCAAGGCCGCGATCAAAGATTCCGGCCGCGCCATGGACATTCCCTACGCCGAGGTGGATCGCATTGGGAAGATGATTCCCACCACGCTGAACATCACCATCGACCAGGCATTGAAAGACTCGCCACCGCTGGCCGCCGCCTACCAGAACGAACCGCAGACCAAGGAACTGATTGACACGGCCAAGCGTCTTGAGGGCCTGGTGCGCAACGCAGGCGTGCACGCCGCCGGAGTGGTGATCTCGCCGCAGCCGCTGACCGACCTAGTTCCGCTGCATCGCACCAAGAACGACGAAATCGTCACCGCGTATGACATGAAGGCAGTCGAAAAGCTGGGCCTGCTGAAGATGGACTTCCTCGGGCTTACCACGCTCACCATCATTGACGACGCGCTGCGGCTCATTGAACAGACGCGGGGCGAGCGGCTCGATCTGCAGAAGCTCGCATTAGACGACAAGCAGACTTACGAGCGTGTCTTCCACACCGGATTGACGTCGGGCGTATTCCAGTTTGAATCGCATGGCATGCGCGACGTGCTGCGCCGCTACAAGCCGACCTGCGTCGAAGATTTGACCGCGTTGAACTCGCTGTACCGTCCCGGGCCAATCCAGGGCGGCATGATTGAAGACTTCGTCGAGCGCAAATGGGGACGCAAGAAAGTCGAATTCGACTTGCCTGAGTTGGAACCGCTGTTGAAAGAGACCTTCGGCGTCATCGTCTATCAGGAACAGGTGATGCAGATCGCCAATCGCCTGGCTGGCTACTCGCTGGGTGAGGCCGACCTGCTGCGTCGCGCTATGGGGAAAAAAGATCCCGAGGCGATGGCCAAGCAGCGCGAGCGGTTTGTCCGGGGCGCTACCGAGCGCGGCTTCCCGCCGAAAAAGATCGAAAAACTTTTCGACTTGATGGAGCAGTTCGCCGGTTACGGTTTCAACAAATCGCATTCGGCTGCCTACGCGTTGCTTGCCTACCAGACTGCATTCCTCAAGACGCACTATCCGGTCGAGTTCATGGCGGCGCTGCTGACTTCCGTCTCTGGCAGCACCGACGACGTGGTGAAGTACATCAACGAATGCCGCGAAATGGGAATCGCGGTCGAGCCGCCCGATGTCAACGTCAGCGACGCCTATTTCACGCCGCATGGCGAGGCCATTCGCTTCGGGCTGGCAGCGGTCAAGAATGTCGGCCACAACGCCATTGAGTCCATCGTCGCGGCGCGCAAAGAGGCAGGCGAGTTTAAATCGATTTTTCAGTTTTGCGAAAAGGTCGATCTGCACCTGCTTAACAAGCGGGTGATGGAGTCGCTGATCAAGAGCGGCGCGATGGACCGGCTCGGACGTCGCGCGCAGTTGATGGCCGTTGTTGACAATGCGATGGAGCACGCCCAGAAGACACAAAAAGATGCCGCCCTTGGCCAGCACGGCTTATTCGGCGTCTTCCAGCAGGACGATGCACCGCAAGCCGAGAAGCCGTTGCCCAACATTCCAGACTGGGATGAGCACCAGCGGCTGGGCCATGAAAAGGAAATCCTCGGCTTCTTCATTACCGGTCATCCGCTGGAGAAGTACCGTGAAAAGCTGCTCGACTTTAACGCTCTGTCCACCACCGAGGTTGCAGAGTTGAAATCCTCCACAGGCAGGGATGAGGTGTCGATCGGAGGCATCCTCAAGAACATTCGCGTGGCCAAGTCGAAGAAGGGCGATCTGTACGCGCAAGGACAGCTCGAAGACATGAACGGATCGGTGGATATTCTTTGTTTCGCAGATGCCTACAAGCGGCTTGCGGACAAGCTGAAGCTCACGGTGCCAGTGCTGGCAAAAGGTAGAGTGCGGGTCGAAGACGGAAGCAACTCCAAGCTCATGATTGGCGACATCACTCCGTTGGAGCAGGCGCAGCCCAAGCTGCCGCAACATTTGCGCATCAAGATACCTGTCGAAGATATCTCGCCAACCGTGATCGACCAATTGCACACGCTTTGCCTGGAGCGGCGCGGCGCGGCGCGAGTGTTGTTCGATCTGGAACGCAAAGGCGACTTTACCGTGGTGATGGAGGCGGAAGGCTATAATGTGTTGCCGGATCGAGCCTTCATCCACCGGGTGGAAGAACTCTGCGGCCGCGGCAGCGTTCGGGTTGTTGACTGAGTACGATGACGTTGGATCCAACGCAAGCCGGTACTGCTGGGACGCAGGAAAACCAACGTTCGCTTCTCCGCTCGGGAATTCTGCCGGCCATCGATTACTGGATCTCCGCGGTGGAGACCATCTATCGCGCGTCGCAGACACGAAAAAACATTGATATGGAAGCTGCTTCAAAAGCGCAGGACGAGCTGGAACGCATCGAGAAACAGATAGAGCAACTGGAGAGCGCTGCCGGCGACAACCAGGAAGCCCGCCGCAAGTTGCACGAATTGCACACCAGGGTGGACGCCCTGCGGCGCCAGATGGCGGGCCAGCTTACGCCCTGGGAGCGCACCGAGTTGGCGCGCCACCCCATGCGTCCGTATCCGCTGGACTACATTGAGCGCATCTTTTCCGATTTCAGCGAGATTCATGGCGACCGCGGTTTTGGCGACGATGCCGCCATGGTTTGCGGCATGGCGAAGTTTCACGGGCGGCAGGTGCTGGTGCTGGGTACGCAAAAGGGCCGCGACACCAAGCAGCGGATCTACCGCAATTTCGGCCAGCCCAATCCCGAGGGCTATCGCAAGGCCTTGCGCGCGATGCGGTTCGCTGAGAAGTGGCAGCATCCGGTCATCGCCCTGATCGATATTGTTGGAGCCTATCCGGGACTGGGCGCCGAAGAACGCGGCCAGGCGGAAGCCATCGCCCACAATTTGCGCGAGATGGCTCGGCTCAAGGTTCCATTCATCGCCGCCATAACCGGCGAAGGCGGCAGCGGCGGCGCGCTGGCCATTGCTGTTGCCGATCGCGTACTCATGCTGGAAAACAGCATCTACTCGGTCATCTCGCCCGAGGGCTGCGCCTCCATCATGTGGCGCGACTCCAACAAGAAGGACATCGCTGCTCAGGCCCTGCGCATTACCGCCAAGGACAACCTGGAGATGGGTTTTTGCGATGAGGTAATTCCTGAGCCGGCCGGCGGCGCGCATCACGACTACGATTCCGCGGCCAAACTTCTGGCGGATGCACTGGAAAAGAATTTGTCGGAGCTGGAAAAAATGACGATCCCCGCCCTGCTGGACGCGCGCTACAAGAAGTTCCGTAACATGGCGCAGTTCTTCAAGGTGGAGGATGCACAGGCGTAGCAAGGCTGCGCACGCGCGAGTGTGGCATCTGTCTGTCATCGTGAGTGAGCGTAGCCAGCGAAGGACCCCTATACCTGCGAGAATCACAACAGGGCCCCATTTCCCGCCGCTTGCGCGCTGCCTTATAATGAAATGTTCGCCCACTGCAACATCCTTCTCTAGTAAGGGGTATTGATGGCCACAACTGAATTCGTAGTGCACGGCGCCGAGCATGGCGCCGTGCGTGAACCTGTCGTCAACGACTTCAGCATCCAGGTTGCAACCGTAAACGGCTCGGGATCGCAGAGCGCCAACACCGTTCTGCTGCGCACCATTTTTCAGATGGGCGTCCCCGTGTCCGGCAAGAACATGTTCCCTTCGAACATCGCCGGCCTTCCCACCTGGTACACCATTCGCGCCAGCAAGAAGGGCTACATCGCGCGCAAGAAGGAAATCGATTTCCTCGTAGCGATGAATCCAGAGACCGCGCGCGAAGACACCATGTCGCTGGCATCGGGAGCAGCGGTGCTGTATGACGAGCCGCTGAAGCTGAATGAACTGCGCTCCGATGTCACGTTCTACGCCGTGCCCTACGACAAGATTTGCGCCGCGGTCTGCTCGGAGTCGAAGCTGCGCAAACTGGTCAAGAACATGATTTACGTCGGGGTGATGGCGCAGTTGCTCAGGCTCGACATGGCCGAAGTGGAAAAAGCGCTGCGCAAGCAGTTCGCCAAGAAGGTCAAGGCAGCCGACCTCAACTGGAACGCCGCCAAGGCCGGTTACGATTACGCCGCGTCCTCGCTTACCAAGGCTGATCCGTTCACGGTTGAGCGCATGAACAAAACCGCGGGCATGATCATCATCGACGGCAACGCCGCTGCGGCGCTGGGCTGCATGTTCGCAGGCGTTACCGTGGTCACGTGGTATCCGATCACACCTTCCTCGTCGCTCGTGGAAACCCTCATTGATTACATGAAGGAATACCGAGTAGGAGACGATGGCAAGGCCACGTTTGCCATCGTCCAGGCAGAAGACGAACTTGCTGCCATCGGCATGGTCCTGGGCGCTGGATGGGCGGGAGCGCGATCCATGACCGCCACTGCCGGGCCGGGAATTTCGCTGATGGCGGAGTTCGCCGGCTTGGGCTACTACGTCGAGATTCCCGGCGTGATCTGGGACATCCAGCGCGTGGGTCCGTCCACTGGCCTGCCAACCCGCACCGCGCAGGGCGACATTGAGTTTGTGGCCAAGCTCTCGCACGGCGACACTTGTCATCCCATGTTGTTGCCATGCAGCGTGGCTGAGTGCTTCACCATGGCGAGTGACGCGTTCGATCTCACCGAGCAGTTGCAAACGCCGGTGTTCGTCATGTCCGATCTCGATCTCGGGATGAACAATTGGATGTCGGAGCCGTTTCAGTATCCCGACAAGCCGCAGAACCGCGGCAAGGTGCTGACCGCGGAAGAGCTGCAGCGTGTCGGTGGCTTCGCGCGATACAAGGACGTGGACGGCGACGGCATTGGCTACCGCACTCTGCCGGGAACCGATCATCCACAGGCGGCGTGGTTCGCGCGCGGCAGCGGACACAATGAGACCTCCGGCTACAGCGAACGGCCCGACGACTACGCCAACAACATGGACCGTCTGGCGCACAAGTTCGAGACCGCGCGCACTCTGGTTCCCAAGCCGGAGATGGTGCGCAACGACGGCAACGAAGTCGGCATCATTGCGTATGGCACCTCGCATCACGCTGTCGTCGAGACCCTCGATCAGTTGCAAAGCGAATACGGCGTGAAGGCCGATTATCTGCGCTTGCGCGCTTATCCCTTTACCAGCGAGACACACGACTTCGTGGCTGCGCACAAGCGGATTTACATGATCGACCAGAACCGCGACGCGCAGATGTTGCAGTTGTTGAAGCTCGACATCGCGATCAAAGAGATCGGCAAGCTGCGCAGCGTTCGCCACTACAACGGATTGCCGATCGACGCGCGTTCCATCACCGACGACATCATTGTCCAGGAGGGCAAGTAAATGGCGACCACAGCCGCTCCACAGCCCAAGACCAACCGCATCGGACTCACCGTGCTCGATTATCGCGGCGGCAAGACCACGTTGTGCGCCGGATGTGGTCACAATGCCATCTCCGAACGCATCATCGACGCCTTCTACGAGATGGGCATCGCGCCCGAACGTGTGGTCAAGATGTCGGGCATCGGCTGCTCGTCGAAGAGCCCGGCGTACTTCATGGGCCGCTCGCACAGCTTCAACTCGGTGCATGGCCGCATGCCGTCGGTGACGACCGGCGCAGTGCTGGCGAATGCCAAGATCGTCGCGCTGGGCGTCAGCGGCGATGGTGACACGGCGTCCATCGGCATCGGCCAGTTCATGCACCTGATGCGCCGCAATCTGCCGATGATCTACATCATCGAAGACAACGGCGTCTATGGGCTCACCAAGGGGCAATTCTCGGCGACCGCCGATCTGGGCTCCAAGCTGAAGACCGGCGTCATCAACGATCTGCCGCCCATCGACACCTGCGCTCTGGCTATCATGCTGGGCGCAACCTTCGTGGGCCGCTCCTTCTCCGGCGACAAGCGCCAGTTGCACACCATGCTGAAAGCTGCGCTCGCGCATCGCGGCACCGTGATGCTCGACGTGATCTCGCCTTGCACCACCTTCAACGATCACGAAGGCTCGACCAAGTCCTACAAATTCGTCAAAGACCACGAAGAGCCGTTGCACGATTTGAACTTCGTCCCGCACTTCAACGAAATTGACGTGGACTACGATCCTGGCACCTGCCTCAACGTCACCATGCACGATGGTTCCTCGCTCCATCTGCGCAAGCTGGAGGAGGACTACGACCCCACCAACAAAACTGAGGCCGTGAAGCGCGTGATGCAGGCGCACGATGCCGAGGAAGTGCTGACCGGCGTGCTCTACCTGAACACCACCGCGCCCAACTTCATCGACATGATCAACATGACCGACCAGCCGCTGGCGACCTTGCCCGAGAGCGTCACTCGCCCCTCGCGTGCGGTGCTGGACGAGTGCATGGAAGCGCTGCGGTAGGGCTTTAGCAAGTGACGACTGGGGGAACAGCCAAGGCTCCAATCGTGGGATACCCCCTCCCCCCGCGTTCTCGCAAAATATTGAAAACACAGGGCTGGCTCCAAGAATTCCTTGCAAAATATTGCATTCAGGGCGTTTACAGGCAAAATATTCAATCGCAAAGACTTACAGTCTGCTAGGAAGGGGTGGGAGGGCCCTGGGGAAACGCGGTTTGGCAGTTCGAGCGTCGTCACGTGGCGTTACCAAACCCTTAACAGACACAACAGGGCAGGAGCGCCGGGCGCGGCGAATCCTGCCCTACAGCCTGAGTATCGGTCTGCTCGGCAACGCCGTCAAGTTACGAAAGTAGCAATTGGCGCGCCCATGTTGCTCACAATCCCGGAACGGGAATCAGGGAATCCGCTCACTTCAGCGACGCCATATCGATCACGAAGCGGTATTTCACATCGCTGCGCAACATGCGCTCGTAAGCCTCGTTGATCTTCTGGATCGGGATGATCTCGATGTCGGACGTGATGCCGTGCTGGCCACAGAAATCCAGCATCTCCTGGGTTTCTGCGAGGCCGCCAATCAAAGAGCCAGCGAGCTGCCGCCGCGGAATAATGATGCTGGACGCGGCCAGCGCCAGCGGTTTTTCGGGCGCTCCCACCAGCACCAGGGTTCCGTCGCGCTTCAGCAGATTGAGATAAGCGTTGATGTCGTGCTCGGCCGAAACCGTGTCGAGGATGAAGTCGAAGCTGTTGACGTGCTTCTCCATCTGCGCCGGATCTTTGGACACTACCACTTCATGCGCGCCCAGACGCTTGCCGTCCGCAGTCTTGTGAGCGGAAGTGGTAAACAGCGCGACATGCGCGCCGAAGGCGTTGGCGAGTTTCACTCCCATGTGGCCCAGGTCCCCCAACCCGACGATGCCGACCTTCTGGCCCTTCTGCACTTTCCAGCGGCGCAGGGGTGAGTAGGTGGTGATACCGGCACAGAGCAGAGGCGCAGTTCCCGCCGCGTCCAGGTTCGCAGGAGGACGCAGCACAAACGCTTCGTCAACCACAATCGTCTTGGAGTAGCCGCCGTAAGTCATGCCGCCGAGATGCTTGTCCTCGCTGTTGTAGGTGAAGGTCGGTCCGGACTCGCAGAACTGCTCCAGGCCGGCCTGGCAGCTTGGGCAGGTGCGGTCGGAATCAACCATGCAGCCGACCGCGGCCAGATCGCCTTCCTTGAATTTGCGCACACTGGCGCCGGTCTTGACCACGCGGCCGATAATTTCGTGGCCGGGCACGACCGGGTACGTGGTGTTGGTCCATTCGTTGCGCATGGTGTGCAAGTCGGAATGGCAAACCCCGCAGTAGAGGATGTCGATCTGTATGTCTTGCGGCCGGGGTTCACGGCGCTCGAAGGAAAATGGCTGAAGAGGTGAAGTCGAGGAATGGGCTGCGTAGCCGGTCGTTTTTGTGCGTCCCTGGCGCTGTACCGGCCTCTCAGAAGTGAGAACGTCAACTGCATGTGCCATGATAAGTTCCTTTCTATCGATAAACTCCCAGAAACGACGAGGCCATGAACGGCCGCCCTCGCCGCCGGGAAACTGCCTATGAGACCATTAGATTCCCTGCGACGCCATCGGTCACATCTTTGAGGTCAATTCCCGGCGACTAGATTTCGATACTTTGCGGGAATGCCGTCTCCCGCCCGTTATGGTTTGTTTTCAGTGCCTGCGGTACTATTCGTGCATGGCTAAGCCGCTCCAATTCGAAGTTCCATGCCCCTGTTGCGGTGCGTTGCTGAAGATCGATAGCGACACCAAGGCCGTGATTGCGCACACGCCCAAGGCTGTTCCCAAAACCTTCGAGGACCTGGAGTCGGCGGCCCGCGCCATGAAAGATCAGGACACCCGCAAGGAGTCCATCTTTCGCCAGTCTGTGGAAGCGCAGAAACACCAGGGCGACCTGCTGGAGAAAAAGTTTCAGGAAGCGCTCAAGCGTGCCAAGGAAACCCCCGATACTGGCAAGCCCATTCGTGACTTCGATCTGGACTGAACGGAAGCAACTAGCAATTAGCCGCCCGCCGCCTTCGCCGCTCGCTTCTTGCGCTGTGTCGGATGCACAAACCACGCAATGGCGATGCTGAACAGGTACAGCACGATCATGGGCGCGGCGAAGATGCACATGTTCATGATGTCGGTGGTCGGCGTGATAATCGCGGCGATGATGAAAATCACCAGGATGGAATAGCGGAAGTTGCGCCACATCCAGCCCGCCGTCAGGATGCCCATCAGCGCGAGAAAGAACACCAGGATCGGCATCTCGAACACCAGACCGAGTCCGGCAATGATGGTCAGGAACAAATCGGTGTATTCGCCGACAGTGATCATCGGCTTGAACTGGGCGCTCCAGCCAATCAGGAAATCCAGGGCCGCCGGATAGACCATCTTGTAGCCAAAGAAGCCACCCGCCAGGAACAAGCCCACCGTGCTGAACATGAAGGGCAATACGTAGCGGCGTTCGTTGCGGTAAAGGCCCGGCGCGATGAACGCCCACACCTGGTAGAGCACGAACGGCGAGGCCACGAAGATTCCCGCCAGGAATGAGATCTTCAAGTACATGTTGAAGGGATCGGTGGGATTCAGATAGACCAGTTGCGTGTCCATCTTGTGATTGGCCAAGGCGGTCACAATGGGCTTCTGCATGATGGCGAAGATCTGCTCATGGAACCACCAGCAGACGCCGAAGCCCGCCACCACGTAGAGAAAACTGTAGATGATGCGGCGGCGCAGCTCCTCCAGGTGCTCGAGGAAGCTCATGCCGGTCATTTCCTCGGAAGCGCGCTTCTGTGCCGTTTCCACGACGGGGCTAGGCATCGGGAGTGGACCTGACAGGTGTGGGGGACTCGTTCATCGAGGGTGTTGCCGGGGGGGCCGGTAGCGGGCCGTCACTTTCGGGTTCAGAGATCGCATCGGCGCTGCTGCGGCTAACAACCCCAACCGGAGGCAGGATGGCCGGCTCCCACGACTTCTCCGGCGGTAATACCTTCGCCGGCTCGGTTTGCTTCCGGGCACGCTCATCCAGCTCAATGTTCATCATTTCGGTTTCAAGTTGGTTCTTGAACTCGTTGCTGGCGCGTTTGAACTCGGCAGCCCATTTTCCCAACTGGCGGGCCAACCCGGGCAAGCGCTTGGGGCCGACCACCACCAGTGCCAGCAGAAAAATGAAGATCATCTCTGGCATGCCAAGATTCATGGGATCATCATAAATGCGGGGCTAGTTTTTCACCACAGTAGCATTTGGCATTTAGCACTTGGCACTTAGCCACTGCGAAGCCTCTTCCGCTAGGTGCTTGAATGCAGCTCGATCTCATCGACATCGAGAGGTCATTGCCGCGCCCCAAACGCTCCAGCCAAATGTTAACTGCCAAATGCTAACTGCTAAATGCCAATTGCCGGGTTCCTCCCTGCTCACCATCTCCCGGTTCTTCCGTCTGTTACGGAGGCGGGGAGCAAACGGATTTCGCACCCTTCTTGGGGAACCAGCATCCAAACTAGCGGCTGATCTGGGAGGCTCGGGGTGAGCTAAAGTGCATGATATACTGCGTGAAAGTCTCGCTCCGGTGCGCATCCCTTGAAGATTCATCCCCGGCCAGCCGAAGGAACAAACATGGCAAGTAGTTCGCGTCGCTCCGCTGTTCTCATCCTCAGCATCATTCTGGCTTGCGGTTGTGTGGGCGTGGTTTTTGGCCAGCGTCTCGCCTCGGCCGCTCCCTCCGGCGACGGCGACATCCGCGACAGCCTGCGCAGCTTCACCCAGGTTTACGAAGTCGTGCAGCAGAACTATGCCGAGCCGGTCAGCCCCGATAAGGCGATCTACAACGGGGCGATTCCGGGCATGTTGCGAGTGCTGGATCCGCACTCAAACTTTTTCGATCCCAAGGCCTATGCGGCTTTGCGCGAGGAGCAGCGCGGCAAGTACTACGGTGTGGGCATGCAGGTCGGTCCCCGCAACAACAAAGTCATCGTGATCGCGCCCTTCACCGGCGCGCCAGCCTATAAAGCCGGTATCCGGCCGGGCGATGTGATTATCGCGGTGGATGGCCGGCCTACCGACAACATGACTACCAGCGATGTTGCCGAGTTGCTGAAAGGGCCCAAGGGCACCGCGGTCAAGATTACGATGCTGCGCGAAGGGTCGGAGAAGCCGCTTGACTTTACCGTGGTGCGCGATGAGATCCCCCGCTACAGCGTGGACGTGCATTTTGTGATCCGTCCGGGTATCGGCTACATCCACGTCTCGGGATTTCAGGAAACCACGGAAAAAGAAGTGCGCGACGCGCTGGATGAGTTGGGCGACATTCACGGGCTCATCCTCGACCTGCGCCAGAATCCCGGCGGACTGCTGAGCGAAGGCGTGGGCGTGGCCGACCAGTTCCTGAAGAAGGGACAGGTCATCGTTTCGCATCACGGGCGAGCTTCCGCGGAGAAAGTTTACAAAGCCAGCCACGGCAATGGAGGCAAAGATTATCCATTGGTGGTACTGGTGAACCGCGGAACGGCTTCCGCAGCGGAGATCGTCGCGGGCGCGATTCAAGACCATGATCGGGGACTGATTGCCGGTGAAACCACATTCGGCAAGGGTTTGGTGCAGACCGTGTATCCGCTGTCGGAGAATACCGGACTGGCGCTGACGACCGCAAAGTATTACACCCCGAGCGGCCGCCTGATCCAGCGCGATTACAGCAGCATCTCGCTTTACGACTATTACTACAACGATCGCGACAACGACGCCAATAACGCCAACCACGAAGTCAAGATGACCGACAGTGGCCGCACCGTTTACGGCGGCGGCGGCATCACTCCCGACGTGAAGATCCCACCGGCGAAAACCGATAAGTTCCAGGACGCGCTGCTGGAGAAATATACGTTTTTCAACTTCGCCAAGCACTACGTCATCGACCACAAAGTCGACAAGCAATTTGCAATTGACGATGCGGTGATGCAGAACTTCCGCAAGTTCCTGGATGAACAGAAGACCCCCTTTACCGAGGCGGACTTGGCGGAAAACAGCGATTGGATCAAATCCAGTATCAAGGCCGAACTGTTCATCAACGAATTTGGTCAGCAGGAAGGCATGAAGGCGCATGCCGAAAGCGACCCGGCTGTGGCCAAGGCGCTGGACCTGCTTCCCCAGGCCAAGCAGTTGGCCGACAACGCCAAGCGGATTATCGCGCAGCGCAATAACGCCAGGTTGACGGCGCAGCAGAGCGGTACGCCGGAACCGCAATCGGTAAAGCGTTAGCCCGCAGTTCGAGGGTTGGGCTAGAACGGCTAGACCGGGTAGAGCCAGCCTTCAGGCTGGCGCACAAAGATATATTACAAAGCAGGAGCCGCTGCGGTCATTTTCAATGACCGCAGCGGCTTGTTCTTTTGTTCGCGGCGAACGCGGCGCTGAAGCGCCGCTCTACCCGCACTCGCCCGAGAGGTCTAGCTGATCGGCGGAGCGGAACAGCATCGCCAACACCTGCGGGCGAGGCTTGGATTTGTCCCGCTCCGCTCGATCAAGGCCATTTAAACCATCACGAGATGGGCTGTCCGTGCCGACGAAAAGCTCATCACCTCAGGCCGCACCAACCTATCGAAATCGGTGTACGCCATCCTGATCAACTCATGATGCGAGCCCGCATTGAAGGCGATCTCATCGTCCTCCGTCAGGGTCTCGTCAACGTACACCGGGATGCCGTATAAGTTGCCAAAGGGCGGCATGGCGCCGGTCTCGCAGTCGGGAAAATGCTGTTTGAACTCGCGTTCGCTGGCCAGTTCCGCATCCTGAACGCCGACCTCTTTCTTCAGAGCCGTCAGGTCCACCTGATACGACGCTGGCAGCACCGCCATGGCGAGGGCGCCGTCGAGTTTCACGATCACGGTCTTGGCCAGAAACTTGCCCGAGATATGCGCGACCGCGGCAATACCCTGGGCGGTATAAGCCTTGGAGTGAGAGATAACCACGTATTTCACTTCATGGCCGTCGAGGAAGGCTTTGACTTTAGTGAGATGCATATTGACTCCTCGCGACATTCCGCGGGCCCTCGGCCCGCAAAGACGGGGTTGCTGCAATGAACTTAGTCCACGGGGCCGACCACGCCCGCTTTCCTACGCTCAGCTTGTATTGCTAGATTCCGCGAGGTTGCTCGCGCTTGCTCGAGAAGAACTTTGACCATTCGGGCTACCTCCTTGCGGCCGGTTGACCCTCGTGTAGCCCCAGTTTAGTCGGGCCGGCGCAGCGCGCAAGCACAGCCGTCACATTACCCTTGTGACAGTGCAATTTTGGGACGTCACTTCCCATCCTTGACGGCCACCGCACGGCGCAATACAGTCGAGTTATCCGGAGAGTCTAGCCTTGGACACGCTGGTCGGGAAGAGCATCCTGCATTACCGAGTCGTGGGAAAGTTGGGCGCCGGCGGTATGGGCGTGGTGTACGAGGCGGAAGACACCCGGCTCGCCCGCCCTGTAGCGCTGAAGTTTCTTTCCAAGGACATCGAGCAGGACAGGAACGCACTGCAGCGTTTCCAGCAGGAGGCGCGTGCCGCCTCGGCCTTGAACCATCCCAACATCTGCACCATCTATGCCATCGAGGAATGCGATGGGCAGCACTTCATCGCCATGGAGTTGCTGGAAGGCCAGAGTCTGAACCAGAAGATCAAAGGTCAGCCGCTGCCGGTGGACAAGATTGTCGACATCGGCATTCAGATTACCGACGCTCTCGACGTGGCCCACAGCAAAGGCATTGTGCATCGAGACTTGAAGCCCGCCAACATTTTCCTTACGACGCGGGGACAGGCGAAGATCCTGGACTTCGGACTGGCCAAGCTCATCTATGACCGGCGCACCGTGGTGGAGACCGTGGCTGGCGATGCGGTGACGAGCGCTCCGGCGCATCTGACGGTGTCAGGCGCCGTGGTCGGCACCATCGCCTACATGTCTCCGGAGCAGGCCCGCGGGGAAGAGCTCGACGGACGTAGCGACCTGTTCTCCTTGGGCGCCATCTTCTACGAAATGGCTACCGGGAGGATCCCGTTCGAAGGCAACACCTCCGCAGTTGTCTTCCAGGGCATTCTCGACCGCGACCCGAGGCCTGCCATCGAATTGAATCCAGCGGTGCCGTTCAAGTTGCAGGAGATTATCGCCAAAGCGCTGGAGAAAGATGTGGAATTGCGCTATCAGAGCGCGGCTGAAATACGCAGCGACCTGAGGCGGCTGAAGCGGGACGGTACGGGACAGTCTTCGAGCGGAATCGCGCCTGCGCCGGCATCCTATCCCACCGCACGTGGCAGCTCTCCGGCCATGCCATCCAGCAGCAGCGCGGTCATTCTCGATGCCGCGCGACGTCACAAGAGCGGCGCCAGCCTCATCCTGGTTCTCAGCCTGGCCATGATCGCCGCCGGATTGTACGGCTTCTACACCTGGGTCTCCCGCTGGCTTGGCGACTCCGGCCCGGTACCGTTCCAGAACATGAGCATGGAGAAGGTCACCAACTCGGGCAAGGTGTTGCTGGCGACCGTCTCCCCGGACGGCAAGTATGTAGTGAATGTGACGGACGAGGGACACGGCCAGCGGAGCCTCTGGATGCGGCACATCGCCACCGGCAGCAACACCCAGATCATGCCCCCGACCGAGGTCAGTTATTCCGGACTCACCTTCACACCGAACGGCGACTTCTTGTACTTCGTTCAGAGAGAGCCGGACAAGCCGGGAATAGGGTTTCTCTACCAGATTCCAGTGCTCGGGGGCACGCCGCACAAGCTGGTTGAAGATGTGGACAGCGCGGTCAGCTTTTCGCCGGACGGCCAGCAGATGGTCTACCTGCGAGACAGTTCTTCGGAAGCGAGTTCCAAGCTCATCGTTGCCCATGCCGATGGCAGCGGCGAGCGCGTTCTTGCCTCGCTTCCTCTGCCGGGCTACTCCGACCCTGCCTGGTCGATCGATGGCAAGTCGATTGCTGCTGCGGTGCTTGACCCGGGCAGTCAAGACCTCGGCAGAATCGTGGTGCTCAATCCGGCGAACGGAAAAGAGAAGACCGTATATGCGGGAACAGCCCTCCTGCAAAAGCCCACCTGGATGCCGGACGGGCGCCACTTGGTGCTTATCTTTCATGACATCTCCAGCGACTGGAATGGACAGATTGGAGCGATTTCTCTTGCCGGACAAAAGCTCCATCGCATTACCAACGATCTCAATGTTTACAGCAACTCCACGCTGGGCGTGACTCGGGACGGGGAACAACTGGTTGCAATTCAAGTTACGCCGGTGGCCGGGGTGTACACGCTAAGTTCGGACGCAAACTCCGGCTCCAATGCAACCGAGGTGGACAACCATGGCGACATCGCCGTCGGCTGGCTGCCGGACGGGCGTTTGCTGACGATGGACTACGACAGCCACATCGCGGTGATGAATGCCGACGGCAGCAACCGCAACGTGATCTACAAGGAACGGCTGCCCATGGGCGGCCTCTCGGTTTGTCCGGACGGTGCGCACGCGCTCTTCTTCATGGCTAACAAACAGACCAAGGGGATCAACATCTGGCGCCTTGACGTGCAGAATGGCAGCGCAACCATACTCACCAATGGAAAAGTGGACCAGAACGCTGTCTGCTCGCCCGACGGCAAATACTTTCTCTACACCAGCCTGGAGAAGGGCAAGCAGGTGCTAATGAAAATGCCGCTCACTGGCGGGGAAGCTAAACAGCTAAGCGACAAGTTCGTCAGCTTTGCTGCCATCTCGCCGGATGGAAAACAAATCGCCGCGCTCACCACCTTGGGTTCCGGCGTCAACACCAAAGCCAGGATTGAAATTATCCCGTCGCAGGGAGGATTGCCGGTGAAGACCTTCGCGCCCAGTCCCTTTATCTCCACCCCCTTCCGTTATTCCGCCGACGGACAGTCCCTCTACTACGGCGTCACCAATAAAGGGGTCTCCAATCTGGTCGCACAGCCTATCGGCGTCGAGTCCGCCTCCCTGGCTACCAATTTCGACGATCTGCTGATTTATGGGTTCGACTACGATTGGAAGAACAGGAAGCTGGCGGTCGCGCGCGGGCGGTCCAATGACGACGTGGTGCTGCTCACCCAACAGCACGCGCAGTAGCTCGAACCTTCGCGTAGAGGTACGGGCGGGGTAGCCCTTTTATTTCGGTCGCCCTTCCCGGGCTTGAGCGCGGCAGGCTACATCCTGCAAGGCTGGTGACTTGCTGTCGATCAGCTGCCGCAGAGCGGCATCGAACTTCGCTTTACCACCGCAGCGCTGCTCACGAGAGTACCCCATCAATGATCTCCTGACCAAATTCCTCCACTGTCCAGTCTTGGGTCCCGCCCTGCGCCACCATCCTGTCTCCCGACAACTTTAATTGGACTATGCGATGGGTGGCGGCCGTGCCCGTGTCCCAGACAAACTGCTGAAGCCTATCGTTGTAGGAAAGGCTTGCCACACAACTCTTGTTTCGCGTCAAGGTCCCCATTATCGATATCCCCTGGCCAGCTTCCGTAACAATCAGAACCGATGCCCCGTACTTGGCGTTGAAGTCTTTCTCGACTCGACGCAGCCAGGCGCGCAGCTCGTTATAAAACCGAAGTCCGAGTTCGCGCTTTAGCCTCTCTTCGCGGAGAAACTTCTCGTCCTCGAGCTGTTGTGGCCCAAATTTCTCTTTCGTCCGCTTGACTAATTCATCCATCCAGTCGGCCATCTAGTAATCACCCCCGGCGCGCAGATGATAGTCCTTTCACGGCGTTTTGCGCACGAATATTGAAAGGGAGGCGCTAATCGCGCCTCGTTGTTCGTCCGCAGGGTTACGTTCCTTGCATGTCGAACCGCTCGCCCAGCATCGGCCGGCAATCTTCAAGGTTCCAGTCAGGCGTCGCTCCGGGGCGGCTTGCGACCAGCGCGCCCACGGCATTGGCGAAGCAGCCCAGGCGGCGTGTGTCCCACCGCCGGTTCAGGCCATGGAGCAAGGCCGCAGCAAAGGCATCGCCCGCGCCGACCGAATCAGCTACTTGCACCCTGTAGCCCGGACTCTCGCTGTAGGTGCCCCGGTTGAGAATTGCGCAGCCACGCTCGCCCAAGGTCACGCAAATGGTTTCGCAGCCGTAGCGGCCGGTCCATCGCCGGCAGAGATATTCGACCGATCCCTCCTGTTCGCCTGCATTGAGCAAACCATCAAGGAACTCCGCCTCACTGTCGCTCAACTTGATGACGTCGGCGTGCGACGACAGTTGCTCGACTAGGGCCAAGCTCCAGTTGCCCTCCCGCAGGTTGACGTCGTAGAAGTGACGTGCCGAAGGCGTTGCCTGAAGCAGCTTCAGCGTTGAGTCCAGCGCTTGCGCGGACATGTGATAGAGCGTGCCAAAATAAATCCAGTCCGGCTGCAATGCGCTGATGGATCGCAGTTGGTCATTGCTGAGGGTCACAAAGTCATAGGCCGCGGGTCGCACAATTCGAAATGTGGGCTTGCCGTCACTGTCCAGCTCGACCTGCGCCGTTCCCGTGTCCCGGCCGTGGAGGACCTGCACAAACTCGGTTGAAACGTCCCATTGCCGCAGGCAATCGAGGGTCCGTCGGCCACGATCGTCGTCGCCCACCGCGCTCACCAGAAGGGCTTTGTGGCCGAGTTTCTGGGCGTGAGCGGCAAAATTCAGGGGAGCACCGCCGAGATACTCGTGCTCGTCGATCACATCCCACAAGATCTCTCCCACAGCAACGATTCGCAATCTCCTGGCCTCCACCGGTCCCAGTTATCGTATCGTGCCCAAGGGCGAAATCGGTGCAACCGACAGGAAGTTCACGGGAGGTCCAACGTCCAGCAGCTCCGCCTCAACCAACGCACTGTGATGAAAAGACTTGCCAGAATGCCGAGTTCCTGTAATCATCTCCTGCTCCTCTCTCGAATGGGCGAGAGAGCAGCTTTCGGTCGAACCGAAACGCGGATTTGGGTTGATGTTTCTGTCAGCAGTCGAATTTCACGCATTGTACTGGCTCCAGGGATTGGCTCTGTCGCGGATGCATTAGTCCGCCCAGGACGATCCAGGGGGCTTTTTCCTTGCCGAAAAGCTGCGCGCTGAGCCGCAACCCTTGTTTCCCGGCGACGTTGTGACGTCTTCCGATCCCGCTCCCTCAGGGTTCTGCTCGGAACGTCCGCGCAGCAGGGGTTATTCCAAGGTCATCAGGTGAAAGGAGTAAGTTGTGAGAGAGAAAGGTACAGTCAAGTGGTTTAACGGAGCCAAAGGATACGGATTCATCCAAAGATCTACGGGCGAGGATGTCTTCGTGCATTTCTCAGCTATCCAGGAGAATGGATACCGGAGCCTGAACGAGGGCGAGACCGTGGAGTTCGACCTCACCAAGGGACCGAAGGGCTTCCAGGCCGCGAACGTGCAGCGCGTGTAAGACGTCTGCGCCACGCGGAAGCAGCTTCACATTGGCGTCGCTTTGCAGGGCTTCCGAGTGCGGCCAAAACCACCGAACCCTCCCGCCAGGGAGGGTTTTCTTTTTGGCGGCAAGCTGCGCAACCAAGCCTTAGGCTGCCAGAGCAGCCGTCGAAGGCAAGTGGGCGGCCAGCGCTGACAGTTTCTGGACTGCATTATCCACTGATTGCTGCGCCACTTCCGCTCCAAACCCCTGCCGATCGGCGGCGATAACGGCCACCTCCTCCAAGCCCAGGAAGCGCAGCATATGCCGCAAGTAGGGAACTTGGAAGTCGGAGGATGCCAGGGCTGGCCCCTCGTCGAATACTCCGCCGCGGGAGACAATTGCCACCACCTGTTTTCCCGCCGGTAGCAGTCCCTTTGGCCCTTTGTCGCTGTAGCTGAAGGTCTTGCCCACGCGGGTCACCAGATCGAACCATGCCTTTAAGGAAGCCGGAATCGAGAAGTTGTGCATGGGCACTCCGAGCACGATCACGTCAGCGGCCAGTAGTTCCTCGATAAGCGCATCGGAAAGCTCCAGTGCCTGTTGTTGCTCCGGCGTTCGCTGGGCTGGCGGCGTGTAGGACGCTTGAATCCAGGCTTCGCTCACGAAGGGGGGCCAGTCCACAGTCAGATCGCGCTCGATCACGCGGGTATTCGGGTGCTTCGCCTTCCACTCTTCGGCGAAGTGCCCAGTCAAGCGGCGCGAGACCGAATTGCTGCGGGGACTCGAATTGACGATAAGCATGTTGTCCATAAATCGCACCTCGGGGCGACGTGCCCTAACCGCGTTGCAACAGCATAACTGTGTTACAACACATAGTATTGGATGTGGCCGGGGAGAAGAAGATTCAAGTCGCCTGGAATTGCCATTACGTTGGAATTGTCATTACGAGCGAAGCGAGGAATCTGCTGTTGTTTGCGCCGGCAAGCATCCCGGGAAAATAGCAGCTCCCGCACGGCCTAAGGGCCGCTGAATCATCCCGCCGAATCGGGTTCCAGAATCAGGCCGCACAGGCGGCTCAATTCGCGGTAGTCGGCGTCATTCAGCCTGCCAAGGCGGGCGCCCACGACGGCGTCAATCTGGGGCTGCATTCTGGCGAGCAGCTTCAATCCTTTGGCGGTAATGCTGGTCAGGGTTTGGCGCTGGTCCTCCTTTCCACGCGACCGTCTCACCAGGCCACGGGCCTGCAGCCGGTCCACCAGACGAGTGACATCGGGAGCGCGGTCGATCATGCGGCGGGCGATCTCGCAACGCGCGTGCCCTTGGGGATGAACGCCTCGCAGAATGCGCAACACGTTGTACTGCGGACGCGTAATGCGGTGCATTTCGCAAAGTTCATCCATCAGGTCACTCAGGGTAGTGGCTGCGACCAGCAGGCCGAGCAGTGCTTCTTGCATGGGGTCGGCAAACTGCGGCTGGCTAAGGCGCCGGCTGAGGGCTTCGTTCATCCCTTCTTTATAGCCAGAAATTGTGCGGTTGTCATTTCGCGGAAGGTCGCCGGAGTTCACCGCGCAAGCGCCGCAGGGCCCAGCGCGCGTGTTCCGCAACCATCCCGTCTTCATCGCGGCTCAGTTCTTCCAGTACGGGCAAGAAGCGCTCTTCACCGCTGTTGCCGAGCGCGAGCGCAACATTTCGCCGCAGGCCGTTGAAACGCGCGCGCTTCACCGGCGACCCACGGAATATTTCACGAAACTCTTCCACGCTCAAGCCAGCCAACCACCCCAGATCAGGATTTACGAATGCAACCCGAGGCTGAAGCTCCGGCGCCTTGGTTAGCGGGGCCTCACGGTTCCACGGGCAAACGTCCTGACAAATATCGCAGCCGAACACCTGCCGGCCCATGCCGGAGCGCAGCTCTTCAGGAATGGTGCCGCGTTTTTCGATGGTGAGATACGAGATGCACCGGGTCGCGTCCAGTTGATACGGAGCAGGGAAGGCGTTGGTCGGACAGGCGTCGAGGCAGCGCGTGCACGAGCCGCAGCGGTCGGGTGGAGGCAGATCGGGCGTCAGCTCCAGCGAGGTCAGCATGACGCCGAGAAAGAGCCACGACCCCAAGTGTTCATTCAGGATGCAGGTGTTCTTGCCAATCCAGCCGATCCCAGCGTACTGGGCAAAGATCCGCTCGATGACCGGACCAGTGTCCACGTAACACCAGGTACGCGGCGCTGGCATCTTTTGCCGCTCGCACATTTGCAGTAGCCCGGCTTCCAGCGCGCGTAGCTTTCCGAGTACCACCTCGTGATAATCGCGTTGCGACCACGCGTAGCGCGAGATCCATCCCTGCGTGGTCGTGCCGGCGTGCGTGGAGTAGGGCTCGCCGGGGTTGTAATTGAGGGCGCACACTACCACCGAACGCGCCCAGGGAGCGGCGTTGGACAGCGACGCGCGCTTCAACTGGCCAGTTTCGTTGCGCGCTTCGAGGTACTTCATCTCCCCCGCGCGGCCATCGGCGATCCATCCGGGGAAAAAGCGGTGCTCCGCGGTGTCGGCCACTCCGGCTATGCCGGCGAGATCGAAGCCAGCCTCGGTGGCGAGGTGTTTGATGTTCTTGCTGATGACGGATAGGGGAAGCCCGCTGGGCATGCTCGTCTAATTATAGGGGCGCGCCTGCTGAATACTGACTACTGATTGCTGAATTTAGATTCCCAGCTTCTTCACTTCTTCGTTGTAGTACTTGCGGTAGAGGATGTCCCATTCCTGGGAGCCTTCCAGGATGGTGCGGCGCTGGCTTTCGATCTTCTGCCGGGCGGCAGCGTCGATCTTGGCTTCCTGCGCCATCAGCAGTTCCAGCACGCGGCGCACTTCCAGGCGGATGCTATTGCGGTCTTCGATGAAGTCCACGTTGTCCATCTCGGCGAGGGTGTCGGCCACGGCGTGCGCCAGCTTGTTGATCTTCTCGCGGCTGAGCCTCATAGCACCGCCTTGTACTTTCGCACCAGCTCATTCTTGATCTTCTTAAACATCTCCTGGTAATTGGCGCCGCTGCGGTTCATTTCGTCGGCGTAAGTCTCAAGGATGATGCGGACTTCGTCGTTGATGCGGTCTTCCAGGGTCAGTTCCTCGAGCAGGGCGGCGTTGACTCGTGCGGTCACCGCGGGCTTCTCGGAGGTTTCGATGAACTCGCCCGCGATCAGCTTATTGGTGACTTCGCGCGCCAGATAGCCCACATATTCTTTGGAGAAGAGCATGATTGTTGGAATCAGGTGGAGAAACAGCTAAGTTTAACACACGAATTTGTCGCGCTCGATGAGCCGGGATGCGGCCCCATTGGAGTTATCCTTAGCGAGCTTGAGTGCGAATCCTAACAGAATACTCGCGGCCCAAGCCTGGAGAACCATTAGGCGCATCGACACGGACCTGCACTCGGACGCCAATTTGTTGGACTCGCGAAACAATGTGATCATCGTCACAGTGTGGCGTGACCTTCGCACGAGATGATAAGACCCGGAAGCTGTTACAAATTGAAGGTTGCTGACAACGGCGCAAGGGTACCTTAAGAGAGGCATAGCAGTGCCCGAAGAAACCAAAGAAACCGACCCCGTCTCTCCTGAACCAGCCTCCCCGGCGGGCGCACCTGTGGTGTCCGGTGAGGGAGCGGGATCGGGCGCCAAGGCGTCCGCCGAAACATCCCCAAGTTCTGCTGCGCCAACAGTTCCGGCACCGAGCGCGCCTGCTGCCAAGGCTGAGGCGCCGCCAGCGGCCAAGACCGCTGAACCCGTCAAGCCCGCCGCTGCGGCTACAACCGCTGCCAATCCTGCTGGGCCGGCTAAACCAGCCGCTCCTGCGACCGGCGAAAAGCCAACAGCACCCGCTGCCGCCAAGCCGGCTGCTCCGGCTGCTGCCAAGCCTGCGCCAAAGCCTGGAGGGCCCAAGCCGGAGCCTTGGGAGGCCGGTCTGGTCACGTCTTTGCGCAGCCAATACGGCTCCGGAATCAAAGAGGCCAGCACGTACGTGGGACAGAAGTATCTGGTGGTGGACAGCTCCATCGTTTACGAGATCCTGCTGCGCATGCGCCAGGACGAGCTGTTCGACTACTGTGTGGACATCACCGCAGTGCACTATCCCAAGCGCGAGGCGCAGTTCGACATCGTTTACATCCTGTATTCCTTCCACCACAACCAGCGCGTGCGAGTGAAGACGCAGATCAAGGACGGCGAACATCTTCGCACCGCCGTGGAAATTTGGGAGACGGCCAACTGGCTGGAGCGCGAGGTCTTCGACATGTTCGGCATCGAGTTTGACGGGCATCCTGACCTGAAGCGCATTCTGCTGCCGGATGGATGGAAGGGCTACCCGTTGCGCAAGGATTACCCGATTCTGCAGCAGGACCAGGAATGGGTGCACATCAACCTGGGCATCGAGAGTGGACAATGAGCAAACGCACCGATTATCTCGACCTCGATACCAAAGACGAAACTTTTCTTGACGCGACCGAACTCGTTCTCAACATGGGGCCGCAGCACCCGTCCACCCACGGCGTGTTGCGCGTCATCCTGAAGCTGGACGGCGAGAAAGTTCTGGGCACCGAGTGCGTCATTGGCTACCTGCATCGCGGTGTCGAGAAAATTGCCGAGAACCGCACCTACGCGATGTTCAATCCCTATGTGGATCGCATGGATTACGTCGCCGCGGTCTCCAACGGGCTCGGCTACTGCGAGGCCGTGGAGAAGCTGCTCAGCGTGGAAGCCCCGCCGCGGGCGCAATACCTTCGCGTCATCCTGACTGAGTTGTGCCGCATCGCCAGCCACCAGGTATGGCTCGGCACGCACGCCCTCGATATCGGCGCGATCACGCCGCTGTTTTACTGCTTCCGCGACCGTGAAGAGGTCCTGAAGATTTTCGAAAAGTATTGCGGCGCTCGCCTCACGACTCATGCGTTTCGTATTGGCGGCTGCATCTACGAAGCCTATGAAGGCTTCGAACAGGATTGCAAAAAGTTTTGCGACGCCTTCCTTCCCAAGCTCGACGAATACGAAGAGTTGCTGACCACCAACCGCATCTGGGTCGAGCGCACCAAGGGTGTCGGCATTCTGAATCCGGAGGATTGCATCGCGCTGGGCGTTACCGGTCCGGTGCTGCGCGCCAGCGGCGTGAAGTGGGACCTGCGCAAAGCTCAGCCGTACGAGTCGTACAAAGACTTCGACTTCGAGATTCCCACGGGCGTGAACGGCGACACCTACGACCGGTACCTGGTGCGCATCGAGGAGATGCGCCAGGCGGTGCGCATTATTCGTCAGGCAGTGGATGGACTGCCGCAAGGTCCGATCATGGCCAAGGTGCCCAAGGTGATCAAGCCGCCGGTGGGCGAGGTTTATCACTCCATCGAAGCGCCCAAAGGCGAGCTGGGATATTTCATCGTGAGCGACGCTTCCACGCAGCCGTATCGCGTGCGCGTGCGTCCTCCGTCGTTCGTCAATCTGCAAGCCCTCGACAAGATGGTGCGCGGCCTGCTGGTGGCCGATGTGGTTGCGGTCATCGGCACGCTCGACATCGTGCTCGGGGAGGTGGACCGCTAATGATCGAGTACATCAAAGGCTATCTGAGTACGGGCACGACCCCAGGCGAAGCCGGCAACCTGTTCTGGGCCACGGTCTATATCCTGCTGGTGATCACCGGGGTTTCGGTGGCTGTGCTCTGCATGAATTGGCTGGAGCGCAAGATTCTGGCGCACATGCAGATCCGCCTCGGCCCCATGCGCGTGGGTCCGCACGGGCTGCTTCAGCCCTTTGCCGACGCGCTCAAGCTGCTGATCAAGGAAGACATCATACCGCAAGATGCCGACAAGCTGGTGTTCTGGAGCGCGCCGGTGGTGGTGACAATGACCGCGTTCACCACTTTCCTGGTGGTGCCGTTCGGGCGCACCCACGCCGTCACCGACATGAACATCGGCGTTCTGTTCATGCTGGGCGTGTCGTCGCTGGGCGTGCTGGGCATCATCATGGCGGGCTGGTCGTCGAATTCGCATTACCCGCTGATGGGCTCGCTGCGCTCCAGCGCGCAGATGGTGTCGTACGAAATTGCCATGGGACTGGCGATCGTCTCGGCCGTGCTGATGACAAGTCTGCAGACGGGTACCGGCACGCTGAGCATGATCGGCATCGTCGAAGCCCAGGCCAGCCAGCACACTTGGTTCATCTTCAAGTTTTTCCCGCTCGGCTTCCTCGCCTTTGCGGTGTTCGCGATCGCGATGGTGGCGGAGACCAACCGCGCGCCCTTCGATCTGCCGGAAGCGGAGTCGGAGCTGGTCGCGGGATTCCACACCGAGTACAGCGGCTTTCGCTGGTCACTGTTCTTCCTGGCCGAGTACTCGGCCATGCTTGCCGTGTCGTCGATTGCGGTGACGCTCTGGCTGGGCGGATGGATGCGGCCCTTTCCAACCCTGTTGGGCGGGCCGGCCTGGGACATGGCGTTCTCGTTCCTTCCGGCGCTGACATTCTTCGTGCTCGCTGCCGGGTGCTTCCTGGGAACCATTCGCATGCCGAAGATTCCGCAGTTTCGCGTTCAGACGATTGGCCTGGGCACATTCGGCGCGCTGCTGGGATTCGTCGGCCTGGTGCTGCTGGTGCCGGCAGTGAGCGTTCGCGTACAAGACATTTACTGGTTCGTCGTCAAAGTTGCTTTCTTCATGTACTTGTACATCTGGTACCGCGGGACGTTCCCGCGCTACCGCTTCGACCAGCTCATGAAGGTGGGCTGGAAAGTACTGCTGCCGACGGGCTTGGGCGTGCTGATTGCCACCGCGCTTTGGGGCCTGATGCCGCAACTGTCGGCTGCGATCACGGGGGTGTTGCAATGAGTCTGACTCCGCTGCTGCGTAAGATCTTCCTGGTTGATTTGGTGAAGGGCCTCAAGGTGACGTTCCACTATCAGCCACCCAGCGAGGCAATTACCGAGCAGTATCCGCTGGAGCGGCCGGTGATCTTCGAGCGCTTTCGCGGGCAGCCGCGCTTGAACTCGAATCCCGATACCGGTGAATCGCTGTGCATCGTTTGCAATCTGTGCGCGCTGGCTTGTCCGGAGCAACTCATCGTGGTGAAGGGCGAGCGCAACCCGGCGACCAAGCGCAAAGAGGTCGTGTCGTGGACCTACGACCTGAGCCGCTGCATGTTCTGCGGCCTGTGCGAGGAGGCGTGCTCAACCGATGCGCTGGAGCTGAGCCAGGATTACGAGATGGCGCTCTACAGCCGCGAGGGTATGGTGCTGGACCAGGCCGCATTGGAGCGTGGCCAGGAGCCGGAGAGGTACGCGAAGTGAAGCAGTTGTCAGTAGTCAGTTGTCAGTTTGGTAGGCCGTATGGCTGCGATGGTTTCTTTGAGAATCGGCGTTGGTTTCGAGTTCAGTTGGCGCGACATGAATGCCGAGGGTTGAAGCGGTCTTTAACACGAACAATGCTCCAGTCCCGCGAAGCGGGACGGCAGAGCTTAGCCCAGCGCTTCAGCGCTGGGTGGGCGGGATAAAGAAACCAAGTCCCTCGGGGACGACACAAAAGCAGGTCCCTCGACTCGGACTCAAGTCCTCGCTCGGGATGACAAAGGTCAGGATGAAAGAGAAGCGCACTATATGAATCCTGTTGCCACACCATTCTTCTTCTACTCTCTGGCAATCGCCGCGATCGTGTCGGCCATTGCGGTGATCACGCGGCGCAATCCGGTGCACGCGGCGCTGTCGCTGATCGTGACCCTGCTCTCGCTCGCCGGCTTTTACCTAATGCTGTACGCGCCCTTCGTGGCGGCGGTGCAGATCGTGCTGTACGCCGGCGGAATCATGGTGCTGTTTCTCTTCGTCATCATGCTGGTCAACCTGGAGCAGAACATCCGCGAGTACCAGTTCAACAAGCAATGGATCGTGGCGACGATTGCCGCGCTGGCGCTCGGTGGATTGCTGGCGTTTGTTTATCGCACGGGTCGCGGCGTGTTTCCGTCGGCGTTTTACCAGAGTTATCGCGGGCTTGAGGGCGACAATACCCAGCAGATTGGCGTCTGGCTGTACGGCAATTACATGCTGCCGTTTGAGATTGCGTCGCTGCTGCTGCTGGTGGCCATCGTAGGCGCGGTGGTCATGGCCAAGAAGAGGATTTGACATGACAGAGATCACCACCATGCATTACCTCGTGGTTGCGGCGGCGCTGTTCATCATCGGCACCATCGGCGTGCTGACGCGGCGCAACGTCGTCATCATCCTGATGTCGATTGAGTTGATCTTGAATGCCGTGAACCTGAACCTGGTGGCGTTCTCGCGGCTCTGGGGATTGCACGGGCAGGTGTTCGCCATCTTCGTGATCACCGATGCAGCCGCCGAAGCCGCAGTCGGCCTCGGCATCATCATCGCCTTCTTCCGTAACAAGGAGACGGTGAATGTGGACGAAGTGGATCTGTTGAAGTGGTGAAAAGAAGCAACTAGCAACTAGTTGGCGATTCACACGTTGCTTCTGTGGCCATCTGGCGGTTTTTGGTCTTACTAATTGCTAGTTGCTAGTTGCTGCGAGCTAATACATGTACTTCCTAGATCATCTCTGGATCATTCCGCTGTTTCCCGCCATCGGCGCGGTTTGCATGTTCTTTTTTGGGCGCAAGCTGTCGAAGCAGGCGGTGAACGGCATTTGCGTCGGCTTGGTTGTGCTGGCGTTCGCGTGGGCGTGTGTCGCCGTCTGGCAGTACACCGGATACAGCGCCGCTAGTCCCGGCAAGCCCTTCGAGAAGGTGCTGTACACCTGGATGGGCACCGGCGACAGCTCTTTGAGCTACGTCGCGCATGGCGGTCGCACCGCCGAATTCCGCGCCGATGCCGGCTTCCTGCTCGATCCGCTGTCCTGCATCTGGCTGCTGTTCGTGACCGGCGTGGGTATGCTGATCCATATTTATTCCATCGGCTACATGGGGCATGAAGGCGGCTACTACCGCTTCTTCGGATACATGAACCTGTTCATGTTCTCCATGCTGACGCTGATCCTGGCCAACAACTACGCCGTGATGTTCGTGGGCTGGGAGGGCGTGGGCCTGTGTTCGTACCTGCTGATCGGCTTCTATTTCCAGCGGCACTCCGCATCGACGGCTGCCAACAAAGCATTCATCGTCAATCGCATTGGTGACGCCGGATTCATCCTGGGCATGTTCACCATCGCCTGGTACTTCGGCTCGATGCAGTACACCAAGGTCAACCTGCTGGCGCGCAGCGGACAGTTTCACATCGGCGATCCAGTAATCACGGCTGCCTGCCTGCTGCTGTTCGTGGGCGCCTGCGGCAAGTCGGCGCAGTTCCCGCTGTACGTGTGGCTGCCGGACGCAATGGAAGGCCCGACGCCGGTCTCGGCTCTGATCCATGCTGCGACCATGGTGACTGCGGGCGTGTACATGGTGGCGCGCTCCAACGCGCTGTTTGTGCTGGCGCCCAATGCGATGAAGACAGTCGCCATCATCGGCGCGCTGACCGCGATTTTCGCCGCGACCATCGCCCTGGTGCAGAACGACATCAAGCGCGTGCTGGCGTACTCCACGGTGTCGCAGTTGGGATACATGTTCCTGGCGCTCGGTGTGGGCGCATTTGCCGCGGGCGTGTTCCACGTCTTCACCCACGCGTTTTTCAAGGCGCTGCTGTTCCTCGGGGCGGGCTCGGTGATTCACGCCATGAGCGGCCAACAGGAAATGCAGCACATGGGCGCGCTCGGCGGAAAGATCAAGACCACCTTCGGCACCATGCTGATTGCGACGCTGGCCATCGCCGGCATTCCGGGCTTCGCGGGCTTCTTCTCCAAGGACGCGATTCTTTGGGAGACGTGGTCGCGCGAGGCAGGCGCGTATCGCTATTTGTGGTACATCGCATTCTTGACGGCGCTGATGACCTCGTTCTACATGTTCCGACTGATTTACCTGACGTTCTTCGGCAAGCCGCGCATGGATCACGAGGTGGAGCACCACATCCACGAATCGCCCAAGACGATGACGGTGCCGCTGGTGATTTTGGCGATCTGCTCGATCGGCGCGGGCTATCTAGGCATGCCGCATAGCTTGGGCGGATCGAACCGCTTCGAGAAGTTCCTCGAGCCGGTGTTCGCCAACGAAGCGACGGTACTGGAAGAAGGTGGCAAGGCAGCGCAAGTGGCCGCTGGCGAGCAACAGGTGGAGCACACCGATCCGATGGAGTACACGTTGATGTTCGCCTCGGTGGGCGCGGCGGTGGTGGGCTGGTTCCTGGCGCAGCGCGCCTACAAGAAGGCCGACAAAGGCTACAAAGAGCCGATTCAGGAAATCTCGCCGCGCTTCTATAAGACGCTTTTCCGCAAGTGGTACGTGGACGAGATCTACGACTGGGTCTTCACCGGGCGTAAGAAGGTGGGACCGGTGCGTCTGGGGGCCATGGGTCTGGGCGATGCCATGTGGAAGTTCGACGCGGATGTGATTGACGGTGCAGTCAATGGCGCTGGATGGTCCACGCGCATGAGCGGCACCTTGTCGGTCCTGTGGGACAATCGGATTATTGACGGCCTGTTCGTAAACGGCGTGGCCATAGTGACGCGGCTGGCTTCGTATCCGGTGCGCCTGGTGCAGTGGGGCCTGGTGCAGTGGTACGCGCTGGTGATGGTCGCCGGGCTCGTGGGTTTTGTTTTTTATTACGTGGTCAAGTGGTGAAGAGCAGTTGCCAGTGGCCAGTTGTCAGTTTGGGTTTGGGCTGCTTGCCAACAGTGTGCACTCTGACACAACGATTATTGGGTTTGACTAATTGCTAATTGCTGACGTGCTGAAGGCTGATAGCTGAAGGCTGAGAGCTAAATAAATGTATAACCACATTCTTTCGATAATTTTATTCACGCCGCTGGTGGGCGCTGTTCTCCTGATGCTGTTGCCGAAGGAGAACAAGGACGCCATCCGCTGGATCGGCAACATCTTCGGCATGCTGGGATTTGCGGTGTCACTGCCGCTGGTCCCGTGGTTCTGGGCGCTGAAGGACCACGCCGGATTCCAGTTCGTCGAAGGCGCACCCAACAACTGGATCCCGTCCATCGGCGCCGGCTACGTGATCGGCATCGACGGCATCTCGTTCCTGCTGATCATGCTGACCACGCTGCTGGGGGCCGTCTCGATTCTGTCGTCGTGGAACGCCATCCAGGAGCGGGTGAAGGAATACTACGTTTGGTTCCTGGTATTGCAGACGGGCATGCTGGGCGTCTTCATGGCCAACGACATGTTCCTGTTCTTCGTTTTCTGGGAGGCCATGCTGGTGCCGATGTATCTGCTGATCGGCATCTGGGGCGGCCCGCGCAAGCTCTACGCCGCGATCAAGTTTTTCCTGTATACCTTGTTCGGCTCGGTGCTGATGCTGCTCGGCATCCTGTTCCTGTACTTCCATCACCAAACCCTGACCGGCGTGTACACCTTCTACCTGCCCGATCTCTACGCCACGGCGCCGAAGATCGGCGGGCACGCGGCCATCTGGCTGTTCTTCGCGTTCTTCGTCGGCTTCGCCATCAAGGTGCCGATGTTCCCGTTCCACACCTGGCTGCCCGACGCGCACGTGGAAGCGCCAACCGCCGGCTCCGTGATTCTGGCGGGCGTTCTGCTGAAGATGGGGACGTACGGGCTGATCCGCTTCTCGCTGCCGTTCTTCCCCGCGGTCGCGATGACTCCATGGGTGCGCCAGTTCGTGGTTGTGCTTTCGCTGATCGCCATCATCTACGGCGCACTGGTTTCGCTGATGCAGAAGGACATGAAGAAGCTGGTGGCGTACTCGTCGGTCAGCCACCTTGGCTTCTGCACCCTGGGCATCTTCGCTCTCAGCCCGCTGGGCCTGAGCGGCTCGGTGCTGCAACAGATCAACCACGGCATCTCCACCGGCGCGCTGTTCTTGATTGTGGGCATCCTGTACGAACGGCGACATACGCGCGAGATTTCCGAGTACGGCGGCATCTCCAACGTCATGCCGGTGTATGCGACGATCACGCTCATCATGTTCATGTCTTCGATGGGACTGCCGCTGCTCAACGGGTTCGTCGGCGAGTTCACCATCCTGCAGGGCACGTTCATGGAGAACAAGGTTTGGGCGGCATGGGCGGTGCCGGGTGTGATTCTGGCCGCGGCGTATTTGCTGTGGCTGTACCAGCGCGTGTTCTTCGGCCCGGTAAACAATCCCAAGAACGAGAAGCTGCTGGATCTTTCGGGAAGGGAACTGGCCACATTCATTCCGCTGCTGATCGTCGCCTTCTGGATTGGGTTGTATCCCAAGCCGTTCTTCCAGATTCTCTCCACTCCGGTCAACAACCTGGTCGCAACCGTGCGGCCTGATTATCCCGGACTGACTAAGCCGGTGCTGGCGGCCCAGCCGGTGAATCCGAATCCGGAGGCAGCGACTCCGCTGCCTGAACCGCTTAAAGCGCCGGAGACGCAAAAGCCTGCGACAACCGGAGACGAGCAGAAACCGGGAGTGGCGACAAAGCAAAGGCCTGTTCCCGTGAATACGGCAAAAGCCAATCTAGCGGCGGCTCCGGCCACGCTCGCCAAGTGAGGATGAACTAGTGACCACCTCGCTGACAACGTTTTCCTTGTCTTACTCATGGGCCGACTACCGGCTCGCCTTACCGATGCTGCTGCTGACGGTGTTCGCGCTCGGCATCCTGATGATTGACCTGATGCTGCCGGCGCATTGGAAGCGCCTGAACGCCATCACTGCATTGATCGGCGTGGCGTTTTCGTCGGTCGCGGTGGTCAAGCTCCATCTCGCTTATCACGCCGCGGAAAAGCAGGGGATCGCAGTTGCCGCCTTTAGCGGCTTCATGGGCTCGCTGGTCGTCGATCGCTTTGCCATCTATTTCTTCTATCTGTTCCTGATGGGCGCGGGCGTCGCCATCCTGATGTCGATGCGGTATCTCGAGATCGAGCACGAGAACCATGGCGAGTTCTACGCGCTCATGCTTCTCTCGGTAGTCGGAATGATGTGCATGGCCGCCGGCTATGACATTGTGCTGATCTTTATTGGCTTGGAGTTGATGGCCATCTCGACCTACGTGCTGGTCGGTTTCCTGCGGCGCGATAAGCGGTCGAATGAAGCCGCGCTGAAGTACTTGCTGCTTGGTGCATTCTCGTCGGGAATCTTCGCTTATGGACTATCGCTGTTCTACGGTTTGACCGGCAGCACCAACCTGGGACAGATTGCACAGAAGTTGCAGGAAGTGATTGCGACCCGGCCGAACGATCCCGTGGTCATCTTTGCGCTGCTCGCGACCACCACCGGACTGCTGTTCAAGATTGCGGCGGTGCCCTTTCACCAGTGGGCACCCGACGCGTACGAAGGCGCGCCTACCAGCATTACCGGGTTCATGTCGGTGGCAGTGAAGTCCGCGGGATGGGCGATGCTGCTGCGCATCTTCCTCTTCGGACTTTATCCGCTGCGTTCGATGTATGTGCCGCTCCTCATCTTCGTTGCGATTGCGACCATGACCGGCGGCAACCTGGCCGCGATCACGCAGGACAACCTGAAGCGGCTGCTGGCATATTCCTCCATCGCTCACGTCGGCTATATGCTGCTCGGGCTGATCGCCAGCGATGGGCAAACCAATTCCACCGGCATCATGGCGATCATGATTTACCTGCTGGTGTACACCTTTATGAACCTGGGCGCGTTTGCGGTGATCACCTCGCTGCGCCGGCGCAACATTATCGGCGACACGGTCGATGACATCGCCGGGCTGTACTTCAAGGCGCCGACCGAAGCCATTCTGATGCTGATCTTCCTGCTCTCGCTGGCTGGGATTCCGCCACTGGCGGGCTTCTGGGGCAAGTACTTCATCTTCCTCAGCCTGATCGAAACGGGGCACTACACGCTGGCGTCCATCGGCGTACTTTATTCGGTGGTGGGCCTCTACTATTACATGCGCATTGCCAACTCGATGCTCATGCGCCAGCCCATCGATGCCGAGCCGGTACATACGCGCCCCGCGATGCGTTTGGCGTTGACCATCACCGCAGTCGGCACAGTGGTTATCGGGCTCTTCCCGAACTTCTTTATCAATGTTACGAACTGGTCGCTGGGATTGGTGCAGGGCACGCAACACATGGCGGGGATGTTGCGATGAGGTGACGCCTGCACGATTCGAACAATTCGTCAGCCAGATAATTCACGACGGCTCCAATGTTCGAGAATTAATTTAGGCATCACCGTGCTCTGCGCGATTGCATCTCACTCCCCGTCCTGTTATAACCGCCTGTTTCACCTTTATATGTGAAGGCCACCTATAGCATCGGCTCCCGAAGACGCCAGCGCGTGTCACGACTTGGAGGAACGGTTTGGATTTCCAGCTCTCGGACGAACAACTACAATTAAAGAAAATGGTGCGCGACTTCGCGGAGCGCGAGATTGCGCCCAACGTGATGAAGTGGGACGAACCCGGTACTTTCCCGCTGGAGACTGTCAAAGAGTTGGGCAAGCTGGGCCTGATGGGCACCATTTTTCCCACCGAGTACGGCGGCGCCGGCATGGGCTACGTCGAGTATGTCACCGCCGTCGAAGAACTGTCGCGCGTGGACGGGTCCGTAGGCATCATTGTGGCCGCACACACTTCGCTGTGCTCGAATCACATCTTCATTGCCGGTAACGAAGAGCAGAAGCGGAAGTATGTTCCCAAGCTCGCCACCGGTGAGTTCCTCGGCGCGTGGGGCCTGACGGAACCGGGCGCCGGCTCGGACGCCGGCGGCGCGCGTTGCTCCGCGGTGCGTCGCGGCAACAACTGGGTGCTGAACGGTACCAAGACGTTCATCACCAATGGCCATTACGCTGACGCGGCGGTTGTGGTTGCGGTGACAGACAAAACGGCGGGTACCCATGGACTGTCGGCGTTCGTGGTGGAGAAAGGCGCCAAGGGATTCCGCTCCGGCAAGAAGGAAAACAAACTGGGTCTGCGGGCCAGCGACACGTCGGAGTTGATCTTCGAAGACTGCGAAATTCCTGCCGAAAACCTGCTGGGCCAGGAAGGCCACGGATTCGTTGACGCGATGAAAGTTTTGGATGGAGGCCGCATCTCCATCGCTGCGCTGGGACTGGGCATGGCGCAAGGCGCTTATGAAGCGGCGCTGAAGTATTCCAAGGAACGCAAGCAGTTCGGGCAGCCGATCAGCGAATTCCAGGCAATCGCGTTCAAGCTTGCCGACCTGGCCACGGAAATCGATGCCGCCCGCCTGCTGACTCATCGCGCGGCCGCCATGAAAGATGCCGGCATGAAGACCACGCTGGAGTCGTCCATGGCGAAACTATATGCCAGCGAGGTCGCGGTGAAGTGCGCCAACGAAGGAGTGCAGATTCACGGCGGCTACGGATTTATCAAGGACTATCCCGCCGAGAAGTTTTACCGCGACGTCAAGCTCTGCACCATCGGCGAAGGCACCAGCGAGATTCAGCGGCTGGTCATCGCCCGCCAGATCCTGAAGGATTGACGTCCCCGTAACTTGCCTGAGCCTATATATTGGCTTTGCGCCCATGCTCATTCGCGAACAGGTTGCTCTGGCTCCCTTCACCACGCTCGGCGTGGGTGGCCCGGCGCGCTATTTCGTCGAAGCCCACAGTGAAGCCGAGGTAATCGAAGCGGTAGAGTCCGCCCATTCGCGTCAGTTGCCATTGTTCGTGCTTGGCGGCGGCAGCAACCTGGTCGTCGCCGATAAAGGCTTCGCCGGCCTGGTGCTCAAGGTCGCGATCCCCGGCTCGTCGAGCTTCACGCCACCGCATGAAAACGTGATTTTCACCTCCGGTGCGGGCGTGAATTGGGACACGCTGGTGGCGCAAACCGTAGATGCCAACTGCGCCGGGTTGGAGTGCTTGAGCGGTATTCCCGGCACGGTGGGCGGCACGCCGGTGCAGAATGTCGGCGCCTATGGCCAGGAGGTCTCCCAGACCATTCGCGAGGTAAGAGTTCTCGACTTGCAGACTCTCGAAGTTCGGACCTTCTCGAATGCAGAGTGCGGTTTTGCTTACCGCGCCAGCATCTTCAATACTACGGACCGCGACCGTTACATCATTTTGCAGGTATCGTTCGCGTTGCATCAGGATGGAAAGCCGAATATTCGTTACACCGACCTGCAGAAGTTCTTCGCAACGCATACCGGCAATCCGACTCTGGCGGAAGTGAGAGCAGCGGTGCGCGAAATCCGCCATCGCAAGGCTATGCTCATCGTTCCCGGCGATGAGGATGCGCGCAGCGCCGGCTCATTCTTCAAGAATCCCATCGTGTCGCAGTCTTTCTTCGAGGAGCTATCGGCGCGTCTGGAGTCACGCGGCCTGCAACTGCCCAGCTATCCCGCCAACGACGGCTTTTGCAAGCTGCCCGCCGCCTGGCTGGTCGAGCACGCCGGATTCTCCAAGGGCTACCGCAAGGGTGCAGCGGGTATCTCGCGGCGCCACGCATTGGCCATCGTCAATCGCGGCGGCGCCAGCGCAGCCGACACCATCGCTCTGAAAGACGAAATTCAGGCCGGTGTGCTCAATGAGTTTGGAATAGAGTTACAACCCGAGCCGGTTCTGGTGGGATTTTGAGCCCGGTCGTCAGGAGCGGCGATTAGGGTTGGCCCGCCTGGAGGGATTGAGCAAACCGCAGATTCGAGCTGAACACGGACAACGCGGATGACGGGTAAAGCGCCATCCGCGTGAACCACAGATGGATGGATTTCCTTACGCTGCTTTTCGAGTCTGTCGCATGGCGCGAACGCGATCGAGCGTTGCGGCAATTGTCTGCTGCTGGATCCTTATGGTCTCGAGAATATCGTCAGGAAGTTTATTATCATGGGCGTACTTCTCGTAGCGGTGTTTGGCGTAGCTGTCGCCGGTTTCCATGGACGAGAGAATGGAATCGTCGCCGCCCAGGTTGGCCTTCAGGTCGGTCCAGCCACGCTGAATCGCTCCCTTCACGCTGCCAGAGCGATCTACGTCCCCGTTGCCCAGGCGCACCGCGTAGCCCTCCAAATCTCCCGCGAACTTGGCTCGCGCCAGGCTCACCGACTCCAGGAACCTGCGTAGCTGCCGGTCTTTCGCATGTTCAGCGCCGTCACGGTAACCGCTCTGCCCATCGCGAGCAACTTGAATTAAGTCTTCTAGTGCATCTACAACATATTTGTGATTAGCCATTCTTCGTCTCCGATAATTTTCTTGCCGTTCATTGGACGGCGACGAGGCGCAAGGGTTTGCAATCAACCTGCGCGGGAAACGCGCAGGATGTTGTGAAAGCAAACTTTCTTTTCGCGATCTGCGATACTCTACGGTGTGAACGTGAATCGAGACATGACCTTCGATGACTTCCGCGAATCGTTGCAGCGCGATGGTCCGCCGCGTGCACTGGATCATGCGCTCACGGCCTTGTGGTGGGACGCGAAGGGAGATTGGAAGACCGCCCACGAATCGGCGCAGCAAGACGAAAGTCCCCGCGCCGCGTGGGTCCATGCCTATCTGCATCGCAAGGAAGGCGACTCCTCCAATGCCTCCTATTGGTACGGTCGCGCCGGCAAAGAGCCTCCTCAGAGCTCGCTGGAGCACGAGTGGCGTGAAATTAGCAAGGCGCTGCTGGCGGAATAGCCGCTCAGGGCTGCAGCTTCAGCGGCGCCAACTGTTGGCGCGCGAACTGCTGCCAGCGCTCCACTAGCGATGTCGCCGACTGATGTACTTTAGGAATGGCCTGCGTCGCCTGTACGGTTGGCGCTGCGTCCACCTCCTGCAACGCCCACGACAATTCCATAAGGGAGCCGCGCACGCCAGAGAGGCTGTCAGTTTGCGGACCGCGTCTGCGGCGTCCGCCTGCTCCCTGCAGAGATTGCAATTCCTGAATGGCTGCCTCAATCTTGGCAGCCTCCGGTCCGCTCGCCTTTCCGCGTATAGACTTCAACTTTGTCAGCGCCGACGCGGCCTTGTCCACCACCGGCTGCAGGACCAGCAAATCGTCATAGATTTGCTTCGACAACTCGAACTGCTTTTGCAAATCGGCAGCCGAAGTCTTGACGCGAGGGTCCATTTCGATGGTCAGCGGCTGCGTGTATCGCTGTCCATCAACCGTGAGAACGACGCTGTACTTGCCCGGCATGACCCAGGGCGAAGTCGGCGCCGGGGCGGTGTTACGGGAAATCGCGGTCATCGGATAGTAAGGTTTCATCCCTGACACCGGCGCGTAGTGCATGTCCCAGACAAAACGATGCATTCCGGCCGCGCTGGACAAAGTCTGCGGCGGTCGCAGCCAATACGCCGGAATGGACAGTTCCGGGTCAGGCGGAGGAACAGGATCAGTGCTGGAATATCGCCGTACCAGTCCGCCCGCACTATCGAGGATTTCGAGCGTAACTGGGCCAGCCGCGGCAGACTTCAAGTAATAGTTGAAGATGGTTCCATCCGGCGGATTCTGGCCCGCGGGCTCGTCTGGTGGCAGAGGCGTGTCGCTGTTGGTGTCCCAGCGAACGCGATAGGCCAGCTCGGGCGCAAACAGGAAAGCGTTGCTGGCAACAACGTTTTCGTCCAACTGACGCAGCGGCGTGATGTCGTCGAGGATCCAGAAACCCCGGCCATGGGTTCCTACCGCGAGATCGTTGTCCTTAATGGTCAAGTCGCGGACTGAGGTCGAGGGCATGTTCAGGCGCAACGATTGCCAGCGATCGCCATCATCAAAAGAGACGTACACGGCGTGCTCGGTGCCCGCAAATAGCAGGCCCTTGCGTTTGGGATCTTCGCGGACGGAATTTATGTTCTCATTTTCCGGGATGCCGCTGGTGATCTCGGCCCAAGTCTTGCCTGAATCACGGGTGCGATAGATGTGCGGCCGCAGATCGTCGAGACGCAAAGTATTGACCGCTGCATACGCGGTTTGCGGGTCGAAGTGGCTGGCTTCGAGGACGGAAACCTTTTGCCATGCTGATAGCTGCGGCGGCGTGATGTTGTTCCAATGGGCGCCGCCATCGGTGGTGAGCCAGATCAAGCCATCGTCCGTACCCACCCAGATGCGGTTTAGGTCGAGAGGCGACGGTGCGACCGCATAGATCACTCCGCGCTGCTTGGGTTGGGCCGACGGGTCACTGCGAAAGATGCCCACGGTGGCGGGCACGTCCCAGGTTTTGCGGGTGAGATCAGGACTGATCTGCTTCCAACTCTGTCCGCCATCGCGGGTGGTCCACAAAGTGTTCGACGCGAAGTAGAGAAGATGCGGATCGATTGGCGAGAACACAATCGGCTGGGTGCGCACGACGCGGAAGTCCGGTCCAGGGACCAGCACCGGAGTCACGTTCTGCGCCTGTCCCGTGCGCCGGTCGTAGCGCGACAGCTTGCCGCCGAACACAATGTCGGGGTCGAGCGGATCGGGCACGACATAGCCGTACTCTTCCGCCGCCACCGGATGCCAATCGCGAAACGTGATCTCGCCATCGTTGCCCCGGCTGGAAATGCAAGCCGAGCCGCTCTCTTGCTGTCCGCTGCATAGGCGATAGGGAAAAGCGTTGTCGGCGTTCACGTGATACATCTGCGCCGTGGGCTGGTTGTACCAGGAGCTCCAGGTCGCGCCACCGTTTACCGTAATAATGGCGCCCTGATCGCTGGTCAGGATGATCGTGTTGGAATCGTTAGGATTGATCCAGATGTTCTGATAATCGTCGCCGCCGGGAGCGCCGCGAAAGCCAGTCCAGATCTTGCCGCCATCCACCGATTTCCAGGCGACGGTGCTGACCATATAAACCACATCCGGATTCTTCGGATCGATCATCGGCACAGGTAAATCTCCACCGCCGATGCGGTCTTTGGGACGCGAATCGGTGGTCGTGATTTTCCAGGTGTTACCGCCGTCGGCGGAACGATACAGTTCAACCTTGCCCTTGGTCGCAACCGAAGCGAAGAGCTGCTTGGGATCGCTACGCGCGATGGCAACGTAGGCTTGCAGGATGCCGTTCGGCAGTCCTCCCGCCAGAGGACGCCAAGTTTGTCCGCCGTCGGTTGACTTGAACACACCGCCGTTAGTGCCGCTAAATTCGCCATTCTCCCATGGTCCCTCCCGCGCCTCCCACAATGTGGCATATACGATATTCGGGTCCGATGGGTCGATCTTCACGTCGCCAGCGCCTATGTTCTCGTCCTTGTAGAGCACCTTCTCGAAGGTCTGGCCGCCATCGGTCGAACGATAGATCCCGCGCTCCGGGTTGGGGCCGTACGGGTGTCCTGCAACGGCGACAAAGAGCCGGTTAGGATCGTGGGGATCAATGGCCGCCTGCGAAATCTGTTGACCATCGCGCAACCCGAGGTGGGTCCAGGTTGCGCCGGCGTCGGTGGACTTATAGATTCCGTCGCCAACCGACAGGTCGGGACGATGCAGCCCTTCACCGCTGGCGACATAGATAACGTTGGGGTCGGACGGTGCTACTTCGAGGGCCCCGATAGAGCCGGTGGCTTCGCGATCGAAGATCGGCGTCCACGTCCGGCCGAAATCGGTTGTCTTCCACACCCCACCATTCACCGCTCCGATGTAGAAGATATTCGGCTGTCCGGGTATACCCGAGACGGCACGGGTGCGGCCTCCGCGAAACGGCCCGACGTTTCGCCAATGCATTTCGCCGAGAAGCTTGGTATCGATCGGTTGCGAGTATGCCGGAGGAACGAACGGTAGAAATGAGAACAACAGGACTGCAGATGTTAAGAACAAAGTTTGCATTACGCGATCACCCAGCCTCGCCAGCTTAGAATTGAACAAGAACACAGAAGTAGAAAATAGAGGTGCACGGCGTCGCTCCGCAGGGTTGGGATCGTCGACGCACGGACCCCGTGGATTCGCTTTCGCAGTCCGGTTTGACGACGCTTGTCTGCTTACTCTTTCCCACGACTTCACGCGAAAGTGTAATCTATTTGAACACATTCGTGCCGGGGACAATGAGTTGAGACTTTCCGTCAGCCGTCTTTGTCAATTTTTGCTTTTGTTCGTCGCCGCTATTGCCTCGAGCTTTCCCATCGCCGCGCAATCCGTTTCTCCCGATCTCTTCGGCGGCCTGCAATGGAGAATGATTGGCCCATTCCGCGGTGGCCGCGTGGTGGCCGTCGCCGGAGTGCCGGGAGATGGCGTGACCTTTTACTTCGGCTCCGTCGGCGGCGGAATCTGGAAAACGACCGATGCCGGCGTGACGTGGACGTCGATCTTCGATGGACAACCCATCGCCTCGATTGGGGCGCTCGTCGTGGCGCCTTCCAATCCTAACGTCATGTACGCGGGCAGTGGCGAATCGGACATCCGCGCCGATCTGTCTTCCGGCGATGGTGTGTACAAGTCGCTGGACGGCGGCGCGACGTGGAAAAACGTCGGTCTCCGCGATTCCCGCCAGATCAGTCGCATCGTGGTTGATCCTCACAACGCCGACACTGTTTATGTCGGAGTGCTGGGCCATGCCTACGGCCCCAATCAAGAGCGCGGCGTTTACAAGTCGATCGACGGAGGAAATACCTGGACTCATGTGCTCGACAAAGGACCGGCCATCGGCGTCTCCGACCTGGCCATGGCGACGGCTGCTCCGAACATTTTGTTTGCCGGAACCTGGAACGCGCATCGTCCGCCGTGGAGCACCTATGCGCCGCTGCAAGGGCCGGGCGGAGGGCTGTATCGCTCCACCGACAGCGGAGCGACCTGGACACAACTGACCGGCCACGGATTGCCGGATGGAGATTGGGGGCGGGTGGGCGTTGCGGTGGCTCCGAACGGCAAGCGGGTATATGCCTTGCTGGATGCTGGCAAGAAGTCGGGGCTCTACCGCTCTGACGACGGCGGCGACACCTGGGTCCTCGCCAACAGCGATGAACGCCTCACCAGCCGGGCGTGGTATTTCAACTGGATCACCGCAGACCCCAGCCATCCCGATGTTATCTACATTCCGAATATTGCCCTTTACCGTTCCGACGATGGTGGCAACACCATCTCCATCGTGCGCGGAGCGCCGGGCGGCGACGACTACCACCAGCTCTGGGTCGATCCCAAGGATTCTTCGCGCATGATTGTTGGCACCGACCAGGGGACATCCATCAGCCTGAACGACGGGAAGACGTGGTCCTCCTGGTTCAACCAGCCGATCGGGCAGTTCTATCACGTGATCACCGACAACGAATTTCCCTACCACGTTTACGGCGCGGAGCAGGACAGCGGCAGCGCGGCGGTCTTGAGCCGGACCGATCATGGACTGATCACGGCGCGCGACTGGTTTATGGTCGGTGGAGGTGAAAGCGGATGGCTCGCCCCCGATCCCAGCGATGCGAACATCGTTTACGCTACCGGTGTTTACGGCAGCGTGGTGCGTTGGGACCGCCGCACCTCGTTGAGTCAGGACATCACTCCGTGGCCTGCTTCCAATTTCGGGAGCGAGATCAACGAGCGCAAGTATCGCGATCCATGGACGCCGATGCTGGTCTTCTCGCCGCTGGAGAAGAACGCGCTTTATCTGGGAACGCAGTACGTGATGAAGACCACCGACGGCGGCCTGCACTGGGAGAAGATCAGTCCCGACCTTACCGGTGCTGCGCCGAACTCCGCAAGCGAAAAGCCCGCCGGACCTGCCACCGTGCAGAACGCGAAGGAGCGAGGTTTTGGCGTGGTGTACAGCATTGCACCTTCGCCCCTGAAAGCCGATGAGATATGGGCGGGCAGCGACACGGGCCTGCTCCATCTCACTCTGGACGGCGGGAAGACATGGCAGAACGTGACGCCGAAGGGTGTCGGCGACTGGAGCAAGATCGCCATGATCGAGGCGTCGCGCTTCGATCCCGGCGTGGCCTACGTCGCTGTCGATCGGCATCGGCTCGACGACCTCAGTCCCTACATGTATCGCACTCGGGATTACGGCAAAACCTGGCAGCCGATCGCGGCGGGCATCGGCTCGCAATCTTTTGTCAACGCGATTCGTGAGGACATGAAGCAGAAAGGTCTGCTCTTCGCGGGAACGGAGCTGGGTATCTACGTTTCGTTCGATGACGGGGACCACTGGCAGCCGTTGCAATTGAATCTGCCGGCCGCTTCCATTCGCGACATCACCATTCATGGCGACGACCTGGTCGTGGCCACGCACGGACGGGCCTTCTGGATTCTCGACGACATCACGCCACTGCGGCAGATTGCGAGCCAGCCGCAGAGCGGGACTGTCCGGCTCTATCAGCCGGCCACGGTCATTCGCGTTGACAACGATGTCTTCCTGGGCTCACCGCTGCCTCCGGAAGAGCCTGCAGCGAAGAACCCGCCCGACGGGGCTGTGCTCGACTACTACCTGAAGTCGCCAGCCAAGCAGGTGACGCTCGAAATTTACGATCCCAGCGGAAAGTTGGTTCGCCGCTTTGCAAGCAGTGCAAAGCAGCCAACGTATCCTCCGCTGCCTATTCATCCGCGTTGGCTGCCTAAGCCTGTGGTGCTGGATAACGCCGCCGGTATGCACAGGTTTGTATGGGACCTCAGGTGGAGCAACTCCGGAGGCCCCGAAGAGATTGAGGAAGATGAAGGTTACAGGGCTCCTCGCGGCCCACGAATCACGCCAGGTATCTGTCAAATTAAACTTATAGTTGATAGCGATAACTTCACGCAAAACTTGAAGGTAGAAATGGATCCGCGATCTTCCGCGGCTTCAGGCGAACTGGACGAACAGCTTCGTCTCGGGCTGGAGATCTTTGGCGAGATACATCGCAGCCGGAGGGCCATGGCTGAAATCGGTGCGGTGAAGAAACGTCTCGAGCAGGTGCAGCAGAAGCTTGGTGACCATCAGCCCGAGTTGCTCAAGCAAGCTTCAGAGCTACAGGCGGCGATTGCGAGAATCGAAAAGGGAAGCGGCACTTCGATGATGGGACTCGATGCTGCAAACAGTGGCCTCGCTGCGGCGCTTCGCGTGGTGGAAAGTGGCGACCGGACGGCGCCATCGCAAGCCATCGAGGTGTACAAGCAGTCCGATGAGGCCGCCAAAGCGCGCATCGCAGAGTGGACGAAGCTGAAAAGCACGGAGCTACCGCGACTCAATAACGCGTTGCAGAAGATTGGCGTCCCGCCAATTCAGATATCGCAAATCGAGCGCGAGGTGGAATACTTAGTATCGCAGTAGCGCCGTCACTCCTCGTCACTCTTGGCTGTGACACATCTCGCAGAGTTTCCCGTAGAATAAGACGACCCTTGGAAGTGGAAGGAGCGTGCAGATGCGAGGCAACGAAAAAGTCATCGAGCAGTTGAACGCGGCCCTCAGCGCGGAGTTGACGGCCATTGCGCAGTACATGGTGCAGGCGGAGATGTGCGACAGTTGGGGTTATCACCGGCTGGCCGGACTCACCAAGGCGCGGGCCATCAAAGAGATGCACCATGCCGAAGGACTGATCGAGCGCATCATTTTCCTCGACGGGACCCCGGCCATCAATGTTCCCTTAACGCCCAAGGTGGGCGCCACCGTCGAGCAGCAACTGAAATTTGATTATGCCGACGAAGCCGATGCCGTGCACCAGTACAACGCGGCGGCAAAGATCTGCCGCGACGCCGGCGACGCCGGATCGAAGGACCTGTTTGAGCGGATGATCCAGGATGAAGAGAGCCACGCCGACTTCCTGGACGCCCAGATTCATTCCATCAAGGAAATAGGAATTGGCGCGTATTTGTCGCAGCAACTGGTCAGCGACAAGTAGAGTCGCAAAGCGGCTACCGCCGCCTATTCTGAGCTGGGAAATTTGCCGAGCCATTCCTGCGGCGTAGGGCTGCGCGTTTCATTGCGCCGATTCCAGGTTCAAATCGCCTGTGCACGCGCAGCGTGCCGTGCTGAACCAGTCCTCCGGACCGATAGCACACCCCGGTTCTGCTTGCCCATAAGCGGTTTACAAAACTTATGTTTTCTTAACAACCGTGCCACCACGGGTGTGTTTAGGTTGTTATTGGCGCGAAATGTTTGGCATGACTCCAATGCGAAGCCCCATTGCGACTATGAAAGTGTTCGTAGTAGTGGTCTGTGTCGCTATGTTCGCCGCGTCCCAACCTGTCGGCGTCGCACAAAAAGAGGGAACCCAATCGACAACGGCGGCGAAATCACGGGTGAGGGCAGTGGGGACGATCAAGTCAATCACTGGCAATACCATCGCAGTCACAACCGATACGGGAGCAGAGGTCAACGTCGTTATCCAACCGTCCACGCGATTAGTTCGAAGCGTCCCCGGTCAAACTGACTTGAAGAGCGCATCCCCAATCCAGATGCAAGATTTGCAAGTCGGCGACCGCCTTTTGGCGGGTGGAACAGCCGCAGAGGATGGCAAGGCGGTTCTGGCCACCACAGCGATTGTCATGAAGAAGGCCGACATCGCCGAGAAGCAGGAGCAGGATCGCGAGGAATGGCAGAAGCACGGCGTTGCAGGCGTGGTGAAGGCGGTCGATGCCGGAACGGAAACCATCCAGATTTCCACGGGCACCTTAGCAGCGGAGAAACTTATCATTCACGTGTCGCAGAACACCATCATTCGTCGTTACGCGCCGGACTCGGTGAGGTTTGACGACGCCAAGCCGGGCGCGCTCGACCAGATCAAAACCGGCGACCAACTTCGCGCGCGCGGAACCCGCAGTGCTGACGGTAGCGAGCTGGCGGCCGACGAAATTGTTTCGGGTAGCTTCCGCAATGTCGCGGGTACGGTGATCGCAACCGATCAAGGAAATAGTTCAGTTGCCGTGATGGATCTGGCCACCAAACGCCCGGTGACGCTGAAAATAACTGCCGATTCGCAACTTCATAAGTTACCGCCCATGGTGGCGCAACGCATTGCCATGCGCTTGAAAGGCATGACGCCAGGCGGCGGCGCGGCAGGCGGCGCGGTTGGCGGATCGCCGCGGGTAGCGAACGCCGAGCGCCCATCGCCCGGGAATGGGCCGGGACAGCGACCGGGCGGCGCGTCAGACTTCCAACAAATGCTAAGTCGCATGCCTGTGGTTACGCTCGCCGACTTGCAGAAAGGTGATGCGCTGATGATTGTGGCCACCGAGGGGAGTGCCAATTCGCCCTCGACGGCAATCATCCTGTTGAGCGGTGTCGAGCCGATTCTCACCGCCGCGCCCAGCCAGGCGGGAACCATTCTTTCGCCATGGAACTTGTCCACCGGAGGCGTAGCGGGTGCGATGGGGGATGCTCCATAGATCCGCGGTCCATGAGAGTACGAATGTTTCCAATGCGCACGTGTGCCATCTTCGGTGTTCTTCTGTTGTTCGCCATTCTTACGGCTAACCTGCCTGCGCAAACTGCGTCGGGCACTCTGCGTGGCCGGATCACCGATCCTTCGGGAGCCGTTATTCCCAACGCGACGGTGGCAGCGACTACTGCCGACGGAAAGTCGGTCACGGTAACCACTAACTCTCAAGGCGTCTATGAATTCAGGGCGCTGGCGCCCGGCGATTACACCGTCACCGCGACGGCGAAAGGGTTTGCAGTTGACCAGGAAGAAGCGGTCAAAGTTACCGCGGGACAGGTCCAGCAGTTTGATATCGCGCTCTCTATCGCCGTGGAAAAGCAGAATGTCGAAGTCCAGGAAGAGACTCCGACGGTCGATGTCAGCCCGCAAAATAGTGCGGGCACGCTGATCTTAAAAGGCCAGGACCTCGATGCCCTCTCTGACGATCCTGACGAGCTGGCGTCGGAGTTGCAGGCGCTCGCCGGTCCGTCGGCGGGGCCGAATGGCGGACAGATTTATGTCGATGGATTTACTGCGGGGGAGCTGCCGCCAAAGTCTGCGATCCGCGAAATCCGCATCAACCAGAATCCCTTCTCCGCCGAATATGACAAGCTGGGCTATGGGCGAATCGAGATTTTTACCAAGCCGGGGACGGACCAGTTCCATGGCCAGGTCATGATCAACGGAAATTCCTCGGCCTTCAATGCGCTGAGTCCGTTTGTAACCGAAGAACCGGGCTACTACTCGGAGATCTTTAACGGCAACCTCAGTGGGCCGCTGGGCAAGAAGGCGTCATTTTTCTTCACCGCGCAACAACGCAACATCGACAATGTCAGTGTGGTTGTAGCGCAGGTACTGAATCCCAATAATCAGATCGTTCCGTACAACACGACGGTTCCCAGCCCCTCGACGCGGTTGAATATCAGCCCGCGCGCCGATTTCCAGCTTTCGAAGAACAACACCTTGACGGTGCGCTATCAGTATGTGCGAAACACCCAAGACAACGAAGGCGTTGGCCAGTTCTCGCTGCCGTCGCAGGGCTTCAACTCCCACAGTACGGAACAGACGGTGCAAATCAGCGACACCCAGGTGTTAAGCCCGACGATGGTGAATGAGACGCGCTTCCAGTACATCCGCAATAGCAGCAACCAGCTTCCCAGCAGCGACCAACCCGCGCTAAACGTGTTGGGAGCCTTCAACGGCGGAGGCAGCCCTCAAGGCACGGTTTACAACAACCAGGATCACTACGAACTGCAGAACTACACCTCTATCGCGCATGGCCGTCACTTCATCAAGATTGGCGGACGGCTGCGGGGGACGCTGTATTCCAGCAACGAGGACTCGAATTTTAACGGGCAATTTACCTTTCCTTCGCTGAACGCGTATCAGATCACCCAAATCGGTCTGCAACAGGGTTGGAGCCCGGCAAAAATCCGGGCGCTAGGCGGCGGCGCCAGCCAGTTTTCCATCATTACCGGCCAGCCGCTCTCGGACGTCTCCATGATTGACGTCGGCCTGTATGCCGAAGACGAATGGCGAATCCGGCCGAATATTTCGCTCAGCTATGGTTTGCGTTATGAAACCCAGACCGGCATCCCGTACCAGGGGGATTGGGTGCCACGCATAAGCTTGGCGTGGGGACTTGGCCACTCCAAGGTACCGAAGACGGTGCTACGCGGGGGGTATGGGATCTTCTACGACCGCTTTTCCTACAACTATTTGCTTCAGGCGGAGCGGCTGAATGGTATCACACAGCAGCAGTACACCGTCACCCAGCCAGATTTCTATCCGCAGATTCTTCCGCCCAGCGAATTGAGCAAGTTAGCGACAAACTCGCCCACGATTTACCAGGTTTCCCCCAATCTGCGCATACCCTACACCCTGGAAGCGGCGTTCAGCGTGGAGCGCCAAGTCACCAAGAATGCGACGGTGTCGGTCACCTATCTAAATTCGCGCGGAGAACATCAACTCTTCCTGCGCAACGCCAATGCGCCATTGCCCGGAACGTACAATCCCTCAGACCCCACCAGCGGCATTCGCCCGTTCGGCGGGACCACCAATATTTACCAGTACAGCACGGAAGGGGTTTTCGTGCAGAACCAAATGATCGTCAACGGACGTGTGAGCGTCGGAACGAAGCTCTCGCTGTTTGGCTTTTATTCGCTCAATTTTTCCAACAGCGATCTGGGAGCCAGTACCGCGGGTGGCGGCGGCGGAGGCTTCTTTGGCGGGGGCTCCAGTTCGGCGGAGTTCATCATGAACTCGTACGATCCCATGCAAGACTACGGCCGCGCGGCGTTCGACGTTCGCAACCGGGGCGTCATTGGCGGCACCATCTCTCTGCCCTATGCCTTTCGCCTCAGTCCGTTTATCCTCGCGAACTCCGGTGCGCCCTTTAACATCATCGTGGGGCAGGATTTAAACGGCGACTCGATCTTTAACGATCGTCCGGCACTTGCCAGCACGCCGGGTCCCGGCGGCGTGATTAAGGTCACGCCCTACGGCACATTCAATACCGTACCGATTCCGGGCCAGCTCATAGTCCCTATCAACTACGCTACAGGCCAGAGCCTGTTTACCCTGAATCTGCGGTTGAGCAAGACCTTTGGGCTGGGTCCCAAGACGGAAAGTCATAGTGCTGGTGGTCAGCGGGGAGGAGGAGGCGGGGGTGGTCCGCGTGGAGGAGGAGGCGGTGGACTTGGCGGTCGCGGACTTGGCGGCGGGGGTGGCAGCCCGTTCAACTTTGGAAACGAGACTACGCACCGCTACAACCTGACTTTGAGCGTCAGTGCGCGCAACCTGCTAAACAACGTCAACTATGCGCCTCCGATCGGCAATCTTAACTCGCCGATCTTCGGCACATCGAATGCGCTCGCAGGCCCGCCGTTCTCGTCAGGATCAGCCAACCGTCGCATCGATTTGCAGATGCTGTTCTCGTTTTAGAACGGGGGCTGGAGGTCAGGGGCTAGGGGTCAGGGCTAGAGATTAGGGAGCGGAAGAAGCCGCTTGGCGGACTGAGGGCCCTGATCATCCCCATGGCGACGCGACACGATTTCTGCCGATCAACGGTGCACAGCAACAGCGGGCGATGACTCCGCAACTAGCTCGTTCTTCCATACCTGTTCGTAACCGACCGCAGCGTAGTAAAGGGCGCGGTCAAAGAACTGGCCCAAAGAGCGCACCAGTTCCATTTCACCAATGAGGTCTTCCGGTTCGAGTAGGCCCTCCAGCAACAGATAGTCCCATAAGACGTGCTTGGTGGTCTGGAAGGCAAACATGACCTGGCTGAACGGCACACCCTGCCGGGCACGCCGCGCCCCTAGACCGATGTATCTCTCCTCGACTTCCGACAGCGTCTTGGACAGCAGCCAGTCGCCGACATGGAGATAGATTTCATAGGTCCTGTGCTTCAGTTCGTGAGCCGGGACCTTGTCCAGGAACTCGCGGCACTCATCCGCATTCTTCAGTTTGTGGATTAAGGCTTCAGAAAGCTTATCGGCGTGTGTTTCGATGAGCTGAACCAGCCTGACGGCGAACATAAGCTGCCTCCTGATTAGGGAAAGAACTGCGTACGGCTCTGGAGACTCGAGGGCGACTCAACGGCTATGTATAGTTTAGACCTCAACCGGGCAATCTGGCAGTGACCCGTGACACAGGGTGGCGTGACAGCTTCGCATCAGGCATTCACGCCAACCGCAAAGTGCTCCAGTTCATGCGCCACGGCGATGGACAGACGGCGGATACCCTCGCGAATCTGTTCGGGACGCGCGTTGGAGAAATTCAGCCGCATGTGTGAGCCGGTTTCTTGTCCCGACGGGAAGAATGGTTCGCCGGGCACGAACGCGACGTCCTGACGCAATGCCGTGTCCAGCAGCTGCATGGTGTCGATTCCAGGTGGCAGCGTGACCCAGAGGAACAGGCCGCCGTTAGGATGCGTCCACGAGACTTCAGGCGGGAAGTAGTCATGCAAAGCCTGGAGCATGGCATCACGACGCTCTTTGTACACCTTGCGAATCAGCTTCACGTGCTCCTCCATGAAGCCATCGCGCGCCACCTCGTAAGCCACCATTTGCGTGAAGCTGCTGGTATGAAGGTCGGTACTCTGTTTCAACTGCACCAGGTGGGTTATTACGTCGGGTGGTGCAACGATCCAGCCCAAGCGCAACCCTGGTGCCAACACCTTGGAAAAGGTGCTGAGGTAGATCACATTCCCCAGCAAATATCCGTTATCGCGCAGCAAGTTGGTGCGATCGAGCACCACCAGCGGCGGAATGTGCTCGCCCTCGTAACGCAATTGCCCGTAGGGATCGTCTTCAATGATCGGGATACCGTACTTGTCGGAGAGCAGCACCAGTTCGTCACGCCGTGAACGCGACAGCGTTGTACCGCCGGGATTCTGAAAGTTCGGCAGGATGTACATAAACTTCGGTCCGGAACGCAGCGCGCGTTCCATCTCACTGGTCTGCAACCCGTCTTCATCGATGGGAACGGTCACGTATTCCGCGCCCATCAGATCGAAGGCCTGCAATGCGCCCAAGTAGGTTGGCGACTCCACCAGGATGCGATCGCCGCGGTTGATGAGCAGCTTGGCGATCAAGTCCAGCGCCTGTTGCGAGCCCGAGGTGATAAGGATGTTATCGACGGTGGCGAGAATGCCGTACCGCGCCATGTGAGCCACGATCAATTCACGCAGGGGACGGTAGCCCTCGGTCGGTCCATATTGCAGGGCGACGGAGGGGTTGGTTGTCAGGACTTTTTGACAAGCCTCGCGGAAGCGCTCCACCGGAAAAATTTCGGGTGCGGGCAGGCCGCCTGCGAAGGAAATCACTTCCGGACGCTGGGTGAGCTTCAGGAGCTCGCGGATGATGGAACTCTTGGCTGTTTTTGTGCGTTGCGCGTAACGATGTGCCCAAGGCGCGGCCATACACACCTCCCCATTACAGACCAAATTAGCGCAAATTTCATCGCCTGTCTGTGACGGGCGACACCGGCAGGGGGTGACCGTCAACCCTTAACGTCAACTGAACAGTTTCATCTGCTCCGCTTCTTGCTGCACCGGATGCGCCCTCTGGCTGCGCGAACTGAACTCTCGGCTGATGCCGTGCTTCTTGCGTAGGCGCGCCAGCAGATCCGAAATACGTTTGCTGTAGGCCTTGCTTACGAAGGCGCGGTCGGCGAAGCGGTTGCGGTAGTCCTGAACCAGTCGGGGGAATTCTTTCTCCAGAAATGGAAGGAAGACGCTGGCCGAACACGGTTTCAGGAACAACGGATTGGCGTAAATATATTTTCCACCCGCCAGCCTGGTTGCCTCTACGAGGGCATCCAGCGCCGAGGGCGAATCGGTAATGCCGGGCACCACTGGTGCGCAGATGACACCTGCGTTGACTCCGGCAGCGTTTAGGCCGCGCACGGCAGCCAAGCGCAGGTCGGGACGCGGCGCGCGCGGCTCAAGAATGCGTGCCAGATTGGCATCCATGGTGGTGATGGTGATGTTGACGAATAGCGAATTGTGCTGCGCAACCCGCCGCAACAGATCAACGTCGCGCAGGACCAGGTCCGATTTGGTGACAATGCCGATTTCGAGCCCATGGTGCAGAGCCAGTTCTTCCAGAATGCCGAGCGTGACCTGGAACCGCTTTTCTGCGGGCTGATAAGGATCGGTGGCCGTGCCGATGGCGATCTCTTCGCCGCGCTTCACCTTCTTCAATTCTTGCCGCAGCAGCCACGCTGCCTGCTGTTTGACGTAAATCTTGCGCTCGAAGTCCACTCCGTCACGCATCTCCATGAACTCGTGGGTGTAGCGCGCATAGCAATATTTACAGGCGAACTCGCAGCCCCGGTAGGGATTGATCGTCCAGGTAAACGGCATGCGACTGGAGGTGCAGCGATTGAGCAGGCCCCGCGAGGGGAGCGTGAAGTACTCCACCAGGTGGCCCTGGCGGATCGACTCGCCCTGTGCAGCGAGCTTGGCGATGCCGACCAGCGGGGCAGGTTTGCTGTCGTCGGTTTGGAGTAGGGAGGGGTGCATGGAGAGAAAGCGAGATTCGCTTTTTATTCGCCTAGTCAAATGCTAATGCCAGGTTGACTAGAAGTCAATCAGTAGCGATCGAAAAGGGCGTTGAATTGGCGATGAAGCTTGTGGAGGTAGGGCGTGGATCGTCGCGGCTATAGGGGTCCTTCGACTCCTCACGAAGTCCGCCACGGAGGACTCGTGCTGCGCTCAGGAGGACAGATGATTACGTGGAGAGACGGCTGAGTGGATGCTGAATGCTGAGTGCTGAGTGCTGACTGCAGAGTGCTGACTGCAGAGTGCTGACTGCAGAGTGCAGAACCTAGCTCTGGGCCGTAACCGCGGCATCTCCGGCGAACTCCACATTGGGTTTCTGCGGAATGATGCCCGCCTGGTGGCCCATCTCCAGCAGCTTGGTGATTGCTGCGCGGCCATCTTTGCCGTAATCGAGGGTGCGCTCGTTGACGTACATGCCCACGAACTTGTCCGCCATTTGCGGGTCCAGGTCGCGAGCAAACTGCATGGCGTATTGCAGGGCTTCTTCGCGGTTATCGAGGGCGTATTGAATGCTGTCGCGCAGAGCAGTGCAGCAGGCGTCGATCAGTTCGGGGCCGAGCGAGCGACGAATGGCATTGCCACCCAGGGGCAGCGGAAGGCCAGTCTCATCGCGCCACCACTTGCCCATGTCCAGGATGCGGTGCAGTCCTTCGCGGTTGAAGGTGAGCTGGCCCTCGTGAATGATCAGTCCAGCTTCGTACCTGCCCTCCAGCACTTTGGGAATGATCTCGTCGAAGGGAACGGTTTCGGTGGCGATATCGGGCGCAAACAACTTGAGCGTCAGATACGCGGTGGTCATGGTGCCCGGCACGGCGATTTTGCAATGCGTAATCTCATCGAGCGGGATATTGTGCGCAGCCACGATCATGGGACCGTAGCCGTCACCGACGCTTCCGCCGCTGGGCGTGATGGCGTATTTGTCCTGGATGTACGGATAGGCATGAAAGGAAATGGCGGTGATGTCGTAGAAGCCGTCCATGGCTTTGCGATTGAGGGTTTCGATGTCGCAAAGCGTGTGGGTAAACTTCACCCCCGGGACACGAATTTTGTTGGTCGCCATGCCGTAAAACATGAAGGCATCGTCGGAGTCGGGACTATGCGCAACCGTGATTTCGCGAACGTTCTCGGTGGAATTGAGGTGCATAGAAATATTGACGCTGGGCTTACATTCGTGAGCGGACCTTCACAGCCTGTTCTGAGCGCCAAAGGGTCCGCGTCCAAGCTTCTTATTTACAAACTGCGACGCAAACGAAGAGCGGCTGCGGCGGCCACGGTCACTTTCAGGAGCTCCGCAACCAGGAACGGATACAAACCGAAAAATGCAGCGCGCTGCCAACTGTGCGTCATTATCGCCAGCCAACTGAGACCTCCGGCGAACAGTACCACCTCGGCAATCGCACCAGCCATCACGTTGCGCACAAATCCGAATGGCCCGCGCTCCACGATCCACCCTGCCACGAAGGCGACAACCGGGTATGCCCACAAGTAACCCGCCGTAGGACCGAACAACTGGGCCAAGCCTCCCGGACCAACCGGACTAAACACCGGCAAGCCCATAGCGCCCCACGCCAGGTACAGCGCGGCGGCGGCAAAACCGCGCCGGCTTCCCAGCGTAAGGCCGATCAACAACACTCCAAAGTTCGCCAGGGTCAAAGGTACAGGGGTAAAGGGTAGAGGCAAAACCAGCCGGGCACAGACGGCGATGACGGCGCTGGCGCCAATCACGATGCCCGCCTGCTTAATCAAGCTGGAAGATGATTCGGAGACATTTGCGTCGGTATGTAGTGCAGTTCTTAACATTTCTTCCTCGTGAATCGGACAACGTTCTTATGAAGTTTTCTCTTTGGTGGTGCTGTCCGCAGCGTCTTCAATTACTGCTCGCACCTGGGCATCCATTTGCTCCTGCCGGAGATGCCGCTTGACGCGAAAATGGATTGCCAGTGCCACGATGACGAGCGCTGCGGTGCACAGAACCAGAAGTGCAAAAAATAGTTTAATCACCGAACCTCAGAATATCAGATCGGGAATAGCGGAACTCCAGATTGGGCGGCAAGGTGGGCTTCCTCTGACGGTTTTCGACTGCCAGCAGCTACACACCGACGGGAAATGGCTTGGCGCTGTGCTCTTCGCCGCGCTCGCGCACCAGGCTGTCAAAGCGGCCCTGAAGCAACGACATCAGGCCGGTGTACCAGTATCCGAAGACGAACAGGAACAAGAACGGTACCGTGATGTAGTTTTCATTGGCGATGGCGTACCAGACCGTCAAGGCAAAATATGTGCCAATTAGCAACTCGATATATGGGACCCAGCCCAGACGCTTGCGATACTTCTTGGCCGCGATAGCTCTGTCTTTTTTGTTGACGACGCGGTATTTCGGGGTGCGCGCAAAAGCGCTCTGATGGCCAGCGAGCGCTTCCAGCACGGCTTTGCTGTTGGTGATGGTCAATCCAATACCCAGCGCCATTAGCGGCGGCAGATACCAAATCGTGCGATACCAGGTTCGGGGAAACAGTTCTCTTTGCGAAACCAGATAAAAGCTCGAGATCGAAAACGTGGAAGCCAGAAACAGGGGCAGATCGATGTACACCATCTGGAACCACCCTTGATAGAAGCGAATAATCATGGCCGGCAGCAGCAGCGTGCTGAGCACGATCATCAGCGGATAGCTGATATTGGCGGTCAGGTGATACCAGGCTTCCATCTTCTCGCGCCGCGAAACATTGGCCCGCAGCACCTTGGGCAAGTCCTTCTTGGCGCATTGGATCAGGCCCTTGGCCCAGCGCGCCTGCTGCGTCTTGAACGCGGTCATCTCGATGGGCAGTTCCGCCGGGCATCCCACGTCCTGCAGGTAGCGAAACTTCCATCCTTTCAGTTGCGAGCGGTAGCTCAGGTCAGTATCTTCGGTGAGGGTGTCGTGCTCCCAGCCCCCGGCATCGTCGATCGCCTGGCGTCGCCACATGCCGGCCGTACCGTTGAAGTTGAAGAACACTCCCGCGCGCGAACGGCCACCATGCTCCAGCACGAAATGCCCATCGAGCAGGATGGCCTCGACCTGCGTCAGATAGGAATAGTTACGGTTCAGGTGCGTCCAGCGCGTCTGCACCATTCCGATTGCCGGATCGGCGAAGTGGTGGATCACTTTCATCAGCCACTCGGGTTGCGGCGTGAAATCGGCGTCAAAGATGGCGACGAACTCGGTGGTGGATAGCTTCAGGCCGGCATCGAGAGCGCCGGCCTTGAAGCCTTCGCGGTTGTCGCGGTGGTGATAGCTGATGTTATGGCCCATGGCGGCGTAGCGCTCCACCACAGCCCGCGCGACTTCCACAGTTTCGTCGGTGGAATCGTCGAGCACCTGGATTTCCAGCTTTTCGCGTGGATATTCCATCTTGCAGACGCACTCCACCAGCCGGTCGATGACGTACTGCTCGTTGAAAATCGGCAGTTGGATGGTGACCCGGGGCAGTTCGGCGAAGCGCGACTCAGGTTCGGTCACTTTGTTCTTGCGGTATTTGTAGTACAGGTAAACCAGTTGATAGCGGTGCATGCCATAAAACGCCAGCAGCACTAGCACGACGAAGTAAGGAATCAGCAACGCCATGTCGAAGGCGTTGGCGTGATAAAGGCCCTTAAACGTCGGATCGAGAAAATGCGATCTCAGGTAGTGGCGCATCCCATGCGGTTCCACCAGCAGACTGCACATCAGACTGAAAGCGGCGCTCAGGAATGTACTCTCCGGAAGAAAGTTTGCAGACGGTAGGCCACGTCGGCAGTTGCGGACGAGGCGCGCGCCTTTACCGGTTGATTGTACTCGACGGGACGGCGGGAAACGGCGGGAACTCGGCCGCGCTTATTCGTGAAACCGGTACGGCGAGCGAAATAAACATGACTCATTTCGCGATGAACAGTCCGGCTGCATTGACTCTTAACCGCGAACGGCTAACAATAAAACCACGCGGAACGCGATGAGCTGGCAAGCCCTAGTTGCGGCAGTATTCGGTTGCCTCCTGAGCTGCCCGTTGTTCTCAAACGGGCAAGTGACTCCCCCTTCCCCTGGGTCAACAACCAGGGCCGCCTCCGCCGAGCAATATTATCCCGAAGAGGCCTTTTTATCTCCGACGCGTTACACCAATGGCTTTTTCGGCTTTTCCTTCGAGCTTCCGGCCGACGCGCATCTGGAGGCGATTTCGCAGCCAGTCGCCGCCGATGGGCGGATTCAACTGCTGAAATTGGGCGGTCCTTCGCCCGCCGATGCAGCGGTTTCGATCGTCGCTTTTCCGCCACAGTCGCAGCAGACTCAGGAGGCGAAAGCTCTGCTCCGCAATGCGCTCGACCAGGAACTGTTCAGGGGAGTGGAAGAACTTCGTGCCTTGTCGAGGACCATGCTTGCCGGCCACCAGTTCTACTTCTACGAAACCCGCCGCGGGATCGACCAGCATATGCTGGCTGCCACCAATCTCAATGGCTATGTGGTGCTGGTGGAGTTGGGCGCCCACAACGAGAAGATGGTGAAAGAGCTGGAGTCGTGCTTTCAGCGCGTCGTGTTTTTTGCGCCTCAGCAGGTTCGGCAGTACATAATGGCGGACGCTCAGCCGTACGAAGGCCCGGCGATCTCATCGCATCGTCTGGCCCTGTTGCAAGCCGATCCGCCGGAAAGCCACATTGACCCTGGCAAACTCGAGGGCAGCGTCTATCGCAATCCAGCGCTCGGATTTAGCTACCAGCTTCCGCCCGGATGGTTTGTGGAATCGCAAGGAGCGGTATTGCCGGCCATCGAACGCGCGCGCGCAACGGATTCGTGGGCGGCGCTCTTCGACGGTGGTACACCCAATGGGGGTGCTGCAGAACGCCAACTGATGAGAGCGTGCAGCCGAACCCTGTTTTCGGTGTGGGCAAAGCAACCGGGAGCGGACGGCCAGATCCCCTACGATGATTTTGCTGAGGTAACGCTGTCGGCAATATCGGCAGAGTGTCTTCCTGGGGTGAAGTTTCCGGCAAGTTCGGCCGACCAGCGAGTGTTGCGGGAGTTTTTGCTGCGGCTCGGGCGCACCCATCCCATCCTGCGCGACATGCGCGACGGAGAATTTTTCACCTCTCAAGGCATGGTCTTTCTCTTGCTCCACGGAAACAGCGCATTCAAGGTACCCAATGACGAACTCTCGCGGCGGTTATCCGTGGCGATGGCTGTTACCGAGCGGCGAGGCTACCTACTGACCTGGTTTTTCGCTGCCCCTCATGACAGCGACATGGAATCACTGCTGAAAGAGAGGGCCGCATTCGATCCGGAGCCAACGACCGAGAAAGCCGCCGCGAAAACGGGAAGCAGGGAAGTTCCCGGTAAGGAGGACGCTCCGACTGCGGCAGCAAGTGCGAATTCTGCCCCAGACTCAACCTCGCCAGCGGCTGCCAGTCCAGCGTCCGGAACCAGCGCAAGCCTGCCAGGTGGTGGCTCGACTGTGGACAGCCCGGCTTCGACAACTGCGGGTGGCCAGAATGGCGCCTCGAATTCGAGCGGAACAGCTCCCAGTGGCACTTCGCAGCCGCAGAATGATTCTTCCAGTACTCCGCAAGCGACGCGCCCAACCTTGCTTCGTCCCGGCGAGACCATGGAAAGCCAGCAAGGAAAAGGGCCGCCCGTCCGGAAGCATTAACTTAGCGCGGATGGGTGGCTGTTAGTTCAAGAAAAACTTGGTGTACAACGTGTCCCGCTGTGCAGGACGGAAGCCGGCATCGCGAATGATGCGGCGCAGCTCCTCTTCGGTGGTGCAGTTGCGAACGCCAGCGGCGCGCACCACATTTTCCTCGATCATGACCGAGCCGACGTCGTTGCCGCCGAAGCGCAGGCCCGTCTGGCAGACCTTCAGGCCCTGCGTTACCCAACTCGATTGCACGTTCTCGAAGTTGCTGAGGAAAAGGCGCGCGATAGCCAGCGTCTTCAGGTATTCGACCGCCGTGGCTTCGTCCCAGCCGCGTCCGCCGAGCGCGGTATTTTGCGGTTGAAATGACCAGGGAATAAATGCGGTGAAGCCGCCCGTCTCTTCTTGTAGATCGTAAACGTGCTGGAAATGATTGATGCGGTGCTCGTAGGTTTCGCCGACGCCAAACATCATGGTCGCCGTCGTTCTCATGCCCAGTTTATGCGCGGTGCGGTGCACGTTGAGCCAGTCGTTGGTGAGGCACTTCAAGCGCGCGATCTTGTAGCGCACTTCGTCGTCCAGGATCTCGGCGCCGCCGCCGGGGACGGAATCGAGCCCGGCATCGCGCAGGCGCTTGATGGTGTCTTCAATGGTGAGGCCGCTGACTTCAGCAATGCAGATGATCTCGGACGCCGAGAAACAATGCAGGTGCACCTGCGGAAAGCGCTGCTTCATCCCGCTCAACAGAGCTTCGTACCACTCGATCTTCAGATCGGGATGCAGACCGCCCTGCAGCAGCACGCCCGTTCCGCCCAACTCCACCGTCTCGCGCACCTTGTCGTAAATGGTTTCGAAATCGAGAAGATACCCTTCCTTCGCCATCTTGCCTTTCAGCGGACGGTAGAAGGCGCAGAAGGTGCAATACTCAGTGCAGAAGTTGGTGTAGTTGATATTGCGGTCGATGATGTACGTCACTACACCGTCGGGATGCAATCTGCGGCGCAGCGCGTCGGCTTCCATCCCGATGCCGATAAGGTCATCGGAGCGATACATTTCCAGCGCTTCAACTTTGGTCAGAGACATAGGACGTCACAACCCACAGTGACATTCTAACCGGGCCCAGAGCGCGCAGGGAAGCCGGCCATTTATTTGCGAGTGGCGGGAAACCTTGATCGCAGGCTGGCACATCCAATCTTAGCGATACTAGGTCCGCAACAATGCTGCGCAAATGGAGTTTATAGCAGGGTGCTCCTCAAACGTCGCGCCGGGTGGAGGCGGTGAACTTAATGATGTTGCCTGAATGCCATCTAAGAACATGCGCAAGAATTCTGGCGGCAGCGCTGCTTTTCGCGCTGCCGTTTCCCGCCCGAGCCGTTCTGGGCGATAGCGCCGCCTCGGTCCTGAGCGACCAGGCCCGCATGAAGGGAACGCTGCGCAGCGTGGACCGTGGCGCCTATGTCATGCATGAAATCACCACCACGACAGGCGCTGTGCGAGAGTTCGTCTCTCCCGGGGGAGCAGTTTTCGGCGTCGCTTGGGAAGGCCAATTCCCCCCCAACTTTCAGCAGTTGCTCGGCCCTTACTACCAACAGGTCCAGCAAGCGATTGCAAAACAGGCCAGCGAACAACCGACCCGCCGGCGCCGCGGTCCGGTCATGATCGAAACGCCCGGCATCGTGTTCTCTCAAGGCGGACACATGCGCAGCTTCCACGGTCAAGTCTACATTCCACAACTCGTGCCGCAGGGCGTTCAGACCAGCGATATCCGCTAAAGGAGACACTATCGTGCAAAAACTAGGGCTAGTGTTCGTGCTGGCAAGCCTGACACTGATGGCGGCTTGCGGTGGAGGTGGCAGCGGATCATCGACGATCACGTCGGTGACGGTTACCTGCTCGCCTTCCACCATCCTGTATGGCCAAACCAGTCAGTGCTCGGCAACGGTGATGGGAACGGGAAGCTTCAGTTCGGGCGTGACGTGGGCGGCGAGCGCCGGCACGATCTCGGCCTCGGGCTTGTTCACCGCGCCGTCAGGAGGAGTTACGTCACTGCAGGTCACCATTACGGCAACCTCGACGCAGGACACCAGTAAATCGGGGACGGCCACGGTCACGGTGAATCCGACTGCGGCAGGAGCTAACGTGCAACCCATTACGGTTGACGCTGGACCGCCGCAGCTGACGCAGCCCTCGACTAATGTGGCCTTCACTACCGTCACGGTTTGCGTGCCAGGCACGACCACCTGTCAGAGCATCGACCACGTTATGGTGGACACCGGCTCTTCTGGCTTGCGCCTCATCTCGGGTGTCTTGAGTATCGCGCTGCCTCCAGGAACTGATCCCAATAACAACAACGACGCCTTTGACGAGTGTTTGGTGTTCTTGGATGGCTACATCTGGGGACCGGTCGCAACGGCAGACGTCACTATGTCCGGGGAAACGGCTTCATCAGTGCCGGTACAGGTCATCATCCCATCATCGAGCTCACCGGCGGTCCCAAGTAGTTGTTCCGTTCAGAATCCGGCAGGAGGGGCTGGTAACGAGGGGGGCAGCAGCAATTCCAATAGCGTTGCCACTTTCGGCGCTAATGGGATTATCGGTGTGGGACTGTTCCAGCAGGATTGCGGAGGATACTGCGTGTCCCAGGGCTCGACCTGTAATAGTAGCAACAACAATCCGTGTGTCTACTATGATTGCCCACCCTCGGGCTGCAGTCCCGCCAACATTGCTCTCGCGGAGCAGATACCTAACCCGGTGACGGCGTTCACCTCGACGGGTGACGATAACGGGGTAATCATCGAACTGCCTTCCGTCCCTAACGGCGGTTCGTCGCCTGTGGGCGGACCATATTTAACCGGCTCGTTGATCTTCGGTATAAACACGCAATCCAACAATCAGTTGAATGGCACCCAGGTTTACGACGTTCCGGACTCCGGACCCGATGCTGGCGGCCTCACCACCATCTTCAATGGAAACACCTATACCAGCAGTTTCATCGACAGCGGCTCGAACGGGTTTTTCTTCAACGATTCCAGCATCTCAACCTGTCCCAGTCCTAATCAGTACTGGTTTTGCCCAACCACCTCGCCCCTCAGTCTCAGCGCCCAAAACCAGGGAACGAACATGAGTTCTCCCGTATCGGTCAGCTTCAGCATCGAGAACGCGGACAATCTTTTCAACACTCCCAACACTGCCTTCAGCACGCTAGCTGGACCGTATGGAAGCACACCACCGGTGGAATTCGATTGGGGGCTATCGTTCTTCTATGGACGACATGTTTTCACGGCTATCGACAACACGAACACTCCCGGAGTAGGTTCCGGACCGTACTTTGCGTACTGACGGAACGTGATGCCATAGAGCGCGTTCCATTACCGGTATCCAAGTTGTACCAGCCGGACAGCGGACCGCAAGCGGCCAACAAGGAGAAAAGGCCGGCGGGTGCCGTTGTGAGTTTATCCGCTCTCACTTCGTCTTTGGAGGCTTACCTGCGCTGCTCTTACTCTTTGCGGCCGTTGCCCGATGGGCGATGATCTTGTCCTGTATGCCATCGTAAGTCTTCTGCGGAACAATCTTGCGAGTCAATAGGTCGCGCTTCGAATGGTAGGGGCGGCCGTCAACAATCTTCTGCGAGTAGGCGCTGCCAATGCCCAGCAGTGCCTCCAGCTGATCTTTCGTGGCGCTGTTGATATCGAGCTTCTCCGACGGTGAGGTGGCCGAACTCGTCGGCTTGCTGGCCCGCGCGGCTTTGCCGCCAGCCGTAGCGCTGGAGGCCGTGTTCTGCGCGAGCAACGGTAAAGTAGTCAACGCGAGCATTAAGACTAGATAACGTGCCAGATTGCGGAGTTTCATGGGCGCGCCTCCATTTGACTGACAGTGGAATGCTACGCGCTGGGTGGCCACCTGTCACACAGCATCGCGCACGCTACTTGCGCGAGCTTCCGAATGCCACGGGCCCCAGGAAGCGCAGCTCAGGGGCGGCCGGAACCAGTCCAATCTCTTGCGCATACCGCAGGAAGAGTTGCAGACCGGCATGGTTTTGGCGGTCGAGATAGTAATGAACGTTCTCGGTGAGATAGCTAAGAATGTCGGCCTCGCTCAGCCTAAGCTTGGGCGACCACTGTTGAGCGATAACACGGAGGTTCGCCGGCTCCAGCCCGTGGTCTCGCGACTGCTGAAACACTTTCACCAGGTCAAGATCGCGGGGCGCTCGACCCAGCGAGTCGAGTCGTACCGCCCAGAAGGCAAACACAAACGGCTGGCTCGTCCGTTCGTGCCACAGATGGGCCAGGTCATACACGAAGTACTCTTTGCCGACGGCTATCTCCAGAGCTGCGTCGCCGATCAGCAGCGCTGCGTCATGGCTGTGCAGCATGTGGTCAAGCTGCGGAGCGTGCGGTGTGAGCTGCCGGGGACCCCCGAAAAACTTAGCAAACAGCACCTGCAACAGCGCCACCGAAGTGCGGGATGATGTGTCGGTAGCAACCGTCTCTACCTGCCCGATGGGTTTCTTGCTGACCAGCAGGATCGACCGAACAAAATCCTGCGCCGCGATGGCAATGTTTGGCAGGATCACCAGCCCCGGTATCTCCGCGTAAGTGATCGCTGGGATGATGCCGATGTCGGCCTGGTTTGCCGCCAGGGCAGCCGCACAGGCGGAGGGGATTGTGTATTCAATGGCAAAATCGCGGGCCGCCTCTCCGTGCTCGAAGTCCCACATGAGGGGCGCGGTATTCAGAAAGGAGATGGCGGAGATGCGCAGGGGAGCCATAAACAATCGAGTCTAGCAAAGCTGGCGTGGTCGCGTCGGCGCCGTGAGTCGCTGAATTGGGTTTTAATCTGCGCGGCTGCGCAATCACGTCGATGTGTGACAGCTAAACTTCTTCATTGGCAGTCCAAGCCCCATCATTGAATGCGAGTAAATGTCGTGCGGGAGAAGACTGGATGGACACTCCGATGGGCGCTGTGATTGTCATTGGCACCTCAATGCTGCTGTCTATCGCAGGATTACTGGTGGTGCGCCGCTACGCCAACGTCGACTGGCTGAAGCGGCATCACGAAGTTGCCAGCTATTTCTTCCTGATGATCGGAACGCTCTATGCCGTGCTGATCGCCTTTGCCATCTACGTAGTCTGGAGCGCGTCCAAGGAGGCGGGCACCAACCTTGAACACGAAGCGACCGAGGTAGCCGACCTGTCTCGTCTGTCGATGGCAATGCCTGACCCACTGCGCAGAAAGATCACCCCGGCCCTCATGGAGTATCTCAACGCCGTGGTGGAAGATGAGTTTCCGGGTATGCAGCAAGGTCGCGACAGCCAGCGCACCTGGACCGCGGTGCAAAACCTGTGGGCTGTGTACGCGACGGCCCAGCCCGAAACACCACAGTCGCAAGCCTACTTTACGGAGTCGCTGAAGCACCTGACCCAACTCTCGGACTATCGCCGGACCCGACTGTTCGCCAGCCATGGCACGGTCCCCGTCACGCTATGGTACCTGCTGCTTTCTGGCGGGGTCCTGCTCATTGCCTTCACCTATTTTGTCGGGCACGAGAGCGTCTGGTCTCAGGCTGCCATGACAGCGGCGCTGGCGGGGGTCCTGGCCTTCAGCCTGTTTCTAGTATGGTCGCTGAATAGTCCATATTCGGGGGTGGCAAGCGTTACGCCGGACCCATTCAAGCTGGAACTGGCGCATGTAGTCTCGAGGATGCCCAAGTAATCCCACCCCACCATAGATGCGACGCCCATTAAGTCTGTTTTCAAATTAACAGGACCTCACCCGCACTGGTGACAGGCTTCCTTGACGGTAACCACGTTGATGGTTACTGTCCGACTGTTGGGAGGCATTTGCCGCTTGGGAGAACTGCTATGCACGCTGAAGCGCCGGTGAGATCTCGCGAATACGCAGTAACCCGCAAACTGCAATGGCTGGCTTTGTCGCTGACCCCCGGGGTGGGCGCCGGACGCGGCCGCAAGCTGGTTGAAATGTACGGGGACATTGACCGGCTGTTCACTGCGTCGCTGACCGAACTGGAAGCGGCCGGCCTCGCCAGCGCGGCGGCCCAGAGTCTGGCGTTAGGTAAGTCGATGGAATTGGCCAATGCCGAATTTGACCATGCCCGGGAACTGGGCGCTGCAGTAATCGTTCCCGGGGACGCCGAGTTCCCCAGACGCCTGCTGGAAATTTATGATCCGCCATTCGTTCTTTACCTTAAAGGAAACCCAGAAGTTATAGATAAGCCAGGAATTGCTATCGTTGGCACCAGGCATCCAACGCCCTACGGGACGGGCATGGCGGAGCGGCTCGCCTGCGACCTTGCAGCCCGCGGACTCATCATATTCAGTGGGATGGCGCGAGGTGTGGACACCGCCGCCCATCGTGGCGCTTTGCAGGCACACGGCCACACCGTGGCGATCTGGGGTACCGGAATCGACGTGGTTTACCCGGCGGAGAACCGCAAAATCACCGATCAGATATTGGCTGAAGGCGGCGCCATTCTGAGCGAATTTCCGCTGGGGACTTTTCCGGCGCCGCAGAATTTTCCCATCCGTAATCGGCTGATCAGTGGCATTGCCATTGGGGTTTTGGTACTCGAGGCGGGGGAGTTCAGCGGGACCCGCGTGACGGCCCGTTGTGCATTAGAGCAGGGGCGGGAGGTTTTTGCCGTGCCGGGCAACGTCACCAACAAGCTTTCCTGGGGCCCTAACACATTGATTAAGCAGGGTGCCGCGCTCGTAGCCACCTGGGAGGATGTGTGGGAAGCGCTGCCCGCCGATGTCCGCCTGGCCCTCACTCCGCCGGAGCCGCCTGCATCGGAGGAGGGCGTTCCGTCATCACTGTTTGAGACGGAGCAGTTGCCGCCGAGTGAGAAAAGGGTTTATGCCCTGATGCGAGCGGATGAGTCCATTCACATCGACCAACTGGTCGAGCGCCTGGCCTCATACCTCTCCTCGTCCGAGATTTTCAGCGCCTTGTTCGAGCTGGAGCTGAGCGGCCGCATCCGGCAACTGCCGGGGAAGTACTTTGTGAGGACGATGTAGGCGGCGGACCGCATTTGCCACCAGTTGAATATGATGCGGCATCCGCCGAATTGGATGAAATCAGGAGAATGTTGACGGCCCTCTACAAACGCGTGCGACGCGTTCCAGAAAGGCAGACGGCTCAGTCGTTTGCTAACAGCTAAGAGCTGAAAGCTAGAAGCTTGCCAACCCGCGCCTTTGCCGCAAGCGGGCAGCCCGTGCTAGCTTCTAAACGTAATTCGCAATATTTGAGGTTCCATTGTCAAAAGGTTTAGTCATCGTCGAGTCGCCCACCAAAGCCAAGACGATCCAAAAATATCTCGGCTCGGGCTATGAGGTCGAAGCCTCGCTCGGGCACATCAAGGACCTGCCCAAGAAGTCGCTGGGGGTCGATCTTGACGATAATTTCGCGACCGAGTACGTGATCATTCCGGGCAAGGAGAAGGTCGTCGCCCGGCTGAAGAAGCTGGCGAAAACAGCCAATGCCATCTATCTGGCGCCCGACCCCGACCGCGAAGGGGAAGCCATCGCCGCTCACCTGGCCGAAGAACTTGGCGGGGATTCGATTGATGGCAAGAAGAAGAGCAAGAAGGGCGCGGTCGCGATCCGCCGCGTGACGTTCAACGAAATTACCAAGCGCGCCGTGCAGGAGGCATTCCTCCATCCGCGCGACATCGATAGCAATCTGGTGGATGCGCAGCAGACCCGCCGCGTGCTCGACCGGCTGGTGGGGTACCAGGTGTCGCCGCTGTTGTGGGACAAAGTGCGCCGGGGGATATCCGCCGGACGCGTGCAAACCGTGGCGTTGCGTCTGATCGTTGAGCGCGAGCGCGATATCAAGGCGTTCGTCAAGGAAGAGTACTGGACCATTGACGCCCATCTGCACGGCAACAAGCCGCCGAACTTCGCGGCGCGGTTCATTGGGATCGGCGACAAGAAAACGCCTGTGACGAACGGCGAAGATGCGGCCAAAATCAAGGCTGCGATCGAGGCCGCCGACTGGAGTGTTCGCTCGGTTGACAAGCGCGAGCGCCGGCGCAGTCCGGCCGCGCCGTTTACCACCAGCAAGTTCCAGCAGGATGCCTCGCGTAAGCTGCGCTTCAGCGTGAAACGCGCCATGATGATCGCCCAGCGCCTGTATGAAGGCGTTGACCTGGGCGAGGAAGGCACGGTCGGACTCATTACCTACATGCGTACCGACTCACCCCAGGTGTCGAACGACGCCGTGGCCGAGGTGCGCGAGTTGATCGGCAAGGAGTATGGCAAGGAGTTCTTGCCTGAGGCGCCGAACACGTACAAGTCGAAGAAAAGCGCCCAGGAGGCACACGAAGCGATTCGCCCGACGGCTGCTTCCCGGCATCCCGACCAGATTAAGCAGTATCTCCACGAAGACGAGTACAAGGTTTACAAGCTCATCTGGCAGCGTTTTGTCGCTTCGCAGATGAACCCCGCCGTCTTCGACCAGACCACCGTGGAGATTGACGCGAAGACCGGCGGCGACGTTTACCGCTTCCGGGTCACTGGCTCAGTGCTCAAGTTCGAAGGCTTCCTGAAGGTCTACGAAGAATCGAAAGATGCCAAGGACGAGGAGGACGAGGCGCTAAAGCATAAGCTGCCGGTGCTGAACGAAGGCCAGAAGCTGACCCTGAAGGAAGTCGATACCGAACAGCATTTTACGGAGCCTCCACCGCGCTTCAACGAGGCTTCGCTGGTGAAGGAACTGGAGGAGCGCGGCATCGGACGTCCGTCCACCTACGCGGCCATCATCAGCACCATTCAGGAGCGGCAATACGTGCAGAAGATCGGGGGAAAGTTTATTCCTACCGAAATTGGATTTGTCGTTACCGATCTGCTGGTGGCCAACTTCAAGGACATTTTCGATCTGCAATACACGGCGCGGCTGGAAGAGGAACTCGACGAGATTGAGGACGGCAAGGAACGCTGGACCGACGCTCTGGCCGAGTTCTACAAGAAGTTCGAGAAGGAACTCCATTACGCCGAAAAGCACATGGAGAACGTGAAGCGGATGGAGAAGCCCACCGACGAAAAGTGCGAGCGGTGCGGCTCACCGCTGGTCATCAAGTGGGGCAAGCACGGGTCGTTTTATGCGTGCAGCGCGTACGACAAGGCCGACCCCAGCAGTTGCACGTTTACCAAAGAAAATCCCATCGACCTGCCCGACCTCGATTCGGCCGATGTGCAGGAAACCACGCAGGAGGAATACTGCGAGAATTGCGGCCGGCCGATGGTGCTGAAACGCGGGCGCTTTGGGCAGTTCATGGCTTGCACCGGATATCCCGATTGCAAGACCACGCGCCGGCTCGACCAGGCCAAGAAGGTCCCCGACATACCGCTCGATGAGAAGTGCCCGCAGTGCGGTCGCAACCTTCTGCTGCGGCATGGCCGCTATGGAGAGTTTATTTCTTGCAGCGGCTATCCGGAATGCAAGTGGGTGAAACAGAACTACATCGGGGTGAAGTGTCCGCAGTGTGGGACGGGCGAGTTGGCGGAGAAAAAAGCCCGCCGCGGCAACTTCTTTTACGGATGCTCCAACTATCCGAAGTGCCGGTTCACATCGGCCTACAGGCCGGTGGCTGAGCCCTGTCCGGAGTGTGGCAGCCCGTATCTGCTGGAGAAGAACCTGAAGTCGGGCAGCTTCCTGGTGTGTCCTAACAACAAACGCACCGAGAGCGACGAGCCTAAGAGCTCAGGCAAGGGCCGCGGAAGGAAGAAAGCCGGGGATGAAAGTACGGTTAAATGTGACTACTCGCGGGAAATCCAGCCGGAAGCTGTTGCATAATGAAATGATTGTCAATCCAAAACCGCCCGGCCATAAGCCGGGCATTCCTTCGAGAAGGGGTGAAACATGGCAGGACAATTGAAAGGTGCGACGATCATTGCCCACCTGATCGTCAATGACGGTCCCAAGGCGGTGGACTTCTACAAGAAGGCATTTGGGGCAGAAATCCTGGGCGTGCACAAAACGCCGGACGGAAAGGTAATGCACGCGGAGTTGAGCGTCGGAGGCGCCAGGCTCATGTTGGCGGACGAATTTCCCGGCATGGGATCTGGTTCGGCCAAGACGCTGGGCGGCAGCCCGGTGGTGCTGAATCTGTACGTACAGGAAGACGTCGACGGCCTGTTCAACCAAGCCGTTGGTGCAGGGGGAACCGTGGTGATGCCGCTGGCAAACCAGTTCTGGGGTGATCGCTACGGCCAGATCAAGGACCCCTTTGGCCATCTCTGGGCTTTGGGACAACATGTGGAAGACGTTGCCCCGGAGGAGATGGAACGCCGGGCCCGCGAGGCCTTTGCTCAGATGGCGAAACCCGGCGGCCAAGAATAGATGCCAGCAGACTCAGTCGTCTCGGGGCGCCACCAACATCGCGCCCCCCATGCTGTTAATGCTGGCGATGAACGCCTTCGAACCTAACCATAGGGAGAATCTATGAGCACCTCACAAGCCACACATCAAGACGCCGAACTTATCCTGAAGCTTTATGATCTACGCCGGGAGCCGGTCATGCGCGAAGCCCGCAATTTCGTAGTTGGCTTTGCGCCCAAGTCCGTGGATGAAATTCTCGCCCTCACCAACGCGTTTGGCAGCAAGGAAAATGCATATCTTCGCCAGGTGTACGGTTATTGGGAGATGGCCGCTGCCTTGGTTGTCCATGGGACCCTGAACGCGCTGCTCGTCTACGATACCTGTCAGGAAATGTACTTCGCGTACGGCAAAATCCAGCCGTTCCTGGAGGAATTTCGGCGGAAGTCGGGAATGCCAGACTTCCTTTCCAACCTGCAGAAAGTCGTTGAGGGTTCTGCCGAGGGACGCGAGCGGCTCGCGCGCGTGCAGAAGCGGCAGGCGGAGGTGGCTGCGGCAGCTGTCCGGCAGCACGCCTAGCTTAGATATTCGCGGATGTAGGGATCGTTGCTGCGCAGCATATCGGCGGCGGTTCCTTCGAAGATGATCTGTCCATCCCGCAGCATCAGAAACCTGGTGTGGAGGTCGCGGACGCCACCGTCAGCGACCGGTACCATCTTGTTCTGCTTCTGGTCGAAGCAGTGGCTCGCCATGGTGAACGCGTCTTGCAGACGGCTGGTCACCAGCAGGGAGCTTGTCCCATAGACGTCGCGCTGCTTGACAATGAGCTCGATGATCGTATCCGACGTAACCGGGTCGAGGCCACCGGTGGGGGAATCGTAAAGGATGACTTCCGGCCGGGTGATGATGGCGCGCGCAATTGCCACCCGGCGCCGCATACCGCCGGAGAGCTCAGAGGGGAACAGATCGACGGTGTGCTCCAGTTCGACGAAGCGCAAGGCCTCCAGCACCCGCGCGTGGATTTCATCGGTCAGCCTGCCGGTCTCTTCCATGAGGCGATAAGCGACGTTTTCCTCCACCGTCAAGGAATCGAAGAGCGCGCTCTCCTGGAAGACCATGCCGATCTTGCGCCGTAACGCGAATAGGTCCTCCTCGCGCATCTGCGTAATCTCTTCGCCGAGGACCGTGATGCGCCCAGCGTCAGGCTTCAGTAATCCGAGGGCCAGTTTCAAGACCAAGGTTTTTCCCGTGCCCGCCTCACCCATCAGGATCTTGGTTTCACCATGGGGCAGTTGAAAAGAAATACCCCCCAGCACCGGGTGATCGAAACCAATTTCGACTTTTTCGAAGCGAATGGCGGCGTCAGCCTTGGATGTGGCTGTGGGTTGGCGCTGCTCGGCCGGCGGTGCGAGGCTGGACATTAGTACTGGAAGATCCCCATAAGCAGTCGGGTGACGAAAAAATCGCTGACCAGGATGAGCACCGACGCTGCGACCACTGCTTGCGTGGTAGCTCGTCCCACGCCTTGCGTGCCGCCCTTGGCGGACAGGCCGTAGTAACAGCCGATGCTGGAGATGATAAAGCCGAACAACACGGGTTTACACAAGCCCATAAACACGTCTCCAAAGCGCAGCGCCTGGTAAGCGGTGGTCCAGTACTGGTTGGGATCCAGTCCCAACAGGAGGTACGAGATCACGAATCCGCCCGTCAACCCCACCAGGTTAGAGATGATGCTGAGGAAGAACAGCATAATCATGCTGGCGACGACGCGCGGCGTAACCAGTTTCTTGGATGGATCAACTCCCATGGAGCGCATGGCGTCGATCTGCTCGGTGACTTTCATGGAGCCCAATTCGCTGGCCATACCGCTGGAGTTGCGGCCAGCTACCATTAGTCCCGTCAGCACCGGGCCCAGCTCGCGCACCATCGACAGCGAAACCAGTTTGCCGGTCAACGACAGCGAACCGAATTGCTGCAAAGTGCTGGAGGTTTGCAGCGCCAGCACCGCACCGGTGAAGAAACCCGTCAGGATCACGATGGGCAGCGATCCGACTCCGATGGAATCGGCCTGCAACAGGGTGTCAGCAAAGTAGCGAGGATGCCCGAAGATATTGGTAAGCGAGCGGCCGGCGAGCAGGGAGTAATCCTGCACCGCCTCCACTTGTTCCTTAGCGATTTCCGTCAGCGAGAAAATTGGCATGCTTGGTTCCGAAAAAGCGATACGAACGAAAATATATCAGAGCGGCAGGGCTGGACTGGGTTTCCGAGGGCGATGGGCCGCCGAACCGGCCAATTCCAAGGAAAAACTGGCCGTCAATGCGGCCCAGGCATGATCTCACTGCCGGGCAAAAGCGTACTCGATTCGACACTTTGCGTGTAGGGGCGCATTCGTTTACTATGCAATGCCTAGCTGTGGACCGGCACGCCAGGAGGCGGCCATATGGCGTTTCAGGTTGATCGAAGCCCGTTCGATCCGGAATCAGGGTTCGAGTATTACATTTGCTTCAAACCTCCGACCGAGGTCGAGGGTGACGAAGTAGAGTCGCGGATTTCCGTCGAGGCGGCACTCTCCGTGTCGGAAACGGGGGATGTGGCCGATATCAGCTTTATGCTGCCCAAAATGTGCCGCAACGATTACGCCCTTTCCTTCCTGAAACGCGATCCGACGGCAGCCTGCGTGGAGAACCGCGTGTTTATTGCCTTGCCGGGACTGAACGGCGATGCGGTGTTCAACGCTCCAGCGACCCTCGAACTGGACCACGCCGGACGTATTGTCGCCATCGAAATCAACGGCTGCATTCCCAAGACCAGCACATTTCGCCCCGGCCACGCATAACGCCGCTCTTCGCTTGTGCGCGAAAGTCGCAAATCTACAGCGAATTTAGAACTAGAGGGTTTGGCAGGAGCACGTACTGGACGAGACCAGGCCGGCCCCCAAGGGTCACATCCGAGTTGTCTTGGCGAAAAGCGAATGGAGAACAGCTGAAGTCCGGTATGATGTCGGCGTGGACGATGTAACTGCATTCATCCTGGCGGGCGGGCGCAGCTCACGCATGGGGTCAGACAAAGCGCTGCTCGTGGTCGGCAACCAGACGCTGCTGGAGCGCGCATTGCACACTGCTGCCGCCGTCGCCAACACGGTTTTTATCGCCGGTCCGCGCGATCGTTATGCGCAATACGGCGATGTGGTAGAGGATGTCTTCCCCGATTGCGGCCCGCTTGGCGGAATCCACGCTGCCTTATGTATTACCAAAACGGAGCTCAACCTGATGCTTGCGGTGGATACGCCTTCGGTAGGTCCGGATTTTCTCGCCTGGCTACTGGAGCAGGCGCGCGCCAGCAGCGAGCTTATCGTGGTTCCCGAGGCGCTGGGCGGGCTGCAACCCCTGGCCGCGGTTTACCATCGCTCTGTGCGAGACGTGGCTGAACAGGCGCTGAGGAGGGGTGATTATAAAATCGGACATTTGTTTTCGCTTGCGCCTACGCGGTATATCTCCGAAGCTGAAATCCGTGCTGCGGGTTTCTCGCCGATGCTCTTTCGCAATGTGAATACTTTTGAAGAATATGAAGATCTGGTACAGAAGGAGGATGCCCTGCGCGTGAGAGGCAACGCCGAATGAACGAAGGAAAGCCCTATATCGAATTCCAGGATGTGCACAAAGCATTCGGCAGCAACGTCGTGCTCAACGGCGTGAGTTTCAACGTCATGCCGGGCGAGACGGTTTGCATCCTAGGGCGAAGCGGGGTAGGGAAGTCGGTGGCGCTGCACGAGATCATGGGCTTCCTTAAGCCCGACAAGGGGCGGGTTTGGGTAGCTTATGAAGACATTACCAATTATGGCGAAGAGGACATGGAGCGCATTCGCAAGAAGGTGACCATGGTGTTTCAGAATGGAGCGCTCTTCGATTCCCTGACGATTGGCGAGAATATTGCGTTTCCTCTGCGCGAACGGGGCGGTTTGCAGGAGGAGCAGATCTATCAGATCATCGACGGCCTGCTTGAAATGGTGGGCGTGCGGGAATTCCGCGACATGCTACCCTCCGACCTGTCGACCGGCATGAAGCGTTCCGTGGCCATTGCCCGCGCGCTGGCGGCGCAGCCCGATGCGGTGCTCTACGATGAGCCCACCACCATGGTCGATCCGCTGATGGCGCACCTGCTGGGCGACTTGATCAAGAAACTCAAGAAGCAGTTGAAGCTGACCAGCATCGTAGTCACCCACGACATGGCCCTCGCCAAGAAGCTGTCCGACCGCCTGCTGTTTCTGCACGAGGCGCGCGCCATCTTCTTTGGGACCTTTGCGGAAATGGCTAACTGCAAGGAGCCCATCGTGCAGGAATTCCTCGAACTCGACTCGCTGGACTTCGAGCACTACTTCGGGGCGCAACGTCCGCCACACGAACCACGGGTGTAAACGATATGGTCGTTCCGGCCGGCTTCAGAAACCTTGCGCGACCAACCGCTCTACGGTCAGCGCTCCGCTCTGCTCATCGCGCCTGGTCCATTTCTCCAGATACTTGGCGATAATGTCGGTCTCGATGTTCACTGGATCGCCGGGCTTCAGCGAAGCCAGGTTCGTCATCTTCACGGTGTGCGGGATGATGGCAATGGTGAGCCGCAAACCGTCCAGCTTCGCCACCGTGAGGCTGATGCCTTCAATGGCGATGGAGCCCTTGAACACGACATACTTTTCCAGCTCCTCCGGGATATCGATGAGCAGCCAGAAGTCGTCCGCGTTGGCAATTGGCTCCAGCCCCACGAGGCGGCCCGTGCCATCCACGTGTCCTTGCACCATATGACCGCCCATGCGGCCGTCCGCCTTCAGCGGTAACTCCAGGTTTACCAGCGCCCCCTCGGTGATGCGAGAGAGCGAGGTCAGCCTCCAGGTTTCGGCGGCTAGGTCGGCGCAGAAAGATTGCGGCGTGATATCGAGCGCGGTCAGGCAGACGCCGCTGACGGCCACGCTGTTCCCCTGCTGTAACTCCTTCGCGCTGGTCGGGGCGTAGATGGTGATGCGGTGATTGCCGCCGCGTTCGACAATGCTGGCAATGGTTCCGACTTCTTCGACGAGTCCTGTAAACATGATGATGACCTCGAAATGCAGCAATTAGCAATTGGCACTTAGCCTTTCGCCTGTCATTTACAGGTCAAACGGTGAGAGCTTTCTCATCATTAGCCGCAGCTAATTGCTAAATGCTAAATGCCAAATGCTAAGTGCTTCCTTCGTAAGGATCGCGCAAGTAGCCCTCCACGGCAAAGTCTTCTCCGAAGCGATGCAGCACCAGCGATCTTACGCAAGCCGCTTCGCTGATGCGGCGATATCCGGTGCCCAATGCAAATGGAATGGAACTCGTGCCCGCGAGGATCTTCGGAGCATAGTAAAAGAAAATCTTATCCACCACGCCGGCCGACAAGGCAGCCCAATTCACCATGGCCCCGCCTTCGATAATCAGGCTGGTGATTTCACGCCCGCCAAGCTTGGCCAATACTCTTTCGAGATCAGGCCGGCCGTCGATGGTCGGGGAACCGCCGGGAAAGGGAATGGTGCCATCTTCCACGAGATGGCGCATCGGAACCTGCTCCACAGTCACGCCGCGCGCCTCCAGTTCACGTCGCTTGTTCTCCTCCGCGAAACAACAGAATACGATCAAATCTTCCCGCGCTGTTTTAACCACGCGTGAGTCGAGGGGTAAACGCAAACGCGAATCGAGGATCACGCGCAGCAGCGGCCTGCGGCGGGGAAGCCCGGTGCGATCGGTCAGTAGTGGATCGTCGGCGATTATGGTCCCCACGCCGACCATGATGGCATCGTTGGGGTGGCGCAATTGGTGCACGTGCGCCCGTGCTTCTTCACTGGTGATCCAGCCGCCACTCGCCGTCAAGGACCCCAGGGCCCCAGGAGTTGCGCTTTCTCCCGGAGGCGGAGCAATCTTTCCGTCGAGCGTCATCGCCGTCTTGAGGGTGACAAACGGGGTCTTGTGACGCACATATTTCGCGAAGGACTCATTCAGCTTCCTGGCGTCGGCTTTACCAAGGCCCTCCTGTACTTCGATCCCAGCGTTGCGCAATCTCGCCAATCCTTGTCCGCCGACTGCCGGATTAGGATCGCGCATAGCCACGAAGACGCGCTTCACCCTGGCGGCGATGAGGGCGTCGGCGCATGGGCCGGTTCGTCCCACATGGGAGCAGGGTTCGAGATTCACATAGAGAGTAGCGCCACGGCTACGGTCTCCCGCTTCTTCCAACGCCAGCAGCTCGGCATGTTTGCGGCCCTCGTAAGTATGCGTACCGCGACCGATGATCTTGCCCTCTGCGCCGACCAGCACCGCGCCAACGCACGGGTTCGGAGAAGCGAGAGCAACGCCTTTGCGGGCCAGCTCCAACGCTTGCTGCATGAACGTTTCGTCGCTCGAGGCCTTGCTCATCTCAGTTGAACAACGAATTCACGAAGTCCTGCGGGTTGAAGGGAAGAAGATCGCTCACCTTTTCACCTACTCCAACATAGCGCACCGGCAAGCCCAGTTCCTTCGAGATGGCCACCACTACGCCGCCCTTGGCGGTGCCGTCGAGCTTGGTGAGCACAATTCCGGTGACGCCGGCGGATTGCGTGAACAGACGCGCCTGTTGCAAACCGTTCTGGCCGGTGGTTGCGTCCATTACCAGCAAGGTCTCGTGGGGAGCATTGGCGCTGAGGCGTTGCGCGGTGCGGCGCATCTTTGCCAGCTCCTCCATTAGGCTGGTCTTGGTATGCAGACGGCCGGCGGTGTCCACGATGACGTAGTCGATGTTGCGCGCTTTGGCGGCTTGCATGGCGTCAAAGAGCACCGCCGCCGGATCGCCGCCCGGCTTGTTCTTGATGACTTCGGTACCGGTGCGGTCGCCCCAGATCTCGAGCTGCTCAATGGCCGCGGCACGAAACGTGTCTGCCGCCGCCAGCAGCACGGTTTTACCCTGGCCGCGCAAAGTGTGCGCCAGCTTGCCGATGGTCGTCGTCTTGCCCACCCCATTGACCCCGACCACCAGGATCACTTCCGGTTCGCCATCAACTTTCTGGACCGGCTTCTTGTCCGTGGTGTTCAGGATGGCCAACAGTTCGTCTTTCAGCACACGCTTTAACTCCTCGACGTTGGCCACCTGCTTGCGATCGACTTTCTCGCGCAAGGCCGCCAGCACCGTCGAGGTCGTAGCCGTGCCAAGATCGGCGGTAAGCAGGGTCGCCTCCAGATCGTCCAGAGTGTCGCGGTCAATCTCCTTGCGGATCGCAACTACCTCTTCAATCCGCTCGCTAAGGGTCTCGCGCGTGCGCGTGACCGCCTCTTTCATGCGTGAGAGGAAACTGGGCTTTTCTTCGGTGCTGCCAAACAGGGTTTGAATCATGAAGGAATCCGGCGCGACAGTCGCCAAATACGCGTCAACGGAGCTAATTTGCCGCCCCCACGATAGCGATGCGTCACGAAATTCCATTATAGACACGCGGTCGCGCTGCCGCCGTGATTCTCTGTCGCGATCCCGCGCACTGGATTGCGGGAATCTGAGGCTCGGGTCGGTTCATCCAATAAAGATATTTCTTACGAGGAGGCCTCATGGCGAAGTGTGAGCACGTAAAGCAAGCCAATCCAAATGTCGCGCCCAGCGGCGAAGGTTGCAAGGAATGTCTCGAAACAGGTCAGCGTTGGGTGCAACTGCGCAAATGCCTGAACTGTGGACACGTCGGCTGCTGCGATTCCTCTCCCGGTCAGCACGCCAACAAGCACTTCAAGGAGACGGGACATCCCGTGATGCAGGCGTTCAAGTCGGGCGATTGGAAGTGGTGCTATGTAGACGAGGCGTACGTCTGATTCGGCGACGACCGCCTGACTGGCCCGGCTTGCACTTCGCGCCGGGCCGCATCTTTGTGTACTCTGTACGTCAGCCGTTGAACTGCTAATCTGTTCGGACAACCAATGGCATTCTTTAACCGAACCAGTCCCCTGCATCGTTTAGGTGCGCGTGTCAGTCTGTACCTGGTTCTCGCGTTCCTGGCGACAACAGCCCTCGCGCAAGTTCCTTCGCCCTGGGTCGATACCAAGCCGCTCCCGGCCGACACTGGCGACGCCGGGCTGAAAGAGATGCTGCGCCGTCTACATACCACGGCGCGCCTCATGCACACGGTCGCACATCCTGACGACGAAGACGGCGGAATGCTCACCCTCGAATCTCGCGGGCACGGCGTGACCGCCTTGCAGCTCACCCTGAATCGTGGCGAAGGCGGCCAGAACAAAGTTGGCAGCAATCTCCTGGATGAACTCGGCATCGTTCGCACCCTGGAGTTGCTTGCCGCCGACCGTTATTACGGAGTGGAACAACGTTTCACCCGGGTTGCCGATTTCGGATTCTCCAAGACGCCGGAAGAAACCTTCCAGATGTGGCATGGCCATGACGTGGCGCTGGGCGATATGGTGCGCGTGATTCGCACCTTCCGGCCTGACGTGATCTGCACTCGTTTTCAGGGCAACAGCCGCGACGGGCATGGCCATCATCAAGCCTCCGGAATCCTCACCCGGGAAGCGTTTCGCGCGGCTGCTGATCCGGCGCGCTTTCCCGAGCAGCTTCGCGAGGGCCTGCAACCCTGGCAGGCGAAAAAGCTGTACATGGACAATGTTCGCGGCACAGAAGACTGGACCATCGAGCTGCAAACTTCGCAGTTCGACCCGCTGCTGGGCGAAACCTACGTGCAGTTCGCTTGGAAGGGCCTGAAACACCAACTCTCGCAGGGCGCGGGCGGATGGACTCTTCCCGAGGGTCGCCGTACCAGCTATTACAAGCTGATTGATTCCGTATTGCCCAACCCACCGGCATCAGGTGTGCACGAGAAAGATTTCTTTGACGAGATCGACACCTCATTGCCCGGCCTGGCGTCAAGGCTTGGCGCCGATCAATCCAAAGCCTCCTGGCTGAGCCCGCAGCTTGAGGCGATCGCAAGAACGGTGGATGAGGCCACTACAGCGGCACAGACAAACGATCAGGCAGCAGCAAAGCCCTTGCTGCACGGTTTGAACCTAATGCGGGCGCTAATCAGCAAGGTTGAGCAATCGGATTTGCCGGCAGCCGAAAAAGCCGATGTGCTTGCTTCTCTGAGTACCAAGCAAGAGCAGTTCGAGCAGGCCGCCAATCTGGCGTTGGGCCTCGATCTAGGAGTGGGTCCGGGCACTCCCGACGGGCGTCCCATGGCGGAAACCCTTCCCACCGCGAATGGCGACGTGTTAGCGGCAGTCATCACGGCAGGGAAGTCGTTTCTGCTGCTGGCCAAGCTGCACAACGGCAGCACGCTTCCGCTGGATCTAAAGCAGATGACACTCGACGTTCCGCCGGGCTGGAAAGCCGAGCTGTTCCTGGACCACATGCCCAAGCGAATCGCGCCCGGCGACGGTTGCGCGATTACGTTTCGCGTAACGCCGCCCGCGAATGCCCAGCTCACCAAGGCTTACTTTCACCGCGATAACCCCGAGACCGATGCCATCTATCAGATCGATAATCCCGAGTATGTGACCCTCGCCCTGCCTCCGCCTCCTGTGGCGGCGCACGCGGTGTACAGCGTCAACGGCGAAGAAGGCGAAATTCGCAGCTTCGCGCGCACCCCGGTGCATGACACCCACGGCCAGGCTTGGTCCATGCCGCTGGCGGTGGTACCGCCGTTCTCCGTGGAAACCGCGCCCAGCACACAGGTCATCCCGGCGGGTTCGAATCCTTCGGCACAACTTCGCGTAATGGTGCGCTCAACCGTCGCTCGGGCAAACGGCACGGTTCGTCCCGAAGTGCCCCCGGGATGGAAGGTCGAACCGCAGTCGGCGAACGTCGAGTTCAGCAAGACCGGCGAACAGGCCGCAGAATTCCAGGTTCTGCCGGACGGAGCCAAAGAGTCCCGATACCAGGTGCGCGCACTGCTTAATGCCAATGCGCGCGATTACAGCGAAGGCTACAGCCTGGTCGCGCGGCCCGATCTCGGCGGCTTCTTCTATTACCAACCCGCGTTGCAGCGCACCAGCGTCGTGGAAGTGAAGGTCCCGCAGGGGTTGAAGATTGGCTATGTCATGGGGGCAGGAGATGACATTCCCGTCGTTTTACGACAACTTGGCTTGGATGTGACATTGTTGGCTCCGGATGACATTGAACATGGCGATCTGGCGCGTTTTGGGACGATCGTGCTCGGCATTCGGACCTACGACACTCGCGATGACGTGAAAAAGTACAATCAGCGGCTCCTGGAGTATGCGCAGAACGGCGGCACGCTGCTAGTGCAATACAACACTTCGCCAAGCGAATTCAACGCCGGGCACTACACTCCATTTCCAGCGCAACTGAGCCGCGAGCGTGTAACCGTGGAACAGGCGCCGGTCACCATGCTCGATCCGCAAAGCCCGGTGTTCCATTACCCCAACCAGATTACCGCGCGCGATTTTGACAGCTGGGTGCAAGAGCGTGGCTTGTACTTCATGGATCAGTGGGACCCGCAGTTTACACCGCTGCTGGCGTCGAACGATCCCGGCGAATCGCCGCAAAAAGGCGGCCTGTTGCTGGCTCAATATGGAAGGGGATACTACCTGTACACCGGATATGCCTTCTTCCGCCAGTTGCCGTTCGGTGTACCAGGGGCCATCCGTCTCTACGTTAACCTGCTGAGCGTGGGACATGAGCCCAAATAGTCCGCCTGACCAGCCCGAACTGATTCGCGGCGTAGGACTGGGCGGCGCGACCACGCTGAACATGATTGACATGATCGGCGTGGGGCCATTCATCACCATCCCGCTGATCGTGAGTGCAGCGGGCGGACCGCAAGCCATGCTCGGCTGGATCTTGGGCGCAGTCTTCGCCCTGTGCGATGGCCTGGTCTGGGCCGAATTGGGCGCAGCCATGCCAGGGGCCGGCGGCTCCTATCGCTACCTCAAAGAAATTTACGGACCGCGAACCATGGGACGGCTGCTGTCGTTCCTTTTCATCTGGCAACTCTCGTTCAGCGCGCCATTGTCGGTTGCCTCAGGCTGTATCGGACTGTCGCACTATGCAGGATATCTGTGGCCCGGACTTGACCATGCGCTGGTGGAACGCACGCTGCATGTCGGCCTGCCCGGGTTGGGCGCGCTTGAGGCACGCGTGATCCTGATGCCCGGTACATTCGTCGCGATCGCGACTTGCGGCTTGGTGGTTTTCCTCCTATACCGGCGCATCACCGCAGTTGCCAAAATCGCCGAATTGCTTTGGGTCGGTGGCGCTCTGGCGATGACGTGGATCATCGTCGCCGGATTCATGCATTTCCGCCCCGCCCTGGCATTTGATTTCCCGCCCGGCGCCTTTCACCTGTCGCACGAATTCTTTACCGGTTTGGGTGCGGCGATGCTGCTCACTACCTACGATTATTGGGGCTATTACAACGTCTGTTTTCTGGGCGGGGAAGTGAAGGACCCGGGGCGCACGATTCCGCGAGCGCTGATTCTTTCCATCCTTGCGGTGGCTGCGCTCTATATCCTGATGAATCTTGCCGTGTTGGGCGTGATCCCGTGGAGGGAACTGGCGCAGCATTCCGGCGATCAAAGCAACTACGTCATGTCCGTGTTCATGCAGCGCATCTACGGAAGCTGGGCGGGGCGGGCAGTAACCGGATTGATCATGTGGACCGCGTTCGCCTCGGTGTTCTCCCTGTTGCTTGGATATTCGCGGGTGCCCTATGCTGCGGCGCTCGACGGCAATTACTTCCGCGCTTTTGCGCGGGTCCACCCGCAGCATCGCTTTCCTACGGTTTCGCTGCTTGCCCTGGGCGGAGTCGCAATGCTGTTTTGCCTGTTGCGTCTGGCCGACGTGATTGCCGCCCTGGTGGTCATTCGGATTCTGTTGCAGTTTATTGTGCAGGCGGTCGGTTTGATGGTCTTGCGCAAGCGCCAACCCGATCTGACGCGGCCCTTTCGCATGTGGCTTTACCCGGTGCCCGCGCTGCTGGCGATCGCCGGATTCGTCTTCATTCTGGTGGCGCGAAAAAACTTTCTGCGCGAAATCCGCTATGCAATTGTCATTCTTTTGGTTGGCTTGGTGATTTACTTTGTGCGCTCGTGGCGACGCGGCGAGTGGCCTTTCGCAGCCCACCCAGCAGGCGTGGAGGCCGCGTGATGAAGACAGCCGAGTCAACGCAACTGGTCACGGTTTGCCAGCCACTCGCAACGTCTGCATTCGAATCTGGACGCAACCGGCTTACGTTTCTCCGGTCGTGCGGTCAGATTCTTGATGGCCACGAGCGGAGCATGGCAGGAACAAATTGTGTCCCCAGTTGGCGCGCCGGAGACGGTCGAGGGGTCTGAGCCCATGTCGGAACTCGGAGCCATTCCACCGATGCCCGGCGCTCCTCCGCGACGGCGCAGCGTGCTTGGTCCCCTACATGAACCTCTGTTCCGAACTCTGTGGATTGCGGCAGTTGTCAGCTACACGGGCACCTGGATGCAGAACGTGGGCGCCGGATGGCTGATGACCTCACTGACCATGTCGCCGCTGATGGTCGGACTGGTGCAGGCGGCCGGTAGCATAGCCGTGTTCCTGGTGGTCCTTCCCGCCGGGGCGATCGCCGATGTGGTCGATCGCCGTAAACTTCTGCTATTTACGCAGACATGGATGGTGGTGGCCGCGGCCGGACTCGGCGTTCTCACCATCGCGGGCAAAATAACTCCATCGCTGCTCTTGCTGTTTGCGCTGCTGATGGGCTTTGGCGCAGTGCTGAACGACCCCGCGTGGCAAGCCATCACACCTGAGATTGTTTCGCACCACAACTTTGCCGCCGGGATTGCATTGAATTCGGCTGGATTTAACGTGGCCCGCGCGATTGGCCCAGCGCTCGGCGGCCTGGTAATTGCGGCGACTGGTTCGGGTATCGCGTTCCTGCTAAACGCGCTTTCGTTCTTCGGCGTTATCTATTTCCTGTACCAATGGAAGCGCAAGCCCGGGCGCACGTCGCTGCGACTGGGCCATATGTTCCTCGCCATGTTCGAAGGGTTCCGGCACCTGCGCACGTCGGTAGCGATGAAGGCAGTGCTGGTACGCAGCGCCGTCTTCAGCATTTCGGCGAGCGCGTTACCCGCCTTGTTGCCGCTGCTGGCGCATCCTTTCGGATCGCAAGGCTATGGCCTGTTGCTGGGCTTCTTTGGATTGGGCGCTCTGATGGGCGCCACGGGGCTGGCGTTCTTCCGGCGCAGGCTTTCGGCGGATGCATTGGTTTCACTCGCCACTGCACTCTTTGCTTTTGCCACGTTCGCCGCGGGTAGATGGCAGACGTTCCCAGTCCTGTCGCTAATCATGCTGATTGCCGGGGTCGCGTGGATTCAGATTTTGGCCAGCTTGAACCTGTCCGCGCAAACCATGTCGCCGGGCCACATGCGCGCCCGGGCGATTTCGATGTACCTGCTGGTTTTGCAGGGCGGACTGGCGGGTGGCGCTGCACTCTGGGGAGAGATTGCCGAACGCGTGGGCATGGGCCGTTCCTTGTCCTACGCCGCCATGGGCCTGGGAGTTGGGATGCTGGCGACCTTCTGGTTCCGGCTTCGTTCTGTCGAAACCCACCCCAACGCCCTGGCAATGAATTAGAATCGTCAACACGCACTTCGGCCACGACTTTAAATACCTGCGAATACAGTGGAGGATTTCTTGATGAACAAGCAAGTTGCGATGGGAATTTTGTTGCTCGCGCTCGGCCCAATAGGAACTGCGGTTGCGGCAAATCCGCAAGCCGCCATGCAAGCTAAACCCGACCAGAAACCCACCTTTGCGATGGTGCTCGACCGTTCGCTGAGCAATGTCGAGCACGAAGTGGTTCCGGCCGCTGAAGCCATGCCCGAGGACAAGTTCAATTTCGCGCCCACCCAGGGCGAGTTTAAGACCGTGCGGACGTTCGCGCAGCAGGTAAAGCATATTGCGACTGCCAACTACGCGCTCGGCGCCGCCATCCTCGCTGAAAAACCGCCTCTGGATTTAGAGGGTGAAAACGGGCCCGCCAAGATCACGTCGAAGGCAGATGTGATTCAATTCCTGAAAGACTCATTCACCTACCTGCACAAGGCACTCAACAGCATCGACGAGAACAATGTTCTCGGACAGGTTCAGAGCCCATTTGGACCCAACAAGGTCTCGCGGCTCGGACTTGCTGTCGGCGCGATCAGCCATCCCTTCGATCATTACGGCCAGATGGTGGAATATCTGCGCATGAACGGTATCATTCCTCCGGCGAGCCGACCGCAGAAGTAGTCCGGTTCGGTTATCTTGCAACGGTCTCAAGAACAAGGCGCGAGTGATCGCGCCTTTTCTATTTGTGCCCAGAGACGACGCGAATTGTAGGATGCCGCGCGGATTCGCCGGTCACGTCTATCCACGCCTTGCCTGCGAAGCCAGAATGAGCCCGGCATACGTTAGGATGAGATACGCCGAGCCAAGGCGTACCTCGCCATGCATATACCTGACGGCTACTTGAGTCCATCCACCTGCGCGGTGTTGTATGCCGCCGCGATCGCAGGCTGGTACTCCGCGCTGAAGCGACTGAAACGCGTGTTGCTTAGTCGCGTGGTTCCGCTCATCTCGGTCTTTGCCGCATTCTCGTTCGTGGTCATGATGTTCAACCTGCCGCTGCCCGGAGGCACCACTGGCCACGCGTTGGGCGTTACCATCTCAGCTATCGTACTGGGCCCGTCAGGGGCCGTACTCGCCATCTCCATCGCGCTGGCGATCCAAGCCCTGTTCTTTGGCGATGGCGGTATCAGCACACTTGGAGCTAACTGCTTCAACATGGCGATCGTGGCTTCGCTGGTCGCCTATGCAAGCTACCGATTGATTGCCACCGGCGCCGCCATCGGCGCCAAGCGGAGAGTTGCGGCGGCCGCCATCGCCGGGTACCTTGCGGCAAATGCCGCAGCATTGATGGCCGCCATCGAGTTTGGCATTCAGCCGGCGCTCTTCCACGATGCCCGAGGAATGCCGCTGTACGCGCCTTATCCGCTGAGCATCGCAGTACCCGCAATGATGATCGGCCACCTGACCTTCGCTGGGGTGGCCGAAGCGGCAATCTCCGCAGGGCTCGTCGCCTATTTGCAGGCCGCCGATCCTGCTCTCTTGCGCAACACGGCGGGAGCGCTGCCAGCCACGGAAGAAGCATCGGCAATCATGCCTGCCGCTACGAACTCGCTGCGAAGACTATGGATCGCAGTGGCGCTGCTGATGGTGCTCACTCCGCTTGGAATCTTGGCGGCGGGAAAAGCCTGGGGCGAGTGGTCTCCCTCCGAGCTTGCTATGCGGCAAAGCGCGGGACAAACTGCCTCCGCAGCGGGCAATTCCGTCGGGCCGCCGGCAGTTCCTGCCGGAATGCAGCAGCTCGCCAGGCTTTGGACCGCACCGTTTCCGGCCTATGCGCCCACGTTCGTAAAGAGCGCCCGCTTCGGCTATTTTCTTTCCGCAATGTTTGCAGTCGGCATTTTGCTGCTGGTTTCTCTTATGGCGCAGCATTTGGTTCAGCGACGACGGGAAGTGGGGCATTCCTGATGGGGCGCGGTGGGTTCCTTGCTTCCACAATGATCGGGTTCACGCGTGCGCTGGCTCGCGCCATGGCGTCCGAACAGATCGCCCGCCAAGCCGGACTCTTGCAGTCGCTCGACCCACGAGTTCGCGTCATCGGGCTTTTCACCATGGTTCTGGCAGCGGTGCTGTCGCGGAAGATTGCCGTGGTCGGCGCCTTGTTCTTCGTCGCGGTGATTATCGCGATCCTGTCGAAGGTGGGTGTCGGCATGTTGGTGAAGCGGGTGTGGCTCGTCGTCCTGGGCTTCACGGGGGTGATTGCGCTCCCGGCGATCTTTCTTACTCCCGGAGATCCAGTTGCTGCTATTGCGGGCGGACCGCTCCGCATCACCGTGCAAGGTGTGCAAACCGCTACGCTACTGATCGCGCGCGTGGAAACTGCGGTAACGTTCACCTCCTTGCTGGTCCTATGCACTCCATGGACGCATGTGCTCAAAGCGCTGCGGGCCTTTCGCCTGCCGCAAGAGGCGGTCATGATGCTGGCCATGACGCATCGGTATATCTTCCTTCTGGTGGAAACGGCGGGGCAGATGTTCGAATCGCGCCAGAGCCGAACGGTGGGCCTTGTGAAGGGCGCCGCCGGTCGCCGCATTGCCGCCCGGAGTGCCGGCGTGCTGCTCAGCAAGAGCATCGAGTTGAGCAACGAGGTGTATCTGGCGATGCAGTCGCGAGGATTCCGCGGCGAGATTCGAATCCTGTCTGACTTCCACATGCGTTCGTGGGATTATCTCGGACTGGCGGCGTTCCTGGCCGCGGGCAGCCTGTCCGCCTGGATAGGAAGATAGGAAGGTAGATGGCTATGCCGCCGATGTTCGAATTGCGCGACGTCTGCTTCGAATACGACGGCATTCCAGCGCTCCACGGCCTCTCGATGCAGATCGCAGAAGGAGAAAGCGTCGCGCTGCTGGGCGCGAATGGCTCAGGCAAGTCCACGCTCTTAAGAATCCTCGACGCGTTGTATTTTCCTTCGCGCGGTCAAGTTAGTTTCAGCGGTCAGCCGCTTACGCCGGAAGCGTTGCACCAGGAGAAGTTCGCCCTCTCGTTTCGCAGGAGGGTGGCACTTGTCTTCCAGAACCCTGATGTGCAGCTATTCAATCCCACGGTGTTCGACGAAGTCGCATTCGGTCCGCTGCAAATGCAATGGTCGAAGCAAGAGGTGCTGTCACGGGTCGGTGCGACCATGGAGCTCATGGGCATCGCACATCTTCGCGATCGTCCGCCCTACCGTCTGTCCGGAGGGGAGAAGAAACGAGTAGCGCTGGCCTCGGTGATCGTCCTCGATCCTGATGTGCTGCTGCTGGATGAGCCGACCTCGACCCTCGATCCGCGCAGTCAAAGCCATGTCATTGATTTGATTCAGGAATGGAAAGGCTCGTCAAAAACGGTGATCACGGCAACCCATCAGTTGGAAATTGTGGACGACATTGCAAGCCGGGTTCTTGTTCTGGAGGAGGGAAGAGTCGGCGCCACGGGCACGCCAACCGAGATTTTGGCCAACTATGAATTATTGTTGCGGGCCAATCTCGTGCATGCCCACCGGCATTCGCATGGGACGATTACGCACACCCATCCGCATTTGCATTCTCACTCGAAACACGAGCATTAGAACCTTGGCGTCGCGGCGCGGCGAAAGGTTTTGCGGACTCGTGGTTGTCCGGCGACCCGCGCTAGTCTTTCAGATACGACAGCATTTCCTTGAATTGCGCGGTTCCCGAACATCGTAGCAGTTCATACATCATCATCTCGGTGGAGGAGATGACTGCGCCCGCCTCGCGCATGCGGTCAAGCCCGATGCGCCAGTTCCATTCCGAGCGCGAGCTGACGGCATCGGAGGCAACGTGCACCAGGTATCCGTCGTTGAGCGCTCCCAGCGCGGTTTGCATGACGCAGATATGCGTCTCCATGCCGCATAACAGAAGGGTATTGCGGCTGCCGGGAAAGGACTTGAGTCCCGCGCGGAAGGCATCGCTGCCGAAGCAACCGAACTCAAGTTTGTCGATGGCTGTAACGTCGGGCAGCAGGGAAGCGACTTCCGGAACGGTTGCGCCTAGCCCCTTGCTGTATTGCGTCGTCATCATGATCGGAATGGATAGAATCTTTGCCAGGTGAACCAGTAGCTGTGCGTTCCTGACCAGCATTTCTTTGTTGAAGATGGGAGGCAATAACTTCTGCTGGATATCGACTACGATCAAGGCGCACTGCTCGGCTTCGAGCGGGCGGCGCGCCACTTCCGTTGAGTCAGTCGAGAATGCGACAGTGCCCATCACCGATGACATAGAACTTCCTCCGCCGTATGGACTGATGTTCATTCTAGCGCGTTGCAAATCGGCAGCGGGCGCGACGCAGGAATATCGCGGCTGACTTGCATGTGCGGTAGTGTCTTATCTCAATGAGACAGCACCACATGTGCCGCGAAGTTGACGCTCCATTCACGCACCCAATACAATCCGAGTAGCGCGCGGCGCATCCTAAGCGCTTCACTGCCGCCGCATCGCTGCCCCCTCGTTCAATGGCAGGACAGCTGACTCTGGATCAGCATATCGGGGTTCGAATCCCTGGGGGGCAGCCAATTTATTGAAGGTTTCTATCGGCACTTTCTGACGCGTCCGGCGCGCCCCCGCGCCAGCAGGAAGGGTTCCGGCGCCTGCTCCTTGTCGGTCAGCAAGATCTCCAGCCGCATGGTGTCGCCATCAATGCTGCCCTTGTAAACGGCCTCCAGGTCGCGCGGTGGATTGTCTTTGAAGACGGGCCCGCCGTGCTCGGGTGTATAGGTCCCGCGCGCCGTGAACTCACCTTTTGCGTTCGGCTGGATGGCTTGCAAAATCTCACCGTGAGCGCAATCGAATTCCAGCTTGGCGCCTTGCGGGGTGACTTCCATGCTGACATCATTTCCGCCCCACACACTGGACGAGGCGTCCGCGTCGCGCCCCTGCTGCGGGTTCGCCACCGGCTGACTCGCCAACGTGAGAGCTCCAGTGAGCACGGCTAAAATGACGAAGAAAGTACCAATCCAGTGCAGCCTCATCCGATGCGACTCCGTATGAGCAGAAGCAGTTATCAGTGGCCAGTGACCAGTTGCCAGTTGTCAGTTTCATTATTCCAGTTCTGCCTACTGGCTACTAACTATGTTTTTACACCACCCATGGGCCACTATTCTACGCTGCGGGGAAAGGGTTAGTTGATTCCAACTTCAAGATGCTGGCGAACCTGAGTGGAGGTATGGTGGGCGGCTTCAGCCAGGTGACCTCGATGGGCGGCGGCGGCAAGAATGGTATTCCGTTCGCAATTCAAGGCACGACCTCGGACCCGAAGTTCGTTCCGGATATCGGAGGAGTGGCTGGAAGCCTTGCCAAAGGCGCACTGCAAGGCGTCGTGCCGGGAAAGGTACCTAACTTGGGCGGGCTGTTCGGCAAAAAGAAGTAGGCGGCAGCTCTCTCCGACCTTCCGCATTCACCCGCGATAGAGCCATCCGAAGGCGCCGGCCGCCACGATGAGCCATGCCGAATTGACACGGAACCCCAGCAACAGCGCCGTGCTCACAATTGCAATCACTAGCGTCGGCACATCAATGATGGCCGCCCGTCCAAGCTGCCAGGCCACTACGCCCATCAACGCCAGCGAACCGACCACCACACCGTCGAGCATGGAAGCGCCCACGCGCGATCTCCGAATCCTTGGGATCACCAATCCGCTTATTGCGACGAACAGGAAAGCTGGGGCAAAAATTCCCACCGTGGCGATGACTGCGCCAGGGGTGCCGCCGATGATGTACCCGATGAACGTGGCCGTTGTGAACACCGGCCCGGGTGTAATCTGACCGACGGCGACCGCGTCCAGTAACTGCCGTTCCGTCAGCCAGTGCAGGCGGTCGACCAGGTCGGCTCGAAGGAAGGCCAGCAGGACGTAGCCGCTACCAAAGAGCACGGCGCCAATTTTTGCGAAAATTAGGAACAATGGCCACAAACCAAACGGCGCCGCCGTGACAGCCAAGACAGCGGGGAGGCGCAGCGGCGTTATCTGGGTTAAGAGAAGGGCGCGACGGCGTCGGGTAGTCGGCAAACGCCGATACAGCACAGGTGCTCCGGCCAACCCCGCCGCGATCGCGAGTATGAGCACCTCGTGCACTCGCAACACATACAAAAGAGCAGCAACACTGCCCACGGTCCCCAGCCAAATTGACTTCAACGCCGTGCGCGCCAGCTTCCAGAACGCTTGGATTATCACTGCGATCACCACGGGCTTCAGTGCGTAGAGGACCCCATTCACCTGAGGGAGAGTGCCATATCGAACGTAGGCACTGGCGATGGCGCCAACCATGATGGCGGCAGGGAGAATAAAGGTGCAGCCCGCAACCAGGAGGCCAGGCCAGCCTCGCTTCTCATAGCCGATGAAGATGGCCATTTCGGTTGAACTCGGCCCAGGCATGAGGTTCGCCGCTCCCAGGCGGTCCAGAAACTGCTCGCGCGTAAGCCATTGACGACGGGCAACGAATTCGTCTTCCATCATCGCGATGTGCGCTGCCGGGCCACCGAATGCAATCGTTCCCAGCTTCAAGAATACGAGTGCCAACTCTCGGAGTGAGACTTCAGCAGTCGACGGTCCAGCGGTGGCAGTTCGGCCGGCTTGCTTACGTTCCATTTAGCGCTTCTGTTCTTCGGCGGGAGTTGAGTTGGCAAGGCGTGAGTCGAGCGACCAGAGACCCGACCCTGCGACAATCAGGAACAGCAACGACAACAACATGGAGAAATCGGTGCGCGCATCGCTGACCATGAACCAGAATCCTTGGTTGGGCCTCGACAATTCGGGGACCTTCGTCGTGGCAATTGCGGTGCAAATGACGATCAGCAGAGGAATGGCAGCGATGCGGGTCACAAGGCCAATTAGGACTAGAAAACCGCAAACCATCTCGAAAGTCCCTACGAAGTGGGCCGTAAACGCTGGATGTGAGAACCCGATCCTGGCAAAACGACTGACTCCCAGGTTAGGGTCGATGTACTTGAGGACGCCCTGGGTGAGAAAAATCAGGCCGACGGCCAAGCGGATTAAAAATACGGCCCTGGAACGCCATGCTGGACGCATGACGGTAGACCAAAGCGATCGATCAGTTTCGGGTCCCATGCTTCCCCCACATGACAGCAACGGTATTATAATCGAGACTCGATAACGGCTCCCGATATGACGCGAACCATGCCATCGGCCGATCAAAGTCTCTACTCGGGGCTGATCCGGCTGCACATACTTCATCACGCATGCCACCAGCCGATTTTCGGCCTGGGAATGATCGAGGAACTCGGCCGACACGGATACCGGCTGAGTCCGGGCACGCTCTACCCGATCATGCACGCCCTGGAGAAGAAGGGCTTGCTCCGCTCGAAAGAGCACCGGGTTGGCGGTAAGATCCGGCGGGTGTATTCGGCTACCCCGCGCGGGCGAAAAGCGTTGAATGCCGGCAAAGAGAGAGTTCGTGAACTGTTCGGCGAACTCTTTGAAGATTAAGGAGTCGAAAGTTATGAGCTTCTCCCGCCGCAATTTCCTGAAGATGACGGGCGCAGTGGCCGGCAGTGCTCTGATTCCAGCCATGGTGGCTGAAACGGGTACATCCGGACCAACAAACTCCGCCCCGCAAACGGAAAGTGCTGCCGATTACACCATCAAGATTGCCGCGAGCCCAATCGAAATTGCGCCCAAGCGCATCATCTCCACCACAACCTATAACGGCCAATTCCCGGGGCCGTTACTCCGGTTTAAGGAGGGGCGGCAGGTCACAGTCGATATCTACAACGACACCGATACGCCGGAGCAACTGCATTGGCATGGACAGATGCTCCCGGTGGACGTGGACGGCGCAGCGGAAGAAGGCACGCCTTACATTCCGGCAAATGGGAAACGCCGGATCGTCTTCACCCCGAGGCCGGCAGGCTTGCGTTTCTATCACACCCATAATCGAGCGGGCGCAAATCTGTCCGCCGGCCAGTACAGCGGCGAGGTGGGCCCGGTGTACATCGAGCCAGCGCACGGGCCCGGAGACTATGACCGCGAGGTTTTTCTGGTGCTGAAGGAATTCGAGCCGACCTTCAGCCGCGGCGGAGATATGGCCATGGATTTTTTGTCGCCGGCAACTCGCGTGAAGGCCCTCGAAGAACAGGGTGAGTCGGCGATGAAAGCGTCGCTGGCCAAAGGCATGCCAAAGGGATACGAAGTTGGCTATGGCGCATTCACGATCAATGGCCGCATGCTGGGACACGGAGAGCCGCTCCGCGTAAAGCAGGGCGAGCGGGTCCTCTTCCATGTGTTAAACGGAAGCGCCACGGAGATTCGCAGTCTGGCGCTGCCGGGCCACACTTTTAAGGTGGTTGCATTGGACGGCAATCCGGTGCCGAATCCCGCGAGTGTTCCGGTACTCTGGCTGGGTACGGCGGAGCGCGTCTCGGCGATGGTGGAGATGAACCATCCGGGAGTCTGGATCTTGGGCGATCTTGCAGATGATGATCGTCGCCACGGCATGGGAATCGTTGTGGAGTACGCGGGACATGCCGGCAAAGCGCAGTGGATCGCGCCACCGCCTTTCCGCTGGAATTACGGGCACTTTGCCAAGCCGGGCGTCACCGCAATCCCGCCGGACGAAGCTTTCGAAATGACCTTTGTCAAGGACAATGCGGCCGAGATGGGTTTCAATCGCTGGACGATCAATGGAGTCGCCTATCCCATGTCCAACGAAATGACTCCGGCCGCGTTTCACTTAAAACAAGGCAAGCGGTATCGAATTCACATGCGCAATGCCAGTGACGACATCCATCCGATTCACTTGCACCGTCATAGTTTCGAACTGACGAGCTTGGCAGGGAATCCGACTGCGGGAATCATGAAAGACGTGGTCATGCTGGGAGGCTATCAAGAGGCCGCAGTGGATTTCGTTGCTGACAATCCCGGGCTCACCCTATTTCACTGCCATCAGCAATTGCACATGGATTTTGGCTTCATGACCCTGTTTGATTATGTGTGACCACCCAGCCAGGGTCTTTCCGCGACAGACATAAGCGCGCGGTGTCCAAGCGTATAGGCATTCTTTTCACCCGGCAAAAACTTCTGCAAAATGCGGGTTATGAGGTGCTAAGCGCCGCAACCCGTTGCACCAAGCCCGAGTAGGGCACCGCTCACTCCATTGCGGAGCGTCTGGACGTGGCGCTGAATGAAGCGCTCGTGCTCCCGGATAGGGAGGCGGCCGGAGCTGTGGCGGAAATGCCGGATTACAATGGCTCCCTGATGGAAAACGTTCCTCCGGCTGCTGCCCGACTAACTTGCCACGCCCAACCATTGCCCGCGCCGCAGCCGACCGGGCGATTTCGCAGACACTGGGACATCCTGGCGGTCTTGCTGTTAATCCTTGCATCACTGCCGCCGCCGTTCTTGTCTCGGCGGGTCCTTCTCTTAATCCGCTATCCCAACCTGGTCGACGGCTCATGGCTGCTTGACACCAGCTTCAAAGCGTCGCGTGGCGTGTGGTTTGGCCGCGACGTTGCCTTCACTTATGGTCCTCTCTTTCAATGGCTTTCGAGCGCTCCGTCTAGGTTCCTGGGTGTCTCCATGGGATCGGTTAACGCCACCCATTACACGCTGCCGCTATGGTGCACATTTGTCCTTGGCTATCTGACCCTCAGGCTGCTCATCCCCGAACAGGCGGCGTGGAAACGCTTTCTGCTATTGCTGCTGCTCTTCGGGTTTTGGTCACCCTCGGACCCGCAGGATTTGGGGGTATCGCTGAAGACGTTGATTCCCATATTTCTGTTCGCGTTGTTCTGGAGGGGCTGGTACGCAGTCGGGCAACGGCGGCTCAAACCGCCGGTTGCAGGAGCGGGCGCCGCTGGGTTCTGCGCGCTGGCATTTTCATGTTCCACAGACAGCGGTGTGTATTCGATTGCAGCGCTGCTGCTCGCGCTCGGTGGAGTTGTGTGGGAAAGCCGGCGCGAACGGCAATCCTTAGGCCGGTACGGATTGGCTCTGTTGGCTTTTGCTGTGGTTTCGCTCGCGCTCGTCGTCGCCGTTAACGCCGTTGTGGCCACGCCCTTCGATTTTCGCTTCTGGAAAAACTCGCTGGCGATAATCGCCGGGTACCGTTGGTTTGAACCTGCGAGGATGGCCCACCCTGAGGCAGTGCGCTTGCTTGTCGTGCTGGGCGCTGGAGGTATCATTTTTCTTCTCCGCCGCGCCATCCCCGACAATCGCTCTGCCGCGTTCACTGCCCGCACTGGGTTTCTGCTCGCCGGGTTCGTATTTGCCGCATTGCTGATGCAAAGCGGGCTGGTCCGCGCCGATGCACGACACATTATTCTCGCCACCTTCCCCATGGTGTTCTTCGCCGGGACCCTCCTGTTTTCGTTCCGCTCGAGGTGGTTATCCGCTACTGCAGCCGTGGTGGCCGTCGCCACCTCACTGCTATTCGGCAGCCAAATCTTTCCTCCCTCGTTCGTGCGCATTGATTACGCGCACTTGCGTCGCCCCGTTGCTGCATGTCCAACGGGCGCCCGCGAATTCGACGGCGCCTGCTGGCCGGCTGGGTGGGCCGCGGACTTTGAAATCATGGCCCGGCACATTCAGCAGCGCACTGGGCCGCAGGACTCCATAGTGGTTTTCCCTTACCAGACTATGTTTGGGATCGCCTCACGGCGAAATGTCGCCGGCGGCGTGATGCAGTCCTACCTGGCGAGTGGTTCACGCTTGTCGCAAGTGGACATCGCGGGGCTCGATCGGGCAGCGCCTCCGCTTGGATATTACTGGCTAGACAACGACCCAAATCTGGGCACCAACAAGGACGCCAGTTTCCCCCTGGATGGAATCGCCAATTTCACCCGCAATCCGGAGGTCTGGTTTTGGTTATTTCGCCATTACCGGGCGGAGGATGAAGTGCTCCCAGGAATTATCGAGCTGCAACGTGACGATTCACGAGCGGTGCAGATGGTAATGCACGCGCAGTCGCTCAAACTAGGGGCGCAATTGTTCCCCATCCGGCAACGCAGCTCGGTTTTGGATTTGGGTGATCCGGCGTGGCCCGTCGGAGATAGCGATTTCCTGCGGCTTCGCATCACGGTCCGCTACAGCTTCTGGTGGAGGCTGCGCAAGCCCGAGCGCCTTGAACTTGAAATCACCCGCGCCGATGGCAGCCGCGATGTGAAGGGGTTCTTAGTGGAACCGAACGTTCCATCCGAGGTCTGGTTTTACCCCTGGAACGACGCTGACCTCGGGCCCTACTTCAATGCAGACGAAACTCACTGGCGCACTGACCCACGCCCGCCAATCACTCACCTGCGTTTATTGGCTACGCCGCTGGATTGGGTTTCTCAACAACCAGACACAATTTCAATCGACGCTGCCGACGCAGTTCGTTTTACGGGGTTGAAGAACGCCGTCATTGTTCCAGTCTCCGGACCGCGACTTCTCTCTGGAGATCACTGACTCCAGGAGAATCCGTGCTAACCCTGACAGATGCAATACCCAAAACATTTCTGCCGGAGAACGTAGCCGCACGCTATGGATCCTGATGGATGTTGTTTCTTGCCAGCTACATGGTCCTTAATCAGGCAGCACTTTGCCTCGGGTTTCCAGGGCGAAGGGAATAACCAGCAGTCCGATGCCAAAGGCAATCGCTGTGAACGCAACCGGCTTGCCAAGAGCTCCCATGTTTCTGACCAGCGCACCGACTCCGAAGTTGGCGCCTGCGGCAATGAAGCGTCCGAACGACGTGGTGAAGGCGAAGGCGGTGGCCCGCTCGGTAGTCCCGTATTGCTCCGGCAGCCACAGGCTGAAGACGGCGAAGTTGCCGCCAAAGAAGCCCAGAAAGAACAGCACCGCGATGAAGGGATGGAGTCCGTGCGGCAGGTAGAACGCCCAACCGAAGCTCAGCAGGATGCAGGCCGCCATGCCGATGAAGTAAAAGGTCAGGGTGCGCTTGCGGCCGAAGCGTTCGGCGAGCGGCGGGACCGCCAGGCATCCGAGGATGGTCCCCAGCGACAGCAAGCCCATGCCGAACGAAGACACGCGCACCGCCTGCGGCTGCAACATGCCGGCCTTCTTCGCCAGCGCAATGATTGCCGTGGGCGCATAAACCGCGCCAGCCCACAGGCCGCAGATGGCCGCGGCCAGCAGGATGGTATTGACCAGCGTGCGCTGGGTGTAGGGAGGGCTGAAGATTCTACGAAGGGAAGAAAGCCCTCCGGCCTTCGCCTTGGCTTTTTGTTCCCAGCGCTGGGGCTCCTTCACGCGCAGCAGAACCATTAAGGCGACGATGACCGGCGTCAGGCCGCACCAGAACATGGCACGCCAGCCATAGTGCGCACCCACCGTGTAGTTGAGCGCCGAGGCCAGAAAGAAGCCCGCGTAATAACCTGTCTGTAGATATCCCGCGCCCATCTTGCGGCGGTCTTCCGGCCAGGCCTCAGCGACGTAGGTGCCAGCCAGCGCCCATTCGCCGCCAATTCCGATGCCCGCCAGCAGACGGAACAATCCCAGTTGCCACACCGTCTGTGACATCGCGGCAGCGCCCGTGAAGATCGCGTAAACAAAGATGGTGGCGGCGAGCACTCGCGTGCGGCCAAACCTGTCGGCAATCGGACCCCAAATTAACGACAGTCCCCATCCCACCAGGAAGAGCGCGAACAGCACAGACCCAGCGTACCCGACCGTAGCAGGCGTGGCTTTGATGCCCGACTTGGGAAGCAGTTCGGTCAGCGCCGGACTGAGGACGAGTGCATAGATCACCGAATCCATGCCATCCAGCGTCCAGCCCGCCCATGCGCCCCAGAACCCGGTGATTTGCTGGTGGTTGAGTTTGGTGTGAGTTGTGGGTCGATGATGGACCACTGCCTCATTGGCCATGGTGTTCTCCTTAACCGCAAGCGCTCACACAGACTTGCCGGGCGGGAGCAGCATAGCATGGCGTGTCAAGGACGCATGGCAGATAACGAGTGATAAGGCGATTTCCCGCCAATCTAGCGAAGGGTTGCGGCTACTGCGGCAATGATGGCGAGAGTCAGCGCAACTCAGCGAGAAAAGCGTGCATCTCGCGTAGCACGTCGGCCTCATTCGAGAGAAAGATATAGTGATTCGCGTCTGCCAGTTCGACTATCCGGACGCCAGATACACCGCGCTTAAGAGCGTCCTCGTTTCTCGCGACCCAGGCCAGTTGGAGGCCGTACCTAAGGCCTAGGGCGGCCCCTTCGGACGGAGTCTGAGGCTTGTAACGCTTCATCTGATCTTCAAGCGACGCCGGAAGAGCAAACAATGCCAACACCGGTGCGCGAACGCGTGCGTAATCCGGGCTCGCTAAACCCGCGAACATCGCATCGCGCACCTCTTGGGAAACTAAATACTGCCCTACGCTGCCGTCTGGATTGCAGGCATACGATTGGCGGAGTTCGGCTTCGGGGAAGATGATTCCATGGTTGGCTCTCCACCATTCCCGGTAAGCTCGAAAAGACGTCTTGTCCGGCTGCGGTGGGTTGCGGATCGCTTGCGGAAGCTGGGACTGCTCCGGTTCTTTGACGCTCTTGTTTACTGGACCCAGGCTAATATCTTCCGCTGAATCGAGGTAAACCAGTCCACCCACTCGATCGGGATGCATCGCGCCGATGACGCTCAGATCCTGCCCGCCAAAAGAGTGACCGGCCAAGATAGGCTTTTCTAATTTGAGGGCATCCAGAACCTGGAGAACATCCTCCGCAGAATCCTGCGCAGTGTAGCCCCCCGGCGGTTTACTTGAATTCCCCAGCCCTCGCCGGGTGATTCCGTATACGTGGGCGCTGTCAGTCAGTTTTGGTGCTAGCTCATCGTAGACATGAGCAGTCGAGTAACCAGCCAGCAAAACGACCGGGCGCCCGCTTCCGCCCCAGTCGAGAACTTCCAGCCGAACACCATCTCTGACGGTTACGAACTGGACCTTGTGCGCCGAAGGATCATGCCAAGGGGCGCAGGCTTGACCGTGCATAGTGGCGGCGCTGACCACCAAAAGTAAAGCCAGCATGCAGATTGAGGATGATCTGGTTCTCATCTTCAAAAACCTTGGACTCCCTACTCCGTCAGCGGAAACGCCTTTAGCTGTAGCTAGAGTTTAACGCGACAAGACAAGGCCAGCCCTCGATCATTGGCACACCGCGATACAGAACCCGCTTGGGTTGGGTCATGCCAGCATTCTACCGAAGTACTCTACCTAACTGTTGTTAGCGGCGTTACCACACGTAATCCCAAAACAGAATCTGGGCGCGGATCAATTGTCACTGCCAGCGCCTTGAAACATCGCCTTGATCGCAGGTTTGGTTACCTTTCCCATCGCGTTGCGTGGAAGCGCGTCCAGCACGAGAAGTCGCGACGGAAGTTTGTGGGCCGCAAGAAATTCTTTGGCCCAAATGCGAAGGGACGGCAGATCGAGTGCGCCGCCATCGTTTAGCACCACCGCCGCAGCGACGCGCTCGCCCCACTCCAGATCGGGGACGCCCACCACCGCGCACTCGGCAACCGATGGATGCTCACGCAGCGCTTCCTCAATCTCCAGTGCCGATACCTTGTGCCCGCCCGTCTTGAGGATGTCAATGTTGGTCCGTCCCAGGATGCGATAGACACCGTCCTCGATGACCGCAGTGTCGCCCGTGCGAAACCAGCCATCGCGAAAGGCATCGCGCGTGGCCTCGGGCTTGCCCCAGTATTCCGCGAACACGCTGGGACCGCGAACTTCGATCTCGCCCGGCGTTCCCGGCGCAACCGGCTGGCCGTTCTCGCCGACAAGCTGTACCTCGACGCTCGGCAGGGGCGTGCCAACGCTGCCCGGCACGCGTTCGCCCCGCAACGGATTCGACAGCGCCATGCCAATCTCCGTCATGCCGTAGCGCTCCAGCAGTGTGTGGCCGCTGATTTCCTTCCAGCGCTCCAGAGTGCTCACCGGCAACGCTGCCGAGCCGGACACCATCAAGCGCAACTTGGCGCACGCCTGACTGAGGGTGGCGCGGCGCTCTGGCGGAGCTGCGTCCCAGGCGGCGATGAGCTTCACGTAGATGGTCGGCACCGCCATGAACAGAGCCAGGCTGCTGCCGGCGATGCGCTCCCACACGGCATGCGCGTCGAAGCGCGGCAGCACCTCGCAGGGGGCGCCCGACCACAGCGCACAAGAAACCACGTTGACGATTCCGTGTATGTGGTGCAGCGGCAGAAAAAGCAGGATACGATCGTCGGCCGACCACTCCCACGCCTCAATCAGGCTGGTGATTTGCGCAGTGATATTGGCGTGAGTTGTGACCACGCCCTTGGGCCGGTTGGTTGTGCCGCTGGTGTAGAGAATCATGGCGCGCCGCTCGCTGGCGACGTCCGGCAATTCCGCTGGTTGGTGAGCGAGAATCCGGTCATACCGCAAAGCGCGGATGTCACGTACCTCCGCGATGGGCGCCAGTTGGGGCTCGGCCTGAGCATCGAACACCAACGTCGATGCCCCGGTGTCGTCGATGAAGTACTCCAGCTCTGATCTCGTAGCATTGACCGGTAACGGGACGGCAACGCCACCGGCCCGCCAGATGCCCCACTGCACCGCAACCCAGGGCAATCCCGGCGCCAGAAGAAACGCCACACGCTGTTCTCGAAGGTCCTCGTGGCCGGCGAGCAGCTCGGTCGCCACGCACGACGAGGCATCCAGCAAATCGTTGTAGGTAAACGTTCCCTGCGCATCGGCGACCGCGATGCGTCCGCCGTGCCGCTCGGCCTGAGCGATTAGCGGAGAACAACTTGTGTGGCTTATCACAGGCAGACCTTACATCGTCCTTGTCAGGTTGTCCACTTGTGGTCGGCGCGGAGCAATGGGTTATCATCTGTTGCGTCGGCACGATTGAAATTCGACGTGCCGGTCGCTCCTGCGATGAAAAAGACTGATTGGGACAAACGCATCCAGCGGGCAGTAGAACTGGCCGAGCGCTACTCCAGCGCCGCCGAGGTCCTCGCCTTCTATCGGCACATTCTCGAGTTTCAGAAGACGTTGCGCGCCGACGTTGCGTCTTCGTCTTCTCCTGCTGGCGGCGACAAAGCGGCTTTTCGCGAACAGCTTAACCTGGATATCGCGGTGCAACAGTTGCCGGCATTGCTCGCGCTGGTTCAGCGGACGGGGCCGCCCAAGCTGGCGCAAGAAGCTGCGGAAATCGGTGCTGGTAAACTGCATCTCTCCTCGCCCCCTTGCTATGCCTCTTCCGAAGAGCAGCGCGAAATGCTACGCAGTTTCCTGCTGTCCACGGACGCCAATGGGCCGGAATCGAATCATTTCTTCGCGCGCGTTTTGCTCCAGCCCCAGGCCGAGCACCTTGCTGCGACACAGCAGACGCAATCTGCAGATTCTTCCGCCTCCGTTTGTCCCGCTTGCGGTGCGCGGCCGCAAGTCGCAGTGCTTCGTCCGGAAGGCGAGGGTGGAAAGCGCTTCCTTGTCTGTTCCTTTTGTGCGACCGAATGGGAGTTCCGGCGAATTCTATGTCCCGTCTGCGGCGAAGTGGATCATCAAAAGCTTCCGCGCTACTCGGCGGAAGACTTTGCCGCCGTACGCGTGGAAGCTTGCGACACATGTAAGTACTACCTGAAATCGGTGGACATGACGGTTGACGGCCTGGCGGTTCCGCTGGTGGACGAGATTGCCACCGCGTCACTCGACATCTGGGCGGTCGAGCACGGATTTAACAAAATCAGTCCGAATCTGATGGGTTTTTAGGCCAAGCATGCGATTCCCAGGCATCGTTCTGCAGAGGCGGTGAATCCATTTGACCAGCGCGGGTTCCCGGGTATAGGCTGTTTCGCATTGTTCGTGTCCCGATGTTAGTCCCTAGTCGTAAACGGAAACGGCTTGGTAGAGATGTGGACCACACCGCGCACACTTTTGTCGCTGCCTCGACTTTGCGCTTCTCCAGCGCTTGCGTTCCATCCCTGCACCAATTCACGGTTTCGAATCCTTTGCCATGGAGGGCTGCGTAATGGATGTATCTAGACGAGCGTTCTTCAAGACTGGCATAGCTGGCGCGGTTGGGATTACCGTCTTCGGTTTCGATGCGCGGCCGCTGCTGGCGCAGGCCGGGAGTCTGAAGATTTCGCGCAGCACGGAGACGCGCAGCACCTGCCCCTATTGCGCGGTGAGTTGCGGCGTCATCATCCACACCATCGGTGACAAGGCCAAGAACGTCACCCCGCAGGTCATCCACGTGGAAGGCGATCCCGACCATCCCATCAACCGGGGTACGCTTTGTCCCAAGGGTTCCTCGCTGCAGCAGGACATTCAGAACGAGCGGCGGATCTTGAAGCCGCAGGTGCGGCGGCCGGGCTCCGATCATTGGGACGACATTTCGTGGGACCAGGCGATCGACGAAATCGCCCGCTGGACCAAGAAGACCCGCGACGCGACTTTCATCGAGACGGATGCGAAAGGCCAGACGGTGAACCGTTTGGAATCGATCGCATTCACGGGCGGCTGCACCGACACCAACGAGTTCAATTATCTGGTCGTCAAAACGATGCGAAGTATGGGGGTGGTGCGCCTGGAAAACCAGGCGCGGGTTTGACACGGCCCCACGGTCTCAAGTTTGGGACCAACTTTCGGGCGCGGAGCGATGACCAACGGCTGGATCGACATCAAGAACACCGACATGATGTTGATCATGGGTGGAAACCCGGCCGAGAACCATCCGTGCGGCTTCAAGTGGCCGGTCGAAGCCAAACGCAATCGCAATGCCAAGATGATCGTGGTGGACCCGCGTTTCACGCGAACCGCTGCGGTTGCCGATCTGTTCTGCCAGATTCGTGCCGGTGCCGACATCGCCTTCCTGGGCGGCATGATCAATTACGCTCTGGAGAACAATCGCATTGCCAAGGACTACCTGGTCAATTACACCAACGCAGCGTTCATCATCAAAGAAGGGTTCAAGCTGCCGGAAGATGGACTGTTTTCCGGCTTCGATGCTGCCACCAAGATCTACGACAAGAGCAGTTGGAACTATCAGGAAGGCGGCAACGAGACCGGTAAGGCCGTGCTGGCCGCGCCGACGGAGGGCCACGAAGCGAAGGCTGCGCTCATGCCGGTGTCCACGGCTGCGAAAGGCGCGGCGAGTACTCCACCTCCGCCGCCGTCGCTTCCGCCCAATATCGCCTACGACTTGTCCTTGCAGCACCCGCGTTGCGTCTATCAACTGCTGAAACAGCAGTACTCCCGCTATACGCCGGAGATGGTCGAGCGCATTACCGGAATACCGAAAGACCAGTTCCTGAAAGCTGCGGACCTGTTCACCTCGGTCCGCAAAAACGGAGACATGAAGAAGGTCGCCACCATCATCTACGCGGTGGGCTGGACGCAGCATAGTTTTGGAACGCAGATCATCCGCACGGCCGCCATGTTGCAGTTGCTGATGGGAAATGTCGGGCGCGCCGGGGGCGGCGTGAACGCCTTGCGCGGCCACTCCAACATTCAGGGCGCCACGGACATGGCCGGCATCTTCGACATCCTGCCCGGCTACCTCAAGGTGCCCAACCCTACCGATAAAGACCTGAAGACCTATCTCGATCGCATTACGCCCAAACCGGCGAAGCCCAACGAATGGGAGTCGTTTAACTACTGGTCGAACACGCCAAAATTTATGGTGTCGTTCCTCAAAGCTATGTATGGCAACGCCGCCACCAAGGACAACGATTTCGCTTTCCAGTATTTGCCCAAGGTTGACCGTAACTACTCGTGGGTAAATATCTGGAACGACATGTACGAAGGCACGGTCAAGGGAATGTTTGCCTTCGGCATGAACGGGGTGATGATCGGGCCCGACTCGCAGAAGAATATCGACGCGCTGAAGAAGGCCGACTTCCTGGTGGTCTGCGAGATCTACCCCGACGAGACCAGCGCGTTCTGGCAGGCGCCGGGTATCACGCCCGACGACCTGAAGCAGATTAACACCACGGTCTATCGCCTGCCCGGAGCTGGCTTCGCGGAGAAAGACGGGACCTTCGTCAATTCGGCGCGCTGGCTGCAATGGAAGAACGCCGCTCTGCCACCGCCCGGAGACTGCCGGCTCGACCAGGACATTCTGGCCCAGATCTTCCTCAAGATCCGCGAACTGTACCAGAAGGAGGGAGGCAAATTCCCCGATCCGATCTTGAAGGCCTCATGGGCCTACACGCTTCCCGCGCATCCGTCGCTGTCGGAGATCGCCAAGGAAATCAACGGTAAGGCGCTGGCCGATATCAGCGACGAAAAGACTGCAATCTCGCTCAAGGCCGGCCAGCAACTGCCGGGCTTTGCCATGCTGCACGATGACGGCACAACCTCGTCGGGCAACTGGCTCTACTGCGGCTCCTGGACCGAGGCAGGGCCAATGATGCAGCGGCGCGGCACCGAAGACCCTTCGGGCCTGGGAATTTATCCCAACTGGGGATGGTCATGGCCGGCGAATCGGCGGGTGCTATACAACCGGGCCTCCTGTGATCTCGCGGGCAAGCCGTGGGACCCAACACGCAGCCAAGTCTGGTGGAACGAGACCGCGCAGAAGTGGGTGGGCAACGACGTTCCCGACTTCAAGCCCGATTCCAAGCCGGAAGAGCACATGGGCCCGTTCATCATGAATCCTGAGGGGGTGGGCCGCATTTTCGTGCCGCTCGGCGCCATGGCCGACGGTCCCTTCCCGGAGTTTTACGAGCCGATTGAGAGTCCCATCGAGAATCCTTTGCACCCCAGCCAGTCCACCAATCCGGTGGTGAAGAAGTACAAAACCAAGATGGACAAGTACGGCACCCCAAAGGAAGGGTACAACATCGTCTGCACCACCTATCGCCTCACCGAACACTATCACTATTGGACCAAAAACAATCCGATGAATGTGGAACTGGTACCGGAACCGTTCGTGGAAATCCCCGCTGAACTGGCCGACCAAATGGGTATTCGCGGCGGCGAGAAGGTGAAGGTGACCAGCGCTCGCAGCGATTACATTGCCAAGGCGATGGTGACCAAGCGCATCAAGCCCATGATGGTGGACGGCAAGAAGTTGTACCAGATCGGAATGCCGATCCACTGGGGCTTCCTGGGAATTTCCGAAGGTGAGGGCAGAACTGCAAAGATGCCTGCGAATTTGCTGACGCCTACGGTTGTCGATCCAAATGCTTACACCCCGGAATTCAAGGGATTCCTGGTAAAGCTGGAAAAGGTTTAGAGGAGGCACGGGATGAGCGATCGCGGCACATTACGAATCCAGCAAATCTCGGCCCACCCTGGACCGGTAGCCGGCGAAGGTGCGCAACGCCAGGACAAGGTGTGCAAGTTGATCGACACCACCACCTGCATCGGTTGCAAAGCCTGCGAAGTGGCCTGCGTGGAGTGGAACGACATGCCGTTCCAGACCACCTACTTCGACAACACCTACCAGACGATGCCAGACACCGACTGGAATTACTGGAACCTGATCAAGTTCAACGAGGACGAGCACGACAATGGCAGCTTTGCGTGGCTCATGCGCAAGCACCAGTGCATGCACTGCGAGGATCCGGGATGCCTGCGCGCCTGTCCGGCCGATGGCGCTATCGTGCAGTACTCCAACGGCATCGTCGATTTCCAGCAGGAAAACTGCATTGGCTGCCAGTTCTGTGTCTCAGGCTGCCCCTTCAATATTCCGAAGTTCAACCCCAACACGAAAAAGGTTTACAAGTGCACGCTGTGCTCTGACAGAGTGGGAGCTGGCCTGGAGCCCGCCTGCATCAAGGCATGTCCCACCGGGTGCCTGCACTTCGGAACCAAGGACGACATGAAGTTCCTGGCGGAAAATCGCGCTTCGCAATTGCGCGAGGTCTCCGGTTTTCAGAACGCCGGGGTTTACGATCCGGATACGATTGGCGGCACGCACGTGATCTACGTGCTGCACGACGCCACCAAGCCCGAGCGCTATGGCAACTTGCCGGCGAAACCGCGCATTCCGCTCAGCTTCACGGTGTGGAAGGACATCTTCAAACCGATTGGATTGTTTGGCGCAATGTTGGGCTTCGTGGGCGTGGTTATGCACTACGTCTTTGAGGGTCCACGACGCGAGCAACCCACTCCTCCGGTCGTGCGCATTGACCCGCCACCGCCTCCCGCGGGAAAGGAGAACTAGATGGCGACTTCGGCCGATCGCTTCGTACATCGCCCCAACACGATTGATCGCCTGGGACGGACGGTGGTTTACACCGGGGAATTGCTGCGCCATCCCGTGTACACCCGCTTTCTCCACTGGATGGTCGGGATCTTCTTCTTCCTGGCTCTGCTGTCAGGCTTCGGGATCTATCTGCCGTGGATTTTCCGCTTCTTTACGCCGCTGTTCGGGGGCGGAGCTACGACGCGCTTTCTGCATCCCTGGTTCGGACTGGCTTTCGTTTTCTTCTTTGCGCTGCAGGCGATCAATTGGCTGCAGGTGATGCGCTGGACCCCCGACGACTCCCGCTGGATGAAGCACATCAAGCAGTACGTCACCCGCAGCGACTCGGTGGAATCGCCGGAGACCGGCTTTTTTAATGCGGGGCAGAAGATGCAGTTCTGGGAGATTGTTTGCGGCTGCATCGCTTACGTGATTACCGGCGTCATCATGTGGCTTCCGGAGATCTTTGGGCGCATATTGGTAGCGATCTCGTATGTCATCCACGACATATCTGCGCTCATCATGCTGTTTGGGATTTTCTTCCATATCTATCTCAGCACCTTCGGCGAGCCCGGAACCATTCAGGCGATGACGCGCGGCACGGTGAGCGAAGGTTGGGCCTGGACGCACCATCCCGCCTGGTACAAAGCGGTCACGGGCCGCGATCCGGTCGAGGCCTTGGCAGAGGCCAAGCGGCGCAACACCCCGTCGCCCCAGCCTCCGCGGACACTCTAAAGCGCTCTGAAGCGGTGCGGCTAGCAACTACGTTGGTCAGTTGCTATGTTGCACCGATCAGCCGAATTTGCCGCGAAGCTTATCCGTTCCTCGCCGGGCGCGCAATGTGCAATAATGGCGCGTCTATGAAGCTGAGAATCTTCTTCCTCTATTACTCCGTCGCAACCTTGTTCCTTTCTAGCATTTTTCTGTGCGCACAACCTCAGGCGAGTTCCCCAAGTGCAAAGACGACTGCAAAAACAGACGATGCACTCGAGCTTGTCAAACAGGGCCAAAAGCTGAATAGCGAGGGCAAGCAGGGCGAGGCGCTGGCCCTTTACGATCGTGCCCTGCAACTCTCCCCAAAGCTTTTCCAGGCAGACTTGGCGGTAGGAATGGCTTTGGATTTGCAAGGCAAGTACCAGCAAGCGCGCCAGCATCTGACCAAGGCGCTTGATGAGGCCCCGCCTGCTTCGCAAGTGCAGGCGCTGAGGACAATGGCCGTCTCTTGCGCGTTCGAACACAACGCAGACAAGGCGCGGGAGTACGAGCAGCAGGCGTTCGACTCCCAATTTTCCGCCAAGCAATTTGCGGACGCGGCGGGCACCGCCGATGAACTCGCGCGTATCTATCTGGAATCGGGAGACACCGACAATGCCTTTCAGTGGTATCAGAGCGGGCACCTCACCGCGCTGCGCCAGCCCAACCTCAGCCCCGCCGAGAAAGACCTGTGGGAATTCCGATGGGAGAGCGCGCTGGCGCGCATCCGTGTCCGGGAGCCAGGCAGGAGCGCAGAGGGGCCGAAGCACCTGGCCGCTGCGAAGGCGATATTGGACAAGGGCGATAACCCAGATCAGGTGCGCTTTTATCCCTACCTCAGCGGCTACGTCGCGTTCTATCTGCACGACTATAAGACCACGATTCCAGAACTGCAGAAGGGCGACCAGAAGGACCCGTTCGTCCTCAGTCTGCTGGCGCAAGCCTACGAAAAATCCGGGGACCGCGCGCAGGCGCTGGACTATTACCGCAAAGTCCTGACCATCAACACGCATAGTCCGACCAACGCGTTTGCCCGGCCGCTGGCAAGAGAAAAGGTCGCAGCGCTTTCGAAATAAACTTTCGATTCTTGATGTGAATTGGAGCGGGGTACGGGGATCGAACCCGTGACATCGAGCTTGGGAAGCTCGCGTTCTACCGCTGAACTAACCCCGCTCAGCTCGGTAGGTGTGCAAAGTGTACCATCTGCGCAAATTCTCAGGCAATCAGTTACTCGAAACTCGAGACTCGAAACTCCCTCAGACTACTTCGTTGCAATCATCAGATTGACGGGACCTGGCATCCTAACCCGTTTGCTGCTGGCGAAGCCCGCGGCCTTCATCCACTCTGCGTACTCCGGTTCGCTATAGCTGGCTCCCGCGCGAGTGCCCACCAGCATGTTCAGCGCGAACAGCGTGGCAAAGCGAGGCGAGGTCTTGTCCGCATCGAGGACAAAGTCGGCAATGACGAGCCGCCCTTGCGGCGCCAGCGCCGCGTAGGCACGAGCCAAAAGCTGCTGATTTTCTTCTGGCGAGAACATGTGGCAGATCGCCGACAGCAGAATCAAGTCGTAACTTGCCGGCGCAAGTGGAACGGTCAACATATCGCCGGGGCGAGTGCTGATGCGGTCGCTCAGTCCGGCGTGGCGAATGTACTCCTGCGTAATGGGCAGCACTTCGGGCAGGTCGACGATCTCGGAATGTAGCGCGGAAGCGGCTTTGACAAACGCAATGGAGTAGGCGCCCGAACCTCCGCCGAGATCGAGCATGCGCTTCTCGCCGTCCAACTCGACAGCCTGCGCCACGGCGCGGGCCCGGCCGCGAGCGGTGTGGTCCATGGCGGCGATGAACGAAGTGACCCATCCATTGTCGCGGGCCGACTCAACCGCGGTGCCGGTGCGCACGGCTTCCGTTAGCTTGGACCAGCGCTGCCACATGTTGGCCATATGTAATTGCGCGGTGCGCGCGCTGTCGGGAGAACCCTCGGCCAGGAAGCGCGCTGCGGCTGGCGTATTCGTATAAATCCCGTCACGCTTTTCCAGCAGCTTGAGACTTACCAGTACGTTCAGCAGCATCTCGGTGGCGCGCACCGCAGCCTGAATCTTGGCAGCGATCTGTTGCGCGTCGCCGCCCTTGCCGACGGCGGTGAATATGTCGAGCTCCAGGGCCGTCAGAAGGGCGCGGCTGGGCATAAAGCTGCGGACCATGTCGTGGATGTCATCCGGCAGCACGCCGGCTGCATCCTTGCCCTTCAGCATGGCGAGATACTTGTTGCGATGATCAAGGATCTCGCTCTTCATGTCGGCGTCGGGAATTCGCTCCAGACGCTCGACCTTTTGTCCCTGCTTCAGGTGCGACGATACGATCTCCGGCACGTCGTTCGGGGCCAGCTTCGCATACCAGGTGCCCTCGGGATAAACGATCATCACCGGTCCGCTGTCGCAAATTCCCAGACAGCCGCAACTGGAAACCTGGACATCGTCGCTCAATCCTTGGCGGCCGAGCTCGCGATGCAAGGCATCGAGAACGCGCAACGAGCCTGCCGCCGAGCAGCAGGGAACTCCTTCAGCTTTTTCCTGGGTGCAGACGAAAATATGATGACGAAACGGTTCCACGGGGCCTCCAGAATCAGTAGTCAGTAGCCAGTATTGGGCTCTTACAGTTTATCTTCAGGCCAGCGCAGCAGGCGCGGAAAGGTCGGGGCTCACAGCGAGAAGTGACGACGAACGGCGCGCGACCGAAGTCCGTTCACCTGGAAATCAGCCGCGACGGCCACGCATGGTTAGAATCGGGCAAATTCCCCCTGGGTACATCTTCCAGTAACCATGTTAATGAATAATTCATCTTGACAGGGCACCGATGTACACTATGATGTTTCAAACATTTGTTGTGGGATATGTTTTGACCAATTGCCATGCAGCAGACCTTCACATCCAAAGAAGTAGTGGCCCTGACGGGTATCAGCCCGCGCCAGCTTCAATGGTGGGATGAGCGCCATATCGTGGTTCCGGCGCGCGAGGGGCACAAACGCGTCTATGGGCTCGACGATCTGGCCGAAGTGGCCGTGATTTGCGATCTGCGCCAACGCGGCTTCTCCCTGCAGAAGATTCGCCGGGTAATTCGCTTCCTGCAAAAGGAGCTGGGCAAGCGCCTGGTGGAGACGGTTTCCGCCGCCTCCGAATACCACCTGCTGACCGATGGCCGGCACATTTACCTGGAAGATTCCGCCCGCGCGGTGGTCGATCTGCTGAAGAACGCCCGCCAGCCGATGTTATCGGTGTGCCTGAGCGACACCATCCAGCGGGTCCGCGCCGAGGTGCGCGGAGCTAGAAAGCGCAGCGCTTCCGTTCGTCATCTGACTGTACGACGGAGCAGGCTTCTTGAACGGTCCTGAAGGAGGGCACATGATCGGAGAACTGAGCGTCCTGAGCGAGTGGATCCCCGAACAGATGGAGCCTGGAACCATCTTTGTGCTGGAAAACGCCGGCGAAGTGGGCGAAAAGGAAGACCCTTATTGGGCGGTCCTGTCGTGCCCCAAATGCGGGCAACTCGGACTGGTTACCCGCAAACAGATCGCCGGCTTGATGACCGTCATTTGTGGTTCTGAGAAGTGCTCCGCCCAATTCTTCATCCGCGATGAAGAGATCGTGCAGCGCAAGCCGAGTTAATGGGTAGCCATCGGCTCTCAGACTGAAGTCTGGCAAGTCCGTCAAGGTGCTGCCAAGCCTCAAGCACCTCGAACCTGCCCTACATGACAGATCAGAATGCATCAAAGCGCCTCCTTGGCTTTGTCCGCTCTCGCGGCGACGGCACGGATTCTGTGTTGGAGCATGCTTTATGCTTGACGTAACGCGTATTATGCAACTACTCTAACCTGTGATCGTCAGCTATCGCGACAAGCGGACGACGGATTTCGCAGCCGGCAAACGTGTCAAAGCGTTCTCTGGCATCGCGGGCCGCACGGATGAAGCTGGACCGCCTGGAAGCCGCCGTCGCGCTTAGAGATCTTGCGGTGTTGCCGGGCAACCGTCTTGAGGTGCTGAGAGGAAATCGAAGGGGCCAATACAGCATTCGCATCAACGATCAGTGGCGGATTTGCTTCGAATGGACGGAGGGCGCCCCCGGTCCGTCCAACGTGGAGATTGTTGATTACCATTAGGAGAAATGCAGTGGCAATAGTTCCAATTCACCCGGGTGAACATCTAGCGGAAGAGATGAAAGAGCTGGGCATGAGCGCCGCAGAGCTGGCGCGGCAACTCAATGTTCCGACCAATCGCGTGACCGAAATCCTGAACGGGCGGCGCGCCATCACCGGCGACACGGCCCTGCGGCTAGCCCATTTCTTTGGCACGACGGCGGAATTCTGGCTGAATTTGCAAAGCCTTTACGAGATCCGCCGCGCCAAGCGGAAGTCCGGCAAGTCGATCAAGGCATTGCCAACCCTGAAGCGCCTCGAACGCGTCCATGCGTGACGCGCAGAAGGCGTTGAACCACCCCCGTCCTAGCCAAAGCCGGGCTATGAGCAGGAGCGAGCCCGTCAGGGCAACACAACATTAGCCCAGGACGGAAGTCCTGGGTAGGCTGTTCATATGAATCCTGAGCCGGCTTCAGCCGGCGACACCATTGCGCGGGCGTGATTACCAGCGGGGCTCATCGTCCGCTCCCATCCTGTCCGCAAAAGCAGCGGACAAGGATGGGGCACGCGGCACCCCAGATTTATTGGGAAGTGCTAGGATTGGGTTCCCGACTCCCAAAACGGTCCGGTGATTCTGCCTGTCCTGATCTTGCACTCCGCAGCTGAAATAGCGGAAAAATAACGATGTGTTGGTCCGTCTTGGAGGTATATTTTTTCCAGCAGGGCAGACGCCCCGGAAGTGAGATAATCAGGTCCATCACACGAGGAGGGCAAATGAAAAGGCGTTTCGCGACCACGCGAAGTCTTTTCCCAGAGCAAGCGGCTAGAGGGGCCGAAAATCCGTGGTTCACAAAACCGGGGACACAAGCTGGTGGGCCGCAAGCCAAGAAAAGCGGACTGACGACTGTCGAACTCTGTGCTGGTGCCGGAGGTCAGGCCCTGGGATTTGAACAGGCAGGAATCGAGCATGCTGCGCTCGTTGACATCGATAAACATGCCTGTGAGACGCTTCGCCTGAATCGTCCCGAATGGAACGTGATCGAGAAAACCATCCACGACTTCGACGGCTCCACGTTTATAGGCGTCGACATCGTTTCAGGCGGCTTGCCGTGCCCGCCGTTTTCAGTAGCTGGAAAACAACTCGGTCACAAGGACGAACGTAACTTGTTTCCCGCACTAGTTCGCATAGTGGACCAAGTCCGGCCGAAGGCGGTAATGATTGAGAATGTGCGCGGGATACTGGACGCAGTATTTGAGGATTACCGGCGACACATTGGGGGTGAATTGAAGAAGCTGGGATACCAACCCGGCTGGAAGCTTATGAACGCTTCTGATTTCGGTGTGCCCCAGTTGCGGCCTAGGGTCGTCTTTGTGGCCTTGCGTAAGGAGTACGCTGAACATTTTTCGTGGCCTGAATCATCCGAGGCTCCGGTAAAGACGGTTGGAGAGATTCTCTACGACCTAATGGTGGCTAATGGATGGAAGGGGGCCAAAGTTTGGCGAGATAAGGCTGACGAGATCGCGCCAACCGTAGTCGGGGGCTCCCTCAAGCACGGAGGTCCCGATCTCGGTCCCACTAGAGCGAGACGAGCCTGGGCGACTTTGGGAGTTGACGGTCTCGGTATTGCGGGAGAAGCTCCCGGTCCAGACTTCCTCGGCATGCCACGTCTCACGGTTCGCATGGTGGCTCGTATTCAAGGATTCCCTGATGATTGGCAGTTTGCAGGTTCGAAGACACAGAGCTACCGGCAGGTCGGCAACGCATTTCCACCGCCATTCGCGCGTGCCGTGGCTGAAAACTTAAAGACTTGTTTGGTTTCTGCCCGGACACTGGTTACAGTTGCCGGCTGATTTTCCCCTTTTAAAGTGGTAGACACTCTCTCACCCAAAAGGCGCAGTGAAAACATGCGCCGGATCAGAAGTAAGGGGATGAAGCCGGAAATGGCGGTACGCCGACTGGCCCATTCGATGGGCTATCGGTTTCGGCTTCATTCTCCCAAACTGCCAGGCAAGCCGGATCTCGTTTTTTCGCGTCTCAAGAAAATTATTGAGGTCCGTGGTTGCTTTTGGCATCAGCATAAAGGCTGCATAGACTCCCACCTGCCAAAATCCAGACTTGGCTATTGGGTTCCGAAACTCAGAAGAAACACGGAACGTGACAAAGACAATTCCAGGAAGCTGCACAAACTTGGCTGGGAAGTTCTTGTTGTATGGGAATGCGAGGCTGCGGATATTAAACACCTGACGCCAAAGGTACGACGTTTTCTTGCCTGTTAATCTTGGTTCTCCCTATTTCGGCGTTCACGATCCCGCTCAAATTGCCGGATTGTTGCTGTGGGATCAGTGGGCCAAGGCTTGAAACTTTTCAAGATGTAATCAGCGTGTTTTTTCCCTGATCTGCTCTTGTAGAGGATTGTCTCGACTTCCCATCCGATCACGGGATATCTCAATTCTCTAAGCCGCTTCTGCCAATCATCTTGATCCGCGACGATCTCCAGAAGCGAGGACGGAGTGCGCTTACCGATGCCCACCGCTTTCAATAGCTCTCCGATCCGAACGTGAACGCTTTCATGAGCGGTGACTTTTTTCATTGTGTCCGCGTCAACATTTAGGGATGCAAAGTAAGCTTTCTTGCCGGCATTGCACTCTTCACAAATAGCCCATAAGTTGCTTCGGTCGTTAGTACCTCCCCAGTCTCTCGGTTTCTTATGATCAACAACGAGTGAAATGCCGTGCTTCTCGATGGTCTTCCCGCACATCTGACATCTTCCGTGCGCCGCATGGATTACCTCGGCGCGCGACTTTTGGTTGATCTGCCCTTCATCGGTAATGTCCTGCCTTTCACCTCGGTACTTGTAGACCACACCCGTTCGTTTCTTGCCTTCGACAATTTGTTCGTCCTGGCCTTTCTCGATAACGAACCATTTCTTAAGGTCCCTCTTCCTTCGATCAAGATGGGTTTGATCCTCGGGTCTGAGACCTTCTCGCTCTAACTCCTGCCTAATCTGTCCCGCCGTAATGCCGTCCGGGAAGCGCTTCATTACCTCAATGATGCGAACGTGTATCTTTCCCGGGCTACTGATTCTCTTGGACATGTGCACGTCGGTAGAAATGACTCTTGGGCGGCGGCCCAGACTACCATCTTGAGTATGTCCCACTCAAGCAGAACCGGGTGCTAGCCCTTTCCAATAAGCTTGGGATCCCCGCTCTAGCTTGGGACACGCCATTCCCGTTTCGGGAGGAGTCGCAAAATAGGGTAACTATTTACTTGACAGACTAATCTTGGACGCGCTACTATCGTAGCGTAATCTCATTGGAAATCGTGCGGGTGGGGGCTGAAGCGCTGCTTCTGCTTGGCGGCAAATAGCGCCAGCCTTTCCGTGGGTAGCGGTAGTGTATCACCACGCGGCTACTGCGGAAAGGTCTTTGTGTTGCCCATGAAAGGATTCCCATTTCTCCCGAAAGAGGAGATGGGAGGCACATTTGTTATGGCATCGCTGTACGCATATTTCGACGAAAGCGGCACAGAGAAGCAGCACGAAATCGTCTCGTTCAGCGGTCTAGTGGACAGCTTCAAAAGTTGGCTGGCGTTTGGCGACGAATGGGCGCGATTGCTTCGTGAATACCGCTTGACCGAGCTCCACGCGGCGGAAGCATTACGGCATTCGCAGCCGTATGGGACGATGAAACCAAGTCACTGCTGTCCGGTTAAAA
>PMAT01000098.1 GCA_003152695.1 Acidobacteriaceae bacterium
TCATGAGACTGAACACAAAACCCTGCTTGGGTGGGGCACCCCCGTAGTGGTAGGCTGGGCCACCCGCCCGAAACCTCAAGGGAGCTAATATGACAAACGATTGTCCAGTCGATATCAACAAGATGAAGCCCGTCGATTCAATCGAAGGGGACTCTATTGTTGAGACAAACCTTCTCAGAAGAATGGCGACAGAGGCCTGCGATTTTATATGCGCCCAAGAATGGTGTGACCACGTAGACCATCAGTATTTGGCGTACGGAGTCGGTGGAGTCGTTGCCGTTTTTCTGTTCCAGATTGCTCCCCGCTTTGAAGAGGTCGACACATGCTTGTGGGTGATCGTTGGAGATCTACCGCCCGCGTATATCGTAGCCGAGGATAACCCGACAGCAGCCGATGCCATAGACGCCTATTGTTCCGAGATGAAGGCATGGGTGGAAGCGGTTGAGAAAGGCGAGAGCGTTGCGGACATGATTCCTGTCAATGCTCCGGCGACTCGCGACTATGCTGGGCAGCTCAACGGAAGGCTCGAATTCTTGCGTTCTAAGATATTGCCTCTCACTGCGCCAGGAGAGCATCGATCATAGCAGGAACAGTTATTGTGGGCGGGTGGCCCACCCTTTCGCCGTGAGTCTTTACTTGGGGTGCCCCACCCTTGTCGTCCGGCTTTGGCGACAGGGTGGGCGCCAATCACCCAATTCACCTGATGCATCGGATGATCGAACCGCCAGCGCTCCAGTACCGTTTGCGGGGCGAGAGAGCGCGTCAGCGCTGAGTAAGCTAGTTGCTAGTCGCTAATTGCTAGTTGCTAATTGCCGGGTGCCATCAGACGCGCGCCCATCAGCCGCGCCGTGCGACGGGGGTTCTATGGTTCGGGTTGTTGGACTACCGGGACTGGCCCCATTGCGGGCTCCACAGTGCGCGCACCGAGAGGATGAGGGAGAACATCCCAGTCACGCCCAGCGCGTGCAGCGTCCAGACGAACAAGAAGGCTGGGCTGGACCTGGCGATCGCGCCGCGAAAAACGCCTCCCGCTCCCATCACGTGGGCGACCGGCATGACCAGCGCAAGCAGCGACCCGACCAGCATGATGATGTGCCCCGATCGCCGTTCGCCGAGCACCAACGTTCCGTACAACCAGACGGCCAGGATGGGCACCGCAACCAGGGTTGAGCCCCCCGCCTCGGGCGTCCCGACCCTAGCGTGCACGGTATCGCTCGTCAGGTGAAGCGTCATGAGGAGGATCGAGAGCAGAGACGCGATGGTTAACATGACGTTGTGTTTCATGGGATATTCTCCTGGTTAACCGGAATTGCCTTTTTGATCTCGGAAAGCGCACCATAATACATCCGCCTGACCTGTTCGCGACACCGTAAAACGATTCTTCATCGGGCAACACTCCCGACGGTTTGCCGGGCGGGGGCCCAGCCTTTCGGCGTGAATCTTCACTTGGGGTGGTCCAGACTGTGCCTACCCTGTCGCCAAAGGAAGGCGACAAGGGTGGGGCACCCCAGGTTTGAGATTTGACCTAGACAGTAGAATGTTCTGGGGAAAGGATGGGCCACCCGCCCCCGGATCAGGTTTGGTGACGTTTTCGGTTCATGCCCAAGGCCAAACAGCCAACGCGTTTTACTCGCTAGTGGACGTGCTAGGAGGACATACTGCAGAAACGGCGACATGGGAGAATCTCATAGGAAACGTGGGCGTACTCTGCCATCAGTGATACATCACGACTAGGAATGTTTTTATGCAAAGGGCATTACGGATCATCATCGTTCTTGATTTAATACTATTCGTAGGGCTCTTGGTGGCACGCGGATCACCTCTGCCCCATCTCGGGAGTGCACGGCTCGAAGCACTTGTCGCCGGTTGGTGGCTTGCTTCCACGGCCGCGGCCACGATCCTGTTTGTTTTGCGACTGATCAGTAGATTTCGACAGAAGGAAACAGGAACATTTTGGCTAGATACAGTACTCATGGGAGCCTGGTACCTGGCTTTCGTAGTGATCATCCTGACCGGAGCATCCGCTTTCGCTGGGTTCTAGGCGGCCCACGTGCCCCACCCTTGTCGCCCGTCTTTGGCGACAGGGTGGGCGCCTATCACCCAATTCACCTGATGCATCGAATGATCGATCCGCCAACGCTCCAGTACGCTTGCGGGGCGAAAGAGCCCGTCACCGCCGGCGGGTAACGCTAATTGCCAGTTGCTAATTGCCACCCGCTCCTTGATAGTTGCTACGTAGTCCCATGTCTGACCAGTGCAAAGTTCTTGGTCGCGGCCTGGAGACCCTGCTTGCGTCGCGGCCAGCGCCTCCTGCTCCGGCCCCGGCCGCTTCTCCGGCGTCCACCCCAGCGCCGGACCTTCTCCCCGGCGAGTCGATCCAGGACATTCCGCTCAACAGCCTCGACCGCAATCCTTATCAGACGCGCAGCGTGTCGTTCGGCGGGCTCGACGACCTGGCGGCTTCCATCCAGGCGGTGGGCCTGTTGCAGCCCATCGTGGTGCGTCCGGTGGCGGGCGGCCGCTATCAGGTCATGGCCGGCGAGCGCCGCTGGGAGGCGGTGCGCCAGCTCCGCCATCAGACCATTGCCGCCATAGTGCGGCCGGCCTCCAACCAGCAGGCCATGGAGATGACCATCGTCGAGAACCTGCAGCGCCTGGAGCTGACCTGCATGGAGCAAGCCCGCAGCTACGAGCGGTTGGCGCGCGAGTTCGCCCTCACGCAGGAGCAGATGGCGGAGCGCACCGGCAAGCCGCGCGCCTCGGTGGCCAACTTTCTGCGGCTGCTGACGCTGCCGTCCAGCGTGCGGGCCATGCTCGACCGGGGCCAGCTCAGCTTTGGCCACGCCAAGGCGCTGATGGCGCTGGATTCGCCGGCAGACATCGAGAACCTGGCCCAGCGCATTGCCACACGTTCGCTATCGGTGCGCCAGACCGAGAAGGCAGCCACGAATCTGGCCCACGCTCGGAGGAGGGCCGAGAGGATCGACCTGGTATACCCAAACCTCAGAGAAGGCGGGCAGCAGTTGCAACAGAAGCTGGGCGTGCCCGTCACCGTCACCTACCGCAACCGCAAAGGCAAGATCGTGATCGAGTACTCGTCCCGGGAGGAGTTCGACCGCATTGTGGCGGTGATGAGGACTGAAGCACGGCGCACTGGCAACTGACTACTGGCAACTGACTACTGACTACTGACTGCCGACGGCAAAATCCAGTAGAATCGAGTGTTGCATCCTGGATTCCCCAAGGCCTGTTTCTTCGCGCAGCCTAAGTCAGCCTAAATCAGCATCGAACCTGCGGGAATTATGCGTCAACTGAGCCGCCTTCTTCGCTACTTCAAACCGTATTGGTTCCACATGCTGGCGGCGGTGGTGTCGATGGCCTTGGTCGGACTGCTCGACGCCTTCCGCCTGCTGCTGATCGGGCCCATCTTCGATCGCGTCCTGAATCCTTCCTCCCAATCGCACGTCCTGCCCTTGTTCAAAATGCCGATGACCGGCAAGCCCATCGAGTTGAACTGGTTTGTACCCGAACACTTTCACAACGTGTGGACAATGGTCGCCTTTGCGCTGGTCGCCTCCACCGTGCTGAAGGGCATCTTCGACTACGGCGGAAGTTACCTGGCGAACTACGCCGGCTACGGCATGGTCACCGACCTGCGCAACGAACTCTACTCGGCCACGCTGCGGCGCTCGGTGGCGTTCTTCCAGAAGTATTCCACCGGCACACTGCTGTCGGCGATTGTGAACGACATCGAGCGGGTGCAGTTTGCGCTCTCGTCGGTGCTGGCGGAATTTCTGCAACAGTTTTTCACCTTCCTGTTCACCGCCTGCGTGGTGGTCCTGCTGGGCGGGCGGCTGACCTGGGTGCTCATCATCTTCGTGCCGGTCGTGGTCATGGCGGCGCGAAGGATTGGCCACCGCGTGCGCACTACCACGCGCAAAGGCCAGGACAAGCTAGCGGAGATCCAGAACATTCTGCAGGAGACGATCACCGGTGTGCGCATCGTGAAAGCCTTTTCGATGGAAGCCTGGGAGACGCGCCGCTTCCGCGACGCTGCGCGGCGGCTGTTCAAAGCCAACCTGCGCTCGGTGAGCGCCTACGCGCTGAGTTCGCCGATGATGGACATCTTCGGCGCGATTGCCATCGCTCTGCTGATCCTGCTGGGCCGCGAGTACATCAAACACGGCTTCTTCACCGAAGGCGTCTTCCTGGCGTTCATCATCGCGGTGTTCAAGCTATACGAGCCGGTGCGCAAGTTTGGCATCTTCAACAACAACTTTCAGCAGGCGCTGGGCGCTTCCTCGGCGATCTTCGAGTTCCTTGACGCCCGTGACGATGTGCGCGAGAAGCCGGGCGCGCAGAAGCTGGCGCCGTTCCACGAGGGCATCCGCTTCGAGCATGTTTACTTCAGTTATGGGCGGCCGAACGACGATCGTGACGTGCTGCACGACATCAACCTGGAAGTGTCGCCGGGAGAGCTGGTGGCGGTGGTCGGCTCCAGCGGTTCCGGCAAGACAACTCTGGTGCATCTGCTGCCGCGCTTCTTTGATGTCACGCGCGGGCGGCTGCTCATCGACGGCCGCGACGTGCGCGACCTGACCATCGCATCCCTGCGCTCGCAAATCGCCATCGTCACCCAGGACACCATCCTGTTCAACGATACGGTGCGCAACAACATCGCCTATGGCCAGCCGGAAGTTTCCGCCGCGACGGTGGAAGAGGCGGCGCGCGCGGCGCTGGCCCACGATTTCATTATGGCCCTGCCTGAGGGCTACGACTCGGTGATTGGCGAGCGCGGCCTGCGCCTGAGCGGCGGCGAACGGCAGCGCATTTCGATTGCGCGCGCCATCCTGAAGAACGCGCCTATCCTGATCCTCGACGAAGCTACTTCGGCGCTCGACACCGAGAGCGAGTCGCTGGTGCAAGTGGCGCTGCAAAATCTGATTACCGGCCGCACCGTGTTTGTGATCGCGCATCGGCTGTCCACGGTGCGCCGCGCCGATCGCATTCTGGTGCTGGAAAATGGAATGATCACCGACGAAGGCACGCACGAGTGTCTTCTTGACCACCCCGGCACCTACCGCCGGTTGTATGATTTGCAGTTCGTCGATGTTGAAACCGCCACCGGGACGGAATGAGCGCCACTATGAACATCCGCTCCATGACCGGCTACTCGCAAGTGAAGATGAATGCCGACGACCAGCTCGCCTTCACCCTCAGCCTGAAGGCGGTGAACCATCGCTTTCTCGATCTGCATCTGCGTCTTCCTGCGGAAATGGACCCCATCGAAATGAAGGTCCGCCGCGTGCTGAAGGAGCATCTGCACCGTGGTCACATCGAAGTGACCCTCAGCCTGGAGCGCAGCGGCGGGGTCGCGTTTTCCGTGAACCGCGACCTGGTCGGCGGCTACCTGCGCACCTTCCGCGAAGTTGCCGAAGAGTTTGGCGTGAGCGCCGAGCCCGACCTGAACGCAGTGCTTAAAATACCGGGCGCGTTGAATGCCGCCGAAAGCGGCGATGCCATGGCCGCGATGGAGAAGCAGGTAACCACGGCGCTGGAGCAATGTATCGAGCGGCTGAACCTCATGCGCGAGGAGGAGGGCCGGGGTGCCGCAACGGAGTTGCGCGAACGCATGACGCATCTGTCTTCGGCCACCCGGGAGGTGGACCAACTGCGCGGCAAGGTGTTGAAGGCCTACCATGAGAAGGTGCATGGGCGCATGCAGGAGTTGCTGGGCGCGCACGCCGATCCCGACCGCATCCTGCAAGAGGCGGCCATGCTCGCCGAACGCAGCGACATCCAGGAAGAGATCGTGCGCATGAAAAATCACATCCAGCATTTCCTGGGGCTGCTCGATGCCGGCGGCGAGGTGGGAAAGAAGCTCGACTTCCTGCTGCAGGAGATGAATCGCGAAGCCAACACCCTGATGTCGAAGACCACGGGCGTGGCGGGCGAAGCGTTACGCATCACCGGCCTGGGATTGGCCATGAAGTCGGAGATCGAAAAGGCGCGCGAACAGGTGCAGAACCTAGAATGAGCGGCGGCAACATCTTCATCATCTCGGCGCCCTCGGGCTCGGGGAAATCCACGCTCACCAACGAGGTCCGCCGCGTGGTCCCCAACCTCGAATTCTCCATCAGCTATACCACCCGCCCGCCGCGCGGCAGCGAGCAGTCGGGACGCGAATATTTCTTCGTCTCCCGCGAAGAGTTCGAACGCATGCTGGCCGAGGACGAATTCCTGGAGTACGCCGAGGTCTTCGGCCACTACTACGGAACCGCGAAGCGCTTTCTGCGCGAAGCTACGGCGCGGGGCCACGACTTGCTGCTCGACATTGACGTGCAGGGCGCCGCCCAGGTGAAGCAGAAGGTGCCCGCAGCGGTGAGCGTCTTCATCCTGCCGCCTTCGCGCGAAGAACTGGAACGGCGCTTGCGCCGCCGCGCTGAGGCCGACGACGATCTGCAGCGCAAGCTGCTGGGGGATGGCGCGCGCCCCTTCAATACGGAAGACATTATTCAGCGCCGCCTGCAGACGGCAACTCGCGAGATTGAGAATTTCTCCCGGTACGACTATATTTTGGTCAACGATCGGCTGGAGCAGTCGATTGACGTTCTCAAGTCGATCGTGGAAGCCGAGCGGCTGAAACGGTCGGCGACCGCGGTGACAGCAAAGGATGAGGCAATGCTGGCCATTGCTCATGGCGCCCTGCGCACGCAGATGCTCGACCAGGTCCAAGCCATCCTGGCAACGTTCGATCTTTCCCGCTTACCCATCGTCACGGAGTGACTTATGAAACTGGTTGAAGGGTTCGACAGCAATTATCGCTACGTTCTGGTGGCGGCGCGGCGCGCTCGGCAGTTGCAGAATGGCGCCCGCCCCGTAGTCGAGTCGCACTCACGCAAGCCCTGCCGCATCGCGGAAGAAGAGCTGCAGGCCGGCAAAGTGAAATGGGAGATTCCGCCGGTTGTGAAAACTCCGCTGGAGTCGGCCAGCCAGGTTCTGGATCATCCCGCCGCTGGCGACGGCGACGACTAGGGGCCGATTCAAACACACATGAAAATCGCACTCGGTGTAAGCGGCGGCATCGCAGCCTATAAGGCCGCCGAAATCGTTCGCCTGTTGCAGGACCGCGGCGTGCGTGTGCAGGTCATCATGACGGCCGCAGCGCAGGAGTTCGTCCGCCCGCTTACCTTTGCCGCGCTGTCCGGCGAGAAAGTCGTTACCAGCATGTTCGGCTCGGCAGCCGAGCAGCCCAATCTCGACTCCGCCGTCGAACACATCTCGGTCGCGCAGTCCATCGAATGTCTGCTCGTGGCTCCGGCGACCGCCGATGTGCTGGCCAAGTTCGCGCAGGGCATAGCCAACGATTTCCTCAGCACGCTCTACCTGGCGACCACGGCTCCCGTGGTGGTCGCACCCGCCATGAACGTCAACATGTGGCAGCATCCGGCCACGCAGGCGAACCTGGAAATCCTGCGCCGCCGTGGTGTAACCATCGTCGAGCCAGACAGTGGTTATCTGGCCTGCGGGATGATCGGCGCCGGGCGGCTGGCGGAGCCGGAGCAGATCGTCGCTGCCACGTTGGAGCGTCTCGGTGTCGCACAAGATTTGGCGGGTGACACCGTGCTCATCACCGCCGGCCCCACGCACGAGCCCATCGATCCGGTGCGTTATCTCAGCAATCGTTCCAGCGGCCGGATGGGATATGCGCTCGCCGAAGCCGCGCTGCGGCGGGGGGCGAAGGTCGTCCTGGTGAGTGGACCGACTGCACTGCAACCGCCCGCGGCGGCAGAGACACTCTTCGTTGAGACTGCGCAGCAAATGCGCACGGCGGTGCTCGATCGTTGGGAGCAGGCCAGCTTCATCATCATGGCGGCCGCGGTCGCCGACTATCACGTCAAGAATGTTTCGCCGGAAAAGATCAAGCGCAAAGGCGCGCTGGAGCTGCAACTCCAGCCCAATCCTGACATTCTTGCTGATCTTGGCAGCTTGCGCCAGGCTACAGGCAAGCGGTCTCCAGTGCTGATCGGCTTCGCCGCCGAGACTGAATTCCTGCTGGAGAATGCGCGCGGCAAGCTGACCAATAAACGTATTGACGCCATCGTGGTGAATGACGTGGCTCGCGCCGGGATTGGTTTCGACAGTGATCGCAACGAAGTGACCATCATTACCCCGACAGACATCATCGCCGTACCTGAGGCCGGCAAACTGGAGATCGCACAGAAAATTCTGGAGGCCGCGCTGCGCATCCGTCAGCAGCCAGTCGCGCCCGTGCCGGCGTAGAATCGCACCATCAACTCCATCCCATGACTCTCGACGCCAACACCAAATCCGCACTGCGCGAGCGCCTCAACTTCTATCGCGAGCTGGGGGTTGGTCCGCTCTATCGCCGCGATGCTAGTCCTGTAAGGGAGCTACTCGAGATCGTCTCCGAAGAAGCCGCCACCGTCGAGGCCGCGCTGGAAGCGGCGGACGAATCTGCATTTGTCGCAACCGCCGACACCGGCCTCGATCGCGTCGCCCTCCTGCAGGTCATCGCCGACGACATCGGACCCGACTGCCAGCGTTGCAAGCTGGCGAAGCTGGGACGCAAGCAGATTGTCTTCGGCACCGGCGATCCCCACGCCGAGCTGATGTTCATCGGCGAAGGCCCGGGCGCGGACGAAGATGCGCAAGGGCTGCCGTTCGTCGGACGCGCCGGCCAACTGCTCAACAACATGATTGCCGCCATGGGACTGAAGCGCGAGCAGGTGTACATTGCCAACATCGTGAAGTGCCGCCCGCCCGGCAATCGCACCCCCGAACGCGACGAGTGCGAAACCTGCTCACCGTTTCTGATGCGGCAGATCGGTGTCATTCGGCCAAAGGTCATCGTGGCCTTGGGCGCAACCGCGGCCAAGAACCTGCTCAGCGTCAACGACTCCATGGCGTCGCTGCGCGGACGGTTCTACGATTATTCGCCGCCCGGCCTCGCCGGCGAGTCCGACGAAGCGTTGCACTGCAAGCTGGCGGTCACCTACCATCCGGCGTTTCTGTTGCGCGACCCGCGGCAGAAGAAGGAAGCCTGGAAGGACTTGCAGATGGTCATGCGCTACCTGGAGTTGCCCACGCCGCAGCGTGCGCCCAGCGACGAAGGCAGTTAACGGCCATGCCGCAATTCTGCGATGTGGCCGTGCCGGTCCCGCTCGACGCCGTCTTCACCTATCGCATTGCCGACATCGAGCCCTGCGTGGGCGGCCGCGTCATCGTGCCCTTCCGCGAGAAGCGGCTGTGCGGCATCGTCACCGAACTGCACGACCGCGAGCCCAAATTCCAAACCCGGCGCGTCAGCCAGGTGCTCGACTCAGCGCCCGCGCTCACGCCTGAACTGATGCAACTGGGCCGCTGGATCGCCCAGTATTACATTGCGCCCATCGGCGAAGTGTTTCGCACCATGCTGCCGCTGTCGGCGGAGTTCCGGCGCGTCGTCGGCTACCACATCACTGACAAGGGGATTGCTGCACTCCATGCTGCGTCCACCATCGGGTCCTCGTTGCGGTCGCGCCAGGAGCCGGAGCATCAGATGCTGGAATATGCGGTGCTAAACCGCCTCGCCGAGGGTGAAGTAGTGCGCGAAGCGGCCCTGCGTTCGGCAACGGGTGCGTCGCGTAATTTGCTGCAAGCTTTGCTGCGCAAGAAGTGGGTCGCTCGCGACGACCTCAGCGACGTCCGCGATGCCAGCCGCACCGTGCAGATCGCCTCGTTGAAGGACGTGACCGGCAGGCTCAACTCCAATCAGCAGAAGATCGTGGCCTACCTGCACGGCCAGGACAACCAGCGCGCTCCGGTCGAAGCGATCCGCGAGTTGGTCGTCCCGCGAACCACGCTGCAAACGCTAGTCAAACGCGGGATCGTCGCGCTCAGTCAGGAAGCTGCCGCCTTTCGCATGTCGGGCATGAAGCCGCGCAAGCTGGAGTTCCTGTTCACGCCTGCGCAGAAAGCGGCGCTCAACACCATCATCGCCGCGACCGAGGAACGCCAGTTCCTGCCCATGCTGCTGCATGGCATTACCGGCTCGGGCAAGACCGCCGTATACCTGTCGGCGATGCAGGCGGTGCTGGCCAAAGGACGCTCCGCCATTTTGCTGGTCCCGGAAATCGGCCTCACTCCCGCCGTCGCCGCCGACCTGCACCAGATCTTCGGAGACGAGGTCGCGATCCTCCATTCCGGGCTTAGTGACGATGAGCGGGCCGAGCAGTGGAAGCACATCCGCAACGGCGACTCCCACATTGTGGTAGGTACGCGCTCCGCCATCTTCGCGCCCGTGCCCGACCTGGCGCTCATCGTGGTGGATGAGGAGCACGACCACTCCTACAAGCAGGAGGAAATGCCGCGCTACCACGCCCGCGACGTGGCGGTGATGCGCGCCAAAATGTGCAACGCGGCCGTAGTGCTGGGTTCGGCCACACCGTCGCTGGAGACCTACTACAACGCGGTCAATGGCAAGTACCGGCTGCTGGAGCTGCCCGAGCGCATCGAGAAGCGGCCGCTGCCCGAGGTCCAGGTCCTCGACATGCGCGAGGAGTTCCAGCGCACCCGCAAAGACGAACCGCTCTCCCGCAAGCTGGTGGAAGAGATTGGCGAACGGCTGGCGCGCCACGAGCAGGTGATGGTGCTGCTGAACCGGCGCGGCTACTCCGCCTTCGTGCTCTGCCGGGAATGTGGCGAGAGTGTGCAGTGCAAGAACTGCGCCATCTCCATGACCTACCACAAGCGCGAACACCGCCTGATGTGCCATTACTGCGGCTACACGCGGCCTGCGCCCCGCACCTGCCCCAAATGCGGCAGCGAGTACGTGCAGTATCTCGGGACTGGATCGGAGAAGCTGGAGCACATCCTGCACGGCATGTTTCCGCAGGCGCGCATTGCCCGGCTGGACCGCGACACGGTCCACGGCCGCGACGATTTCGAGCGCATGTTGAGCGCATTGCAGGCGGGCGAAATCGATCTGCTGGTGGGCACGCAGATGATCGCCAAGGGACACGATGTCGCCAACGTCACGCTGGTGGGCGTCGTCGGCTCCGATGCCGCGCTCAGCTTTCCCGACTTCCGCGCCGCCGAGCGCACCTTCCAGTTGCTGACTCAGGTTGCGGGACGCGCCGGGCGAGGCGACACCCCCGGCAAAGTTGTTCTGCAAACATTTTTTCCCGACCACTACGCCATCCAGTTCGCCGCCGCGCACGATTACCACGGCTTCTACGAAAAGGAAATTCGCTTCCGCAGTTGGATGCACTACCCGCCGTTCAACGCCGTCAGCAACGTGCTGGTGCGCAGCAGCAAACTCGACGAGGCGCTGACCTGGTCGGGCATTCTGGGGAAGTGGTTCGAAGCGAGCCGGCTGGCAGGGATACGTGTCATGGGCCCCGCAGCCGCGGTGATCGTGCGGCTGAAGACCGAGTATCGTTATCACTTCCTGCTGAAGTCCGCGAGCCGCGAACGCATGAATGCCGCGTTGCGTTCCATGCTCACTTATGCGGATACGCAGAAAATTCCCCGCAACAATGTCGTGGTGGATGTGGACGCGCTGTCGTTGATCTAGAAAGTCCCCACCCGCAGAGACGGCTTAGGCTATCCTTCCCACGCTCCCAATGCCCGCCGCACCACCACCAACTGTCCCAGGTGATAGGCGCCGTGGTCGGCGGCCAGCAGCACTTCGCGCAACAGCGTCTGGCCTTCCCCATGAGGCAACGGCTTGAACAGATCCTGCGCGGGGTCGCTGACCAGCTTGCGGAACTCCTCCTGCAATTTCAGGATGGCCTTCACGCTCTCGTTCCACGCTTTGCCGCTGGGCGGAGCTGCGGTCTTCGGCCAGTAGCCCTCGGGCCATTTTGGCGACTTGTGTTTGGCGTCGCGGCTGAACTCCAGGATGTCCCACAACGCAAGTCGTATGTGTTCGAGCAGTTGCCACGCCGAATGCGGCAGCCCCTTGGGCGCCTGACCGCGCAGCTTGGCGGGGAAGTCTTTCACCGCCGTGCTCAAGTCGGCATGGGCTTCGTTCCAGTCGATCAGTTTGGCAAGTTGTTGACGCAGGAGTTTGTCGTGTTCCATGAGACCTCGCAGGGAAGAAAAATTGATACTTGTGGGATGTGATTCGCGGCCCCACGGATGGTAATTTTGGTGATCGCGGACTCGTTGCGGGGCCACGCGGCGACGCAGTGATTTGTGGCAGGTATAGGGGTCCTTCGACTCGTCGCTGCGCTCCTCGCTCAGGATGACAAACAGAAAAGCGGGATGACAGCCAGAAAGGTAGATCCCTCGACTCGGGCCGGACTAAACGAATTCGAATGCAGATTTGCCGCTAGCCACTAGCCACTGAATTTCCTTCTTCGGCGCTGGTGCAGGACTTCGGTGGCGCCGGGGTTCACCAGTACGGTGAATCCGTTGTGAACCGGATTCCGGTCGCCGTCCACCAGCGCGGCACGGTCGCCCTCAATGCAGCCGCCGAGCAGGCGTCCCAGGCTCAGCAGCGAATGGCTGCCGCAAATCTCGCAGGCGTCGCCCGCGCTGTTGCTAATGACCTCGCAGTCGGCGCAGAGCACCGCCTCCCCCAGAGGAACGGAACTCAGCTCCAGCCCCCACTTGTAGCCGTTGTCCATACAAGTCTCTGCCCTAACCCTAGCCGTCCCCGGACAACTGGGGAAGTACCTTTGTGGTGCAGAGAAGCAGAAGAGTAACGGGTCCGAAAGTGGGACTAGCGAGCGGTTTGAGTGCGATTGACATTCACCCGGGAGGGCGAAGCTCGCTTGGATTGCGATGTTGCGCAACTATGCAACAGTTCGGCTACCTCGACACATCCGTCGCGGAGGTGGGCGGCAGCAGATTATGGTTCAGCGCAAACAGCGCCAGCTCCAGGCGGTTGCCCACTCCCAGCTTGTTGAAGATGTTGGTCAGGTGGCGCTTCACGGTTTCCTCGCTGATACCGAAAGTCACTGCAATGTGCTTGTTGGTGGAACCTTCCGTAATCAAGGTGACAACCTCAAGTTCGCGGCCGGTGAGACCGAAGGTCTTGCGCGACGGCGGGGCGGTTTGCGCCGCCAGATCGTGCAGCACCTGCACCAGGTTCTGCACCGGACGTCCGTCCAGCCAGTACTGACCCTGCATGACGGCGCGAATGCAGGCCGAAAGATGTTCCACGACGGCGTCTTTCAACACCACACCGCGAGCGCCCAGTTGCAGCGCCTCCAGGATCTGCCGCTTGTCCACCAGTCCGGTCAAGACGATGGTGCGGGTGGTGGTGCTCTCACTGGTGAGTTCGCGTAACGCGTCCATGCCCGGCATCCTGGGCATGGCCAAGTCCAGCAGCAGAATGTCGGGCCGGAGGGTGCGCACCATGTTGAGCGCCTCGGCGCCATCCTTGGCTTCTGCCACGATCCGCATCTGGTTGTCGGCCTGCAGCATGTTGCGCAAACCGATGCGCACCACCGGATGGTCGTCGGCAATCAGGACCTTGATGGGAGTTACCGCCACCTTTGCCATAGTCATAGTGTTTGCCGATGATCGCCTAGGCGTCCGGTTCCTTGCCCGGAAGCACGCCCGCACCGAGTATCTTCACGTATTCCTGCTCCACTGCCTGGAGCGCGGCGGAAAGCTGATCGAGCACTGCTTCCGCTTCACACCAATCGCCGGTTTTCCCCATCGCTTCCAGGCCGGCGCAACATCGGGTCACGCTGACGGCGCCCACGATCAAGCTGCTGCCCTTCAGGTAGTGGGCCCCGTTGCGCAGCTCCTCGGCCTGTTTCAGTGTAAATGCATTGCGCAACTGTGCAAGTGTTTTACCGGCCTCAGCCAAAAATTCGCGGCAAATCTCCACCAGCTCCGCGGGCCGGGAAGCTGTCATCTGTCGTAACTGCTCGAATGCATCGGAGGCTTTCAGCTTGTCAGTCACGAGCTTTGCGACGCTTCCCACGCAGCGCCATGTTGCTCCATAGTTAATCCTTTCCGCGCCGTCCGCGTCAAGGAGGGAATGTCGAAACGGATGACTCTTGTGATTTTCTGGAAGGTTAGCCCGAATGCAATCCCAGCGGCCGTGGGCGTTACTTCTCGCGGCTGTACACAACCTTCAGCTTGTCAGCTTGGAGAATGCGAGACACCTGGTTGCGGGCATGCACCGCCCACGGGCCGGTGGCATCCAGCTTCAGGTAAGTCTGCCAGTGGGGAAGCGCCTGGCGTGGCTGCAGCAGGCGTTCGTAGGCGAGCGCCAGGTTGTAATGCGCATCGGCGTAGGTGGGCGCCAGTCGAATCGCAGTGGTGTAGGCTGTAACCGCCTCGGCGATGCGGCCGGTCTCGTCCAGAACGTTGCCCAGATCGAAGTAAGCCAGCGCATAACGCGGATCGGCTTCGACGGCCAGGCGGTAATGCTTTTCGGCCAAGACAAAATCCCGGCGATTGTAATACAGCGTGCCCAGATTGATGTGGGCCGGTGCGTGGTCGGGTTCAACCTCAATCACCTGCAGATAAGTCTGGATGGCTTCGTCGTGGGTGCTGGGATGTTCCTCCAGGGTGACACCCCGCGCAAACAGGTCGCCCGCAGTGTCGAACTTGGCGATGGGCCGCACCTTGACCGAGGACACCACCATCCCCGTGTGCGCAAAGTCCATGACGAACTGGCCGGCAATGGGTTCGACCGAGTGCCCCTGATGGCGGTAGGCCACGCGCGAGCCAACGCTGAAGGCGCTGGCTTCGAGGAACGGGTTCTCCATGCCAGCCACCTGCTTCTGCATGGCCTGCAGGGATTCGCGGATAGCTGCCGGACGCACTCGTTTGGCGCGCAGGTCGCGCACTTTCGTAAGCTGAAGCAGATCGAAGAAGGTAAACGTTTCGGAAATGGAGACGAGCCCTGCTTTTTGCCACCCAGCCAACTGGTTGGCCGAGATGTGCAGGATGCGCAGGACGTCCGCTCGACAGAAGTGGTTCATGTAGGCCCCGCCAGAATCACCGCAGGGCTTGCTACGATTATCGGTGGAAGTACCCGCAGGCGCAAGGGGAAAACAGCGCAAAGCAGTGGAAAACCGGGGCTTGCATCCCTTTACCGTTCTGGTTACCGGCAGTTACAATCGAAACATAGCCGACGTAGCTCAGTTGGTAGAGCAGTCGATTCGTAATCGACAGGTCATCGGTTCAAGTCCGATCGTCGGCTCCAGTAAACCTCTGCGCATCTTGTATTTCCCTACCTGCATGACGTTCCAGTTTTTGAGTGTTTTTCGATTGTGTCGTAAATTGTGTCGTTCCTCCCTTCACATGACCCTCTTGTTCCTGTCATCGATCGCCTGCCTAAGAGGCTCGAGGTCAGGATGCTGATAGATCATCGTCGTGCGCAGGTCCGCGTGTCCCATAACGTCGCGGACAAGCGCAGGATTCTTGGTCTGAGCCATCGCATACGCCCCAAATGCGTGCCGTGCATGGTAGAGGACTAGCCACCTCGGCAGTCCCGCCATGGTTCGGGCTCTGCGAAACTGCTTGCTAACCGTAGCCCGATGGCCGACTCCCGACCTCCTTGACGGAAACAACCAGTCGCTGTTATCTCCGACTCGCAATCGGAGTGCATCGAACACCCGGCTGCTTAACGGCACCCAGCGGCGGGCTTTCCGCGATTTGCCGTAAGGATTGAAGTAAAGCCGCTTGTCCCAGTGGACGTGCTCCCATCTCATGCGAAACACTTCCGTGGGTCGGAGTCCCATGTCTCGCACGATCAAGATCACGTCTCGCAACGGTTGGTTGGCCACCTCCAACAACTTCGTCTCCGTGGCATCATCCAGAATCCCGTCGCGGCCGGTTTCTTCGGCCAGGTGAATGCGGGGCGCCTGGTGAATCAATCCATCCCGAACCGCCTTGCCAAGCATCACCCGAAGCGTTCGACGGGCCTGATTACCCCATGCTGGCGACCCAGGGAACGCCTGCCATCAGTGAGCTTTTGCTGTGAGTACAGGGAAAACTCACCCGATTTGCCAATCGTATCTCTGGTCGAGGCATGGCTCAATGCACCTCGCGACGGGTCAAGGCTGGACTCCGCAATGCGCGCGCCAAGGGAAGGAAGTTCGGCAGGCCTCGCGTCAAGATTGACGCTGTCCGGGTGGCTACGCTACGCCGGGACGGGCTTTCGTGGTCTCAGGTATGTCGAACCCTTAATGTGAGCAAGGGGAGCGCTCAGCGGTCGGTTGCCACAATTGCCTAAGAGGGATTGGGGAAGGATAGCCGACAACAACTTAGAGTGATGCCGAATGGTTTTCTTCAAATGACTTGGCGAATACGCTACTCTGTTCACAATGTAACGAATTTTAGTCATCGTGTATGGCCGTGGTGCCGCTTGAGTCGCAGCGACGGGAAACATGAGATTCACAAACCAACTCATGCTGGTTGGGACACTTGTACTAGCCCTGGCAGCTCCGTGGCGAACCACAATGGGGCAAATGTCGCCGTCCGTGCCCCTTGAACAGCCGGCTCAAGTGCCGTCGTCACAATCGCCTCCTGCTTTCGTTGCGCCGAAAGGGCTGCCGGCTGGAAATCCTGCCCCGTCGCCTTCCTTGCCGACGTCCGAGGTTCCACTGGCGCCCCCACCACTGGTTGACTTCAAGGATTTCAACACCAAGTTCACCTTAGAGAGCTTAATGAGCATCCTGCGGGACAGCCGACACGAAGGCTGGGTGCTAGCGGCTTATCCCGATCCTAAGACAAGTCGCCCGCTTATTGGTGCGGGATTCTGTCTCGATGTTGTGGCACGCGAGCACATCCGGAGGGACCCGCTTAACCCGCATACGTTCATCGAGCCCTCCTCCGCCCAACTATGGCAAGCTGCAGGGCTTGATCCGGAACGACTGCAGAGAATACTCGACCAGTTTGACCGTAACCTGAAGACATGGAAGAAGAAGAATTATCGCAAAAGGATCAGGACTCACAAACTGCCCCCGGAATTGACGGAAGAAGAGGCCACAAGACTGCTACATGTATCTGCCATTCAGGCCGTTCATAATGCGAGGGCCTATTGCCGTGGTTTCGATCGGCTAAGCGCGTCGCAACAGATGGCACTAAGCCAACTCGTGTTTCAGATGGGTGTGAATCTTGAGGAATTTGTTCAGTTTCTCAGCGCCCTTAACGATGGTCTCATCCTCCAAGGTGCAGCGCCACCCGAGGGCAGTATGGAAAGCCAGCGCGAGCACTGGAAAGCAGTGCAACAAACGCTGATCGAAAGTCAGTGGGCCAAACGCTATACTCGTCGCGCCGTAGCAGTGATCGCGATGTTCGACCCGAATTATGCTGAGGACCCCAGAGGAGCGGAACGTCCGGTGCAGGCTGCACTTCGTCCGCCCGTAAAACATCATCAGAAGAAAGCGCGCGCCCAGTCTGTGCGGGCCGGGAACGATAGCAGCGGCATCGATAAAGCCCTCGCTGTTACAAAGAACTAGATAATGACCAGCGTGCGAATTGACAAGTGGCTTTGGGCCGCCAGGTTCTTCAAGAACCGAGCATTGGCCGCGCGTGCCTGTGAACTCGGTAGGATTCAATCTAATGGGCAGCCCGCCAAGGCTGCGCGCGACGTGCGGATTGGCGACGTGCTGCGAGTGACAAACGATGGCGGTGACTTTCAGGTCGAAGTGCTGCTCCTGAGCGAGATGCGCGGCCCGGCATCTGTTGCACAAACGCTGTACCGCGAGACGGAGGAGAACCGCGAGCTACGCCTGAAGCTGGCAGAGGAGCGTAAGGCGATGAGGCAGTTCGAAGAGTCCCCCGCGAGCAGACCATCCAAACGCGATCGTCGAAGAATCATCCAGTTCAGGGGTAGAGCCTGACCGCGGGCGAAATGAGAATCAATCCGGAGTGATTTCAGGAAACCGATTGCCTCCGTATTGCCACCATCGGGGAGTTGCAAGGTGCGTTTCAACGCGGCGCGCCGCCCCGCTGCAGCTCTGCAATTGCGTCTTCCTTCTGTTTAGCACACCGTCGGAGGGGCACACATTCGTAAACACTGGCCGACCTTACAGGACCAATCCGTCCAGGCCGTGCTCGTTTAGATCGGACCCACCCAGTCCGTCCTCAGGTGACTGAGACCAGGCCGGCGCAAAGGTGCAGCTGAGCAAGATGACGACGAAACAACCCTCCCAAAGCAGGATGTAGAGAATGCAAACCTCAACAGCAGATTGCCATCCACGGAATCATCGGACATAGCACCAGCAGAGATGGCCCATGAACGAAAGAACGCTTGAAGCTCGGCCAGGACGGCTTGGGGCTGTTCGTCGGGAAGCAGATCGCCAAGTGATTCATCCTAAGATGTACGGTGTTTTGATGAACCACACGGGTTCGTTCCCGCGAATCCTTCTGCCTCGCCATCTATGGATACAACATAGCCAAGTGGCGCTCGCCGCATACCGGCAGTCGGCCTTGAACTTCAGGAGAAACGGCGGGGTGTCAACCCTGGCGGGATGCTCCGGGTTGCGCCGACCGCAACCCTCTCGCCTTAAGTTACGATAACTGTGTTATCGCCAACGATGCCATCGCCGGAAACACGGAGCGCATGACGAGAGCGCATTGGTCACTTATTGCGCAGATTCTGTTTTCGCTGGCCTTGCTGCTCGGTTGCCCGGGCCTGCTCGCTCAGGAGCAATCGGCGAAGCAAATGACGACGCGTAAACCGGTGGCGTATGGGGTATCGAAACGCGCGCAATCATTGGCAAAGCCTCGAAAGGTACGCGGGCGGACCTCCTCGTTCCAGCAACAAGCTCCACGGCAAAGTCTTTCAGCAGACGTTCAGCAACCTAGCAGCCAGCCAGCAGAGCAAGGAGCGGCCGCAAACGCACTGAGCATTACCATCGGATTGCATGTCCCTGGGATCGGTCAAAACGTAACTCACGACGGGCCACCGCCGGATACCGATGTGGCCGTTGGCGATTATGAGGTGGTGGAATTTGTCAGCAATCATTTTCAGGTCTTCGACAAGACCACTGGCCAGCCATTAACCGCACCGCTGCAGGACAACCGGCTGTTTCCTTGGAAGTCGGATTGTGGATACACTCCCGGTGGGGACGTGATGGTTGACTGGGACAAGGCGCACCATCAATGGCTGCTGGCTTATAACATCGGTGCATCCAACTCGAAGGGTTTTTATCCTGCTTGCGTAGCGGTTTCAACTTCAGAGCGTGCCACAGGCACTTGGTACACGTATGAATTCTCGTTGGGTACAGCCTTTGCGGACTTTCCGAAGTGGGCAATCTGGCCTACCGGGTACTTCCAGACCAACGATAACCTCCAATACGGACCTCTCGTGTGTGCCTACGACGACGCGAAGCTGCGAGTAGGCGACCGCTCCGCGGAGCAGATCTGTTTTCGCCTCACCAACGCAGATTTCCACCTGCTGGCTGCCGATGTCGATTCCAACGTTCCGCCACCCGCCGGACAAGACGAGTTCTTCATCGGCGGCATGGGAGTCGGTACCGTCCCTACACTGTACCTGTATTCGATGCACCCCGTGTACACCAATCCAGAACAGTCCTCCTTTGTGGGTAGCGGTTTGAGCCATCGAATTCCCGGAATTCCCGGCTACACGCTGATGTGCGGTGTATGTATCCCCCAATTGGGTACCAAGCAACTGCTCGACACTATGGAGAACGTATTGATGCAGCGTTTGGCCTATTGGAATGATGGTCCTGAAGATAGTGTCTTAGCGAACGGCAGTAGGTCGCATTCGCAGCACTGGTACGTAAATCATGGAGTGGAGGCATCGGGCGGGCAGGCCGGCATCCGCTGGTATGAATTCCGAGCGCCGGTGCAGGCGGTATCAATCTCTGGCTGTCCGGATGACTGCCCTGTGACGCTGTTTCAGTCGGGAACGTTTGCTCCGGACTTGACCCACCGCTGGATGGGATCGATTGCACAGGACAAAATGGGGAACATCGCGCTTGGCTACAGCAAATCCGGCGAAGACATGTATCCCTCAATCTATGTAACTGGACACGTGCCTGCCGACCCGCTGGGGCAAATGGAAGAGGAAGTTGAGCTCTATGCGGGTACCGGATCCGAAACCGGCCAAGGTCGATGGGGAGACTACTCCAACTTGGTGATTGACGGTTCTGATGGCTGCACCTTCTGGTACGCCCAGGAATATTATGCAGTAACCGGTGGACCGTGGCAGACCGAGCTGACTTCCTTCAAGTTCAACGGCTGCCATTGAATGGCTTGAGTCCGGACAGGTTCGATAGGGTTGTGGTGGAGCTGCGCACTGGAAATCTATCTGATTGATGGCACATACGAACTGTTCCGGCACTACTACGCTCTGCCGTCCGCGCAAGACGTGACGGGCCGAGAAGTCGCTGCCGTCCGGGGCGTTCTGGCGTCGGTGCTTGGGATGATCAAGGATGGGGCCACCCACATCGCGGTGGCGACCGATCACGTCATCGAGTCCTTTCGCAATGAGCTGTGGCCAGGTTACAAGACCAGCGAAGGCGTCGAACCCGAGCTGCTGGCGCAATTTCCGCTCCTCGAAGAAGTGCTGTCGGCGGCTGGCGTTGTCGTCTGGCCTATGGTGGAATTCGAAGCGGATGAAGCGCTTGCCGCTGCGGCCATCGCGGCGGCCCGTGATACACGCGTCGAACGCGTGATCATCTGTACTCCAGACAAGGACCTGGCGCAATGTGTGCAGGGCTCGCGGATTGTCCAGTTGAATCGTCGTACGAGGGTCACCGTAGATGAACCTGGTGTAGGCAAGAAATTCGGGAGGCCCCGAGCACAAGTGGATGCTCTGCGCGTGGCCGCACTGCGCTCTGAGGGACTCTCGTGGTCCCAGGTATGCCGAACGCTTAACGTGAGCAAGGGCAGCGCCCAGCGATCGGTTGTACGCTTGCCCAAAAGCACAAATGACGCTGATCACCGCGGTCCAACAGCCGACCGGTAGGCGGTTGCCCCATGGGCTTTTGTTGAAATCCCGCCAATCTGTCCTGGTGCTACCATTCCCACGAGGGACTGCTTATCGCGAGTCAGAACATGTGCCTGCGGAAGGAAGATTGCGGTAACGCATACTTCCGGCATGTCAAAATCTGCCAGACTTCGACCATAACAGCCCTCCGAGACGCTATATCGACTGATCGAGTTGCGGAACCGTTATGAACTTAGTGGAACTTAACGGTTCAACCGCGATCATGGAGTGAAGGTATGTCCCATATTCAATCGCGATACGTGGAGCTAAGCGTTGCCGACAGCAGCACGATGCGCGCTTGGCTTGCCTTTCCGGCGAAAGAAGAAACCCGGGCGGGCTTGATGGTCTTTCAAGAAGCCTTTGGCGTGAACACTCATATCCGGTCCGTAGCCGAACGCTTCGCGAAGGCAGGATATGCGGCAATAGCTCCCGAGCTTTATCATCGATCGGCGCCAGGCTTCCAAGGCAGCTACGACGATTCGGCACCCGCGATTGCGCTGGCGCGGCAACTGACCGTTGAGGGTCTGGAGAACGACATCCGTGCCACGCACGCTTTCTTGCGTGAGCGGGCGGGCGACAGGATTGTTTGCGTCGGCTATTGCATGGGAGGACGGGTCTCGTTCCTGGCCAACACGACCGTGCCGGTGCAGGCGGCGGTTTCTTACTACGGGGGCGGGCTTGCCGATGTCGTCGGTCGTGCCGCAGAGAGCTCCGCGCCGATGTTGTTCTTCTGGGGAGGAAAGGACAAGCACATCACCAGCGAGCATAGGCAGAAAGTCGCCGAGGGAATGCAGGCTTCCAAGCAACCGTCAGTGCAGGTTACATTCTCCGATGGGGATCACGGATTCTTCTGCGATCAGCGTTCCAGCTATAATCCCGCGGCCGCGAAGCTATCGTGGGATCTGACCCTGTCCTTCCTGGAACAGTATCTTTAAGTAGCTAGGGTATTTCGGATCTCATGTCCAGCCGCCGCAATCTCTCAGCGACAAAGGATGCCGCAGGGCGCTCGGATTGGAGGTTCGCTATCCGCGCTTTGCGGCACCGCAATTATCTGCTGTTCTTTTCCGGCCAGACGGTTTCGCTAATTGGCACGTGGATGACGCGCATTGCCACCAGTTGGCTGGTATACCGGCTGACCAAGTCGGCGTTCCTGCTTGGTCTGGTGGGATTCTCGGGGCAGATTCCGGTATTCCTGTTGGGGCCGCGTACCTCCAAGCGACGTGAGCGAAAAACGAAGCGAACACATAGGCGAACAGGACGAGTGTCCTCCACTTGAAAATCCGGGTGATCAGCTTATAAGAACTCCAGATCAATAGCCCAATGATGAGCAACGCATATCACTTCCCGTCACCTACCGTTCCGAGTCACCTTCATCACTCGGGCCCTTATGTTTGGCAGGGAAACTGACAAAACACAATTGGCGACTCTCTGCGGCTGCGAATGTGCGACCAATATCGCGATGTGTCCTTTTTTGTACAGAACTACTTTTCTCTGACGACTAATATGTCGGCGTAGATCATCCGCACTTGATCCGAATGTGTCAGAAATAGGATCTGCGAACGCCGAGAAGTGTGCACACTCAGGTCGTTCCCGCGTGACAACGTCGGCCACGTTCTGCAGTACTGAGTGCGAGGCAATGCCAAGGACGCCGGACATCGATTGTCTGTGCGGACACACCGGATGCAAAGGCAATGCGCGGTCCGGTAGGAGATCCGAATTCTCTCGCGCATACCGTTTATGAGATGGCTTCCAGCTATCGCTTTATCTCATCATCGTTTGAGATTCCATCTCGAATTCATCAAAGGAGATATATGAAAAAGCTCAGATTGTCAGTTGCTTTGCTCGCGCTGCTCGCCGTCGGTATTTTGGCCGGATGCTCGGGCATCACGAAGTCACCTGATGTTTCCGACAGTATTCGCAAATCGCTCGATCAAGCGGGCTTCAAAGACGTTTCCGTCAGTCAGGATCGCGACAAGGGCGTCGTGACCCTCGGCGGAAAAGTCACCTCCGAGAACGACAAGTCACAAGCCGAAGCCTTGGCGAAGCCTCTGGCGGGCAGCCAGGTCGTCGCGAACCAGATTGCCGTGATTCCGGTGGGCGTAGAAAGCGACGCAAAAGCCGTGAACTCCGATCTGGACGATGGCATCGAGAAAAATCTAGATGCTGCGCTGATCCAGAATAAGATGCACGACAAAGTGAAATATGCAGTGAAGAGCGGCGTAGTCACGCTGACCGGAGAAGTGAGCTCGGAGAACAAGCGCAGCCTTGCCGAGCAGGTGGCCACGAGCGTGCCTAACGTGAAGCAGGTCGTGAATGATCTGCAGGTTAAGAACCAGAAAGCCAGTTCATCACAGTAGGCGCTGGGGAGTTGATCCACGCCAGAGGACGGAGGGCGGCCTCATGCCGGTTTGCTCTTCCAAGCCTCTTCGGTTTTCTTAATATGAGCAACATCGTCCTGGAAATCAAGGCGCTCACGCGTAGCTTCGGCGCATTTACGGCGGTCGATGCTGTATCCCTTTCGGTAGACGTCGGCGAGGTGTTCGGCTTGCTCGGCTCCAACGGGGCTGGCAAGACCACCACGATCAAAATGCTCACTACGCTGTTACCGCCCTCCTCGGGCGGGGCGCGGGTGGCTGGGTTCTCTATCAACGCCCAGGCGGTCGAGGTTCGCCGCGTCATCGGTTACGTGCCGCAGGCGGTCTCCGTGGACGGTTCGCTCACCGGCTACGAGAACCTGCTCATCTTCGCCAAACTCTACGACCTGCCACATCGCGAGCAGCAGGCGCGCATCCAGGAGGCATTGGAGTTCATGGGCCTGACTGCCGACGGCGGCCGTCTTGTGGGCGAGTACTCCGGCGGAATGGTCCGCCGCCTGGAAATCGCCCAGTCCACGCTGCATCGACCGCGGGTGCTCTTCCTCGATGAGCCGACCGTCGGGCTGGATCCGATTGCGCGCGACGCTGTTTGGAAACACCTCCTTGAGCTGCGGGCCAACTACGGCACGACTCTGTTCTTTACCACACATTACCTGGAGGAAGCGGAGAGCCATTGTGATCGGATCGCGATTATGCACTTGGGCAAGGTGGCTGCGCTCGGCACCTGCAAAGAACTCGAGGCCTCGCTCGGCGGCAGCAGCCACACGTTAGATGAGGTCTTCGTCCACTATGCCGGTAGTGCCCTTGATTCCGGCGGCAACTTCCACGACGTATCCGCCGAACGCGCTACAGCACAGCGCCTTGGCTAACCCTATGAACGCCACCCCTATGGCCGCCGCTTCCATCCATCCTTTCGCCGGTTTCGTCGATAAGACGTTCGTCATAACCGAGTTTGAGTTACGCAAGCTGCGCCACGATTTCACGGAACTCGTCACCCGCGCTCTGCAGCCCGCGCTTTGGCTACTGATCTTCGGGCAAGTATTCTCACGCAGTGGGGCGATGCACACGGGCAATATTCCCTATCTGGACTTCATTGCTCCCGGTATCCTGGCGCAAAGCGTTCTCTTCGTGGCGATTTTCTACGGCATCAACGTCATCTGGGAGCGCGACCTCGGCATTGTGCAGAAATTCCTCGTCAGCCCAACGCCCCGCGCGGCACTTGTGCTCGGCAAGGGCTTCTCGGCTGGGATCCGCACTCTGTCGCAGGCTGTCGTCGTTTACGTTCTTTCGTTGCTTCTCGGGGTGAAGCTGAATTGGAGCCCGCTCGCGCTCCTCAACGTGGTGGTCATCGTTGTCCTTGCCGCGACGCTATTCTCGACGTTTTCTCTCATTATCGCGTGCATTGTGAAGACGCGGGAACGCTTCATGGGGGTTGGCCAGGTACTCACCATGCCACTGTTCTTTGCCAGCAACGCGATTTACCCCACCGACATCATGCCCGGCTGGCTGAAGGTTGTTTCGCATCTAAATCCCTTGACCTACGTGGTCGATGCTCTGCGCACTTTCATGCTTGCCGGCAGCGCGAGCACCTTCGGTCTGGGTCGCGACTATGCCGTCATCCTCCTGACCACAACGATATTGGTTTTCATTGGCGCGCGGTTGTATCCCCGACTTGCATCGTAAGTCGTCACTGGGAACAATTCCCAAAATCATGCAGACCCCAAGTCTTTTCGCTCTCATTCGTGCGGGCGCGGTTGAGGCGCTGAACCGCCTTGTGACGGCTCGTTGGAAGGTAGTTCGACACAGACTGCAGGCCAGGGGCGCACGGTGCGGTCCACCAGCCCAAGTTTGGGAACAAGAACCGGTATCAACAGGCGAAAGACTTTCACTACGACGCGGATGAGGGACGAAAGTTGGAAACGCAGACCCGTGCCAGCGCGGTCGCCACTGCGATCGCCGGAAAACCGAACCGGCGCTGGCCATGAGCATCTGCTTCTGTCCGGAGGAACTTGTTTATGCAACCGTTGAGCGTACGTATGTTTTTTTTTGAACAGACCGCTCGAATCCTAACCTGTCAGACTTTTCTCGGAGAATTTCAATGAGTATCGAGACAATTTTGGTTATCGTCTTGATTGTGTTCCTACTTGGTGGAGGCGGTTGGTACTGGGGTCGCGGGCGCGCTTAACGCGACTGGTGTGGGATTCTAGATGGCCGCTAAGTAGCCGAAACCGGATTCTCGCTGGTGCAAACGGGCGAAAGTCAAGTTGCCATTTGTCGCTCGCACTTTTGACAAGGTTTTCACCATAAACACTATCTACTACTGGCCGGACCTTCCTGCCGGACTTCGTGAAATCACAAGGGTGTTGAAGCCCGGTGGGCGGCTGACGGTTGGGTTTCGCTCGCCGGCGAGTTTACGACTGGTCACTCTGGCGTGGGACAATTTTAAGCGGTACGAACCGCAAGAAGTGGCTGCAGCGATGCGAAAAGTGGGATTTCGACTGTTGCGGGTGGAGCACCCAACCCTCTCGCGAACACCCGACCACCTATAAGATGAACGCGTCCTTCGGGCCATCTTCAGCGTCCGATTGGTTAGCGCTTGCGCTAGGTCCAGAACTAGCAGAGGCCTTTCTACCTGCAAGTAAAAACAGTAATATTCATCAAGGAGCAGATATGAAGATCGGCATCATCGGAGCAGGACAAATCGGTGGTACCCTCGCTCGTCGCTTCACCGCGCTCGGTCACCAAGTCTTTATTGCCAACTCAAGAGGACCTGAAACGCTGGCAGCCTTGTCCCGTGAGACCGGTGCGACCCCTATCTCAGTCACAGAAGCTGCTCGCAGCGGAGATGTGGTCATCGTGACGATTCCCCAGAAAAACGTGCCCAAACTACCGGCCGATTTGTTTGCCGGGGTCCCAGACAACGTCGTCGTCGTAGATACCGGCAACTACTATCCGCGGCAGCGGGACGGCCGCATCGACGGGATCGAGGCTGGCGCGACCGAGAGCCGATGGGTTGCGCAACAACTGGGCCGCCCCGTCGTCAAGGCATTTAACAACATCTATGCGCAACATCTTATGGATCTCGGCCGGACTGCAGGCGCTCCCGGGCGAATCGCACTACCTATTGCTGGCGATGTCGAAGCAGCTAAGGCGGTGGTACTTCGGTTGCTGGACGAGCTCGGATTTGACGGTGTTGATGCCGGTGGGCTTGACGAGTCCTGGCGCCAACAACCGGGCAGCCCGGTCTACACCAAGGACTTCGACGTGGCAGGTGTAAAGCGAGCGTTATCTGAGGCGACCAAAGAGCGCAAGGCAGAATGGCGTGCGACTGCAAACAGTCCTGGGGACTTTGCGAAGCCGGCTTAATGCGATCTACCGCGTCCGCCGCGAATTCGAGATCGGCCAGTATCCAGTAGCCGCGCAATTGGCAACGATGTGGACAAGTCGAACTGCGAAGCCGGACTGGCTTATGCCGAACGTCTCGCAGGAAATCAGCTAGTTCCACCACGGGCTGATCGCGTCGCATCGTCGCTCGCCGCTTCTGACAACTGTCTGACGATGAGCAGACTGATCGCCAGGCGTTGAAGCGGCTCTAAAGAAACTGAAAAATGAGAAGTGACCCAAAGGAGATTCACCCATGAAAGACAAGCCCCTTGCGAACGTTCGCGTTGCCATCTTGGCCACAAACGATTTCGAGCAATCCGAAATGACCGAGCCACGTCAAGCATTGAAGGAGGCCGGGGCTCAAACGACTTTGATCGCTCCGAAATCAGGAAAACTTCAGGCGATGAAGCACGATATGAAAGCGGATTACTTCGACGTCGACCTAGTGCTTGAAAGAGCAAACCCTGCTGATTTTGACGCAGTCATGCTTCCCGGTGGCGCATTGAATGCTGACGCTCTGCGGGTGGACCAAAAGGCGCAAGAGTTCATTCGCCGAATCGACGAAGCAGGGAAACCCATCGCGGTCATCTGCCACGGGTCGTGGCTTCTGGTCTCGGCGGGGCTGACGAAGGGGCGGACATTAACCAGCTATCACACCATCCAAGATGACATTCGCAATTCCGGCGGCCAATGGGTAGACCGTGAAGTGGTCCGGGACCGCAACTGGATCAGCAGTCGGCAGCCGTCTGACCTGCCCGCCTTCAACCGGGAGATGATTGCGCTTTTCAGCGCGAAAAAAGCAAGTGCGCATAACTCCTGAGCCCAGGTAGCGCCTGCTTGGGGTGTCGAGTTGTTGGAAACTCGGCATGCGTGGCTGCCCACAGTAATATCAAAGGGGTGAGAGTAATTTGATAATATTAAGGGAATATTAACGCTAGTCGGTGAGCAGGCATTGAAGTACAAATTCGTCGATTAGAATTGTTCCCTTTTCTCCGGGCGTGCTTCCCATTGCGGGTTCCAGAAATATCTCACCGCAGCCGGAACACTGCCACGCCACGATGATGCCTCCGGCTTGGGGTAACGCAACGCGATGTTCCACGTCCACAGTTTACGCTGGTCGCGTTGGCGCTCAAGCGCGTGGATATTGAAACAGCGACGGGGCGATTTACTCTTAACGCGCCTGCTTCACCATCTCGACAAACACTTCTCTGGTCTGCCTGGGATTCGTAACTTCTCGTAAGAAGCCGATGCGCGCTCCTTTCACGCCGTCCTGGGTTTTCAGGCGCAGGTGGAAGCCGAGGCGATCGACCGAGGTCATCTCCGCCTCCTGCGCCTCAATGCCAGCAAACTGTTTCGCCAGCAGGATGAGCGCATCCTTGTGGTCGGCATTCATGTGCTGCATGATGTCGCGCTTGTCCTCGACCAGCGGATCGGATTGCGCCTGGGAGTAGTCTAAGGCCGCCACCCATCCCATCACCCCGAAGCCGCCCACGTAATAAACGTCCACCACGTCCATTCGGTAAAAGGAAAAATCTTCAAAGTCCACCCAGTACCTGCTGTTGGCGTAGCGCTCCAGGTAGAGCTTCCGCGGCTGCGCCACCTCCAGTTCCGAAATTGCCCGAACATTCCCCATCACCGTGACCCTCGACGCGCCTAGCGGGTCGCCGCTGGCGTCAGGCTGCGTCACGAGCAGGCTGGCGCGCGAATCCGCTTGCAAGTTTTGAGTATGCATGGCCATGGTGCTGATGAGGAAGATGGGACGCCCGTGGTCGTCCAGCCCGTAAGGCATCACTGATCCGAAGGGGAACCCCGGTTGTTTGCGCGAAAGGGTCGAAAGGCTACCGATGCGGCCCAAGTACACCAAAGTGCGCGCTCGCTCCGAGAACGAAGGCTCGGGGACCGTGCGCTGGTCACTCGCTGCGCCAGTGCCCGCGTGTTTTCTGGTGGATGAGGAAGACATTCCTGTTCTCTTCTGCCAGTCTAACCTGTCCCAGTGTGGCAGGGATCGATTTGACGCCGAGTCTGCCCGCGCTGTTCTGGTCAATGCAGGCAAGGGCACTGCTCAATGAGCATTCCACGGCGCCGCGAACCATGCTCGACGGATCAAGAACTATTGTCCGCTCATCGTCAGGCCATCCGCTATGGCGCGAAGTAGCTGGAGATGTCGAGAATCAGTTGCGTGAGCCCATTCGCGAAGGCATCGACCTTTCCGTTGTTGGTGGGCACGATCGCCATGTTGTTGGTGATCGATCCGTCTGCTGCGTTCAGCGTCGAAACCACCGGCTGGTTCTCGCCGTCAGGCCACAGCGTCAGGTAGCCCAAGCTTCCCGGCGGAATGACTGTCGCGTTGAACACATACGCCTGCGCCGTGGCCGGTGGTCCGCAAAAACTGTCAGTCACGTCCACCGGAGGACTCAGGATCCCGCTGAAGGGCTGACCGCTGCCCACGTGGCGCGTGTCGATGACCCGGCAAGGCGCCACCGCATACAGCGACAGTCCACCTTGGCCCGCTGGCGCGAAGTAGC
>PMAT01000099.1 GCA_003152695.1 Acidobacteriaceae bacterium
CTTTCTACAAGACGTTCAATGACCGGGCGGCGTCCGCGCACGCGACGCTGTAGAGGAGACGTTGCGTGGTATCACCAGCCACCCGTCAGACAGGACAGCTGTTGCGAACAGGGCCAGCATGACGGTGCCCGTCACCATCAAGCATGAAAAGAGGCCGAGGTTGGCCCGTTCTATTCCAACAACTTGCGGCCCTTTTCAAGGGAGGCATTTCGTAGCCTATCCGAAGGGGCGACCAGCCGGGATTACCTACCAGATGGGGATGTTTCAACAACCACCCCGGAATAGCAGGGACAGGCCAGTTTCCGCATAGCCGACCATCCGCCCAGAACATTTTTTTGCTTGCCACAAGTCCGTTTCACATAGAACCCGGCGAGCCAGGCTTGGCGCTGAACGTGCCGCGGTTTGGCCCGTGCCAATCCCGTGCTTTATGATGGGCGGAAAATGAAGCACACCGCCGTCTTGCTCCTGAGTACTCCTATGCGCTTCGCACGCAAAGGTGCGGTGGCGGCAATCTCCCAGTTCCTGATTGCACACAACGGTAGCGTCTTGCACAGCGACGACCGCGCGTTTCCCATCGCGACACTGTCGAGGACATGTTGTGCAAAGGCCGTGACTTGGAGAAAGTCGTGCTCTCGCGTGCCGTGCGCTGGCATCTGGAAAACCGCATCCTGGTCTACAAGAACAAGACAGTCGTGTTCGTTTAGGCTGAAAGTTTTTCGATAATTCGAGAGCGGACGCGACGCTGCTGTCGCCGATGCTCAACGATCCGGAGCTGAGGAAGGCAAACCTCCGTGCTGCCACCTGGATCGAGAGACCAGGCCTGCGGTTCGATCGGTCACCTGGGTGGTTTGTGATCAAGTCACGGGCAAACCAGAAGTCGGGCTTTCCACGGATAGATGTCGCGAACAGGCGATCTCGTAGTAACCGGGAAATCGGCTGCGCCAGCCCGGATTACTTGTGAAATGGGGATGTTTCGACAGTAACGCGCTCTTGTAGCAGTAAAGACCCTAGATAGGAAAGCTGCAAATCGCAACCGTCAGCGATGGTGTGTACCGGGCCGGTGCTTAGAAAGGAACTTGGTTCGGCAATCTGGAAGAGGAGTGGGCTCTCCCGCTGCCGGGGCGGAAGAGGTCAACGCGACGCCGAGCGAGAGGACGCCATCGACCTTGCCGTAAGGCGCAAGCTTTGGATCGAGAAATATCCCACGGCCTTTTGTTGCGCCCTTATCCTCAACTCCGCCCTTTGTCGGGCCGCAGCCGTCATCGGAGTCGTACCATGATTCCCCGCCTCTATCTGTCACCTCTAGGCTCAGAATTTCTTTGGAAGGAAGATACATGGCGGCCGGATCGTAGCCAAATTCCGGCGCGTGCATCGCATGAGCATTGCCCACAAGGATGAGGATCAGGTCTTTCGGTTTTGTTTTTCCCACCGCAAGCAGGAAGCGTCCCATCGCTCCATCTCGCGCGCCGTCCGCGGTTCCGGTGTAGGGCGCATCGAACGCAACAATTGCTAAGTCGGGATAGGACTTGCGAAGCTCACGCATGGAGATAAAAAGGTGTAGCATCGCCTCGCTCGCTCTGCCATCCATACCATCTTTCCATTTGGGCTGCTGAAGGAGCACCGTCTTTGCAGCCGAAAGGTCCTTGGCGGTGAGAATGCCATCCAGAGCTGCCTGCTCGCTCGTTGGACGCTCTAACGCGACGGTGACGCGCTTCCCTCTGGCAAGGACGTCGCAGACAAGGTCACCAAAAGCAGCAGGAGTTTCATTCGACCCGTGCAGCTCTCCGACGAACACCCAATGCACGGACGCTTTAGACCATACTTGATCTGCGCCCGGTATCGGGGAACAAGCCGCGATTGCCGCCGCTGCGTCAATCGCCAGCCCCATTGCCAGCAAGAAATGAAGCAGTATCTTCACGGCGTCATTCTACTGTCTTTTCATGCACATGATGAGCAATACCGATAATTTCTGTTATCAGGCCATCTCGTAACCTATCTGAATCGGACGCACTGTCAGCGAAGCATTCGCTTGTAACATTGGCCCGAAACTGGCTTCGGGGACATGTGCCGCAGCAGGATCTCCCGAATACCGTGATGGACCAGAAGAGGACTTTTCGGGAGTTACTGTTCAACAGCTTCATAGATTGAGGATTCTTGTCTGTCAGCGCGTGTCTCTGGCGTGACATAACAGCAGGAGACAATCGTGAGGGGCCTAGCGCTATTTTCGTTGCTTCACACCTCATCACTGACAAAGGCATACGAACTGGGGGATGCTATTTGCATGAACCAAGGATCGACCCTCCTTAGCGCTCACCGCAGTCGCGACGGCCGGAAGTGTTCTATGCTCGATCACCTGATCCACAAGTCATTGAGTGATCCACGAGTGGCAGTTTTCTTGCAGTTGCCCACGGCTGCCCGGACGAGTGCGCTGGCCACGATCCTCGACAGCGAGGAAGGGAAGAACTTTCGAGAGGAGGCGAGCCAGTGGATCGTTGAGGCCCTATCTGTCAGGTACCTGGTCCCGGAGCGGTATGCAGAGTGGCGGCCGGTGGTGCGCGAAGCCATGTTGTACTTTGGCTCGCATCTCTCGACCCCGCGGCTCGCGCCTAAGCTAGTCGAACAGATCGAGCTTCCAGCGAATACAACTCCCGAGAAGCGTCTTCTCCGGTTGATCGCAAAAGTACCAGGATTGCAAAAGCTCGGGCAGGTGATCGCCAGGAATCGCCACTTACATCCGCGTTTGCGACGAGCACTCACACAACTGGAAAACGGGATACGCGATGTAACGGTCGAGGAGATCCGGGCCATCATCGTGCAGAACTTAGGCCCGAGGATCGAGCAGTACAGAGTCGATATTAAAGACAAAATCTTCTCGGAAGCGAGCGTTAGCGCGGTAGTTCGATTTACCTGGTACAACCCGGAACGGCGGCAGCGGGAGCACGGTGTGTTTAAGGTGATGAAGCCTTATATTTCGGCGTATTTTGCCGAAGACATGGAGCTGCTTGCACGCCTGGCGGCGCACCTTGGCTCGACGCACCAGGAATATGGCTTCGCTGAGCACGTTCTCTCGGAAACGTTTGACGACGTCCGTCGCTTGCTGCAGCACGAAGTGGAATTCGTTCGCGAGCAGGCAAACCTGCAGAAGGCCTCGCGCGCTTACCGCTCGCTGGCGTACATCCACATACCTCGCGTGATTCTTCCATTGTGTACGGACACGATAACTGCCATGACCGAGGAACATGGGCAGAAGATCACGCAGGCGGTGACCAGCATGCCGAGCTGGGGCCGGCGACGCACTGCTGAGCAGCTCATCGACTCAGTGATTGCCGTTCCGCTGCTTACGCCCGGGACGAATGGCATGTTCCATGCAGACCCGCATGCCGGCAATCTTCTGTACAACAAGCGGACTAGGATCCTAACGCTTCTCGATTGGGCCCTGACCGGCCATGTGAGCGAGGAGCACCGACGGCGTTTTGCTTTACTGTTCTTGATGGTCCTCCTGCGCGATTCGGAGGGAGTTTGCAGCGCCATCCACTCCCTCAGCATGGGAGGAAAAAAGCGCGGCGCCGACAAAGTGAGGGTAATCCGGAAACAGGTAACCGACTTCTTTAGTGAACAGCCGCTAGTCTGGATACCGAGGGCGGTAGATATCGTAGACCTGTTGGAACGAATTGCGTGGCAAGGCGTCCGCCTGCCCAATCAACTGATCATGCTGCGTAAGGTGCTGTTCACGCTGGACGGCATTCTGCACGACATTGCAGGTCCGAGCAACAGTATTGAACTCGTACTGCTGCAACGCCTGCTGCAACGCTGGCTCGAGGGCTTAACCAGCGTCGGCTGGCCCCTTTCAGTGCGCGACTGGATTGGGGTGTATCGGTCCGTCATGCTCTATCCCAGCCGTTTGGCCATAGCATCTCTTCAACAGTTCTCGGGCTTACGGCGGGCCTCATAGCCAGCTCGCAAACGGAACCAGCATTTGGCCGGGTCAGGCCGAAATAAGCGAACTCGCACGAGCGCTAATGTTCATTTTTGCTCCGCCCATTATTCGTGCGGCTGTGCGCTCAGCTACGCGGATCCAGCTAACTTCCGACAACAGGACTCCGGGACAACTCTACAGAACTGCGACTCGACGCCGAGCGAGACACCTTACTGGCGGAATAACTTCCGAGTACGCCGTACCGCAGCACGCTACGAGGCAGTCGCCCTTGCCGCCTTGGGGGCTGCAATTGCGATGTGGATGACGCCAACCCCGCTGCCTGGTCCGCTCGATTCGAAACAGATTACATTCTCCGCAGAGCCTAAGAACGGGCCGCTCGTTACGGACGGATCGCGGCTCTATTTTGAGAGTCGTGGCGAGCCCTCCGAAATGGCAGTAAGCGGCGGAATCATCGCTCCCATGCGTGCGCTCGAACCGGGAATGGTGTTGCTGGACATCTCACGGGATTCGTCCAGAGTGCTGGCATGGAAGCCAGATCCTAACAACGAAGTCGGGGGCGGCTCGCTGTGGGTGGTTTCCGCGCTGGGGGGCACACCTCGAAGATTGGGCCATTCTGTGGCGCAAGCTGCGCAGTGGTTTCCCGATCAGAATTCGATCATGTATGCGGATCAGCGGACAATCTATCGCTGCGATCTGGACGGAGAAAATATAAGAAAGCTCTGGGATGCGCCCGGATTCGTGGAAGAATTCTACTTTTTTCCAGATGGGCGGAAAGTGACAGCAACGGTAAGCGCAGCGGGGCGCTCGCAACGAAGGCTGTGGAGTCTGGACGCTGACGGAGGCAACGCGCATCCTCTGCTGCCCAACTCTCCTGAGAACCAGAGTCAATGGTCTGGACGGTGGAGCTCCGATGGACAGCACTTCATATTTACGTCAGACCGGGACGGCCGCGCGAACGTCTACGAACTGGTTCCACGCCGGTGGTTTGAGTTCTGGAGGGCTCCGAAGGTGATGCGTATCACCGGAAACCAAGTGGACATACAAGCCTCGGTGCCGGCGTATGAAGGCGAAACTCTCTTCGTGCTGGGACGAATGGACCAAGGCGCGATGCAAGCCTACGACCCGAACGCGAAAAAGCTTGTGCCGTTTCGCGATGGCCTGTCCGCACTTGAATTCGTACTATCGCCCGATCGGCAGTGGATGGCGTACACGGAATATCCGACCGGGTATCTCTGGAAGAGTCGTCTGGACGGGAGCGACCAGTTGCGGCTGACACATTCCTACGCGGTAATGCAGCAATGGTCGCCGGACGGGAAGTCGCTGGTGTACTCCGATTGGCAGAACTTATACATGGTCTCAGCCGACGGCGGCGCTCCGGAGAAATTGACTCAAGCCGGTGAATACGCGGTGGCGCCGACGTGGTCCGATGACGGAAAGTCAATAGCGTTCAGCTACTGCAATTTTACAGACGAGCCACTGAAAGGAATACATGTTTTAGATCTGGCCAGTGGCAAGCTCTCGCCGATGCCGGAATCCCAAGGTTATTACGTACCGTCGTGGTCGCCTGACGGAAGGTTTATGGTGGCCATCGCGCAGAATCCTTCACGAATGATGTTGTACACGGCGGAAACTAAGACGTGGAAGGAACTGATTCGGTTCGACGCTGCCTGGGGTTACTGGATCTGGTCAGGCGACAGCAAGTCGCTCTATATGGCGATGGTCCTGGAGCAAAACGGGATTTACCGGTTGACGGTCCCCGCTGGAAACTGGGAAAAGGTCACCGGTCTGGAAGGCATTGATACGCGAGCCCTGGATTCGTTCGTGAGCCTGACCCCTGAAGGACAGCCAACGATTATGAGCCACACGGGCGTGGCGCAAATCTATGCACTGCAGTGGAATCGTTAAGTGGGATGGTAGGTACGTTTTCTTAAAACCTCACCAGGGTAAGGACGGCGCAGAAAGGAAGTCGACGCGCTCACCGCGGAGTGAGGTGACGCACACATGGCCTTCTCCTCCGATTAGCATTCAGAGACTTATATGCGTTTGGGCCGCAGTCTGCACCAAAACCCCGCCTCGGCGCGGATTGCGTGAGACATGGCGATATATCAACATTTACGACCTGTACCGCCTGTGGAGGTATCTAAGAGTGAAGAGGAACACGCCTCCGCAGATAGGAAGGGCCAGTGACAATGCTCGTTCGTCAGCCCAGAAGGTAAACTTCATTCTGCGTCCGTCGTGCTGCCATTCCCAGCACTTGATAAATTGCCCAGAGGAACACCTTGTGGCAGACGGCCAACGCCGACAAGGCCGCACCGACTGCAACAACAACGGGTCGCACCCGTGCTATGGTCTTCGCAGTCATGGGACACATCGCAAATCACTGAAGAATGACTCAACCTCGAGTTTGCCCGTCATGCAGGAGCTATCGATTGCGTATAGGTCTCCAATTTACGACCTCACAGCTATTGGTGATTGGAGTCACAGAAGTATTGTTCGCCGTTGTGGCATAAGTCCTGAATGAAAAGTGTGGGTGTGAAAAGCAATATTCTGAAGGTGTCTGACGAATTGAAAGCCGGCCTGGAATCAGCGGGTCGAAAGCGAGAGCTTCCGCCGGTGCATGTTCTCTTTCGTGAAGACGGGGAAACCGCGGGGGTGTTCCTTGTGCTCAAGGGCAAGGTGCTGATGGGCGTGCGCAACCTGCCCGAGCTGGACAGAGTTTTTGTCGGCAGCTCGCTGCTGGGATTGCCCGCCACGTTCACCGGACGTCCGTACAGCCTGACCGCGGTGACAGTGGTCGAGTCCGACATAGTTCACCTGCCGCGGGAAGAATTTCTGCAGCTCATGCGCGAGCGCCTCGACCTCTGCCGCGAAGCCACCGACATGCTGGGACACGAAGCGACCTTCATCCAGTCGGCCCTGGCGAAACGCTGCCGTCAGATGGCCGAAGCGGGCTGACAACATTCCAACGCATTACGGCTAGCCATGTGTGCGGGCTGGCCTATGCGGCTACGCGCTTCCGTTGCAAAGTGCATTGAGCTTATTGCCTTCGCACTAGATAGAGGCGGTAACGGCAATGGGTGACGAACCGGCCGGAGCCCGACACGCACCCGGCGCAGGGGCCAAGAAGAACCACCGCGATCGAGGGAAAACATGAGTTCCAGGCGGCAGAAAATAATATTGATGGTTGCAACTACGGTAGCTCTGCTCTTTCTGTGCGGCATCCTCGTCTGGCAGCGGCGCGGTTCATCCGAACGATGGAACACCTTTCTGGTCGGCGACCCACGCATGGGTGCACAAACCTTCCAGCAAAAGGGGTGCAGCGGGTGCCATTCCGTTCTCGGCGCTGGCGCCAAGCTAGCTCCCGATCTGGGTTTGCAGGGGGCGGCAGGATCCAGCATGAACGAGTTGGTTACCCAGATGTGGAATCACGCGCCACGCATGTGGAAACAACTAAAGATCAGCAGCGTGACTTTCCCCCAGTTTACTCCCGAAGAGATGGCCAACCTATTTGCCTACCTTTATGTCACCTGCTACGACGACGAGTCGGGAAACCGGGCCCACGGAGAGCTCCTATTCACACAGAAAGGGTGCATCCGCTGCCATTCGATCGGTGAAAACGCGGGAGGCAGCATCGGGCCCAATCTGAGCGAAATCGGTCCTGTGGTTACGCCAATTTTTTGGTCGCAAACCATGTGGAACCATGCCCCGGCGATGCAAGCCCATATGCACGAACTCAACATGGCTTGGCCCCAATTTGAGGGAGAGCAGATGAACGATTTGTTGGCCTTTGTGCGCTACGCGCGAGGGGGGCCCGAGCGGGAATCGGACTTACTTCCAGCGAACCCGCGCCGAGGTTGGGCATTATTTCGCGAAAAGGGATGCATCTCCTGTCATGCCATCCGCGGCGAAGGCGGAACCGTAGGCCCCGACCTCGGATCGGATCGCCCGTTACCTCGCACCCTGACCCAGACGGCAGGCCTGATGTGGAATCACTCTCCGGAGATGTGGGCAGCTATGAAGGCAAAGGGCATCGAGCGCCCCACTTTTGAGGGAGCGGAGATGGCCGATCTGATCGCATTTCTTTATAGCGTGCGCTATTTCGATCTGGGAGGCTCACCCATCGTCGGACAAGAGCTATTCAGCGAACGCAAGTGCAGCCAGTGTCATGGAAGCGACGCGCGTGGGGGAAGCATCGGCCCTAACCTAAGGAAGCCCGGCAAGGTCTATACCCCGGTGAACTTCGCCCTGGCTCTTTGGTCTCACGGGCCGCGCATGTACGCGAAAGCCGAAGAGCTGGGTCTGGGATGGCCCACTTTGAATGAGGGTGACCTGAGCCACTTGTTGGCTTTCTTGAACAGCTCCCCCGTCCAGGAAAAGAAATGAATGGCGATGGACGTCAACTCGCCCGCTGATATTGGTGCGTGTGCCGTGCGGACCGATCACGACGCGAGTTTATCCTGGCGAAGCACAATCACAGCTGCTGGTGATTAGCATCACAGCGGGGCGTGAACCGCGAATGTTAACTTCCTGCCACCTTCAACCGAGATGAACGTTCGTTCGAAGGTGCTGCCAGCGTTCTCCTGGATGCGGCAGGGGAACTGCCTTGATCAGTCGCAAATCAGTGTACCTAGGGAGGGGTTTAAATGAAACGGATGTTGCCTTGGTTATTGCTCGTCGCCTTTATCGTCTCAGTCAATTGTTTCGCGGATTCCGATAGCGCGGCTCTCTTCAAGTCCAAATGCGCCATGTGTCACGGGCCGGACGGCACGGGAAGCGCCATGGGGCAGAAGCTCGGCGTCAAGAGCTACAAATCGCCTGATATTCAGAAGCAGTCAGACGCCGATCTGAAGAACTCCATCACCAACGGCAAAGGCAAGATGCCAGCCTACAAGACGCTTACACCTGAACAGGTGGGCGGACTGGTGAAGTACGTACGTGAGCTCGGCAAATAGGGGGTAGGCTTTCGATGTCGTCGGCACCCGATACCAGCGCAGCGGCCAAGCTTGCACCTGCGGACTTGCCGCGCCGCCGTTTTGTCAACATTCTGCTGGGAACTGGCCTGCTGGCCTCGGCAGCCTCGTTCCTCTACCCTGTTCTGCGCTATCTGGTCCCACCAAAGCTTCCCGATCTGGGTGGCGACGCCGTTCTTGCGGCACGTCTTTCGGAGATGAAGCCCAACACCGCGAAGACGTTTCGCTTCGGCACCCGTCCCGGGTTGCTGGTGGAGACGAGCGCGGGCGAATATCGCGCCATGTCGGCGACCTGCACCCACCTGGGCTGCACGGTGCAGTATCGTCCCGATCTGCGCGAGATCTGGTGCGCCTGCCACAACGGCATGTACGACCTGAACGGCCGCAACATCTCGGGGCCGCCACCGCGTCCGCTGGAGGCGTTCGAGGTGCAAGTCCGCGGCGACGAAATCTTTGTGCGGCGCAAGCAGGAGGCTTGATGGCGGGCCCGGTTGCAAGCGTTCGCGCATGGTTCGACGAACGGTTCCCTCTGGACGACCTCAAGGCACTGGCGCAAAAAAAGAAGGTCCCGGTACACCGTTACTCGTACTGGTACTTTCTGGGCGGCATGACGCTGTTCCTATTTGGGGTGCAGGTCCTCACCGGTGCTTTGTTATTGCTGTATTACCGCCCTGGGGCCGACGAAGCCTTCGAGAGCGTGCAGTTCATCATGACCCAGGTGCAGTTCGGATGGCTTATCCGGTCGGTGCACTCGTGGTCGGCGAACCTGTTGGTGTTCATGGCGTTCGCCCACCTTTTCAGCGTTCTGTTTCTGCGGTCTTACCGCAAGCCGCGCGAGCTGACGTGGGTGAGCGGCGTACTTCTGCTGTTCCTGATGCTTGGTTTCGGCTTCAGTGGATACCTGTTGCCATGGAACACGCTGTCGTATTTCGCGACCAAGGTGGGCACCGAGATACCCGCGCAAATCCCGATCATAGGGCGTCCCGTTCTGCTCTTCCTCCGCGGAGGTGAAGACATTACCGGTAGCACGCTGACGCGGCTCTACGGGTTTCACATCGCGATCTTGCCGGCACTGGCGACCGTTTTGATCGGCGTGCATCTGGCACTGATTCAATGGTTCGGCATGAGCGTGCCGCCCGGGGTGGAAGCGAAGTGGCAGGCCATTCCTGAAGACCGGAAGGAAATCCGCTTCTTCCCCAACTTCGTGCTGCGGGAATTGATGGCTTGGTACGTCGCATTGGGGCTTCTCGGCGCCCTGGCGGCGCTGTTTCCGTGGGGCCTCGGGGTGAAGGCCGACCCGTTTGCCTCAGCTCCGGCGGGCATCAAGCCAGAGTGGTACTTCCTTTTCATGTTCCAGACGCTAAAGGTAATTCCTGCGAAGGTCCTCGGCATGGACGGCGAGATGTTGGGCATTCTGGCGTTCGGAGTGGTCGGAGCCGTGGCTCTGCTGCTGCCGTTCCTCGACCGTGAAAAGCCTTTTAAGACACGGCGTTGGATCACCGGGTTGGCTTGTGTCTTTCTCGGTTACATGGCGGTTATGACTGTCGACGGCTGGGTGGCAAAGTGAGGCTGCATGATTAAGGTTCGCGATTCGGCGCCATGCAGGCGAGGGGCCACAATCGTTGTGGCTATCGTGGTTGCTGCGTGGCTAATTTGCAGCGGGCTGATAGCTTTCGCCCAGACGAAGAACTCCTGTCTCGATTGCCATTCCAATTTGCCGGAGCCGCTGGGTGTCAGCGTGGAGACTTACGGCCAGAACATCCACGCCCAGAAGGGGCTTACCTGCGCGGCGTGCCATGGCGGCGACGCCAGCAGTGATGATCCGGAAAAGGCGATGAGCCGGGCGGCCGGATGGAAGGGCAAGATCGAGCGCAAGCAGACTCCCGAACTTTGCGCCTCGTGTCACGCCGACGCCGAGATGATGAAGAAGTACAACCCCAGCCTGCGCGTCGATCAGTTCCAGCAGTACAAGACCAGCGTGCACGGAATGAAGTGGGCCAAGGGTGACAATAAGGTCGCGGTGTGCACCGATTGCCACGGCGTGCATGACTTGCGCGCCCCGTCCGATCCGCGCTCGAAGGTGCATCCTATCAACATCGCCACCACGTGCTCGCGTTGTCATGCCGATGCCGAGTACATGAAGCCCTACGGCATCAAGACCGACCAGTTCGCAAATTACGAGCAGAGTGTGCACCATGAGGCCATGGTGGTACGAGGCGACCTGAGCGCGCCCACTTGCACTACCTGCCATGGCAACCACGGAGCCACACCCCCGGGAGTCGCCAACGTCACCAATGTCTGCTCAAATTGCCACGTCTTCCAGGCTCAGTTGTTCCAGACCAGCCCGCACAAGGACGCGTTCGCCGCGATGGGATTTCCGGGTTGTGTCACCTGCCACAGTAATCACGCAATCAAGGCTCCCACTGACGAAATGATCGGCGCCGGCCCCAAAGCCGTGTGCATGAACTGTCACACCGCGGGAGATTCCGGCTCCATGCAAGCGGAAGCTATGCATGCTCAACTGACGAACCTGGCATCGGCGATTGCTGCCTCCGACGAATTACTCGGCCGGGCCGAACGGCAGGGCATGGAAGTCAGCCAGCCCAAGCTGCAGCAGACCCAAGCGCGCGATGCACTGTTGAAGGCGCGGGTCGCCGTGCACGCCTTCCGCGACAGCGAGTTGAAGCGGGATACCGATGGCGGACTTGCAACCACAAAGCTGACGCACGCGGCTGGAGAAAAGGCGATGCAGGAATGGAAATTCCGGCGTGTCGGGCTCGGGCTATCGCTGGTGATGATCGCCCTCACGCTGGTGGGGCTGGGGTTCTATATCAGGAGCTTGGAACAGAAGTGAGGCGCTCCACTCTGCGGTTCGCCAGTCCTTGACCGCCCAGTGGGCCGGCCTGAACCACGGTAAGTTCTCAATTTCAGGGCTGAGCGTGCGAGAGGAGTGTTGTGTATGACAATGCTAAATCGACGCAAAGAACTTCTCTTCTGGATCCCCGCAGCACTGATTCCCGTGGCCTTAATGGTGGCCGTGTTTATGCAGGTGCGCCGGCCGACCACTACCCGCCGCGCACTCTACATCATCGGTGAACCCGAGAAGGGCGCCGCGCTGTTTTTTGGTGACAAGCAATGCGGCATTTGCCATTCCATCAATGGATCAGGGGGGCGCGTTGCCCCGGATCTCTCCGCAAAGCACCCTGGTACTCCCGCCATGGGCTGGCTGGTGACGGTATTGTGGAACCATGGACCCGGCATGTGGCGGCAGATCCGCCAAAAGAACGAGCCTTATCCGCAGTTGAACTCGCAAGAAATGGCGGACATCCTTGCGTACTTGTACCAGGCGAGCAGCATTGATCGCGCCGGAGACCCAGGCGCTGGCCAGCGGGTATTCAACGAGAAGGGCTGTGTCCGCTGCCATTCGGTGGGCGGGACGGGCGGCAAAAAGGCGCCCGAGTTGTCGGGGATCACCGCCGGCGGCGACTCCAACGCCTGGACCCGCGCCATGCTTAACCACGCCGGGTCGATGATCACTCCTATTGCCAGCACCCTAGGACAATGGCCCCAGTTCACCGGTAATGAGATGAACGATCTGATCGCGTACGTAAACGTGAGCGCTCCCCAGCCCGCGACCCAGGCACGCCAAGTATCCGGCAATGCAGAGCGGGGTTGGGGTGTGTTTCAGAGCCGATGCATACAGTGCCATTCGGTACGCGGCCAGGGTGGTAGCGTGGGTCCGGAACTGGGACCAGAGCGTGATCTTCCACTCACAACCGGGCAGTTTGCCAGTGTTCTGTGGAACCATGCACCAGCGATGCTTCGTCAGGGCCGCAAAAACGGGATTCCTCCTCCCGTTCTTCAGGGCAATGAGATGACGGATTTGGTGACGTTTCTCGCGAGCCTGCGCTACTTCGAGCCCACCGGATCCCCCTTGGTCGGAGAGCGCGTTTTTTCCGAGCGCGGTTGTGCTGCTTGCCATGGCCATATGGCGGAAGGCACAAAGATTGGTCCCGGGCTCAGATCGAACACCGAAGCTTTTACCACCGTTTCCTTCACCGCCGCGCTCTGGCGGCATGGCCCCCGCATGATTGATCGGGCTGAGGAATTGGGCATACCCTGGCCGACTCTGAAGGCCACCGACATTGGAAATCTGGTAAGTTTTCTTAACGCACCTGCGCCCCCGAAGTAATGCCGGCTCTTGCAGAACCCGGAGCAATTACGGACCGGAATTGGGAGAAGTCCCCACCGTACCCATAAGTCGTCCTGTTGCCAAATGAGCTTTGGAAACATACGCTTACGGGCGTCTTCAACATAGATGTTGATAACAGGTCAGCATGACGGTATCCCGTCACAACCAATCATGAAAAGGGTCCCAGATTAGTGGCTTTCTGTTCCACTGAGTTGCCGCTCTTCTCAAGGGAGCCCATGTCGTAACCTAACTGAACCGGACATAATGTTCCGAGGCAGCATTCGCCTGGCACATTGGCCAGAAACCGGCTTCGGGGACATGTGCCGCAGCGGGATCTTCCGAGTAACGTGATGGACTAGAAGCCGACTTCTGGCCGGCGTGGACGTGAGTCCGTCCTGGCCCATAACTTCAGAGTTGCCCGTAATCCAGGCACAATTACCAACGTGACCAAGCGGATCTCGAGTTCGCTTCTAAACAGGTGCACCCGATCAATGGCATAATACAGCGCCATGTTAATGTTTCGTCTCGCATCGCTCTCCGCTCTTCTATTCGCCGCCACTCATTTGTGGGCAACTGATGCTGCCAGCCCCCAAACGCTCCGCTACACAATCCTAAGTAACGGCAGGACGGCAGGAAGTGAAGTGGACGTCTACAGTCCGGGCGGTCACATCGACTGTACGTTCGAGTTCAACGATCGTGGCCGCGGTCCCAAGGTCGCAGCCCACTACATAGTTGCCGCGGATGGATTGCTACTGCGCGCGGACCTGACCGGCAATGACTACCTGAAGGCTCCGGTGGACGAACACTTCGCGGTGAAAGATGCGATTGCAGTATGGAAGAGCACCTCCGAAAGCGGACAGGCTCATGCGGCGGGTTTCTACATCAGCAACAACGGCGCGTCAGCGGAGTCGGCTTTGCTTGTGGGTGCACTCCTGAAGGCGAAGAATGTTCCCGTTAAACTGCTCCCTGCGGGCGAGGCGCGATTGGAACGGCTGACGGACGTAACCCTCGAAGATCACACACGGAAGTTGCACGTAACCGAGTTTGCGATCACAGGACTTTCCTTTGAACCGCAAACTGTCTGGCTCGATGATGATCAGCACTTTTTCGGGTCTCCGGGTAAGTGGTTCGCAATCCTGAGAGAGGGCTGGGAAGGTACGAACGATCAGCTCTATGCCCTCGACCGCGCGGCTGAAGACACCCGCAATGCCCGCCTGGCACACGAATTGGCTCAACATCTGGATCATCCTCTTGCGGTGGAGCATGTCCGCCTTTTTGATTCGGAGCAAGCTGCGATTCGGGAAGATCAAACGGTTGTCATCAACGGTCAACGCATCACGATGGTAGGCCCATCTGCGGCTGTCGTTGTTCCGAAAGATGCTCAGCACATTGATGGGAAGGGCAAGACATTGCTGCCTGGTCTCTTTGACATGCATGTTCACGCCCAGCCTCTGGATGGGCTCTTGAACATTGCGAGCGGCGTAACCAACGTTCGCGATATGGGCAATGACATCGAAGAACTGAAACACCTCCAGACCCAATGGGACAGTGGTGCTGCCATCGGTCCGCGGGTCTGGAAGGCCGGATTTATCGATGGACACGGTCCGTTTCAGGCTCCCACCGGTTTGTATGCGGATACGGTCGAGGAAGCACAGGCGGCAGTAAACCGCTACGCTGATCTTGGATACGTTCAGATCAAGGTCTATAGCTCACTTAAGCCTGAACTTGTTCCTGGGATTGTGAAGACCGCTCATGCACGCGGGCTGCGGGTGAGCGGCCATGTTCCAAATGGCATGATTGCGAGCCAATTTGTGGAAGACGGCGCCGACGAGGTGCAACACATCAACTTCATCTTCCTCAACTTTCTGGCATCGCAAGTGAAAGATACGCGCACTCCTGAGCGCTTCACGGCCGTGGGCGCCAATGCTGCGAAGCTCGATCTGCAGTCAAAAGAGGTAAATGATTTTATTGAACTGCTCCAAAAGCATCACACGACTGTGGATGTAACGTTGGCCACCTTTGAAGGAATGTTCACAGGGCGTCCAGGAAAGGTGTCTCCCGATTTCGCGCCCGTGCTCAACCGGCTACCCGCACAAGTTCAGCGTGGCGCCTACACGGGTGGACTTCCTGTGACGGAACAGAACGACCAATTGTATAGAGATTCCTACGACGCCATGTTGCGAATGACTAAGCGAATGTACGATGCCGGCATTCCCATTCTCGCCGGAACAGACGCGACGGCTGGGATCATGTTGCATCGCGAACTAGAGCTCGAGGTCAGGGCCGGAATCCCGCCCTCGAAAGCATTGCAGATAGCGACTCTCAATGCCGCCCGGCTTCTGAAGCAGGAGAACGAACTTGGTTCGATTGCACCTGGCAAGCGCGCTGATTTCTTACTTGTGGAAGGTAATCCAGCCGAACACATCAGTGACATTCGCCGCTGTCGACTGGTGATGAAGAATGGGGTGCTCTACAAAAGTGCCGATGTCTACGGTGCCGTTGGCATCAAACCAGCTGACTAGCAGTAACTTCTCTTTATGTTCCGGACGAGTGGTCGGCAATGCGGAAGTAATCCAAGTGTCCCTCAGCGCTTCCTCTCGCGGGCGAGAAACCGGCTTCGAGGAGATCCGGGCGCAAGCAGCCCTCCGTCACGCCACATCTCCTACAATCCGAATTACAAGGATGAAGGACAAGAGTTGGTGACCACTTGATGCCATGATCTGCGGGACCAACTCGCTCACATTTTCCAGGAGCGGTTGCAGCGAAACACAATGGCCTGGACTGCAAGGCGAGCTATGATGGTTGGCCTGCGGCTAAAGGAGACTCCCTGATGTACGTGCTTCGGACTGCGGTAATCATTCTTTCCTTGTGTTCCGTTCCACTTGACGTATAGGAAAAACAAAATCTGATTTCTATGGATCAAGTGGACAAGCGAGGGTGATTCTTAGTTATATACCCCGGGTCGAAAGGCGATCAGTTCGGGTCGTCGACCAACAAGTTGGCGGGGAGCCGCCTGAAGTCGATAGGTTTTCCTACCGTTGCGCATATTGGCTGATCGATCGCGACTATGAGTGAGGCAGGGAACGGCGAGAAAACGTGCGGGCTTACAGATTGTGAACCGCGGGTCGTGGTGCCTCCACTAACCGGCGACACCGGAGATCTTATGGGGACTCAATCGGCCAACCCAGCGCAGGGGCTGACCGCTCGAGTCAAGGAGCGGATCGATACCGAAATCTCGTCTTACTGAAAGCCGCCAACCTAACCGTCGTGGCCGGGTTCGCTTTTGCTGTCCCAGGATCAGAAATATTGCCCCAGAGCTGCGAGCTTTTGACTGTGGCGCCAACAGGCCGAAGTAGCGAGGGGTGTGACCGTAGCGGTCAGGCACATGTTCCGCCAGTAGGGCGACAAACTCCGCAGGAGAGAGCTCACAGATTGCCCATTGCTTGAGTTTCTTATCTTTCACCCAGAAACGCACCTTTGTTGGGGTGACTTCTTCGAATCGATGCTGCGCGATCGGAAGGCGGCGAGCGTAACGCCCCGCATATCGCAAGAAGTGAGTCTCGGATTGAAAGTAATCTACATGAACGCTCCACCACCTGTATTGATCTGCTAGAAGCGCTCTGAAGGCGCCGGGCCGTAAATCTGACTTCAGTACTCCCGCCTTCAACGCCTGTCTGAGGAAAGTGAGCAGGGCAAGTTTTCTGACGAGGCCTCGTATTGTCTTCCCCACCCCCTTCTCGCCGCGAAAAGACATCAACAGTTGGCGGCGTTCCTCTGCCTGCAGCGCACGCCAAAGCCACGCTCGATGAATCGCTACTTCCCCGTTCCGCAGCGCCTCTAGGATCTCTGGATCTCCGGCCGCGATTAGTTGCTTTACCTCAGTTACATTTCCGGTAGACGCTCCGGCAACCCCGCCAATCTTCGACCTCACGTCGAGCCGGTCAGCTTCTGTCAATTTTGACGAACCCTTGCTCTGGCCCCCGGCCTGCTGATGTGACCCTGCCTGTTCTGTTAGCCAAGGCTCAAGTTCCAAAGCGAGGAGGATCCGGCAAAAAGCATTGAGATGGTCTGATCGGCCATGCCTCTGGATCAGCCAGTGAAGAGCTTCCTCCTCGCTCAGGACGTACTCGATACAAGGGAGCATCACTCGGCCTTGCCGTCGAGCTAATGCCCAACGAGTATGACCGTCAATGATCGTGCCGGCATTGGTGATTATGAGCGGGTCGCGAAAAGCAATATCCCCGACCTCAACCAGGGCGGATAATTTCGAGGCTGAGACCCCAAGATGGTGTCGGACGTAGGCGGAATGCGGGTGAAGATCGTCAACTCGCCATTCTGTCATCCGAGGTTGGAAATGGAGTGCGGGTACAGCCTCAACCGAGTGAGCGGTTGCCTGAGCTTCTTTCCAGGGCGCCTCCGACCGGATAGGAAGAGGGGAGCGCCACGCAGAAGGAGGAGTGTCCGCTCATGCGATTTGCGCCATGAAACCGTTATTTAGACCGTTGCTAGAAAAGGGTATTTTTGGGTGCATATTCGGGTGCATAAATCGGTGCCGAGGCACCTAATTTCACCCGAACAGCAAGGCCTATGCTGCGCCTAAACGACTGATTCCTAGCAACAGGAGCGGGGCGAGTTGAATTTGCTAAACCGTTATACGGTCAAAAGCTGTATCGGGGGTTCGAATCCCCCCCTCTCCGCCAGCAATTTGTAACATTCTGACTTAATTACAGTTAGTTCCACTCTGAATTTCTTGCCAGCCCTCATGTTAGGAGAGATGCCATACGTACGCCTACGCAGCAGAAAATCTGCGAAAAGGCGGGATTAGGCATCCAGTCGAGCGAGGCCGGCTAGTACATCCGCGCGCGCCATTTTCATTGCCGTCGCAGCGGTCATGAAATCAAACCGTCCTTGGCGACCGGTGCTAACCAGGTTTCTTATTGTACCCAGGTCAGCCCGCACTGCGGCTAGCTTGGGTTCGAACCCCATAAGATATGCCGGATAAGCATCTTCTGCCCGAAATAGGTGTTGCTCCACTATGTCTTCCGGCTGCACAACTCCCTCTGCCCTCAGGTCGCGCACTACCTGCGCACACAGTTCAGACGGTTGACTCCAAGCCTTGTCCGATGTCTTACACGTCACCTCGGCAAGCAGCGTCGTGCAGTCTGAGGGGTACACCTCGACACCCGATTGTCGCGGCTCGGACACGCGGTGAAACGAGCGGCCGTGGAAATACGTAACCGCCCCGTCCAGCACTTGCGTTTTGCGCACCAGCAGTCCCACCGTTATCATTCCCAGCCAATGCAAGCCACTAGCCGCTTCCAGCACCGCGCTCGGACGTGCCGGCTCCATTCGTTGCACCAATTGGCGCACTGGAATGGTGGAGACGACCAAGTCGCACTCTTGTTCCTTCTCAATGCCATCGCGCCTCCATACTACTGCCTGGGCGCTTCCGTTCGCGCACAACACCCGCACGGCCTCCGCGTTGAGTTGAATTCGTCCGCCAGCAGCTTCGATCCGCGCCGCCAGGACTTCAAACATTGCCCCCATTCCACGAGGCGTACTGTACATTACCGGAGCGCCTAATTCCGTGCGCCGGGAATTCAACTGCCGATCACCCAAGCCAAGCCGCGCCAACAGCGATCGAACTCGCTCAGCCGGGTTGAACCGCGGCATCCGCTGGGCTACGAATTCGGCAGAAATCTCCCTGACCGGCATGCCCCAGAACCGCTGCGTGTAATCAGCGAACATGGCTTCGTATAAAGTGCGGCCGTACAGGCGCACAATCGCTTCCTCGGCATTGCCCGGTCGATCGTGATGAAAAGGCGCAGCCAGCAGAGCGCCGCCAAATCCACAAAGGCATCGCATAGCCAGCCCTACCGGCAGACTGCGCCAAAGATCGATGCCACGAAGTGGATACGGATATAACTGTCCTCCCAGTTGTATCCGCACCTGTCGTTTCTTGCCAATTGCGTTGTTCCCGGTCAAGCTCCGAAATTCTTCCAAGAACTTAGCATCTGCGTCGTGGAAAGCGTGTGTTCCATGCGAGTAACAGTTCAAACCTGCCGGCAGGCTAGCGCACAGTCCTCCAATCACAGGCTCACGTTCGATCAAATGTGTTTCGAAGCCGAGCTGGAGCAAGGTCCATGCTGCATACAATCCCGCCGGTCCGCCGCCCAAAATCACTGCCTTTCTCGGCCTCATCTGTCCGCGTCCATTCCGTTAACAGCTCTCGCCGGCTTTTTGAAACAAATCCGCCCGCAGGCGACACCCGTCGATTTCGATTGTGAGTTCTTGAACTGGAACGTACCTGCCGTCTTCGATGTCGGCCGCCGTGCATAGCGAAGGCTGGAAGTCGGGCAGCAACAGTATGCCCTGCGCCGTCCAAGGTGGCGCGGACTTGCCACTTCCGCCCGGCGGACACGGCGCAATATAGAATTTCTTGAACAGGTCGCGCGGTTCGCCCGGGCTACGCGGCACAAAGCTGATGTCCAGCATCCTCGGATTGCGCCTTCCGGCCAGATCGTATTGGGCGATCACCAATGCGTAGGCTAAGAACCGCAATACCGCACTCTCTGCCTCTACGTCCAGCCGGGCTTTCTCAAACCGTTTCTTAGTGAGTACGTGCCCCGCGCGCGCCAGATAGTGCTCCCGTTGCTCTAGGGGCAGTTTTCCCTTCCATCCCGCATTCTCCAGGTCAGCCCACGCCCTTTGATCTCCCGTGCGCCAATATCGTTCCAGGATCTCGCGGTTCCGCTGGTAGCTCGATTCTATCGCTTCCGGATTGGCTGCCCGTACCAGATCGCGGAGGCGCACAGGGCGGATGAAATCCAGACCTATGCTACCCAGCATCGCTTCCATCCCACCGCAATACGGCTCAATGGTTTCATCGGCGCCGAACACGTGGGCGTAGAATTCATCGGCAAGAATCAACTGCACCTGGATGCCTGGGGGATACAGGCGCTGCACCTCACCGCAAATTCTGGCCAGTTGCTCCATAGCCATCCACTCCGCGAGGTCCGGATCTGGATACGGGCAATATTGCGCGGTTTTTGAGCCGCCGAACTGCACGACTGCTGGAATCGCTTCTCCCAAACTCGTTGACGCCGCCACTCGTTTACGCATCTCGGATTTTTGCTGTTCTGGGAGCAGCGGTCCCTTCATCCGTACACCGCGCTTGAGGAACAGGTTCGTAATGGACTGAGCTACATCGCAATCCAGTCGCGCTTCGTCTTCCGTCGCCGGCAGCCGGTGCCAACACAGAGCCTCAAGTCTCCTCAAAGCCGGTGCATTATCTTTCATAGGCAGCCCTTCAAAAGGTCGGCGCTGCGGAGGTCGGACCTCAAGACCTACGCAGGAATGAATTCACGTTTTGGTGCGAGCAGGCCCCGAACGGGTATCAACATTTGAATCTATTCGTCCAGGGCCTAATATCCGTGAGGATGCGAACGGTGCCAAGCCCAGGCGGTTTGTACGATTGGCACTACGTCGGTATAGCGCGGCGACCAACCCAACAAGCTCCGTATCTTGTTGGAATCGGCCACCCGCACAGCGCAGTCGCCGGAACGTCGTTTTCCGGTGCGAGTCGCAAGGTGCAGCCCAGTTACCTGTTCCACTGCGGAGATCGTCTCTCGTACCGACGTTCCCCTTCCGGTGCCGACGTTACAGCAGATCGACTGTCCCGGCTGCAACCCCTCGAGTGCCAGCACGTGCGCCTGTGCGATGTCTTCCACATGCACGTAGTCCCGCACGGCCGTTCCATCCGGTGTCTCAAAATCATCGCCCATGATCACGAAGGCCTCGCGCCGGCCCATGGCCACATCCAGGAGCGCAGGAACCAGGTGCGTCTCTGGACGATGGTCTTCCCCGCGTTGTCCATCCGGGCTGGCTCCGGCTGCATTGAAGTAGCGCAGCACAGCGTATCCCATCTCGTGCGCGGCTCGGTAATCTTCCAGGGCGTTTTCTACCGCCAGCTTCGTGTGCCCGTAGCAGCTCCGCGGTCGCAATGCTCCGTTTTCCGCAATGGGGAATCGGGCATCTCCATAAACCGCCCCCGAACTCGAAAACACGAAACGCTGCACACCACACTCCTGCAGTGTCGCGAGCAGTTCCAATGTCTTGATGACGTTGGTCCGATAGTATCCGGTGGGGTCCCTGGTTGACTGCAATTCCCCGGTCGCGGCGGCAAAATGCATCACCGCATCCACTCCGTAATCTCGGATGACGGCTCGCAACAGCGATCTATCGCCGAAATCACCCCGCACCAGCCATCGAGCGTCAATCGCCTCCACGTGGCCGCTGCTCAGATCGTCCAGCACTATGACCTTGTGTCCGCGCTCTGCCAACTCATGGCATGTGAAACTGCCAATGTAGCCTGCGCCGCCGATCACCAGCACCATATCCAAACTCGAATCTGCATGATTGTAACGGTCACGTCTCGAACGGGCGCTTCAGATAACTATCGGTAATCGCGACCTGTGGTAAGCGATCATCCCCGCCTGCACCAATTTCACATTCGCTGCCTCCCTTAGGCTCAGTCCGTAGGGGCAACCTCGAAATGGTACACCCGAATGGTTTTGCCAGCGATCCGCTCGGGTTTGTAGTTCTCCAGCCAGCCGAAATCCTGCGGCGCCGTCCTGATCAAGAACTCGCTGATGGCGACCCAACCCGCCGGCCTTTGTCGTGGTAGCAGGGGCTGCGAGGGAGGCAGCCCCTGGAGTGTCAGGTCGGCCGTGCCTTCATAAGCAATCCAGATAAAATCGACGTGGTTCTGCTGCAGCACCGAAGCAAGACGCTTCAGATCCTGGCCCCAATCGAAATCGCTGTCGATCAGGATTCGGCTGCCGTACGGAGCGGCCGCCTCATTGAAGTAGGGAATGAAATCCGGCGTCGCGCGAACACAGGTCAAGACCGTCCAGACCAGCAACAGCGCGACGATGGCTCGGGAGGCAACGATACTCGCCCGGCTGCCACCCATCTGCCACAGCCAGAAAAAGCCGTATGCCCCGAGCATGGCCAAAAAGGGATAGATCACCAGGACATGGCGCAGGCCCATATTTACACTGCCGATCATCGCGACCAGCAGCGGACCAGCAACTCCGAGCAGCGCGAATCTCGAAGCTGGAACTCTCGGCAGGATCAGCGCCCGTACGGTTCCGACGACCGCCAACAACAGCAGAGGAATCGGTGTTTTGACCGCAATGGCCACCGGATAGAAGTACCAGCGCCCGCCCAGATAGACTTGTCCCAATAAATAAGCTGGGCGTTTCTTCTGCAAAAGAACAAGGGTCTGGGCCAAACCCTTGAAAAATTCCGGTGCCGGAACACCTTGCCGGAACAGGATCCTGGCGAGGCCGTCAGGGAGTTTGCGCAGATGGGCCATCTCGATCTCGCGCACGTGGTCCGGATCGAGGATGGGGCCGATCGAGAAACGATATTCCGCCCAAATCGTGAGTGCCAGCGCCACGCCAGCTATACCCAGATACTTCCAGGATGGCGCGGCACGCTTTTCAATGCGTAGAAAAATGTATAGCCCTCCACAAACCACGAGTAGATAGGGCAACCCGGATAACTTGCACAACAGAGCGAGAGCGATCACACAGCCGGAGACAAGCGCGGACGATGCCTTCGGCTGCCGCAAGAAATTCCAAAAACCGACGACCGCGCACAAGAACATCGCGGTAAATGGCAGGTCAGTTGTGCCGACCGACGCATTCGCCAGCACCGGCGGACAAAACGCAAAGAGCAGGATCGCCAGCGCAGCGTGCCATGGCCCGTAGTGCCGAGCAATGAAGCGCCATAAAACGAAACATGTCAACCAGAAAAATGGCAGGATGCCCAGGCGAGCCAGGGTCAGTGTTCGTTGGTAATGGCCCTGATATTCGAGGAGGACATTGCCTTCGGTCCAGACGCTCGCTCTACCCTGACTGCGCGCGCCCGCAAGGTAAGGGCCGAGCGCAACCGCCACCCGGGCGAGCGGCGGATTTATCGGACGGTACGTATACGAGCCCCCGTCCAGCCACTCCATGCCAGCCGCAAGATGTTCGCCTTCATCAACGGTCTGGCTGAACACGGAGTATGTGCCAACGATCAACAGAGTGGCTACGAACACCGAAAGCGCAGCAACAACTCTGGGCGGGTAGCGTGCGCGACGGCTTTGTACCGCCCCAGTACCGGATGCGCGGAGAGGTTCGATCATCAAAACTGATATAGCCCTGTGCGACTCCGGTCTGCAAGCGAAATGTGTCCAGGAACAGGTGATAGCGTCCGAGGCTGGACATATTTCGAGCGTCCCTTTTAGAAGTGTTCTGTCCCCCGGCAGCCTTTCCGGCCTTCTCTAATCAAGCTGTGCCATCTTGCCGAAGCAATAAGTGCGCTCGCTAAAAGGGGCCAAAGCGCCTGGCGCGCCGGTGTGCTCGTATGCGAGGTCGTGCTTCGGGGGACCAGAGCGTGCTTGTTGCCAACCGTGTTGCCAGCCGTGTTGCTATCCGACGTTGCATGTTGTCGCTGGTTGTCTTGGGCATGGTTCCCGTGGGCCTCTGGGCCCAGGCTACGCACGGTCCCACCACCGTGCGACGCGACATTCACCATGACGTTTCCCCGCCGCTGATCGACCTCATCCGCCATGCTCCGCCCGTCTCCCCGGAGCAGCACGAAGCCGAACCGGTGCGCCCAGTTCCGCTTCCGCACGGCTTGCGACCCCTGGCGGAAGATCCGCTGCGGCAGTGGAGAACGTTCGGCTACACGCCTCTGATGAGCAACAGCTTCGAAGGGCTGGGCAATGGGAGATATGGATTCACCGTGGAGTATGCTCCTCCCGATACCAATGGGGCCGTGGGCGCCACCCAATACGTGCAATGGGTAAATACGGATTTTGCCATTTTCAGCAAGAGCAACGGAGGTCTGGTCGCCGGTCCGGTTCCCGGCAATATTCTCTGGTCAGGATTTGGCGGCGGTTGTGAGGCCAACAACGATGGCGATCCCATCGTGTTGTATGACAAGCTGGCCAATCGCTGGGTGATGAGCCAGTTCTCGGTTTCGACCACTCCGTATCTGCAGTGCGTCGCCGTTTCTATGGGTCCTGACGCCACCGGCATGTGGTATCGCTATGCCTTCCAGTACTCCGATTTTGACGACTATCCCAAGATGGGTGTCTGGCCCGATGCCTACTATGAAACTTTCAACATGTTTCTTGGCCAGAGCTTCCTCGGCTCCGAGGTTTGCGCCTATGACCGCACCCAGATGTTGAGCGGACAGGCAGCGACGCAGATCTGTTTTCAGCAGGGTTCCATGGTGGGAGGATTACTGCCAGCCGATGTCGACGGCACCACCGCACCGCCGCCGGGCTCGCCGAACTATGTGCTCAACTTTGGCGCGAACTCGCTCAACCTGTACAAGTTTCACGTGGATTTCAGCAATCCCGCCAATGCCACCTTCACCGGCCCAACCGTAATCCCCGTGGCGGCCTTCACGCCGCTTTGCGGAGGCGGCCCCGGCTGCGTGCCGCAACCGGGAACCACGACCAAACTGGACTCGCTCGCCGACCGCCTAATGTATCGCCTGGCGTATCGCAACTTTGGCAGCCACGAGTCCCTGGTGGTCAACCAGTCCGTGGCCGTCAGCGGCGGCAGCGGAGTGCGTTGGTATGAGATTCAGGCGCCCAATGGGACCCCGGTAATCGCCCAGCAAGGGACCTATGCTCCCGATTCCAATTATCGCTGGATGGGGAGTATTGCCATGGACCAGGCCGAAGACATTGCCCTGGGCTACAGCGTGTCCAGCAGCTCGATGTATCCCTCGATTGCGGTTGCGGGACGGTTGCCCACCGATCCAGCGGGCGCGCTGGAAGCCGAGACCACGGTGATCATCGGCGACGGTTCGCAGACCTACGGCTTGACCCGCTGGGGGGATTACAGTTCCATGAGCGTCGATCCGGTCGATGACTGTACCTTCTGGTTCACGACGGAATACCTGGCGACCAATGGCGCATGGAATTGGAATACCCGCATCGTCAACTTCCAGTTTCCCGAATGCAATACCCCCAGCTTTGTGGGACTGTATCCCGCGGGCCTCAGCTTTGGACCGCAGACTGTCGGCACCCTCAACCCAGCCCAGCAAGTCACCCTGACTAATCATCAGCTGGACGGCCTTTCGATCAGCAGCATCGCCGCCAGCGGCGACTATAGCCAGACCAATGACTGTGGCACGTCGCTGGCCCCCAATGCCAGTTGCAACATCAACGTGCGCTTCCAACCCACCGGCACCGGACTCCGCAGCGGCGCCTTGACGGTCACCGATAACGGCCCCGCCAGCCCCCAGGTCGCCAGCTTGACGGGGTTCGGCACGCAAACGCCGGCTTGTATGTCCAATACCCTGTCGGACGGCGGCTTTGAAAGCGGCACCCTGACCTGCTGGCACCCAGCCGGAATCTTTCCGCCTGTCATTTCGACACAGCAGGTCCATAGCGGCAGCTTCGCCGCTCAGTTAGGCGCGAACGGCATCCCGGTGCCAAACGGTGATTCCTTGCTTTATCAAACTATTGCCATTCCGAACAACGGAGGTAACCCGGCCTTGAGCTTCTGGTACTGGCCTTCGACCAGCGCCGGAAAGAGTAGTTGACGCCAGACACTTGCCCACGTAAGTCCAGATTTCATCGGCTTGGATGTAGCCGCAATGGAGGTTGCGCATCCGTTCGTCCATTAGGGCCGCGCAGTGATCTCCAACCTGTACCAACAGACGGCAGATCGTGTCACGGTGAACGCCTGTCATGCGCTCGGTTGAGCGGACGCTGTTTCCTTCGAGCAGGGATGCGATTACGGCGAGTTTCTTTTCAGATGCGAGGGTGTACATTTTGGCTTGCCTTTCTGGTGAGGCAAGCCGATAATCGTGATTGCGGATCAGTGATTCTCGGCTTGCCGGGGTTACTGGTTTCAGGGCCGTTGGGTGTTTAAGCACCTAGCGGCTCTCATCATTTGCGCTCGCGTTTGGTGGCGGCGGCATGTTCCCCCCTTTCCTGTTATCGCTTCAGCGAAACAAACCGTTCGCGGCCCTTGGTTCTGGCTTGGAATTTGTCGGGATGCGTTGCAACCGCCGATTCAACTGCTCCGCGAGTCACTTTCTTCCCGAACTGCTCCAAGACGTGCTGCAATTCGTAAAGCTGAATCTGGCCGGTATGCTCCATGATGGCGAGCATAGCTTCCCAAAGTGCCAATTTCGATAACTCGACAACATACGACTCGAAATCATCGTCACTCTCGCCTGCCGTGATTCCCTTGAGCTGATCGGGGATGAGTGAAGCCGTACGACGTAGCCGGTTGGATTTGGCTTTCTTCTCTTCTTCGAGATCGAGGAATCGAAGATATTCAGTCCGTAGCTTGGTTTGGTCGGATTCGATTGCCCGCAGTCTGTCAAAATCGGCCTTCGCTTGCTGTGAAAGCGCCTTTGCGACTTGGGCCGCTCGAACCATGTCCTCATTAGAGCAGAGTGACGATAGATTGTCAAGTGTTTTTCTATCGTCAAACTGACGTGTTTCGGCATTCATTACTTGTTCTCCTTTTCCACAGGTTTGTTAGGTTGGTTTTTGGGAATTTGAAATTAGGACACTACCCGATTGTCGGGGCGCTTGAACCCCTTCTCTTTTCCCGGTAGGATGACAGTTTTCCCCACAACGGAGGATTGTCCATGCGTCGCCTGTCTGCGCTTTGCGTGCTTGTCGTCTTAGCGGTTGCAGTGAACTCGACTGCACAGGTCAACCCAGCCCTTGTCGGCGGCATGAAGTGGCGGCAGATCGGGCCGTTTCGCGGTGGGCGAGTGCTGGCCGTCGCCGGAGTTCCGGGCGATCCCAATACCTATTATTTCGGCTCGGTCGCCGGAGGAATCTTCAAAAGCACCAACGGCGGCCTCAGTTGGACTCCGACCTTCGACCATGAGGACATCTCCTCGATCGGCGCCATCGCGGTGGCGGATTCGGACCACAACGTCCTTTACGCGGGCAGCGGCGAAGCCTGTTTGCGCGGCAACATCTCCTACGGGGACGGGGTTTACAAGTCAACTGACGCAGGCCTGACCTGGAAGAACGTAGGTCTGAAGGACTCGCGCCACATCGGCGCCGTCATCATCGACCCTCGCAATCCTGACATTGTGCTGATCGCAGCTTTGGGTCATGCCTGGGGGCCGAATGCTGAGCGGGGTGTTTTCCGCACGGCCGACGGTGGCAAAACCTGGCAGAAGGTCCTCTACAAGAACGACGATACCGGCGCGATTGATGTGGTATTCGATCCCAGAAATTCCAGTGTAGTTTACGCCGCACTGTGGCAGGTCCGCCGCCAGCCCTGGTACTTCAACAGTGGTGGCCCCGGCAGCGGCCTGTACAAATCGGTGGACGGCGGACTCACCTGGAAACAACTGGCCGGCCATGGTCTGCCGGAAGGCAATCTCGGGCGCATCGGCATTTCGGTTTCGGGAGCGGATTCCAATCGGGTGTATGCGCTCATCGAAGCCAAAGAGGGCGGACTCTACCGCTCCGAGGATGCCGGCAATTCCTGGACGCGCGTCAACGACGACGAACGCTATCGCCAGCGCGCCTGGTACTTCACTCACGTGTTCGCCGATCCCAAGCAGGCCGACACCGTGTATGTGCTGAACACCGGCGCATTCCGCTCCAGCGACGGCGGGAAGACCTTCGAGTTGCTGCCCGCCCCGCACGGCGACCATCATGGGCTGTGGATCGATCCCACCAATCCGCAACGCCTCATCAACAGCAACGATGGCGGGGTGACGATTTCCGTGGACGGCGGCAAGACCTGGACCCAGCAGAACAATCAGCCGACCGCGCAGTTCTACCATGTCGCCGTCGACAACCACTGGCCCTATCGGGTGTATGGAGCGCAACAGGACAACAGCACAGTGGCCATCGCCAGCCGCACCGACGACGGGGTGATCGCACGCCAGGATTGGTATGACGTCGGCGGCGGGGAGAGCGGATCTATCGCTCCCGACCCGCGCGATCCTGAGGTTGTGTACGCAGGCTCCGACAGCGCCTTCATTACCCGCTACGATCACCGCACCAACCAGATGCAGGATGTCTCCCCTTACCCGCTGGATACCTCGGGCAACGGCGCGGGCGAACTCAAGTACCGCTTTCAGTGGACCGAACCGGTGTTGGTGTCGGCCTACGACTCCAACGTCATCTACAGCGCATCGCAGTTCGTGCTCAAGAGTGCCGACCAGGGCCGCAGTTGGAACACCATCAGCCCCGATCTGACCCGCAACGACAAGAGCAAGCAGAAGCCCTCCGGCGGCGAAATCACCCTCGATATCACGAGCGTCGAATACTACGACACGGTCTTCGCCCTCGCCGAGTCGCCATTGCAGAAGGGAATGCTGTGGGCGGGAACCGATGATGGCTTGATTCATCTCACCCGCGACGACGGTAAGAGCTGGGAAAACGTCACGCCAAAAGATATGCCGGAGTGGAGCATGGTCAGCATCATCGAGGCCTCGCACCACGACGCCGGCACCGCGTATGCGGCGATTGACCGCCATAAGCTCGACGATTTTAATCCGCTGATCTACAAGACCCACGACTTCGGCAAGAGCTGGACTCACATCGTCAACGGCATCCCGGCCGGCTCCTACGTGCGCTCGGTGCGCGAAGATCCCAAAATGAAAGGCTTGCTCTACACCGGCACCGAGACGGGGGTCTATTTCTCCGCCGACGAGGGCGCTCACTGGCAGTCGCTACAGTTGAACCTGCCGACTTCGCCGGTCCACGACCTGGCGGTCAAAGACGATGACCTGGTCGCGGCAACCCATGGCCGGTCGTTCTGGATACTCGACGACGTCAGCCCTCTGCGACAGGCGAATTCCGCAATTGCAGCCAGCGACTTCCATCTTTATCAACCAGCCACGGCCATACGCCTGCACTTCTCTGACGAGGTTGACCGCAAGCGTCCGGTGGGAGACAACCCTCCCAAGGGGGCAATCCTCGATTACTACTTGAAGTCCAAGCCGGCAGAGAAAGAAGAGATCACGATTGAGATCCTCGACGCGCAGGGCAAGCTGGTGCGCAGGCTTTCCAATCACAAGGAGAGCAAACAGGAGCAGCCGCCCGAGTGGCCCGACCGTGAGAAGCCGGCGGAGTTGCTGCCTGCCGATGCAGGCATGAACCGCTTCGCCTGGGACTTCCGCTACGATCCTCCGGCCCAGATTGCAGGAGCGTTCTACGAGGGCGAGCCGCCGCGAGGTCCGCTGGTGATTCCCGGCACTTACCAGGTCAAGCTCACCGTGAAAGGCCAAAGCCAGACCGCCCCCTTGGAGGTGAAACTGGATCCCCGGTTGCAGAATTCGGTTACGTCCGCGGACCTGCAAAAGCAGATCGAGCTTGCGCTCAAGGTGCAGCAGGACATCGACGCGCTGCATCGGGCGGTCAACCAGATCCGCGAACTCCGCGCCAATTTGCAGACCTTGCAGAAGTGGGCTGGAGAAGGCCCTTCCAGCGGCGAAGTTGTTTCCGCCGCGCACGCCCTCGATCAGAAGATGACTCCGGTTGAGCAACTCTTGATGCAGGTCAAGATGAAAAGTTCAGAGGGCAACCTGGGCTATCCCAACATGCTCAACGAGCAGTACGCTACCTTCAACGAGGTCGTGCAGGACGTTGATGC
>PMAT01000039.1 GCA_003152695.1 Acidobacteriaceae bacterium
CTAACGCTTAGGGCTTCGCCGCGCTATCACCTGTCGCCTGCTTCTCAAAGGTCCAGTGGCACGGTCGGCCCACAATCCCCAGGCCCGTGCTCCGCTCGCCGGTGCCCGCCGTGTCGGTGAACTGCGCCTTTACCTCGTAGCTATAGTCATGGCCCTCGCTCTTGATTGGCCCGTGCGTGTACTCCGCGCCGGCAGTGACTCCGCTGGCCGTCAACTTGGCCTTCCCGTCGTTGGCGATCTTGCCGTCGATTGCCAGGTAGGCCGGCTGGCCCCTGGTGCCGCGCTCGCCATGCAGAACATTGCCCGTCACCGTCGAGATAAAGTGCAACGTGTAGCCCAGCGTCCCGCCCTTCGGCTCGCAGGTCACGGTCGTGTTCCACTTGCCGTCGAACTTGCCGGCCGTGCCCTGGCCGCCCGCCGACAGCGTTATCAGTATGATTCCGAACAAAAGCCACTTGTTCATGGTTTTCTACTTTCTTCTTTCCGGCGACGTCTCAGCCAGGATTTCCATTTTGATTTCCTGGCACGCCGTCATGCTACGCATGAAGTCATTCTCGTCAAAGGTTTAGCTGGAATTTCCTCTTTGACAGTCGAAAACGTCGCCATTGTGCGCCTATCTCGCCTCTATCCGACATTGTGAAACGATTTCTTGTCGGCGTAACCCCGGCGGTCCGGCTACCCCCGCCGACACGACCCGGAGCGACCCATCTACTCTCTGTTCTTGGCAACACTCCCCTCGCCCAGCCTCTCGTGCGCCCGAATTCCCATGTGGGCCCGACCACCCTAGCTCGCTATCCGGCTGGCGCCAGCGACCGCGACCAAGGGGCACTCGAATGCTTTTGTAGAACCCGCCGAGCCCTTCATCGGTCAGTCGATGATCAATCGTCCCGATGGCCCTTCATAGCATGTTCGGCAGTCCTTGGCGAGAATGCGGAAAGCAAAAGAGTGAACCCCTCTTCGCAATACTCCCGGGGCTAGGGAGAGCCGAAAGCCCGAGCTCTCAAACGTAGGGTTCCCATACACCTGGGCGACATCGTGGCGTGTTACCCCATAAGTCGCGCGATAGGGGATCCCATCGACGACTACATCCACTCCTTCCGCAAGGGTTCCGCTTCGGGCGTCCACTGCCCAGCCGCTAAATACCGTGCTGTCTCCGAAAGCGATCGACACCTCCTGCACACTGGCGGCAGGGACGAAATTGATGGAGTCCAGAAAGCACAAGGCGCCCTCCGTTTCGCAGGGCAGGCCTTGCGTGACTCCATCAGCAGTAGGCATCGGGAACCCGGAATCCGATGCCACAACAGGCGAAAGAACCGAGTCGCCGATGATGAAATCGACCAAGCCGGAATCAGCCTTCCACGTTTCGATCCGGGGAGAGACTATCTCGGTTAGTTGGTAGTTGCGGTAGATGGCGAAACTTGCCTGTATGAACTCTTTGAGGTCGAAATAAGGGCCGGGGCGTTCAGCCGCGGAGACCCCCTTGTAGCGATAAGAGCCATCCAATCCGAACCTGACGGCGACCTCCGGATATACCGGCCATACGGGCCCCATTTTCACATTGTCCGGAACGTAGTCGTCGCAGAGTCGAGGGTTCGTGGTCATGCCGCAGGACGCCAAAGCTCCGGCCGCCAGATCGGCCAAAACAAACAGCTTTGGATGGTTGACGGAGTACATGAAGCAGCCGCGCCGGACCCAGGATCGAAAATAAGGCTCCAGCGGGAACTGGGCATCACGCCCCGAATCCAGCAAACCTTGTGCCGAGGATGTCCAGAAAGCTTTCGCCAAATAGCCGAGCCGGGCAAAGATTTTTTCGTTGAATCTGGCTACCGTCTGTTCCACATTAAGTCCAAGGCTATAGCAAAGGAACGCCAGCGCGGAGTGGTAATGTCCCACAGGCGATTTCACCACGGAACCAAACCCTGGAGTGTTACGCGCGATATATACAATGTCGGGGTGATATGCCGTGAAGTAGATGCCCGGATAGTAGATAATCCGCTTCAAGGTCCTTGCTGAGACAGACCGCGCAGAAATATTCTCACGGAACTGCGGTTGTGCCAGCAGATAATCATAAGCTGCCAGCCGTTCGGCAATCTTATCGAATTCAGACGTGCTGGCGCCGGTTGCAAGTATTACATAGGGGTCCGCCTCACACCCGGGCGCCAGAAATCGGATGCACTGTGCGACATATTCAGCCTGGCAGGTACCTAAAACCGCAAACCTCATTTCGTGAACATCCTGTCGTTAGCCATTGGACGAATCAAGGGCTTATCTGGCAAGAAAGTCCTCATCACAGATCACGTTCTCAAGAGACTCGAGCTCGGCCGCTACATAGCGGACAGCCTCGTCTTCGCCGCAACTGGAAGCATCTCCGTCATCGATCAAAAAATGACGAAAGAATGTCCTCATCACGTGATTGACTCCTTTTTCGCTTATCGAACGGAGATCGTCTTCATAGTAGGCACCACCCCCGTGAGGACCGGTAACGATTTCATAAGCGGGGAAGTAAACGACGTTATTTCGCGTCATAGCGCAGGTGTTGGCAGCTACACGCAGTACCGATTTGCTGAAACAGGTGGAAACCAGAACGTGCTGATCCATGTAGGTTGCTGCCAGCGGAACCGGAGACACGGTCAGAATGATTCGCGAATCGGGATTAACGCTCCGAAGACGATCGATGAAAGCCAGCAGGTCCTGCTCAACCTCCTGCACCGAATAATTCCGAAAGCGGTAGATATCTCTCTGCCAAACGCCCCCGGCAACCCCCGGAGCAAGCGGCAGCGCGGCGCCGTCCGGCACGTGTTCCCAGCTCTCCGTTAACCCCAGCGTGAACACAAAGACATCGAGAGTCTCAAACATCTGTCGGACCGCGACCAGATGGCGGCTGCGGTCATCGGTCAACTCCTCGACGGAAGCATAGCCGGGCGGCTGGATGCGCGGCCGAAACGGATCTACGTAGGCGCCTGCGGGGGTCTGCCAGAAAGTTAGCTCCGGATTGTACGTCCCGTAGGCCCGGTCAAACAACTGCAGTAGCTGCCGGGCGCTATATAGATTGCCGTATCTTGCGGAGAAAATCTCGTAATTCCACTCGCGATGTTTGGCGACGGGGAGCCAATCCGGAGCGGATTCTACGACGTAATAGGAACACTTGTTCTTTCGAAGAGCTCGACCGATGTGCTGGGCGAAACAGGATCCGCCAGTTGCGACCAGAGTTGCGCGGTTGATCGTGAACGGGACATGCACAACCGGGTCGACAGCAAACGGGGGAACCGATCCCATTGCCTTGTGCCAAACCTGATGATCTGGCAGTGCTTGGTAAGGGTGATCGCGATGATCGGGCATGGTCTCTAAGTGACGAATCCTATAGCATGAATTATCGTACTCTCAGCCGAGTTTTCATGCACGGGCTGTGCTTGACAGCATCCCGACTCCATGGGGCCCAGAAAAGCAGGTCCTTCAGTTGCGGATGGAAGCACACAAATACCCCGCCAACCAAGCGCGGCTCGCGCTGAGTGTGGCTTACATCCACCGGATCCACTCCCAGGTGCTTTGCGCTCGCAATAGAACATTCGGCACCAGTTTGCGTTAGGGACAATAGGCTCCCAGGATTATACTGGGCGGCATTGACCTCGGCATCCAGCCGGGAGGTGCTCGGATGATGCGTTTCCGTGTGCTAATATTGATGGTCTTGGTTATGGTGTGCGCCGCTCGGCTGCATGCTAGTCCTCAACCCAACGATCCCCGTATCATCATTAGTGGCGGCCATGATGGGCTTGGTCCGTGCACGTCGATAACGGACCTCGATTTCACTTTCATGGCCAATTCTTCCGGCGGTGGCGCGTTCTGTTTCACGAATAACAGTAGCGAGGACTGGACCTCCCTCGAAATCGAGGCGCCTTCTCCTACAGGGGATATCATCACCTGTGGAGGTAGCTCCTTCAGCCACTGCGTGGTGATGCCTCCGTCTGGCGACTTCACCATCATCGATTTTTCAGGTGGCAGCGGAATTCTGATTAGCGAGAGTTTTACGGTCGATCTCGGAACTTCCGGTTGGACCCCGGATGGAGAATTCGGGGCCTTTGCAAATGTCCCCGAACCCAGCACGTTGGCCTTTTGCCTGGTCGGCTTGGCGCCGCTGCTAAGGCGCCAGCGTCATCGCTTCTTGATGAGGGACCGCTAAGCTCCAAGGAAGCCGCCAAGGACCCGGGCCGCGGAAGTTAGCCGGCAAGGAGGAGGCCGTTTTCGATTGGCCTTAGGTTGGGCCCGCGGGCTGTTGTCTGGCCGCCGCGGCCTTGCGCGCAATCAGCAGGAAGCCGTGCGCCGTGGCGTCTCTTTCCAGGGCTTGCAAGCGGGCGCGCCCTGCGCCCACCTTTGCTGATTCAATCTCTGTCTCTCCCAACGCGAGCGCGGCCTCGAACTGGAGTTCCAGCAAGTGGTTCCGGGTTGCTTCCGTGAGCCTGCGTCCGAGACTGTCCAGGGCCGCAACCAGGTCACGCTGCTTCCCCGAGGCTGCTCGTATGCGAGCCGCGGCCGTGCCAACTTCGATTTCGACTGGCAGGCGAAGAGCGGGGTCCTTGATTCGTCCGGCAAGTGCGGTGGCGTGCGCGATGGACTCGCTTGCCGTGGCAAGCTTGCCCTCGGCGAGCAGCGATCTAGCGAGAACCGCCTCGGCCAGGGCCTCCTTGTCAACAATCTCTTTCGTCCGGAAATCCTCGGCGGCGGTGCGTGCGTTGGCTTCGCTGTCATCCGGTCGCCCTTCCTCCAGCGATAGCCTAGCGAGCGCTAGCCGGCTCTCCGCCGTAGATTCGCCGATGCTTTCCCGGATCGACAGCGCTTTCTCGTGACTCTTGCGCGCGGCGGCAAGGTCACCCTGTTCCGCCAGGACCTCTCCCAAGCCGAAGTGAGCGTACGCCGAGCCCGATTTATCGGCGAGCTCGTCATACATCGGCAGGACCAGTTCATACTTGCTTCTCGCACCGGCCAAGTCTCCCTTGTCGTGCAACACCTCGGCCATGTTGTTGAGCACGATTGCTTCACTACCCTTGTTTTTCACTTCCCTGTACATGTCCAAGGCCTGCATGTACAGTTCTTCTGCGCCATCCAGATTTCCCTGCCGCTGCAGTAAGGCCCCCAAGTTAGTCAGCGGATTTGCGGCCAAACCCTTGGCCCCGATGGCGCGGTAAATGGCCAGCGCGTCGCGATACTTTTTCTCGGCGGCCGCGAGGTCGCCCTGCTCCAAAGACACGCCTCCAATGTTGTTCAGCACGGAAGCCTCGTCACCCTTATCGCCACTCTGCTGGTAGATATCCAGGGCTTGTTTGTATAAACGCAGCGCTACCGAGAAGTCCTCCTGCCCCAGCAGAGAGTTGGCTTCGGCTGACTGCGCTTCGGCCAGTAATAGTTTCCTCGACTGCTCATGGGCTTTGTCTCCCGCTTTCCTGGCCGCGGCTTGTCCCAGCTTCCATTCGCCCAGCAAGTTGTAGGCATAGGCTTCGGCCAAATCGATGCGCGGATCGTCGCGGCGGGGCGGTGGAAGCGCGCGTAACTGTTCGATTGTGGCGAGAGCGTCCTTCACTTGTCCGGCGCTTCTCTGTGCTTTGGCCAGCCGCAGCCCGTGCTCCAAGTTATCGGGGTAGTCGTGCCACAGAGTTTGGTACAGCTTGATTGCCTCGGGCCACTGACTGGTCATCTCGAGGTAGCGCGCTTGCACGGAAACCTTGTCCTCGGGCGGAAGTTTGTCCGACAGATCGAAGGCCTTCTTGGCTTCCTCCCGCGCCTTTTGGTCATAGCCAAGGAAGTTCAAGGCCTCGGCCAGAGCGGAATGCGCCAGGGCATAGTCAGGCTCCGCAGCCACGGTTTTCTCCAGCAGTGGCCGTGCTGCCGACGCATCGAACACCTGCAACTTCGCCAAACCTTCCGCGTAAAGCCGCGCGACTTCAGGGCTGACCGGTATGGAAGCACTTACCGCCGCAGCCTCGGCTGGAGAGATGTCAGCTTCCACCCCCAACTTTGCCCGGAGTGTCGCACCTACGCGGCCGACGAGTTCATCCATTTGCCCTTCGCTGCCTTTTTCCGAGAAAGAGGCAATGGTCTCACCGGTTGCGGCATCCTGTAGCCTCAAATCCAGCCGGAGATCGCCTCCGTCCAATGGGGTGTACGAGCCCACCACAACGTCAACGTCGTCCACGTTCAGGTATTTGCGGATCCTAGCCAGGGTCGCCGGACTGTAGCCGTCAGCATCCTTCAATGCCAAGTCACCCTTGAGGTGGCCGATGTATTCATCGGGAACCGTCAGCAGCTTGTCCCCGGCAGCGAGTTCGGTGTTAAGGAACCGGGATAGCGCAGTGGAACGCCAAGCCTCGTCGGGGCGCTGAGACACATTTTGAAAGCCCAGCACGGCCACCGAGCGCCGTTGTTTGACCACAGGTGGACGATAGGTGTGGCCGCCGATTGTGGAGGTGCCCCACCTGTAACCCAACACGCCGCCCAGCAAAACCAGCAACCCAAGCGCGGCCCAGATTAGCCGAACCCGCGCAGTGGACAGACTCGACCCCCGCGCGGGAGCTATCTCGTGAGATTGCGTTTCAGCAACGGCTGTGGGCGCGAGACTGGGGATGACCTCAGCCGTAGCCGGTGCGGCGGCGGTAACCGCTGTCTCGGTGCTTGCCTGCCTCGCCAGCGCCACGGGGACAAAGCCACCGGTCTTGGATTCGGTTACTCGCGGCCCAGGAGCCGGAACGACTTTGGAGGTAACGGGAGCGAGAAAGCGATATCCACGTCGTGGAACGGTCTCCACATAGAGGGGCGTATCCGCGTTATCGTTGAGGACATTTCTGATTTGCTTGATGCAGTGGTTCATCCCCTGCTCAAAGTCAACGTAGGTCTCCTCATCCCAGAGTTGTTGCCGAATCTCCTCGCGTGTCACCACCTGGCCGGCGCGACTGACCAGCAAGACGAGAAGGTGAAAGGGCTGCGGCGACAACCTAACAAGTGTTCCACCCTTGCGCAACTCTTCGGTCGCGAGATTTAGCTCGAATACTCCGAAGCGGAGCAGCTTCTGCGTGGTGTCCAAGCTCATCACCTTCAAATAGTGCGGCGGGCGCTAGGGATTATACCCCTTTGGTGCGCTACTGAAGCTATGAAGTTTCGATCATCTCCTAAACCAACTATCGCGCTATCAAGAGCTTAGACGATCATCCCAAATACTCATCCACAAATCAGACGCTAACCATTGAAGGCGATGGCCGACCGGCGCATTGTGCACAAGTGAGCGGGGGCTGAGTACAACTCAAGCAACTGCTCTAGGGGGACCGCACCCGGAGGCGGGGAAACCATCCCGCTTCCGGGTAGCGGCGGAAGAGGAGGTTGTCGTGAAAACGCAAGTGGTTCATTCGAGCCCAACGACGCTGGGGCCGTTCCTGAAGCTGATTCTGACGCTGACGTTGCAGGGCGAAGCCGAGACCGGGCAGAAATTGCAAAATCCTGCCGGCGGAGCGCCGGATTTGAGTGCCACCGCAGTTGGTGAGCAACAGAGGGTGGTCGACAGGGCGCGCTATGTCCTTACACGTGCGTTCTTGACGCTCTTGCTGCGGGCCCAGAGTCGTGGGACCTCGCATCACGCCAGTTCCTTGACGGACCGCGATTGGTGGCAGGGCTCGACGGATCCACGCGGAGCGGTTTTAGTGGCGCGCTATGTCTCGCGATGAGCGCCGCCAGTTAGGAAGCGCGATTGCACTTGCTGGCCGAAGCCGCGCTTCCGGTGAGGGGCAACCACGCGGCGGTTGCTCCTCGCTCTCCAGAATCAACCCGCCTCAACCTATGACCACTAAGGAGGTCACTATGAAGCGCACATGGATTTCATCTTTCGTCACTGTGCATTGTCAAGAAAGGGCGAAGGTCAACTGCAACGCAGCTACGCCTAGTAAGTTGCGTCATAAGAGCGATGTGTTCCGTAGCGGGGGTCTTCTACTCATGATCCTCCTGATCGGAAGCATCGCCTACGGCCAGACTCTCCAGTTTAAGGAAGTGTGGCCAATGCAGGAGGCAAGAGGCATCAACGACTCAGGATCTATTGTCGGATGGGGAATACTTTTCGGCAAGTTTAGATCCTGGGTGGCAACTAAAGAGCAATGGGGACAAGCGGGAGAGGTTGTTGAGCCGTTTACCGATCTGCCCAAGTATCAGGGCACGACGGTCGTTCCATATGGGATCAGTTCGGACGGTACTATCGTTGGCCGGTACCTTGGTGAAGACAAAAAGGTTCATGGTTTCTGGGTGCCGTGGGAATCACAAGGTGGAAAACCCAAATTCGGAGACTATACGGCCATTGACATCCCTGAAGCGGACGGAACCGAGGCGTTAGGAATCGTAGGATCTAAGGATTCCTGGACGATCGTGGGGTCCTACTTGAAAGGAGACAAATGGCACGGATTCGTGCAACGGAAGGATAAACAGCCCGAGCTGGTCGATTACCCTGGGAGTACCTCGACAAAGGTTTGGGGGGTCAACAAAGCCGGCTGGATTGTTGGGGAATATATCGACGGAGCCGCCACCCACGGTTTCAGCCGTGATGCGGCGAAGAAGGTTTGGAGTTCGATTGACCTCGCGACAGGCAAAGGCAGCTGGACCGTAGCCTATGGAATCAACGACAGCAGTCCTTTATTCCCGCTGATTGCCGGCACGTATTCTGATGGTCAGAATAAACATGGCTTCGTTGCCACGCACAAAATCGACAACGGAAAACGAAAAAACACGAGTCTGTTCGGGATAAACAATGGCAACTTCGTCACCGGCGATTCCCCGGACCCTGACAAGTTACCTAGCGGGATCGTAGGGATTCCGCAGAAGCCGCCGAGTTGCCCTGATGATGGTGGTTCGTGCCCCGGAGACCAAGATGAATTACCAAATGACTCCCCAGAATAGGCCGGGGTCCCGCCCTTTCGCCTCTTTTGCGAAATTGTGGGTGCAGATAGGAGGAGCAACTGATGCGGTGCAGTTGCTCCTCACCTTTAGGGATCAATCGCCGCCGCAACCCATGACCAAACGGAGGTCTGTGCCTCGCCACAATCCAAAACGCACCAGGGGGCCGGGCACCCCACCCAAGTCGCTCTTGCTTGGGTGGGGATTTTCGGCGGCGCATCAATGATCGGAGGTTAGCCTTCAGCGCCGCAAGCTAGACGTGGAGGTGGTGTTGCAAGTTTTCAAATGCAGACAAGTTTGTCGCCGAGCGTCTGCCGTGCGTTCTTAGGCTGCCAAATCGAAAAAGCTGTCGATGAACTGAATCTCACAAAGAAGATCATCTCCTGCCACCCATTGAACTTGTCCCTTCCGGACCATGTGGACTGCTGTGTAGCCTTGAATCGTTCGCCGANNATTCTCGGAAGCCCTGCTTGGCCATCCAGGCCAGGCGCAGAATACCAGCTTTGAATCGCTTACCAATTTCCTGTTCTGGTCTTTATAAAAAATTTACGAAACCTTTAGGCGACGCTTACGGGCGAAGTGCTTCAATCCTACTGGTGTAGGCGCACACGGGCACACGTGTGGGGAAGGTAGATATGAACACCGTTTTCCTGGTCATCTGCACGGCAAGCATCCTGTTCTTCACAGCATTCCTGGTCGCGTGCATTGCGGATTCACGGCGCAGATTGTCGAAGTATCCTGTTGTCCACAAGCTAAGCACGACCGAGGCTGTCGATTCCGCAACCGGACGGAGGTGGCTGATCCATCTCGAACAACAGATGGCCGAGTTTCTGTCTGCCGATGCCCGGAAGGGTGCAGCGCTGCTGCTGGCGGTGGGTTTGGTGGGCGCCACCACGCAGATGAAGGCGCAAAGCAGCGTCGCGCCTACCTCACCAACGTCAGCAACCAGTGCCGCCGATGAGCAAGTCTCGCCGGCGATCCAGAAGCAGCTTGACGCCATGCAGAAGCGCATCGAACAACTGGAAGCGGAGCTGAGCGCCCGGTCGCCGCAAGGAGCAGCCCTGACCTCGAAGGCCACCGCTCCCGTCCACGTGATGGGCGATCAAACCGCGCCCGCCAGCGCCGCCGCGCCAGCTGAGTCGGCTTTGGCGCAGACGGGCACGCCGCAAAACCAAAAACCAGCGCCGTTTTCCTTCGCCGACTTCAGTTGGTTGAACGGCAACTCGCGCATCAAAGAAGTGCCGCTCGATACCAAGTTCTTCACCCCTGAAATCCGCGCCGATGTGGACTATGTTTACGACTTCAGGCACCCCAAGGATGACACCATCGGTGGGTCCAGCGAAATCTTCCGGGCAAACGAATTTCAGGTGACTCAGCTCGGCGTCGGCGGCGATTTTCACTGGGACAACGTGCAAGCAAGAGTAATGACGCAGTTCGGCATGTATTCCACGACCACCCCACGCAACGATGCCAGCCCGGCTCGCGGCCAATGGAACCTCGCTGATGCCTATCGCTATGTCTCCGAGGCCTACGCCGGATATCACCTCAACGTAATGGATGGGATCAATATTCAAGCCGGCATCTTCATGTCGTATGTGGGCCTGTTCAGCTATTACAACTTCGACAACTGGGCCTATCAGCCGTCGTACGTGTCGTCGAACACGCCATGGTTCTTCAATGGCATGCGAGTACAGATTTTCCCCAATGAGCACCTGAAAATCGAGCCGTGGCTGGTGAACGGATGGCAAGCCTATGGCCGCTTCAATAACCGGCCGGGCATCGGCGCGCAGATCCTCTGGCGGCCCAATGGCCGGCTCTCGATTCTGGGCAATCAGTACATGCTGGGCGAGGACGCACTCGGCGTCCCCAACCGTGTCCGATACCACACCGACGACAGCCTGCAATACAAGTACTACCAGAATCCTTCCCGCTTCCTCGATATGGCCGCGTTCTCGTTTACCGGCGACCTGGGATGCGAGCACGGCGGGGGCGTGAGCTGTGCAGGCAATTCCGCCAAGGGTCCGAAGCAGAGCTTTGTTGGGTACATGTTCTACAACCGCCTGTGGTTTCACAAAGATTTGTACGGGCTGACGATTGGCGGTGGCGAGATCAACAATCCCGGCCGCTACCTGGTGCTATTGCCGCCTATCAACGGCGCCACGGCGATCTCCGGTA
>PMAT01000140.1 GCA_003152695.1 Acidobacteriaceae bacterium
GTACTCGTGGGCGAGGAGAGCACGACCGCCAACCCCCGCAGCCCAGTCGGTAAAGTAGTTGGCACGGGTACCGTCCTCACTGGACTGATGGTGTTCCAGGCCCTCGCCGCCAACCGTATCGCTGAGCGAAAAAAGAAAATCATAGTGATCGTAGTGATGGGAGTTGAAGAGCTTCTGCGCTTCGATCACAAGGTTCTTGTGGTATTGCAGCTCCTCCGGCGTGATTTCGAGATCGGCAGGCTTGTCGGCGAAGAGATCGAGGAACACCGGGTTGTCTGCGCTGGTGGACAGGTCGACGCGCTTGTAATTGACGCCGGCGTAGAGCGGCGAGTCCACCAGAGTGTTAAGCGTAGTCGGTTTGAAGTGAATCAGGTTTCCATCCTGCGATCCCAGCTCCAGCGCAGTGGCGAATTTCCAGCCCTCCGGCAGGCGGATGGCGGGATCAAACAGGATGCGCCGCGAGAAGTAGCCCGCCGGGTAAAGCAGCACACTGTTCCAGGTAACGTCGGCGAAGTTGGATGAGATACGACCATGCTTTGGGTCCAGGGGAGCCAAACACTGAAAACTGATTTCCAGGGTGGTTACGCCCCGCGGTACGGAGACGTGGAAGGCGTACATATTGACGCGATCGCGAACCCAGTCGACGCGCTTGCCATTCGCCGTGGCTACGAGCCCAGCCAAGTTCTCCACCGGGTTCGATGGGGAGTGGGTCCCGGGAAGCCACTCTGGGTAGAGCAAAGTAATCTCGCCGCCTTTTACCGGTACCGTCTCATGGACATTCAACACACGATCGGTGATATTGGTGATATCGACGCTCAGAGAGATGGTGCCGGGATAAGGCATGTCTGCCGGCGCGGCAATGGGCGGAGGCAGCGGTGCAGGCTGCGGGCCGCTTGAGTTCTGCGCATACACCGCAGTGGTTAGAGCAATGGAGAGGGCCGCGTAAAGAGCCGCAGCGGTGCGACGACGGAAGAACGAATATGCCATACCTATCCTCGATAATTCCAGGCAACACTGTACACCAGCCGAACGCACCAGAGATGACGCCTAATCTTTTCTGGGCAGAACTGAATTAATTGACTCCGATGGACAGGCGGTTCCCCAGAAGTCCGGTTCGAGGAAGTGTGCTGCTGCTGAACGCTGCTCACGCTCTGATCTCCCAGAACTCCGTTTCAGGAGCCGCGAGACGAGCGGCCACTTCGCCGATCATTTTGACCGGGCCGGATCGGTTGTGAGTTAGGTGTTATCGACATTTGTCATGCAGAGGTGGAACTCCGCTCTGCGTCTTCATTTTTGGCCGCTGTCCAGATCGCGGTGTACGCGGCAAGAATGTCCTCTTATGCAGATGTTCCTGCTTGACCGGCATTAGCTCGGGGCTTTAGCGGAGCAGCCGGAGTGAAGCCCAGTCCGTCTGATCGTTCGAACTCCCTGAGCAGCCACAGGAAAGGCGCTGGTCCGGCGCTGAGCCTGCCGGTAAATGGGCTATCGAGCGAGAAGATGAGATAAAAAGCCAGCCCCAGTACAAAAGAAAACCCCAGCAGCAACACCGCCCAGACCGCCCAGGCATGAGTCACGAACATTCCATGGAAGGCGAACAGAACAAACGCGCCCGCAATTAGCAAGCCCCACAGAGCGCCAGCGGTGTTTCCTTCAGCGCTGCGCAAGCGGCTGCGACGGGCGTCGAGCCAGATTCCCATCAGGTCCAACGCTTGTCCATACAACTCTACCTCGCGGGCATCCTCGGGCCTGATCGCCAGAATCGCCGCAACCAATGCGGAAGAAGTGTCCAGATTAATCTCCTCGGTGGGCACATTGTCACGGGCAGCGCGCGCCAGTAAGTCCCAGCGCTCAACCACGCCCTGCACATAGGCCTTCGCGGACTCGCGAATCCTCCTGGTCTTTTCCGCAGAAAAGCTGCAGACCACAAACGTCAAGTCGGTTAGCGCATTTGCCTCGCTCTTGACTGCGTTGCCGGCGTCACTGAAGCTCTGCCACACGCCCGAAACTACGAAGGCAATCAGCACTGCATAGGTGGTGCCCAGAGTCCCATAGACCGAGGTCGTCAAACTATTGTCCAGTACCAGTTGCTGCTCGCTGAAGATCATGCGGGTGAGAAACGAAACAACCAAGGCCGCGGCCATCGTCGACGCGACGATCACCACGGGCTGCATCTTCGCCGGGAGCGACAGGACGTAGGACCGCATGTTTCCTCACTAGGTAGCGACTAACTCTCTCCGTTGTGCTGCGATGTTCCACTCTAGCGAACGCAGAGCAGGTGACGCAATCGTAGCCCACAATCCCTCGACGCGCTCAGGACAACGCTCTTTCGGCTTGAGAATTCCCTTCTCACAATCAAAACATGTCATGGGCCCTGGTGCTGGCCGCCGATTCGGAGCGTATGACGAGCAACCGGGAATTATCCGGATTAGGGAAGGCCTGCTCCATCTCGTCCAGAAATAATACCGCCGCGTCACTATGGGTGGTCAAACAAGATGCCTGAGCAAAGCTAAGACTGCGGCTAAGTTGTTGCGAAGTCTTCTTGGGGGAAATGTCGCGTTTCTTATGATGCCACGGGCAGTCCGACCTCCTCGAAGCCGGTTTCTGGCCAAGTTCCGGTGAGCCGATCACACATCCACAATCAGTGATCGACCTTCCAGAGTCCTTTTTCCTGACGAAAAACATACAATTCATGCTACGCCCTGTTTCCATCAACTGACAGTCGAGTTCTGTATTGTCTGTTATCCGTCCTGAATTGTTGGTAAGCAGTGAGCGACGTGGAAAAACCGTTTCCTGTCACCGTCAGCTACCGCAGCTTCGCGTACTCCGCCTTGGCATCTTTCAGAATGGGGATGTCGGGGTCAGCGTCTTTCCAGAGCGCGAGAAAGTCCTGATATGCAGCCTTTGCCTTTGCTGTGTCGCCCTGCAAGGCGTAGGCGCGACCAAGCTGCAGACGCGCGAGAGCGCCAATCGGTCCGTTCAATACGATTCCGCGATGGTCGAGAATTTTCTGGAACTCAGCCGCGGCTTCTTTGCCCTGATGGGCGGCCAGGTAGGCTTCTCCGCGAACATAGACAGGATACAGGGCCGTCCAGCCGAGGGTGCTGTAAGTCGTACGTCCAAGCTCATACGGCAGGGCGGCTCTGAGAGTCTCCGTGGCTTCAGAATCATTTCCCTGGCTGACCGCAAGCTTTGCGCGGAGGGTCGGCAAGTAATTGAATTGCACGACTGTGGCTTCCGGGAATCTCTGGCCCAAATCGTCGGTAAGTTCTTGCGCTCGCTCGTCGTCCCCGGCGTAGGCCGATGCCAGCGCGGAAGCATACTGCAGATCGTGGCCTGCCGGATGCCTCATTGCCGAAGTGGCACGCCGTTTTGCTTCGTCGGCGTTGCCGAACAAGGCCTCGCGTAAAGCTGCAAGGGCGGAGTACATTCCAGCCGCTTCCTTGTCTCCAGCCCGTTCGGCAGAATCTACTGCCTGACGGGAAAACTCTCGGGCGCTCCTAAGCCGTCCGGAATAGGCAGCGGTATCGGCCTCGTCCGCGAGCAAGATAGCTTCGAAGCCCGGTGTTCCCGCCGATAACGATACCTGCTGCGCCATCCCCGCTGCATCATTCTGCAAAAAGGCAATCTCATACAGCGCAAGAGGGAAGAAATGGTTTTTCAGTTTGCGACGGAGAGCTTGCTCATACGTGGCCTTCGCCTCATCGATGCGATTCATCGCTTCGTAGTTAGAAACCGTGAGTGCGTACGCGGGGGAATAGTTCGGACTCAAGCGGATTGCCTCTCTGCCTGCTGCAGCCCCTTTCTCATATTGTCCTGTATTCGGGTAGATTGCCCCCGCCAAGTAAGAATGCGGGACCGCCGCGCGGGGATAAGCTTGTATCCAAAGCTGGAGGGCTTCTTCGGCCTTCTCCAGGTTCCCGGTGACCACCTTATGGTACCGGGCCGTAATGAAGTACTTCTCCGGCTCGCTGGTTCGGTCGCGGAGTTCGTAAGCTTTTCGGGTACTCTCAACATCCATACTGAGTTCACCCATATCGTTGTACCCGATGCCCATCCACGCGTAGGCGAGTGCGAAATTAGGGTCGAGTTCGATGGCCTGTTTATAAAACGGAACAGCCGCAGCATCTCCGGCAGTCATCTGAATTTGAAAACCCGAACTGAAGGATTTAAGGGCTTCAAGCGACGGGGTGGTCGCTTGTTCAAGAGGAGTATCGAATTTCTGCACCGTGCTCAGCGACTCGCCAAGTTTGTTCCGAATCTCCGAAGCCGTTTTGCCCAGTGCATCGAGCACATGGTTCTTGTCGCTCGCCTGGGCTTCAGCGCTTGCTAGCGACTGGCCGGTTGCGCAGTTGACCGCCTTGACCGTCAAAAGGTACGGCGTGCCAATTTGCGTTATCGAGCCGTCGAGCATAGCGGCACTGCCTGTCCGCTGGCAGAGTTCCCGGGCAATGTCGGGGGTGAGCTTGGCATCCGGTTTCTGGCCCATCATCTGCAAGGTCTGCTGGACTTGCTGCTCGGGCACAATACTGAGGAAAGGCGACTGTTCCAGTTGCACTGACAACCCTTGCCGCAGCGTGCCGTCAAAGACGGGGTCGCCCGTGGTGTTGATGAAATCTGCGAGGACGATGGTGTCCTTCTCAGTCAGTGCTGGGCTTCGGTGGAAATAGAAGTAACTGCCGACTGATAAAGCCAGCACAGCGACGGCAGCAGGAACAATGGTCTTCCAACGTTTAGCGATGCCAGGCGCGGCTTCAGGCTTCGCATTTGTTGTCAATCGCGCTGAATCCGTGTCCCGCTTCATTCGCTGCAGGTCGATACGAATTTCTGCAGCGTGCTGGTAACGCAGATTGCGGTCCTTTTCCAGCGCCTTGTTGATGATTCGTTCCAGCTCCAGCGACACTTCGGGATTCAGCCGCACCGCTGGCGTCGGCGTCCGGCTGAGTATGGCCTCGAAAATTACACCGGTGCTTTCCCCGCGGAAGGGCAATGCCCCGGTTGACATCTCGTACATGACCGCGCCGAAGGAAAACAGATCGGTACGTGCGTCCAATTCCTTGGCGCGGACTTGTTCCGGCGACATGTAGTTCACCGTGCCCATGGCTGTTCCGGGAGTAGTCAGAGACTTTTCTATGGTGGAGGCGTCGACACCAATGTTTTTGTTCCGAAGGATCTTGGCCAGTCCAAAATCGAGGACCTTCGTATGCCCGCGCTGGGTGACGAAGATGTTCGCCGGCTTGATGTCGCGATGCACGATGCCAGCGGTGTGGGCCGCATCCAGTGCGTCGGCGATTTCGATAGAAAGCGCGAGCAGAACCTCAGTTTCGAGCGGACGGCCCGCAATGCAGTGCTTCAGCGTCATCCCGTCCAGAAACTCCATGGCGATGAACGACTGATCATTGTGTTTGCCGATTTCGTAGATCGTGCAAATGTTGGGATGGTTCAATGCAGATGCAGCCCGGGCTTCAAGGCGGAAGCGTTCTAACGCTTGCGGGTCTTGAGCGAGATCGTCGGGCAGGAATTTCAGAGCGACAAAGCGGCCCAGGTCGGTGTCTTCCGCCTTGTACACCACCCCCATGCCGCCGCCACCCAGCTTTTCGATTACCCGGTAATGCGAGACTCTCTGGCCGATGAAAGAGCGGGCACTCTCGTCCGCAACTTTGTTCTCGTTGCTGGCGAGCGCTCGCGCGGCCACTTCGATAGCCGGACGATCGAGAAATCCTTCAGCCTCTTGCTGCGCGGTTAGCAGAGACCGTACTTCGCGCTCCAGCGCTTGGTCGCCGACGCATGATTGACGTAGAAACGCCTCGCGCTGATCGGGAGGACGCTCCAGCACGGCCTGCAACAGGCTATCGACTTGTTTCCAGCGTTCGCTATCCATCGCGGCTCCCGCGTGTGAGTTCGCGATAGAGCCAGGCTTTGGCGGTGCTCCAGTCGCGCATCACGGTTACCGCCGATACTTTGAGTACCTCAGCCGTTTCTTCCACGCTGAGTCCGCCAAAAAAACGCATTTCGACAACCTGCACTTTGCGCGGATCGAGCCTTCCAAGCAGGTTCATGGCGTCATCGAGCGCCACCAGATTGGCGGCCCGTTCGCCGCCCACCATCGCTGTATGGTCCAGCGAAACATGTTGCACGCCACCCCCACGTTTCAGGTTATGGCGCCGCGCGTGGTCAACCAAAATGCGCCTCATCAGCTGGGCCGAAACCGCAAAAAAATGGGCGCGATTCTGCCACTGCATGCCCTTGTAATCCACCAGGCGCATGTAGGCCTCATTGACCAAGGCACTCGTTTGGAGGCTATGTCCCGGCCGCTCGCCTCTCATGTAGCGTCGCGCGAGGCGGTGGAGTTCGTCATAAACGATTGGAGTCAGGCTGTCGAGAGCAGCTCGATCGCCATCGCTCCAGGCCCGGAGAAACTCGGTCACCTCGCCACCCGGTGGCGTTCCGGGCTCATCGTGCGGTGGTGTGGATTTTCGCATTGCAACTATCTCAGGACCATCGCCCACTCATGCGGTCTCTTCACAAAAAGCAATGCCTGAATGATAGTTCTGTCCCGCCGTTTGCGCCTACATATATGTGCGCGAGAAACCCAGCAGGATATTTGCCGGGGCGCACGACGGAGGAGACTATGAAATCGAGAATGTTAGCGTGGATCGCGGTGATAAGCGTATGCACTTTGCCGGCAATGCCCTACCAGGCGTTTGCTCAGGAGCAACAGCAACAAGCACAACACCTGTCCCACTATGTCGTTACCGACCTTGGCACGTTGGGTGGGACTTTCAGCATCGCTTTCGGAATTAATGACAAGGGACAGATAGACGGATTGTCCACCACGCCTGGTGACCAGGTCACGCATGCCTTTGTTTTGGAGAACGGGGTCATGACGGACCTAGGGACGCTTGGCGGACCGAACAGCCAGGCGCTTTTTGGCCCCAGCGAAGCACCTCAGGCTACGGGCTTGGCCGAGAACGGGATTCCCGATCCCAACGGAGAGGACTTTTGCGGTTTGGGGACGCACCTTATCTGCCTCAACTTTGTTTGGCAGAACGGAGTGATGACGCCGCTTTCTACGCTGGGCGGCAATAACGCCCAGGGTAGCGATATCAATGCCAAAGGACAGATAGCGGGAATGGCCGAGAACAGTACTCCTGACCCCAACTGCCCGGCACCCCAGGTATTGCAATTCCGGCCTGCTGTCTGGACCAACGGCAAAATCCAGGCCCTTCCTGTGTCCCTTGGCGATCCTGAGGGAGCTGCCTTCGGGATCAACGATAGGGGCGACCTAGTGGGCGCCTCGGGCGACTGCGCCGCCTACGATCTCAGATATGGTGTTCCTCTCCAGCCGCAGCACGCCTTACTTTGGCGGAAAGGCAGCGTGAAGCCGATTGATCTCGGCAATCTCGGGGGAAGGATCAACAACGCTGGTTTCGCGATCAACGAATCGGAGCAGGTGGTTGGCGCCTCGGATCTGGCCGGTGATCAATTCCAGCATGCCTTTCTGTGGCAGCACGGTGTCATCAGCGACTTGGGGACCTTGCCGGGAGATGTTGCAAGCGCCGCAATTGGAGTAAACAACAGAGCCCAGGCGACTGGCGTTTCGATTGATGCCGCCGGAAGCCTCAGAGCCTTCCTCTGGCAAAACGGAGCGATGACCGACCTCAACACTCTTATTCCGCCGAACTCGCCTTTGTACCTGATGCACGGGTGCGGCATCAATTCTCGAGGACAAATCGTGGGCTTTGCCTTGCAAATCAGCACCGGCGAACTTCATGCGTATTTGGCGACGCCAATAACCGCTGAAGACAATTTTGCAGGCTACCCCTCGAATGGCGGACCAGAGCCGGCAAAGGTTGCCCTTCCTGAAAGCTCCAGAAAGGAACTTGAAAAGTGGATGCGCGGCCGTGGATTTGCGACTGCTTCGGCAGACCTACAAGGATCTCCGAGTAGATAGCGATCGGACGTAGTCTGCACCTGCGAAGTCAAGCAACTCGTGATTTAGAGGGCAGGGAATATCCTTGCCCTCGCTCTGTCGCCTCGGGCGGAGGTCGGGAGCTGATTCGTCGACGCGGGCCAGAAGTCCTCTTCGAGGAAGCGTCATGCTGCTGAATGTCGTTCGCGCTCCGATCTCCCCGAAACCGGCTTCGGGGACATGTGCCACAGCAGAAACCTCGCCAACAACGTGAGGACAAGAAGAGGACTTAGGGACAACTTCAGGAGCCAGCTTCCGGCGTGGGTCGCTGTTCAGCAGCCGATGAGCCGCACGCCGAACCGCAACCCGACTGACCGGTTTCTCGCTGCTACGGCTCAGCTCCTGGATCTGATCCCCGTCACCAGCGATGACAACTTCCTGGGCCTGGGGATCATCCGGACCCTGAAGAACTGACGGGCGACTGCGAGACCCGCATAGGTCAACCACAACTTCAGGGGACATGAACACCCAAACGTGCCCGCTTCCTTTGTGCAGGTCGGCGGGCAGCCGCCCTGACGGCTGCCCCTTGCGTGATTTAGTTGTCAAGGAACCACCTGGACAATGAATCGGCGGGCGACACCTTTGACGTGCCGTGTTCGGCAGCTTCGAGGTAAGGTCCGGTTCAGTCGTACCTTCACAGAACTGAAATCCGACCGATGATTGCAGCTGATACCAGCACCTGGATTGCTTTCTTAGAAGGCAGCAAAGGTGAAGATGTGCAGCTCCTGGATAAGGCGCTGGAGGACCGACAGGTGTTAATGGTGCCGGTAGTGCTCACCGAACTCTTAAGCGACCTGAAGCTTCCTTCCGGAGTTGCCGAAACGCTCTCAGAAACTCAATCGCGCCAAGTAACAGAGCGGGGTAGTCGAACCGTTCGCGGGTAACCGTCATTTCAGTCCGCTCAGAAAGCTCTCAAGAATGAGTGACAAACACTGGCCGGGCGGAGGCGTTCTCGAACGTGATTGTCAACGAGACGCCGCTGCGAACGTTCGTGACTAGAGTAGGCCGGAAGCAAGCAAGACAGCTACGGTGCGTCCTTTCCCTCACGCTAGGATAGACAATGCCCACCGATCCTTGCGTCAGGAGAACTTGGGCCAGCCGTTGCGAGCGGGCATAGGTATCCGGAGCCAGGCAGTCCCGGAATTCCACCTGATTACGAATGTCATGAAACCCGGCCCGAAAGTCGGCGAGATACTCAACGTAGTCGAAGACTTCTTTATGAGGCCAGTTGATTTCCTGAAGTTCTCTGCTTCGATGAAAGGCTACTTCGGCACGAGCGGTTTCGAGCCGAAAGCCAGCGTACCACGCCCCGCGTTCTGGACCGTTAAATCTGCCGCCCTGGGGGCGGGCATAGGTGAACGCTGCATTCACGATGTGAGCGTAAAGGACTCCAAACACGAGCTCGTGGATGCTGATGCCCGGCAGTCGGCCCGATTCGCCCAGCAGACGATCATCGGTTGCGCTCTCGAGTTCTGAGAGGTGCCGCAGCTCACCGTCTTCGTCGACGAGTCTTGCCAAGGGACTTTGTCCTTCGAGCGCGTACTTGCTGGGTACCAGCCGGCGGGTGTCATCCTGTCGGAGATTAGTAATCGGAGGCAGTTTCACTGGGCGACTCGCCTGGCGTCCAGGAGCTGCCGCACCCGCATTATGGCTGGCTGTCCACCTTTGATCATGTAACGCAGGGGAGTGTCGCCAGCAAACATCGGGTTGGTATTGGGCAGGGATATCCAGGCATCAGCCAGTTTTTGACTGTAAAGGTGGTTCAGCGCTTTGAAGATTCCGACTAAGAGGGACACTCTGACCAAACGGTCTTGATCAAGTGGCGTCTTTAGTCCGCCGCCCTTCAGCTGGTAAAACGCTCCATTGGAAATCCCACCCAGCAATTGTTTCGCTTCTTCGTCGCGAATGTTCCAAGCGTCAGTGATCTTGAAGAATGCCTTTCGCGCCGCGGGACTCAGTTGCCGTTGGACTTGCTTGTCGGACAGATCGGCGGCCACTTCTAAGCTGAATCCGACCACTGGTTGCGATAACACTGCCATATCGTGGTCTCCCGTTGTGGAGTATTATATATCCGATTATGGAGTTACACAATCTCAACCCAGGCGAACGCTCTCGGGGCGGCACTCGGCATCTCGTGAATCTCCGCCGCGCGTCGACGGCCGACCGGTCGCAACAACAACGGGCCTGGGAGGGGATTTCCTCGTACGCGGCGGTGATCCGGTGCGCCAGCCCATTTCGCCTTCCGCATCGCGAGCCAGTAAGTATCCGCGTGCCGCTGCAGGACCGTTCTTAATTCCTCGTTTCTCCAAAGCGGCTTCGAAGGTCGGCGGATGCACTCGTCCTGCTTCTTCAAGACTGAGGGGAAACGGATCGCTCTGTCGCTCGTCACCACCGCTTACGCCGCGGCCGGCTGACCGGTCTCTCGCTGCTACCGCTCAGGTCATGGGTCTGACGCTGGTCACAGCGACGACCTCTTGCTGGGCCGAGGGACCATCCGGACCATGAAGAACTGAGACGGCGAGTTGGAGGTCCGGGCGCGCGACCGCCCGCAGCGCGCTTGCTCTGGAGAGGACCAGGGTGACGGTCACCGGCCCACTTCTGTCGACGACCACCAACGGTTGCGTTGTCACCACGCTGGTCTACGCGCGACTTTCGCAGAGACTCCTATTTGACCGAGATTTATGATGGACGCCCATAATACGCTAGCGCTAGCGTGGTATCTCTTGCTTGTGGCGCGTCTCGAGGGGCGATAGAGATCTTGACTAGTGTTCTGACTAGTCATATGCTGAAGTAACAACGAGTGGAGGTGCAATTTGGCTACATGGCAGGTGCAAGACGCAAAAGCTCGGTTTAGCGAGATGCTCGAAATCACCCTCAAAAAGGGTCCACAAGTCGTTACGCGTCGCGGGGTTGAGGCTGCTGTGCTCGTCCCGATCGAAGAATGGCATCGGCTGCAGAAATCCGCGCGGCCAAGTCTCAGGGCATTGCTTCTTGGTCCAGACCCACGCTTTGAAAACCTAGTTCCCGACAGGCATAAGCTTCGGCGGCGGAAGATTGTGAACTTCAGGTGAAAAAGTACCTGTTGGACACCAATGTGGTTTCGGAAATGCGCAAGCAGAAGCCTCACGGCGCTGTTGTCGCCTGGCTTACGGATTTGCGAGATGAGCAAGTGTTTCTTTCAGCGGTCACTATGGGCGAATTGCAGGCCGGAATTGAGCTTACACGCCGCCAGGATGCAGAAAAGGCCACGGAGATCGAACGATGGGTTGATCAACTGGAAGCCTCGTACCAGATTCTTCCTATGGATACAGCTTCGTTTCGCGAATGGGGCCGACTGATGCACGGCAAATCAGACGACCTTGTAGAGGATGGAATGATTGCTGCTACGGCTCGTAAGCACGATCTGATCGTAGCTACAAGAAACGAGGATGATTTCAAGCAGCTAAACGTCCAAGTGTTCAACCCCTTCAAAGTGAGTTCTTGATTCGAAGAAGCGAGAGGTGCCTTTCACCCACGAGATCGTGCTGGCGGCCCAGCAATTGCCACTGCCGCACCGCGACCCGGCTGACCGGTTTCTCGCGCCTACGGCTCAGGTCATGGATCTGACGCTGGTCACCAGCGACGACCTCTCGCTGGGACTGGGAACCATCCGGACCATGAAGAACTAAGACGGCGAGTTGGAGGGGCGGGCGCGAGACCGCCCGTAGCGCGCTTGCTCTGGAGAGGACGAAGGTGACGGAAAAGTCCCTCGGAGATCGGTTTGCCGATGCCCCGGAGGGCAGCCGCCCTGACGGCTGCCCTTGCCCTGATTCAGTTGTCAAGGAACCACATGGACAATGAATCGGCGGGCGACAACCTTGGCGTGCCGTGTCACCGATTTCAATGTCCTGCCCCTCGGGGCCATGATTTCTAGCGACCGTTAATCTGCGGCGCCAGTCACCCTAAATTCTCGATCGAAGCCCTACACCCTGAGCTCGAGCAGTCGCTCCTGCCATTTCTTGAACTGTGCTCGTAGCTTCTGTGCGTGTACCTCAGGTACAGCGGCCGGTCCCAGATACCCTTACGAGATTTTCTTTCCGCTGTCAGGTTGCATCTCGCGTATCGTCTTCTTGCTCTGCGGGTGCGGCGTCTCCTGCTCATCGACGTCGGGCACGCCGGGGATGTTCAATTGGGGATGCGGCATCTTGTAGGTGATCGCCTTGTCGGCGAAGGATGCCAACATTACCCTGTGCGGTGAGTTCCTTATTTCTTTCCGCCATCAGCTTTTCCAGTTTCCTGAGCTCCGGCGCCAGCCATTCGAGGTCCGGGGGAAGCTCAAGTTTGTACATTTCGGCTTTTTTCATCACCATGTCCGTTAACAAACCGCCAACGATAAGCCGCCTTTCTTCCTCCCTCTGCTCCACTGCCGCTGCTGTCTCGACAAATCGCTCGTTGCCGCGACTCTCAAACAAGCCGGTGCCTTCGAAGAGTTTGGTGGCAACTCGTATTTTCAGCCGAAGATCATCGGAATCAAGAGCGTCTGCGTAAGCCCTGATGGCCTTCGGCACCAAGCTCAGGACGTACGGGTGGCACTTGGCCAATGCTTCCATAATTTGCGATTCCGAAAGCATCGGTCCCGCATTTTGGCCGCCGTTGCATGCGTTTGGTGGTCCGCCGATGTGAGATGTAATCGGCTTGGTCGCTGGCTCCGCTATGTGCAAGGCTCTCGTTTTTTTCGGATCTTGACGCGATATGGTGGCTCTTTGTCGCATTGCTTGGTTCTCCTTTTCTGTAGTGACAACCCGGGAAAACAGGTAGACTACTGGTCGTTCGATAGTTGGACGCTCACCGGCGCCGGTACGTGCTCGCCCTTGGCTATTCGCTGCAACCGCTCAAGCTGGTTGATGGCATAAACTAGCTGGCGCTGAACCGTCGTTTCGTAGCGCAGAATGCGGTCGAGGTCTACACCCAAGGGAAGGCTCAGATGATCTTTAATCGCAGCTAGTTCAGGAGTTGGTCCGAGTCCTATGCTGCGGCTTAGAGATTGTTCCAGTTCATGAGCCGGATCGGGCAGAAACGCACGCCTGACCAGCCCAGCTTCACACCGTAAGGCCCGCTTCTGCCTCCACCAGCAGACGGCGATCTTCTCCACCAGCATGTTTTCGAGAGTGCCTTGCGGCTCACGGTCTCGGCGAAGACCGCTGAGCAATTGTTCGAACTCAGCGTGATCTTCAGCGCCTTTTCCATCGGTGATTAGGAGTGCAGAGGCCAGTACACCGTGGGTGACGGCATTGCGTCGCGACCTGCTTTTTCCTTCTTCGGTTTTGGGTCCGGCTGACAGTTTCGCGTTACGGCGATTGGCGGCGAGCTTGGCTGGGGTAATGGTTACTTTGTTTTTCATGGTGCGTGCCTAAACCTTTCTGCGAGGCAGACTTCAGGTCCTCACCTCTGGGAAATGTCTGACCGTCTAACTTCAGCACACACCACTTACTCTCAACTACAAAACAACCCTTTCTTCTATACCAAGAAAACGATTCCAAGTCAAAGGCGTAATCTGGCGAAGCATAACGGAAACGAATTGCTCGTTATCGTCGAGCGACGGAATTGGCGAGCGGGGCGAACTGCGGCTCAACTACTGACCCATACGGGGTGTGCCAAGGTTTGTAGCTGCTTCATTCTGCAGGCCGAAGTGCTTTCCATTTTTGAAAAGCCTACTTCGTTCTCGCCTTCTGCTTCGCGACCAGGCGCTGAATGAACTTCGGTCCATCCTTCTTGTAGGCCTCGACCCCTTCGTATAGCAGCATCTCGCAGATTTGGGTTATGGTCCTCTGCTCCTCATCAGCGATTCGTTGAACGTCTCGCCTCAAAGCCGGGTCTACTCGAAATACCAGAAAACCTGTTCTCGCCACCTCTGAAATATAGCTTCGCAATCGAACCCGAGCAATGCAAATTAATATTGCGCGATAATCGTATTACATGTTATACTTGTAATACGATAAGGAGGTCGCGAATGCACCAAGGAGAGGTCAAGCACAACGGGACAGATCGCATCGAGAAACTTAGGCGAACGCTACTGAAGGAAAACGTGAGCTTGGCGAGAAAGGCGCTCGGTAGCGCTTTCGGGGAGCGTGCCAAGATCGCGTTGGATAGCTTAACGCGAGAATTCGGTTTTTCGGTGAAGGGCGGAGATCTTCAGATTCTCAACAGCAGCTGGTACGTGACCCACACGGGTCTGCTTCGCCTCGCGCGTCGCAAGCGATGCCGCGGTATCCATGTCGAGGCCGTGGATTCGCTGTGTGATTCCGCGGCCAGTCGCTTCGTGCTCAAGGCGACGGTGTATCCGTCCAAAGATTCCGCTGGTTTCGTCGGCTACGGCGACGCGGACCCTTCCAATGTTTCACAGCTGGTCCGCGGCGCCGAGATGCGCATCGCGGAAACCCGAGCCGTCAATCGCGCCCTGCGCAAGGCGTATGGTATCGGGATTTGCTCGGTCGAGGAGATCGGATCGAATCCCGGTCCGACGGCGGGGGCTTCCGACCAACATAAGTTTCCGCCTCAAAATTCCAACGGAAACGGGAACGGTCACAAGGTCCGCGACCGGCTCTGCCAGATCATCCGCCAGCACAAGCTCGATCCCGAGCTGGTGAAAGCCTACGCCGTCGACTTCTGCGGTACCAAGGCCCTCAAAGACGCCACTCGTGAGCAGGTCGAAAGCTTCGTCCAGCAACTTGCCGAGGCGGCCAAGAAGGACCGTGATGGCCTGCTCTGCCAGCTCAACAGCTACGCGCCTCCAAGTCAGGAGGTGGCGGGATGAAACGTCATGTTCCCGGACTCTCCGATACCGCGCAGGATTCGCACTCCGAGGTTCCTGACGGCATATTCCTCGTCCGGCTCGATGGGGCGCAACATCGCTGGCAAGCCCAGAAGCGCTTTTATCTGCTGCGGCTCTCCGTTCTTGAACCCAAGCCGTTCGCCGGGAGCTCAATCGTCAGCCGGCTCTACTGCACCCCCAAGGCGATGTGGAAGCTGGGTTGGTTCCTACGGGATTTTCTCTATGACCCCGAGCTGTTGGGCCAGGACGAAATCGACGAACGAGCCCTACGCGGCCTAGTCGGAGTCGTCAAGATCAGCCATACCGTGGTCAACGGCATCTCGCTGGTAAACTTCGACGGCTTCGCCCCGGCCAGCCAGTGGGAAGAACTGGCCACCGCTATCCCTGTCCTGCAGGCTGCCAAAGGTAATGATGCGGGGAAGGGAAGGGCATCACGATGAATTACAGCTACACCCAGATCTCCCAATACCTGACCTGTCCTCGCCGTTATCGCCATCGTTATCTCGACGGCTGGCAGGAAAAAGACACCCGCGCCGCCATGCTCTTCGGCCGCTGCTTCGAGCAGGCGGTGGCGGCTTTGTTCCGTCGCGAAGATCCAGCGGCCGTTCTGTTCGAGCAGTGGGCGCCCTGCAAGAACCTGGAACTGGCCTACTCCGGCAACGACACCTGGGACCACATGCTTCAGCAAGGCATTCAGTTGCTCGAGCGCTTTGTCCAGGATGGCCGCGTCCAGATTCATCAGCCACACAGCCATCAACAAATCCGATTCACGCGCACGTTGAGTTCTGGCAACAGCTTTGTCGCCTTCGTCGATGCGATCGGCGAACTGGACAGCACACCCTGTGTGCTGGAGTGGAAGACCAGCTCCGCCCGCTATCCCGACGAGCCGGACGGCATAGCGGCCCTGGCTCCGCAGCTGGTCTGCTATTCCTGGATGACCGGGATCAATGAAGTCGCGCAGGTCGTCTTCGTTCGTAAGCGCACGGTGGAAGTCCAGTACCTGCGGGCCACCATCACTGAGCAACAGCGGCAAGAGTTCGAGACCCTGGTCGACGACACGGTACGGCGGATCGAGTCTGGACTGTTCCTGCCCCAAAGCGGCATCCGCTTCCCCCAGAACCCGTGTACCACCTGTCCCTTTCTCGGGTTGTGTCTTGACCAGCGCGATCTAGTGGAGGCTGGGCTTATCCGCAAGCCGGGAGTCGATCTTGGTCTGTTTGACGAACTTGGTTACTAAGTATCCGCCCATGCCGCCCAAGCTGAATCGCCATCGCGCCCAGGTGGTGCTGAGTGTAATTGTTGGAATTCAGTTGCAGTAATGTTTGAATTACGTTGCAGCAAGTTTGAATTCGGTTGCAGTGAATCGGTGGGCAACCACCTGGTTCGGGACCAGGGAGTCGGAGGTCCAAATCCTTTCTCCCCGACCAATTATTTCATTAACTTGAGCGTATTTCTGGTTCGCTGAGGTGCGAGACGTTGCGCTTATGATTCACGGCCAATCTTGCCACACGGTTCCCTTTGCGCAAGACCGTGCGATTAGATTTTTTCGCACTCACTAACACGGTTTGACATATCGGTTTGACATATCAGGTACAATCGCCGCGGCGTGAAGAAACGACAAGACGCGAAGGACAAAATCCTAGGCGCGGCCATCCACGAATTCGCTTACCACGGCTTCTCTCTTAGTGCTGCCCGTATTGCCAGGAAAGCCCACGTCAACGAAATCACCGTCTGGCGCTACTTCAAGACGAAAGATATTCTCTGCCATGCCGCCATCCGCGCCGCCGCACAACAGAATGCCCTAATCCCCTACCTCGAAGCCAGCCTGAAACAAAATCCGCTTCCGGCACTCAGCGAGGTAGTTGCCGAACTGACACGGCTCATACTGACAGAGTCCGTGGACTACTACCGCTTAATCCATCATGCCGTGCTCTGCCGCCCCGATCTGGCGGAGGCGTGGGACGAGGACAAACACAGGCCACACCTTCATCCCTTCCTGGCCGAGTATGTCCGGCGATTACAAGCTGCCGGCATGCTGCCCGCCGCCTGTTCCCCCCAGGAAGCCAGCCGCGACATCTTTGGCCTGCTCTTTGGCTCGTTCATCCGCAACGCACTAATGCCCGGATCGGAACTCTCCGACGCCGATCCTGCGGGAGCGGCCCTTCGCCTGTTCCAGGCCCTCGAAATCAATCTTGGGCTTCCGCAAGCCTGACTAATTGTAACGCCCTTCACCCATTTGGTGTGAGGATGCCAATTCATGTAAGAAAGTGCTTACACTCACTTTCTTGTGGGCGTCTAAAGCAGGGATTCCATTCTCAAACGTGGAACAGTAAGTGGAGTCAAGAATCAGAATTCACCGGTCGTCCAGCCGGTTTTGATCGAGTTCTGATCCGGTGATGAACCGGGAAAGAGACCGGATGGGACTCAATTGGCGGAGCTATGTCCAGCATACAACCGACGTTGACTAGGAATTGGCAGCCAGAGGTTCCATTTCTGGAGAACCGTGACTGGTACGCTTTGCAAACCCGCGCACGTTTGGAACGTAGGATCTGCCAACAGGTGCAAGACAAGCAGCAGGAGGCGTAACGGAATTATTGGAATTCAGTTGCAGTAATGTTTGAATTACGTTGCAGCAAGTTTGAATTCGGTTGCAGTGAATCGGTGGGCAACCACCTGGTTCGGGACCAGGGAGTCGGAGGTCCAAATCCTTTCTCCCCGACCAATTATTTCATTAACTTGAGCGTATTTCTGGTTCGCTGAGGTGCGAGACGTTGCGCTTATGATTCACGGCCAATCTTGCCACACGGTTCCCTTTGCGCAAGACCGTGCGATTAGATTTTTTCGCACTCACTAACGCGGTTTGACATAGCGGTTTGACATATCAGGTACAATCGCCGCTGCGTGAAGAAACGGCAAGACGCGAAGGGCAAAATCCTAGGCGCGGCCATCCACGAGTTTTCCCGTCACGGCTTCGAGCGAGCCATCTCCTATATTGCATCCAAAGCCCACGTCAATGACATAACGATTTACCGGCATTTCAAGCATAAGTTTGGTCTGCAACTGGCCGCCTTGCTGGAAGCCCAGAGCCACAATCCCATGATAACCTACATGGAAAGCCTTCTGGCGCAGGACCGTGTTCCCGACATGAGTACGGTAATAGGCGAACTGGGAAAGCTGGCGTGTGGGCCAGGGCGTGATCTGAACGCCATGCTCTACTTCGCCGGCTTGCAGAATCGCAAACTTTTGCTGGCGTGGGAGAACAGTCCAGTGCGCAACCGCCTAATGACGCCCTTGAGTAAGTACGTGCGCCGCCTACAGGAGCAGGGTGCCGTACGCCGGCTTGATCCAGATGTTCTAGCCCGCGCCATCATGGGTTCCATGCTCTCCCTGTTCTCGCGCAACTGCGTGTTTTCGGAGATGGCAATAGCCGATCCCGACAGCGCCGAAACCGCTTCCCTGGTGGCTATCCTCGAACGCCGTACCCGCCATTTATAAGTCCCTTGGTCGTAGATTGTGACCTGCATCACACATTCATCAATGGTTGACGATCGATTTTGTGTAAGAAAGTGCTTGCACTCACTTTTTCGTTGGGGTATAAGTAACCAATTTCATGCAACTGGGATTACCTGGCGAGGTGATTGACGTCACTTTTCCGCCCACCAATCCCGTCGACCTCGGCCGCGGAGAGATAGCCTCTGGGGCGGTGACAAGGTGCGAGAAGCGTGGTGTCGCGATTGCCGCACTATAGCAGGGACTCCATTCTCAAACGTGGAACAGTAAGTAGGGTCAAAAATCAGAATTCACCGGTCGTCCAGCCGGTTTTGATCGAGTTCTGATCCGGTGATGAACCAGGAAAGAGACCGGATGGGACTCAATTGGCGGAGCTATGTCCAGCATACAACCGACGTTGACTAAGAATTGGCAGCCAGAGGTTCCATTTCTGGAGAACCGTGACTGGTACGCTTTGCAAACCCGCGCGCGTTTTGAACAAAAGATATGCCAACAGGTGCAAGACAAGCAGCAGGAGGCGTACGTCCCTGTAACTCGCGAGCGGCGCCGCTGGAGTGACCGCTATCAGACTGTTGAGATGCCGCTGTTCCCTGGTTACGTTTTTGTCCGCGCGATGTCCGATCCGACGGACCGGCTTGCTGTGTTACAGACGAAAGGTGCCTACGCGTTCGTCACCTTCAAGGGAGTCACGGCTCGTGTTCCCGACCAGCAGATCAGTGACCTACGGCGAATCGAGAGCCAGAATACATCGTGGTCCCCCTATCCGTTCCTCAAGAGGGGCCAGCGGGTCCGAATTTGTGGCGGCTGTCTGGACGGCTTGGAGGGTATCTTCGTCGCCGAGCGCGGCAAACAACTCGTTATCTCCATTGAGCCGATGGAACGATCCATCGCCATTGATGTTGGGGCGTATGACCTTGAAGTAGCCTGACGCCCCAAATCACTGCTCTTATGCAGCGACGACCCTTCTCGGCTCGCCATAACAGGTCCAGATCCTCTTAACAATCGTCGAGTCCATATACCAGGTTTTCTTGAGGAGACAAAGATGCGTTTCGGTTGGCATCGTCAGATTCGTTTTCCGCTATGGCTGTTGGTCTTTAGTATTTTTCTCGCAGTCTGCATCTGTGCGAACGGGCAATCAACCGCTTCGGCAATGGGGTTGTCCCAACCGAAATTGGCAGTTGTGCCCGGAGCTTTGAAAAACTCGGATGTACCCAGATCTCTGAAAAATCCTTCTGAACTGGACAGCGACAGTATTATCAGCCCCGATGACATCTTGGACGTTTATGTGATGGATGTTGCCGAGCTTTCACGCCAGTATCGCGTCAGCCCTTCGGGCACCGTAGGGTTGCCGCTGCTAGCAAGTGCAATTCCAGCAGCCGGCATGACGCCGAGCCAGTTTTCTGACGCCCTAGGCAAGCAACTGCACGATAATGGGCTGGTGATGGCCCCCCACATTGTGGTCACGATCGTCAGTTCCCGCCTGAAATCGGTTGCGATTACCGGGTCGGTAAAGATGCCGCAGATCTATCCGGTATTTGGTCGCACCACCTTGCTCGACGTGTTATCGCAGGCACAAGGATTAACCGACGATGCCAGCAATGTGGCCATGATTAGCAGGGGAAAACTTGGAGAGCAAGCTACCGGGCAGACGATCCAGACCGTCAATCTCAAGAACTTGCTGCAGACTGCCAGCGCTGCGGCCAACGTCGAAGTCTATCCCGGTGATCGAGTAACCGTGCCTCGGGCCGGAATTGTATATGTGGTCGGTGCCGTGAACAAGCCCGGCGGATTTGTAATCAAGGAAACAGATGACGGAATGACGGTGTTGCAGGCTCTGGCTATGGCTGAGGACGCGAAATCAACAGCAGTGCGCAACAAGGCGATGATTATCCGTGCCGATTCGAGCGCCCCGGAGGGACGTAAACAGATACCCGTAAACCTGAACCTCATCTTGGCGGCGAAAGCCTCTGACCCGATGATGCGTGCCGACGATATACTTTTCGTTCCCGACAGTACAGCTAAAAAGGCATTCCGGCGTGGTCTTGAAGCAGCACTGCAAACGGCAACATATTTGGCGATCTACGCACATCCATAAGGGCTAACACCATGCAATCGAACAATCTCACTGCCGATCCAAACCGTCGAGCGCTTCCCGCAGGGGATGCCGTGACCGCTATTCCGCTCACGCGGGCCCTCCCCGCAGTGGAAGCCAGTCTAGCCAGTGCTCAAGACTATGTCTCGTTAGCCACCTACTGGCATACCCTACTGAAGCGGCGATGGACAGTTGCGACCATCGCGATCATCGTCACCACCATGGTGGCAATTGTCTCCTTCAAGATGCAGCCTATTTATAAGGCGACAGCCAGAGTGCAAGTGGAGTCGCAAACACCATTGATTCAGTCGATCGAGGAACTGTTTCAAAAGGACACCGCCGACGATACCTTTGTCCAGACGCAAATCCAAATCTTAAAGAGCGAGAACCTGGCATGGCGCACGATTGAAGGATTACAGCTGGCGGGTATCCTGATCAAGCCGAAGAACATGGCTAAAATACCACCGGAGAAGCGCCAGGTCCGGCTCATTGACGCTTTTAAGAACAAACTTACAGTCGAGCTGACACCAAAAACCCGTATGCTGGCGGTGAGTTTTGAAGATCCCGACCCGCAGTTGGCAGCGCGGGTCTCCACCAGTCTGGTCAGCAACTATATCGACTACAGCTTCCGCGAGAAATATGATGCTACGCGCCAGGCCTCGGCCTGGATGGAGCAGCAGCTTGACGAGTTAAAGGCAAAAGTGGAGAGCTCACAACAGGCGCTAGTCGGGTATGAGCGAGAACACCAGATTGTCAACACCGGTGACAACAAGGGAAGCATGCAAGAACAAATGCTTTCAGACATGGGCCGTGACTTGACCGCTGCGAAAAGTGACCGCCTGCAAAAGGAGTCTCTGTACCAAGAGGTCGTAGCTAACCGAGATCAGTTGGCTACACTCGTCCACGATGACCTGCTACAGAAGTTGGAGGAAAGATCTGCAGACTTGCAAGACCAGTACAATGAGGCAGTTTCGCAATACGGCCCGCAGTTTCCCAAGGCTATTCGTCTGAAAGGGGAGATCGATGGCATTCGCGACCAGATCGCAACGGAACAGACCCGCGTGCTTGCCCGCATCCGAAAGGACTATACCGCTACCGTAACTCGCGAGAAACTAGCTGCCGGTGCCGTAGCAGCGCAAAAAGAAGTGGTTGGGGCGCAGAACCAGCTGCTGATACAACACAACATTTTGCAACATGAGTTCGAAGGCAACCAGCAGCTTTATCAGAGCCTGATGCAGCGTCTCAAAAACGCGACTGTATCAGCTGGTTTGCAATCTACCAATATTCACCTCGTCGATGCAGCCTTGGCCCCCGGCGAACCGGTTCGGCCTAAGAAGGCGCTCAACATAGCCTTGGGATTCCTGGCAGGGGTCGTTCTGGGCGTCATGTTTGCATTCGCCCAGGAGGGTCTAGATCATTCGATAAAAACAGCGGAAGAGGTGGAGTCGTTGCTGATGACGCCGGTCCTCGCAGTGGTGCCGCTGCAGCGTGGTACCGAATCTGCGAAATGGGCTATCGCCGGAACAAAGTGGGCATTGCGAAGACATGGCGAGGAGTCACGTCAGACAGCAAACCAGAGCGTTGCTCTTTGTATCAGCAAAAATCCGCAATCAGTGCTGGCGGAAGCTTATCGGGCGCTTCGTACGTCGGTATTGCTGTCCTTGGCAGTGAATCCACCCAAACTGATTCTCGTTACCAGCGCACAGGCCGGCGAAGGAAAGACAGCGACCGCCCTCAACTTGGCGCAATCTTTGGCTCAACGGAAAGGACAAGTGGTCATCGTGGATGGCGACCTCAGAAAAGGAGGCATCGCCAAAATGCTGGGTCTCGAGAACGATAAGGGAATTAGCACGATACTGACAGGAGGTGACAAATTGGATGACGCACTCCAAGTGTATGCGGCACAGCCTAATCTGGCGGTACTATCTTCAGGTCCTGTTCCGCCAAATCCAGCGGAACTGATCGCCTCCGATGGGATGGCGGTGTTGTGCAGGGAGCTGGCGAAGCGCTTCGAGCACGTAATTATCGATTCACCTCCTGTCCTGGCAGTTACGGACGCAACCATTATGGCTGGCCTGGTCGATGGTGTGGTGCTCGTCGCGGAGAGCGGGAGAACCCACCGTGCAGGTCTCATGCGTACGCGTGCCGTCCTGGAAAACGCTGGAGCACGCATTTTGGGCGTAGTTCTGAATAAGCTCGATTTACGGCGGGAAGGCTATTACGGTTATGGGTATGGATATTACTATTACTCACACTATGGAAAATATCCATACGCCCGTGCGGCCTCAGAATAAGCTCCACTCGAAATCCCTAAGGGCCCTGCCCGATCATTATTTTCCGCCTTGGGTGGCCTAACTCTCGACCGGATCCTGATTACGACCTAACCTATATGTGCCCAAGCGTTCGCAAGAAGCAAGTCAATCTTGATCTTGACGTGAGATCCAAGAGAGGGCGAGAGTTGGGGAGTTTTACTTATCAGATCACGCTGCGCTCGCGAATTTCCTTATGGATCTTCTTCTTGCTAGTAAGCATACCCGCTTCATTCTTGGTCTTGGAAACAATGCGCGCCGTCCTTGCTCAGATATGGGCCTCTTCCCTCAATCCAGAAGTTCTTCGGCGGGCAATCGCCCTGGACTATTCTAATCCGGAACTGCATTTCGCTCTGGGCAGAATTCTACTGTTGAAGGCCGAGCCTGATACCCAGGGAATGGCTGAGGAGGAATTCCGGAAGGCAATCAGCATGAATCCCCATTCAGCGATCTACTGGTCCGGACTAGGGAAAGCTTGCTACTCGTCCGGAAACCAGCCCTGCGCGAACGCCGCGTTTGGCCGAGCTCAGGAGCTGGCTCCTAACAAGCCGGAGGTTGCATGGGAAGTAGCAGTTAACGACGTAGTTTCTGATCAACCGCAATCCGCCGTTGGTCACCTCAGAACCTTCTTGCGCTTGCAGCCCGATGGCCTCGACCAAACCTTTCAGTTACTCATGCGTGGGTTCGGCGACCCTAACCTGATATGGCGTGATTTACTCAGTGCTGCAGCAGATCCCGCCTCAAAGCTCCGGTTTCTGGACTATCTCGCTGCGAATAGCGACTTTGAGAGAGCCGGCGCATACTGGGCGCAATTGACCGCGGAGAAGACGGCGTTTCCGGTTGCCGCCGCGATTCCATACTTGGAGAAGCTCCTGGCCACCGGCCATTATCGAGAAGCCGCTGGCGTATGGGCGTATACAGTACGCCAGAATGGGCTGGACAAACAGGCTGGCAGTGATAGATCCAATCTGGTATTCAATGGAGGGTTCGAACAGGAACCTCTCAATGCCGGATTCGACTGGCGCTTCGCTCAACAGCCTTATCTCACTCTGGATTTTTTCGACGCGACGACTCACACCGGGGCCCGAAGCTTCCGCGCCGACTTTACCGTCCCTCAGAACTCTGAATATGAGCCGGCGTATCAGTTGGTCCCGGTTGTACCGGGGCAAACGTACGAGCTGAATGCATATGTAAAGTCCGAGGCGATCACATCCGACAGCGGTCCGCGGTTGCGCGTGATCGACCCCAAGTGCCTCGTTTGCCTGGACACCGCAACCCAGGGTACCTCAGGCACCACGGACTGGCACCAAGTCACCACTCAGTTCACCGCTGGGCCGACAACCGACCTGATTCGGCTATCCGTTTGGCGGCCGCGAGGCCGTTCCTACCCGATGGAGATCAGCGGTAAAGTTTGGTTCGACGACATCTCTCTGCGTCGGATTCCGACTTCGAGTTCCAGTGGAGCGCGGTAGCCTGTGGAAATTCCTGCGATCAACGAACACCGGCACGACGTGACCTCCACTACCGACAGGCCTCAATCCCGAGTCTTGGTTCTTCCGCGCGGAGCCGACGAGGCCCAAAGCGGCCTTTGGGATGTTTCCCGCGTATTGCTCTTGAGCTTACTCATTGCAGCGCCTTTCTTTTTTGGCGCGGTGGAGCCGTGGGCGTGGGGCGCGCTCGTCATTGGGGCAGCACTGCTTCTGCTTCTCTGGGCTCTTGGGTGTCTCCGTACTGGCAACGTGAGACTCACGTTATCACCGCTCTATATACCGCTTTTGGGCGTCCTTTTACTGGCCGGAATCCAGTTTTGGTTTGGGCTTTCAATGGACCGCATCGGCACCCGGGAAGCGATGATCAAACTCATCGGTTACGCCATCATCTTTTTCGCGACTCAACAACTGTACGCGTCGACAACAGCGCGTGCCTGGCAACTTACTGGCGCGGCAGTAGCCATCTTCATGTTCCTGATGGCGGTATTTGCCATTGTTCAGTTCTTCGCCAGTCCGGGATTGCTCTATGGCGTGATCCCCGGAGATTCCGCGAGTACCTTCGGGCCCTATGTGAATCGGGGCAATTACGCGGGATTAATGGAAATGCTGATCCCGATCGGGGTGGCGTTCGCCTGCAGTCTGCGGTGGAAACATCCGGCCAAACTATTTCTATTCTTCGTAGTTTTCACCGCGTTAGTGTCCGTATTCCTGTCGGGATCGCGGGCTGGCCTGATATCGCTCGCGGTTGAATTCGCGATTATTGGACTGGTCATACTGTTCGCCGGCACCGAGCACAAGCATATTCTGGTCGCGGGTATCCTAGTCACTGCACTGGCGGTCGGGTTCTTCTACTGGCTGGATCCAGGCGATGTCTGGGGGCGCTGGAAGCAGATGGCCACCAAGCCTGAACTGGCGCTGGGGGACCGGCAGAAAATAGCGGAAGACTCCCTGCGGATGAGTCGCGATCATCTGAGGCATGGTGTCGGGCTGGGCGCCTTCGAGGTCGCCTATACACCGTACCAGAGCGTCGTTACTGACCTCACCATTGATTATGCGCATAACGACTATCTTCAGTTCCTAGCTGAGACGGGCGTCTGGGGATGGCTACTAGCACCGCTGGCAATCGCCATCTTTTTTGTGCTGTCGTTCCGACACCTACGTACGCGACTGCACCACCAGAGCGGCTGGCTGCAGTTTGGCGCGGCGGTTGGGGTTTGCGGACTCCTTGTCCACAGCATGTCCGAGTTCAACCTCCACATACCAGCCAATGCGGCGTGGCTTAGTTTTCTCGCTGCTCTTGCCACACTGCCAAGAACACGGTCCGGACGCGTCTAAATACATACATGGCTTCTGCTGAAATCTCGTGCCCCTCGACGGAAGCGATGCCGGTCGCCGCACCGTCACTACGGATCACCTTTACGTGGACGCTGCTGGGCAACGTCGTATATGCCCTCTGCCAGTGGGGAATGATTTCCGGCCTTGCCAAGCTTGGTACTACCGCCGCGGTTGGTCAGTTTGCGCTGGCCCTCGCGATTACCGCGCCTGTGTTCATGTTGACCAACCTTCAGTTGCGTGGAATTCAGGCCACAGATGCAAAATCGACCTTCGAGTTTGGCGACTACTTCACTGTTCGTGCCGCCGGCACGTGCATCGGCCTGATCGTAGTGGTTCTCATCCTCGCTGTTTCCAGGTACGGTCGGAGTACCTGCTTTATTGTGATGTTGCTTGCCGTCGCAAAAGCGATCGAGTCGTTTACGGATGTCATTGCCGGCCTTTTGCAGAAGTACGAGCGCCTTGACCAGATTGCAATCGGCATGATGCTAAAAGGCGGCTTTTCAGTCATTCTTTTTACGGCGGCATATGCATATTGGCACAGCGTGGTGGCCGCATCTGCCTCCCTTTGTTTGACATGGCTGGCCGTATTCCTTGCCTACGACTTACAACTGGCACGCCGCCTACTAAAAGGTAAAGGAACATTTCTCACGCTGAAGGTAAACAGCCTATTGCAGTTGATAAAACTGGCCGCACCGCTGGGCTTCGTAATGGCGCTCAACTCTCTCAACGCGAATATTCCGCGATATGTCTTGCAACGGTATCGCGGTGCAAGCGACTTGGGAATTTTCGCCGCACTGGCCTACTTGGTGATTGCGGTCGGCCTCATCGCAAATGCATTGGGACAGTCGGCGGTAGTGCGTTTGTCGAGGAGCTTTGCCGATGGCCGGACACGCGAGTTCGCAAGACTTCTGAAACGCATGTCGTTTATGGGACTAGCAATTGCTGGCGCGGGCGTGACACTGGCGATCATGTTTGGCCATGCAGCGTTGCGGTTGCTTTACGGAACGGTATATGCAACCCATCTATCCCTGCTGATTTTGCTCATCGCGACGTCGGGCGTCACCGCAGTCGCGGCATTCTTGGGATTTGGAATGACAGCCGCACGGCAATTCCGGGCGCAAGTACCGATCATCGCAGTGACAGTTGCAACCTGCGCAGGTCTTGCAATTGCACTAACTCCACGTTGGGGGCTAATGGGATCCGGGTTCGCCATCCTGATTGCCTCGTTGGTACAGGTCCTCGGGAGTCTGATTGTGCTGCTCGGCGCAGTCCGGCGTTCGGCAGCCAGGAACGAAACTACCGATGTCGATGTGCAACTTGCGAAGCGTGAGGCGGTTGCATTGTTTGGGAATGTAGGGGAGTGATTCGAGAGTCATGTTTAAGCTAGGAGTATGCAAGTCTGAAGACCTCGGTCACACCACAACCCTACTCGGGAAACAACGACAGATTTCATGTTCACTGTTGAAAACGGAGTCTCCGGCAAGCGCCGCAGATATCACCAGATTCGAAAGGGTTATCCGTAGCACTGCGATCTCGTCAGGAGTATCGCGGACAACCTACTGGTCGCGTTTCGATGATCTCGATGCTGTTACTCAATGCGTCTTACAACGCACTTTTTCCGCAGACCAATGTTTGGATATCCATGACATGGGCGCGTCGGATGCCTTTCTTTCGATGCAATGGGCAGAGCGAGTATTTGCTGCATTTCCGCTGGCGCGTATGACAGCGTCCGATATCAGCCTGTATTTCACCGAGGCGGTTTGGGTATCATCTGGCGAGACATATATTTTGGAACCGGACGGAACTCCTATTCAATATACGAAAGCTCCTTTCGTGGTATGGCTTGCCAGGCGTGAACATCCTGCGTATCTACTGAACGCGCTGGTGCGCAGGTGGGCGGGTTGGCGATTAAGGAAACTGAGGTTATGCAGTGAACCCGTCTCGTGGCGGGGAGTGCCCGATAGCACTGTGATCAACCGTGGCGGTTGGCGTTTTCGTCAGATTCCTCTTGTACATCCGGCTGTTCTCTCATTCGCGTGCAACGAGCGTTTTCGTGTTGTGCAGGCGAACGCGTTTTGTCCTTTGCCTTCACAATGTGACGTGATCCGAGCTATGAACTTATATCAGACGGGTGTGTTTACTGCTGCGAGGGTACAGCAGGGCATCCGGGCTGCCCTCGACAGCATTGTTAAGGGGGGTATATTCATCGCCGGGAAGACCATGGAAATGGAAAGGGCTCGCAATGACGTTTCGATATTTCAGAAGACTCAGGGCCGCATTCGGGTAGTCGAGAGACTCGGTAAAGGCTTCGAACTCGAACAACTTGTACTCGGAATGTCCGCGTGAGAACCACCCATACTAAGCCATTCTTGATTTGCAATGAAGCTCCACATGCCGGAGAGCAAAAGGAAAATGGCCTCCTCAGCAGAATCTGTGGGTTGATTCCGGTTCCGGAAGGCGTCCCAACGTGTGATAAAGGGCTATTTCCATAGCTTCGTAGGTGCGAAAACCATAGGATCGTCTGGTCACCACTCGAATCTTGTTGTTGAGGCCTTCGACAGCACCAGCAGAAACCTCGCCTTTGGCGCGGAACCAGTTCAGCAAGAGCTCCTCATGAGCGCGCAGCGTGCGAGCGACTTTCTTTATCGGCTCCAAACGGCTACGCATGGCCCGATAGCACCAGTAGTCGAGAAAAGCTCCAGCCCAGATCACGGATTTGTAGCACCAGAAGTGGGAGAAGGTTTCCTTCAACTCCCAGGCGCGTGCCGTGGCCAGTTTGCTGACCAACAGCGCATTGAGCTTTTGTCGGGCCCGCCCACGCACTCGACTGCCCCGGCGTAACAATGACCAGCGCATGTGCTTCAGTCTCTGCGCTTGCTGCTGGCTCTGAGCCCGCAGGCGTGCGCTCTCGGCGCGGCGGACCTGATCCATCGCCTGGTTCAAATGCGTGGTGATATGGAAACGATCCAACACGTGCAGCGCTTGCCCGGCTTCGGTCGCGATGACTTGCAGGTAGGGCTTCCACATGTCGCTGCACACAAAACGCAGCCCTTGTACGACCTCCGGTCCCAGCGCTTGCAGGCCCCGCCGCAGCGTGGCCTGCGACCGTCGTCGCCCCACCCACAGCAATCGCCGGCAGTGCGCGTCGATCTGATAGATGACCGTCAGGAAGTTGTCCGCCCGCAAACCGTGGCCCCAATGAATCTCGTCCACGCCCAGCGATTCCACCCCTTGCAATTTGCGGTGGGTCAGGCCCCACTGCACCAACCACTCCACCGAGCGATACACCGATTCCCAACTGGTTTGGAATACTTGCGCCGTCTCTCGCCAGCTCAGCCGCCGCGCCCAGCGCGCCAGGAATACCATCATGGCGTACGTCACCGGACGCTTGCCGTGGCTCCAGGGAATGTGCTCCACTACCACGCCATGCTCGCCACAACGCACGCGCCGTGGCGCGTAGCGAAACCAGGTAGGGATTCCCCACAACGGCACAAACTGCCAGCGCCGTTCCGGCAGACGGTCGTAGCCCGGTGCCGGTCGCTGGCACTGGGAGCAACGCCCGCGAATACCGCCATGCGGCTCCACCATGATTTCGATCAACTCCGGCTGGCCCTCGTGACAATGCATTCGCACCTCTTCGTACACGAAGCCCACAAACCGTTGCACCCGATTCAAGATGGTCTTAACCTGTAGTTGAATAGCTGATCTCCCGGCTGCTCGGTCTCTTGTCCTGATAAACAGCAGACTAAGCGACCTGGCTGGAGTTCAGCTATTCCTCTGGTCGGGGTGAAATCGGAAAGTTTACCCGTCGTAGCCGGGGCGGTGGGAAAAGTGGAAATCCCGCCGCTCTTGCGGGATTTCCAAACGGAGGGGGAAAGTCCCGCCTTTGGACTTTTTCACGCAGTGGCTTTTTCCACGGCCCCTTTCACCCACAGATCTTGCTATAGAGCCGGAAACACTGCTGTCCGGTTAAAA
>PMAT01000068.1 GCA_003152695.1 Acidobacteriaceae bacterium
CAGTTGCTCGCACTGGCAGAACTCCGCGAGAACGTTGACCACGTAATCCTTCACTTCGGGATCGCGCAGTCCGATGTCGCGGTCGAAGTGGTGGTCGATCAATTCTGTGAACAACTGCTGCAGCGAGTGCGATTCTGGAATCATGGTCTGGGGTTCGTCTCCTCCGGTTGCCCGTCTCACATAGAGATGTGATGCGAGTTCATAGCGCACTTCTCTTCTCAGTGCAAGCGTTTCTTCGCCATGCGCGGTGACTTTGCGGGTTCGCTTGCTGCGCCGCCGGTGTGTCCCGCGCCCTGCAACCGATCTTCTTCCAGGGGGAGTATGTTGATTTTGAGTAGTGTTTATGCGGGTTTGGTTTGCTTATCTGGCAAAAGCAATTACCTTCTGAAGCGCTGTTAGCAGAAGGCTGCGTTGGATGCCAAAATTCGACGCAACCGCTGACGTGCCGGATGGGACGTTCTTGTGGCACAATGCCGCCTTCTAGTGGAGGCACCAGAATGGAGCGGCAGAATATCTCCGGCAATTCTCCTTACGAGCCGATTGTCGGCTTCTCGCGCGCCGTAAAAGTGGGACCGTTCGTCTGGGTTGCCGGCACGGTCGCAACCGGTCCGGACGGTAAGATCGTCGGAGCGGGCGACGTGTACGCGCAAGCGGTGCAGACGCTGAAGAACATCGGTCGCGCGCTGGAGCAGGCGGGCGCCAGCTTCCGCGACGTGGTGCGCACGCGGATGTTTGTGACCGACATCAGCCAGTGGGAGCAGGCCGGGAAGGCGCATGGCGAGATTTTTCGTGACATCCGCCCGGCGGCCACAATGGTCGAAGTCGCATCGCTGATCGCCCCCGAAATGCTCGTCGAGATCGAAGTGGACGCGATCATCGCCTCGGAGATGAAATGAGCAACTAGCAGTTAGCAACTAGAGGAGCACAATGAAGAATTCCATCTGTAGCATGGTTGTGCTGCTGCTCTCAGTAACCGCAATCGGCCAATCGAATCCCGCTCAAGTCCCTCAATCGCCGCAGGTCACGGTGATTCGCGCGGGAACCCTCATTGACCCGCGCGCCAACGAACCGAAGCGCAATCAGGTGATTGTGATTCGCGGCGACAAAATTGAGAGTGTCGGCGACGCCGCTTCCACGCAGGTCCCTGCCGGCGCGAAGATCATTGACTTGTCGAATGCCACCGTGCTGCCCGGCCTGATCGAATCGCACACGCACATCTTTCTCCAGGGAGAAGACCCGGCGCTCGGCGGCTACGACATTCAGTTGCTGAAGTTCCCGCTCGCCTACCGCGCGGCACGCGCGACGGTTTCGGCGCGGCGCGCGCTTGAGCAGGGCTTCACCACCATCCGCGACATGGAGACCGAGGGCGCCGGCTACGGCGATGTCGGCATCAAGATGGCGGTCGAACAGGGGTACATCCCCGGACCGCGCATCTTTACCACCACGCGCGGCATTTCGACGACCGGCGGCTACCCGTTGGAAGGTTACGCGCCGGAGATCCAGGTGCCCAAGGGAGTTCAGATCATCGACGGTCCGGTGGAGGCACGCAAGGCGGCGCGCGAACAACTGGACCACGGCGCCGACTGGATCAAGGTGTACATGACACATCGTTCGTGGGCCGACAAAGATGGCCACCTGGTTTCGCAGCCGACGCTTACGGTGGAAGAGCTGAAAGCGATCGTGGACGAGGCGCACGGTTGGGGGCGCAAGGTCGCTTGCCACGCCTATAACGGCGAGGGACTGCACCGCGCGCTGGACGGCGGATGCGACTCCATCGAGCACGGGCTTGAGCTTGACGATGCGGCCATCGCGCAGATGAAGCGGCAAGGCACCTGGTACTGCCCCACCATCTCGATTTACTACAAGGATTGGTCGCCGGAGAACACGCCCGCAGGGCAACGCGACCGCGCGCGAGCCGCTGAACATGAACAGTCTTTCAAGAAGGCGCTGCAGGCTGGGATCAAAATCGTCTTCGGCACCGATGTCGGCGGCTTCCCATGGACGGAGCCGATTGCGCAGGAATTCCCGTACATGGTGAAGTTCGGCATGTCGCCGATAGAGGCGATCCGCGCGGCGACTGTCAGACCGGCGGAGATGCTCGGCATGGCCGGACAGATCGGTGTCATCGCGCCTGGAGCCTACGCCGATGTGATCGCTGTGCCGGGCGACCCGCTGAAGGACGTCAGCGAGTTGGGGCAGGTGAAATTCGTGATGCACAACGGACAGGTGTTTGAAAGCAGCTTTTAGCCGTTAGCTCTTAGGTCTTAGCCTTAGCTTTTCGCAATTAACGATTAGTATTCTCGCCGTTCCTTGGTCGCCGCCAGTAGGCGCGGCATAATGCACGCATCTTGCGAATTGTTTTGCTAAGAGCTAACTGCTACCTCGTCACTTCCAGGCCAATCCCCTGTCCGTCATACACCCTCTGGCCCGCCGCTGGCGTGGTGCGCACTACCGTGCGACTAGGGGAAGCGGGAGCGGCCGCGGAAGTGCTCTCGCCAGGCGGAGGCGGTTGACTCGCGATGGTGCTCACGTGCAACCCAGCGCCGACAATCGCGTTAACCGCGTCGTCTTCGCCGCGCCCGACGAGGTCGGGCATGACGAAGGAGTTGCGCTCCTCCGGCGCGGCCAGCAAGACGCTGATCTTCGGTGCGGACACGTTGGTCGCGTTGGCTGGCGGACTCTGCGCCACGATCTGATCGGTCGGGCCGCCTGGAATGGTTGCGCTGGCGATGCTTCCCAGCTCCAGGCCGCGGCGGCGGATATTGATCTCGGCGGCGCGCTCGCTGCCGCCGATGAGGTTGGGGATGACCACGCGCTGCGGTCCCATGCTTTCGGCGACGCGGACCCGCCAACCTCGTCGCACCTGCCCTCCCGGCAGAGGCGCTTGTGACATGATCCGGCCTTCCGCCACGTCGGAACTGAAGAAGCGGTCACCGCGTTCCAGTACCAGCCCATGATCAGCGAGCAGTCGCTCCGCCGGGAGAGGAGCCATGCCAACTACTTTGGGGATTGTGGTCTGGCGGCCATGGATGGCAAAGCGCATCGCCGTCAATGCCGACGCCATGAACACCACGATCAGCACCAACACGCGCACGAGATAGCGAAAGAAGCGGCGCATCAGTGGTCCTCAGTGTCGCCCGCGGCAGGCTCGGGTTGTTCCGCCTTGCGAGCGACAGCGTTGGGCGCCGTCGGCGGAGGAGCCGCGAAATCTTCCGACTCGCGCCCCAACAGTGCTACCCGCATAAAATCCATCCAGATGGGCAATGCGGCAGCCGCGCCGGTCTCCTTGTTGCCCAGGGTTTTCTTCTCGTCGAAACCAACCCATACGCCACACGTCAGCGATGGAGAGAAGCCAATGAACCAGGCGTCGGTGAAATCGTTGGTGGTTCCCGTCTTTCCGCCTAGCGGATGTTTCAGCTTGCTGGCGGCATAGCCGGTTCCGTGCAACACCACCTCACGCAGCATGTAGGTCATGATGCGGGCGGTGCGAGCGCTCACCACATCTTTAACCTCGGGATAATTCTCCTCCAGCACGCGTCCTTCGTAGTCGGTGACTTTGCGAATATAGCGAGGCATCACGCGCACCCCGTCGTTGGGAAAGGTGGTAAACGCGGCCGTCTGTTCGGCCAGTGTAATGTCGGCCGCGCCCAGCGCCACCGGCAGATAGGCGGGCATGGGCGAGGTGATACCGAACTTGCGGGCGTACTCGATGACCGTCTTGATGCCGCCAACGCGCTCGGTCACCTTCAGTGCGGGAATGTTGCGCGACTCGGCAAGCGCGTGACGAAAGGTGATGACGCCCTCGAACTTGCCGTCGTAATTGTGCGGCGTGTACGGACCCGACGGCGTAGGGAACGTCACCGGAGCGTCGAGCACGGTGTCGTCAGGCGTGAGTCCCTGATCGATCGCCGCGGTATAGATGTATGGCTTGAACGACGAGCCCACCTGGCGCTCGGCTTGGACCGCGCGATTGAACTTCGACTGTTCGAAATCGCGCCCGCCGACCATGGCCTTGACGTCGCCGGTAGAGTTATCGAGCGCGAGCAACGCGCCTTGCACTCCCGATTCCTGTTCCAGCGACACGCGGCTGTCGCGGCCATTCAGCGCAATGACTTTTACATACACCAGATCGCCGCGCGTTAAAAACTGTTGCGGCGAAGTGCGACGCGTCCACTTGATCTCGACCGGTCCAAGGCGGCCTTCGTAGCTGGCAAATTTCACGGTCGCCGATTGCGGGTCAACCTCGGTAACCATGGCGTGAACGTAGCTACCCGGCGCAATATTCCCGTCCCAATCCACATGATGATAGGTCGCCAACGAGTCTCCGTTGGCGATGACGTTCAGCAGGTTGCCCTTCCACCCGTGGCGCCGCTCATAAGCCGCCAGGCCATCGCGCACCGCTTGCTGCGCGGCCTTCTGCATCTCCAGATTCAGCGAGGTGTAAACCCGCAGCCCCGCCTCATGGACTTCCTCGGTCCCGTACTTCTTCTCCAGATACTGGCGAATTTCTTCCACGAAGTACGGGGCGATGTCGTTCGGTTCGATCTGAACGTTAAGCCTCAGCGGTGCACTCTTGGCGCGTTGCGCTTCGCTGGCGGTTATTTTGCCGTCTTCCAGCATGTTGTTGATCACCAGGTTCCGGCGACGTAGCGCGCGCTCCGGATTGTTGATCGGCGAATATGCGTTCGGTGCCTTGGGAAGTCCCGCCAAAACTGCCGCTTCCTCCAGGGTGAGGTCTTTGGCTTTCTTGCTGAAATAAAAGTTGGCGCCCGCCTCGAAGCCGTACACGCCATGGCCGAGATAAATCTGGTTCGCATACAAAGTAAAGATTTGCGGCTTGGTGAAACGCCGCTCGATCTGGATGGCCAGCATCACCTCCTGCATCTTGCGCCGGAAATTGCGGTCGGGCGAAAGAAACAGGTTGCGCGAGAGCTGCATGGTGAGCGTCGAGGCGCCCTGTGCCCGGCTGTCGAGCAGGATATCGCGCCAGGCCGCGCCAAAAACCCGCCAGACATCCACGCCCCAGTGCCGCTCGAATTCCTTGTCCTCGGTCGAGATCAAAGCATCGCGCAGCACCTTGGGAAAATCGTTGTAAGTGTCAATGACGCGGCGTTGCAGCGAGAACTGGCCAATCACTCGTTCCTGATCGTCATAAAGCTGCGTGATCGTGCTGGGCCGGAACTGTTCTAATTCTGTTACCTGCGGCAGATCAGTGGAGTAAACGAGCACTAATCCGGACAGCGCTCCCGCCACGGCTGCCACTGCGATCAAGAGAGCGAAGAGGGCGTTGCCGACAAATTTGCTTCCGCCACTGCGCTCTTCCGCTGGGGGCGTGGTGACGATCGAGGGCACTTCAAGATCGCGCTTCATGGCCGTGGGAGCTAGGCACAGAATAGCATTGAAAAGCATGGCGCGAGCCGTGGCTGGATTGGCACTTCTCCTGATTCGAACCGGGTTGCGCGCTCATCCAACATCCAGCCTCGGCAAGCACAAATAGCGAATCGCGAAATGTCGTAAGCTGAAAGCTGATAGGCGACGACCAATAGCGCATGGTCCTCAACGTCCTCAATCTCGGCCTGGTGCCATACGAAACTGCTCTGCAACTGCAGCGCACACTGATGGAGCTGCGCAAAGCCAGCCGTGTCGAAAATACCCTGCTTTTACTGGAGCATCCTCCGGTGATCACGTTGGGCCGCAATGCGCAGGTCTCCAACGTGCTTGCTTCGCCCGAGTCCCTGGCCCAGCGCGGGGTGGAGTTGTTCGACATCGACCGCGGCGGCGACGTGACCTTCCACGGCCCGGGACAACTGGTGGCTTATCCCATCTTCGATTTGCGCAGCTTCGAGCCCAAGCTGGGGGCGGTGGAATTCGTGCGGCGGCTGGAAGAGGTGCTCATCCGCACCTGCGGCGACTTCGGCATCGCCACGCAGAGAATCAAAGGACTCACCGGGGTTTGGACTTACGCGCTGCGCAGCAAACCCGAGGCCAAGATCGCGGCGCTCGGCGTACACATCTCGCGAGGCGTCACCACCCACGGCTTCGCGCTGAACGTGGGCACCGACCTGGATTTCTTCTCGCTCATCGTGCCTTGTGGCCTTACCAACAAGCCAGTCACCTCGATGGAGCACGAGTTGCAAAGGAGATTGACGTTGGAAGAAGTGGCGACAGCCGTGTCGCGCAACTTCGGGAGGGTGTTCCACTCGCAGATGCTGTGGCTGGAGTCGCTCGACGACCTGCTGGCACAGGCTACCGCGGCAGCGAAGGCTGAACCGGCGGAGTCTCCAGCGAATCAGGACACGCCTGCGCGGCCTCCGAAGGAGTTGCGCAAGTTGCATGGCAGCGGAGACGAGTTGGCGTAAGATCGCCTGTCGCCCTTGCCTCGCCTGCGGCGTCCGGTTATCGTTTCTGGAAACCTATGGCTCACAACAAGCGATCCAAATCCCTGCAGAAAGAGTCGGCCAAGGTCCCGCTGGCGCCACCGACGAAGACGCCAAAAGTGCCGACACCTGTCGAGCAGGCTGACGGCTCGCCCAAACCGACCAATACAAAGACCTCCCCGGCTACTAGGATCAGCGACGATTCCGCCTCCTCCACGCTGCGCTGCTACAACATTCCCGACTACCGCCTGGAGCATCCCGAGTTCCGCATCTTCATGTCGGGCGAGGGGTCGAGTCTGGAGTACGGCGTCGAAGGCGACTTGAGCGCCGCCGCGCCGCCGATTCGCGATTCCAAATACCTGTCGAACGAGCAGTGCATTGCCCTCTACCGCTGGATGCTGCTGAACCGGCGCATGGAAGTCGCCCTGGAAAATCTGTACAAGCAAGGCAAGGTGGTGGGCGGCGTTTATTTCGGACTGGGCCAGGAAGGCTGTTCCTGCGCTTCGGCGCTTGCGCTCGGACCCGACGACTGGCTAGGGCCGATGATCCGCAATCAGGGCGCGATGCTGGTGCGCGGCTTCAGCGCGCGCGACATCATGCGGCAGTACATGGCCAAGGGCGACTCGCCCACGTGGGGGCGCGATGCTTCCTCGCACTTCGGCGACTGGCAGCGGCGCAACGTGTGCGCGCCGATTTCAATGCTGGGTGAGTTGATCGGCGTAATGGCCGGCATCTGCCTGGGCGCGCGGTTGCAGGGCAAGAATGTCGCGGGCCTGACGTACGTCGGCGATGGCGGGCAGTCCACGGGCGTCACCTATGAGAGTCTGAACTTCGCCGCGGTGCAGAAGCTGGGATTGGTGCTTGTGGTGGAGAACAACTTGTGGGGATACTCCACGCCGAGCGATATGCAGTTTTGCGTGAAGGACCTGGCGGAGCGGGCCATTGCGTACGGGATTCCAGGAGTGATTGTGGATGGCACCGATCCCTGCCAGGTTTACGACGCAACCTACGAGGCGTGCGAACGCGCCCATCGCGGCGAAGGCCCGACGCTCATCGAGGCCAAGATGATGCGCATGAAAGGACACGCCATCCACGATGCTGCGCAGTACGTGCCGGCCAAGCTGTTCGACTACTGGCGCAACCGCGATCCCATCGCTCGCTTCGAGAATTACCTGATCAATGTGAAGGGGTGGCTCACGGCGGAGGACAATCACAAGCTGATTGAAGACGTGGAGCGCGAACTGGAGGCCGATCGCGAAGCGGCCGTAGCCTCGCCCATGCCCGACCCTGAGACAGACAAAACGCACCAGGGTGTTTACTGCGATCCCTCATGTCACCAGATCAAACCAAAATATGGTCCGGTAGTTGCGAAACCGCGTGAGCCTGGATCCGGGGGGCCGAAGGCAGTCGAGGCGGCCGCGCACTTGAAGTGAACGTAGGCTTACCGATAGATGTCTCGCCGGTGGCCCGATCTTGAGCGCGGCGTATCCATCCCTGCGTCCCAGTCGTTCCTGCTAAACTGAATCAGCAATTTCGCCACCTAGGTATCTTGCTAATTAAAATGATGAGCACTCCGGTTTACAAACGCATCCTCCTGAAGCTCTCGGGTGAGGCCCTGGCCGCCGGCCAGGGCTTTGGTGTGGACAATACGCGGGTCCACGAGATTGCCGCCGAAATCGGAGAGGTCCATCGTCTCGGAATCGAGATCGCGATCGTGGTGGGCGGCGGCAACTTCTTCCGCGGCGTGGCCGAGCAAGCCAAACTTATGGACCGGGTTTCCGCCGACCACATGGGCATGTTGGCCACCGTCATCAATGCTCTCGCCCTCCAGGATGCGCTGGAGAAGCAAGACGTCTTTACCCGCGTGATGACCGCGATCGAGATGAACCAGGTGGCCGAGCCTTTCATCCGTCGCCGCGCCATCCGCCATCTGGAAAAAGGCCGCGTCGTGGTCTTCGCCGGCGGCACCGGCAACCCCTATTTTTCGACCGACACTGCTGCTTCTCTGCGTGCCATGGAGATCAAGGCAGACGCCATCCTGAAAGCCACCAAGGTTGACGGCATCTACTCCGACGACCCGGTGTTGGTGAAGGATGCCACCATGTTCGACGAGATCAGCTACATGGACGTGCTGCGACTGGGGCTGCGGGTAATGGATGCCACCGCCATCGCGCTTTGCCGCGAGAACAACCTGCCGATTGTCATCTTCAATCTCAATCAGCGCGGCAACATTCAGCGCGTGGTGATGGGAGAGCGCGTCGGCTCGCTGGTCAATCAGGGATAACTTACAGTTCCGCTGCAAGCCTGGCCTTGCAGCAGGCGTGGTAGGCGCAGTGGGCCGAGGTCCGTTCAAAGCTGATGGCTGATGGCCGAGGTTTATAATCAAACGTTTCTGACTTCATCCGGAGGCGAACCGCGTATGGCCCAAGTTTCGATGGCGGCAATTCCCGCGTTGAAGGACAGCTTTGCCCAACTCAAGACGCGCATGGACAAGGCGGTGGAAGACTTCCGCCAGGAGATGGCTTCGACCCGCACGGGCCGCGCCTCAGTCCACATGCTGGATGGCGTCACCGTAGAGGCCTACGGATCGCAGATGCCGCTGAACCAGCTCGCCAATGTCAGCGCGCCGGAGCCGCAACTGATCACCGTACAGTCCTGGGACGTCAGCCTGATCGGCGCCGTCGAGAAAGCCATTCGCAGCGCCGACCTGGGGTTGAACCCAATGAATGACGGCAAGCTGATTCGGGTGCCGGTACCGGCGCTCACCGAAGATCGCCGCAAAGAGATGGTGAAGCACCTGCACAAAGTGCTGGAAGAGCACCGCACCGCGGTCCGCAACATCCGCCGCGATGGCAACGACCTGATCAAGAAGGCGATGAAGGACAAGAAGATCACCGAGGACGAGGAGCGCGGCGCGTTGGAACAGATGCAGAAGCTGACCGACGACGAAATCAAGAAGATGGAAGAACTGTCCCAGGGCAAAGAGAAGGAAGTGATGTCGATCTAGTCGCTCCGGCGGAGGGCGATATTCCGATGCTGCTCGACCTTGGCGATCTCCGCATTCGTCCCTGGCGCAAGGACGACCTCGACGCGCTGCTGCGCTACGCCAACAATCCTAAGATTGCATCCAATCTGCGCGATCAGTTCCCTCACCCCTACACCCGGCGCGATGCCATCGATTACCTGGACTTCGTGCGGACGATGGACGTGCCAACTTCGTTCGCAGTAGAACACGAAGACGAGGCGATCGGCGGCATTGGGTTCAGGCTGGGCACCGACATTGCGCGGCTGAGCGCGGAGATGGGCTACTGGCTTGGCGAGCCCTTCTGGGGACGCGGCTGGATGACCCGCGCCGTGCAAGCTGCGTCCGAGTGGGCCTTGGACGACTACAAACTAACCCGCGTATTTGCCCAGGTGTTCTCCCACAATGTGGGATCGATGCGTGTGTTGGAAAAGGCGGGCTTTGAACGCGAAGGGATCATGCGGCGGAGCGCCATCAAGAACGGCGTGGTCCTCGATCAGGTGCTGTACGCCAAGGTGCGGTAAGGCAGTTTCGAGTTTCCAGTTTCAAGATTACGGCATAGGGGCGCAAAGATTCACCGCGGGCTTGGTGTCCACCTTTCTTGTTCCGCGGCGCTTCGGCTCGAAACTTGAAACTTCTCCTCACTTTCTGCCTGCCGCTTCCACCGAGGTGGTTGGATCGGCGCCCTCCCAGGTCTGGTCCGACGTTGGTCCGTACACCGAAGGCACTGGCTTGTTCAGCAAGCGCAGATACACCGTAAGCTGCGTGCGGTGATGGCAGGTGTGCAGCACGCGGCGCCAGAACACCCAGATGCGCTGCCGGGTGAGTCCGAAGAAAGGCACGTCCTGCATCCACCAGTCGGCGGGTTGCGCAGCGAAGAATGCGAGTCGCGGCCGCGCCAACTGCTCCTTGCGCTGAATGTAGGCGCTCAGCTCTTTCGTCTTCGGCAGCACGGCGGCGGCGGGCGGTTCGGGCGTGCCCACAAATTCGCCGAAGAACCGGCGCTCGGAGAGCAGTTCATGGTTCAAGATGTCGGCCACAGTGGACGACTTGGGATGGGGACGAAAGTTCAGGTCCTCTTGCGCGAAGCAACGCCAAACCGAGATGACCTTGTCGGTCTCGCTGGCGTAGGTGTCCAGCAGATGCTGAAAGAGTGGGTTGCTGGCGCGCGGAACATCCTGCGACGGAATGGCAACGAAGTCGTAGTGCATGATGGAGCCTCATCTCCGGGATTGAACTGTGCCGTCCCCGGGGGACTCGGGTCGATTGGCCACCGTTTCCCACCGCTGAAGCGGTGGGCTATCTTATTCCGTCCCGCAGAGCGGGACTGGGTGTGGAAACGACGAAGGGCGCGACTGGCGCGCCCTCGGAAGCAACAAAAGCTGACATTCCTAATTGTCTTTGCACTTCTTCTTCAGCACATACTGCTGCAGCTTGCCTTGTTTTTCCAGCGCGCTCAGATTATCGAGCAAAGGATACTTCGCCGTGGGATCGAAGCGCTGGATGGCACGGTAGGCCCGCAAGGTTCCAGCCAGCCCCGCTGCCTGGATGGTGGCCGCGTTCGTTACCTCCGGATGCTGCAACAGGAAGGCCGCCTGCGAATAAATGACTTGCATCCGTAACTGGTTGGAATACGTGCTGTTCACTTTGTCGAGTGACTGCAACTCCTTGCAGCAGGCATTGACGGTGACGTCAGGAACCTCCACGATCCACTCGGTCAGCCACATTCTCTTTTCGAGGCCATCTTTCGCCAGCGGGTTCTCTTCCAGGCTGCGCACATACTCGATGGCGCGCGCCCGTTCCTCGGGCGTGGAAGGGCCCCGCATCTTGGCCGCGGAAGGAAGCGAAGCCGCGGTGGTGAGGACGATCAGGACTGCCAAAATCTTGCTTACCATAATGCCTTCTCCCTGGAATTGCTCGGGCGGGCCAGATGAGTGTTGAGATGATACTCCGATTAGGGGTAGCGAAGGCAAGCGGGAACTGAAATGGTCAACCAGCCACGCTGCAATTCGTCCCGCTCAAACAGCGTTTTGTCCCAAACGGCGCTCGGTTAACGGGCGGCGACTGCCGCCACGCTTGTTCCGCCACGTCGTGGCATAATCGTTCAAGCGGTTTGCCATATGAAACAAGTGGTCCACGCTGCCTGTCCCCACGATTGTCCCGACGCTTGCGCCGTGCTCATTACGGTGGAGGACGGACGCGCTACCAGGATCCAGGGCGATCCCGAGCATCCCATCACCCGCGGTTTTCTGTGCGCGAAAGTTGCGAAATATCTTGACCGTGTTTATTCGCCGGACCGGGTCCTCTATCCCCTGCGGAGGGCGGCCCCAAAGGGCACACACGGCGATGGCGCTTTCCGACGCATCTCCTGGGACGAAGCTTTGGACGAGATAGCGGCCCGGCTGGGCCGCATCAGCGCGGAACACGGACCGGAGGCAATCCTGCCGTATTCCTACGGCGGCAACATCGGCGTGCTTAGCAATGCCTCCATGGATCGGCGGTTCTTTCATCGCCTGGGAGCGTCGCAGCTGCACCGCAGCATCTGTTCGCAGACTGGCGGCGACGCCATTATCTCGATCTACGGCCGCAAGATCGGGACCGAGCCCGAACAATTCCGTCACTCGAAGTACATCATCGCCTGGGCCGCCAACATTCACGGCAACAACGTTCATCTCTGGCCGTTCATCGAAGAGGCGCGGCGCAACGGGGCCAAGCTGGTGGTGATCGATCCCTATCGCACCCGCACCGCGGGCGTTGCCGATTGGCACATCGCGATCAATCCCGGCACCGATGTTGCGCTCGCCCTGGGGTTGATGCACGTCATCGTTCGCGATGGCCTGCATGACCGGGATTACATCGCCCGCTACGCTGAAGGTTTCGACGAGTTGGAGAAGCGGCTTCCCGAGTACACGCCTGAGCGGGTCGCGCAATGGACAGGCGTTTCCCGCGATGACATTGAGCGTCTGGCGCGCGAATACGCCACCACCCACCCCGCGGCGATCCGCCTGAACTATGGCATCCAGCGTTCGCAGAATGGAGGCGCTGCGGTCCGGGCGGTGTGCATGCTGCCGGTCATCACGGGATCATGGAAGGAAGTTGGCGGCGGGCTGCAACTGTCCACCAGCGGTGGCTTTCAGCTCGACCAGGCCGCGATGGAGCGGCATGACCTGATGCTGAAGAGTCCGCTGGGACGCCCTGCGCGCACGGTAAATATGGTGCAACTCGGCAAGGCCTTGACCGAACTCGACGGTCCTCCGATCAAAGCCTTGATGGTTTACAACTCAAATCCCGCTGCCGTTTGTCCCGATCAGAACCTGGTCCGGCGCGGTTTGAAGCGTGAGGACCTGTTCACGGTGGTTCACGAGCAGTTCCTCACTGATACGACCGACTTCGCCGATCTGGTTTTGCCGGCCACGACTTTCTTCGAGCACAAAGATCTCGTCCAGGCTTATGGCCACTACTACCTGCAAGTCTCACAGCCGGCGATCGAGCCGCGGGGCGAGTGCAAATCCAATGTAGAGTTGTTTCGCGAACTTGCTTTGCGCATGGGATTCGAGGACGAGTGTTTCCGCGAACCAGTTGACGCCATGATCGATGCGGCTTTGCAGTCGGACGCACCGCAGCTAAAGGGGATCAGCCGGCAGCGCCTGGAGAGCGACCCGTACGTTCGCTTGAACCTGCATGGGGACGAAAGCGACCATCCCTGGCTGCCCTTCGCAAACGGATCCGATACACCAAACCGAAAGGCGCGACTCTTCGACCCGGCATTGATCTCGCTTGGCATGGATCCGGTGGCTTCGTTTGTCCCGCCAGAGGAGTCGCGGCACCGGCAAGGGACGCAGAAATTCCCGTTGGAGTTGCTGGCCCGTAAGGCCGACAATTTTCTGAACTCCACGTTCGTCAATCTGCCCAGCCTGCAGAAGATGGAGCGGCAACACGAACTGGAGATCAGTCGTGCCGACGCGGATCGCCGCGGCATAGCCGATGGCGACCGTGTCCGTGTGTACAACCAACGAGGCGAGATTTTCTTGCAGGCACGGGTCGACGGCACGGTGGCCGCCGGCGTCGTGGGGGCGCAATTGGGTTGGGCAAAGTTGTCCGAAGCCGGTCTCAACATTAATGTGTTGACGTCGGACAGACTCACCGATCTTGGCGGCGGTGCTACGTTCTATTCCACCCTGGTTGAGGTCGAGCGCGTTCCCGAAACTTCGTGCTCCAGCAAGGGTTAGGGTTGCCATCTGTCGTGGACAAGTTGCCATCCGCCGTGGACAAAGCGAGCGGTTGGTTTCCAAAGCAGAACACCCGTACCGTATAATTACGCTTTCATTAAACCTGTACTGAGGTTTCGTCATTTCTTGCCATCTTCAGGTAAGACCCGCGGCCCTGTTGGCTCGCAGGCCGCGCTACTGTGCCACGGCAATAAGCCTTTTTTGCGCCCTCCTCCTGCTTGCAGGAATGTGCGCGGCGCAACAGGGCGTGATCGAGAGCATCGTGATCCAGGGCAATCGCCGGATTCCGGCGGAAACCATCCGGGCACGCATGTTCACCAAGGCCGGTGACGTTTACGACCAGGCAGCCCTGGAGCGCGATTTTAACTCCCTATGGAACACGGGCTACTTCGACGATTTGCGCATCGAGCGAGAGCCCTCCGCCAAAGGCTGGATCATCCACGTTTACGTCAAGGAAAAGCCGACTATCCGCGAGATCAAGTACGTGGGCTTGAGTTCCGTCTCCCAGAGCGACGTCCTCGACAAATTCAAGGAGCGCAAAGTCGGACTTACCCAGGAGAGCCAGTACGATCCGACCAAAGTAAAGCATGCCGAAGTGGTGCTTAAGGAATTGCTGGCGGCGCACGGCCATCAGTTCGCAACCGTCCGCTCGGAAGTGCGCCCCATCCCTCCCGCGGCCGTCGCCCTTACCTTCGTGGTGAAGGAAGGTCCCAAGGTGAAGGTGGGAAAGATCACCTTTGAAGGCAACAAGGCCATCAAGTCGCGGGAACTGCGCAGCGCCATGAAGAACTTGAAGCCCATCGGTGTTCCCCACTCCATCTTCCTGGAGAACCTGTTTGCGCGCACCTACGATTCCACCAAGTTGAGCGAGGACGCCGAACGCGTCCGCTACTACTATCAGACCAAGGGCTACTTCAAGGCGCTGGTTGCCGATCCCAAGACGCAGATCCACGACACCAGCGGCATCCGTTGGTATTGGCCGTTCAAGTCGTCCCCTGGTAAATCCGTCGATATCAGATTGCCTGTCGAAGAAGGCGCACGCTACCGTTTGAAGGAGATCACCTTCAGCGGCAACAAGGCGGTGACCAATATAGCTGGACTGCGCTCCCTCTTCAAGATCAAAGATGGCGAGATTTTCGACACGGAGGCCGTCCGCAAGGGTTTGGAGGGCCTGCGCAAGGCCTACGCTGCCCTTGGCTACATCAATTTCACTCCTGTCCCGAACACCGAAGCAGACGATGAAAAGAAACTCATCAGCCTGCGCATTGATGTGGACGAAGGCAAGCAATTCTTTGTCCGCCGAATCGAATTCCAGGGCAATACCACCACCCGCGACAAGGTCATTCGCCGCGAACTGGCACTGGAGGAAGGCCAGGTTTACAACGGCAACTTGTGGGAGCTGAGTTTGCTGCGCTTAAACCAGCTGCAGTACTTCGAGGTGCTCAAGCCCGAACAGGATTCTGAGATCAAGCAGAACGTGCAGGATTCCACGGTGGACATCACCTTGAAGGTCAGGGAAAAGGGCAAGAACAGCATCGGTCTCACCGGGGGCGTCAGCGGCCTGGCGGGTGGGTTCATCGGCCTCAACTACACCACCAACAACCTGTTTGGCAAAGGCGAAAGCTTGTCGCTCCAGTTCCAGGTCGGCCAGTACCAGCGCAACGAGAGCCTCAGCTTCACCCAGCCCTACCTGTTTGACAAGCCCTTGCAATTCGGCTGGACGGTCTACCACAACAGCTACAACTACAATCAGGCGGCACTCACGTCGATCCAGCTGAACCAGACCGTCGCCCTGCCCGCGAGTTATCAGGCCCTGCTGCAGAATTTCACCCAGACGAGCACGGGTGCCACCACGTCCCTGAGCTATCCCATCAAGCGCTCGTTCAAGCGGATAGGCATCACCTATTCGTTCGACGACTCATCGGTGCAGACGTTCAGCGCGGCGTCAGCCGATTATTTTCAGGCCCTGGCGTTCCGCGGCATCTCCGGACCCAACGCGCTGAATGGCATCATCACCAGCAAGGTGGTGCCGAATTTTTCCTACAACCGCATCGACAACCCGCAGCGTCCGCACTCCGGGCAGAGCTTGTATTTTGCCACCGAATTTGCCGGCCTCGGTGGCAATGTGAAGTACATCAAGCCGGTTGCCGAGTACAAGAAATTTATCCCCGTCAACAAGGGCCGCAATACCTTTGGGTTCCGGGTTTTGGGCTCGTGGATCTCGGGATACGGGGGTCAGGTGGCGCCGCCCTTCGACCGCTTCTATATGGGCGGCGATACGGACATTCGCGGCTTCGACATTCGCGCCATCTCCCCGGTGGCGTTCTTCCCCAGCGCCGTGACCATTCCCCTGCAGAATCCCGACGGATCCATCGTGCCCTTGGATCCGTCCAATCCGCGGCGTGGGGCTTACGGTATCACCATCCCGGTGGAACAGATCATCTTTCCCGGCGGCGACACCAACCTGGTCAATAACCTGGAGTACCGCATTCCCATCGTTGGACCCGTGACCATTGCCGCCTTTGTGGACACAGGATTTGACTTAATCTCCAACTCATCGCAACTACGGGTTGCCGGCACCCAGTTCAATCTTCTGCAAACCACGGTCTTTGGCTGCCCGACGTTGACCCCCACTTTCACCTGTGCGGGTGGGTCGACGATTCCGTTCTCGGCAGAACTCAAGCCGGTCTCGGGCACGAATTACCAGCCGCGGATGTCAACTGGACTGGAATTGCAGGTCATCATGCCGGTGGTAAATGCGCCTTTCCGCGTCTATTACGCCTACAACCCCATGCGCATTGACGAGACTATTGCCTCACCGTCACCCATCACCCGCTCCATGTTCCCCGCGGGGGCCGCCGGCGATTTCACCTATGCGCAAGCGATTTCGACCTATCAGCCGGGCTATCTGTTGCGTGAGCCGCGCAAGACATTTCGCTTCACCGTCGCCACCACCTTCTAGGCGCAATGTTCCGCGCTGAACGGGCTTGATAGCCGCTGTCCGCCAGCAGTCCACAACCCCGGTTTGACGCTGACAAGCAGGCTTCCCTATAATCAAAGGTATCCGCACCGCCGAATCTTCCGGCCGGGAATGGGCGAGGCTGCAGTCTGAGCACGCAGCTTATCTCCGGCTGTCCAGAGCAGTTCGCAGCAGGATCGCGTTCGCCGCTGGTAGATCTGAGGAATTCCCGGAGCAGTTCAAGGAGTTACATCAACCTAATGAAGCGTACGCTCGCAGGCACCGCCGTGCTTGCTGTTGTTCTAACGATATCGGCACTGGCCCAAACCGGGTCGGCTGCGCCGGGCGGTGTCGCCACCCCCATCGCTCCCACCACCCCTGCCATCACGGCCACTTCCAGTGGCGTCAAAGTCGGCATTATCGACATTCAGCAAGCCATCGTAGGCACCAATGAAGGCGCGCGCGATTTCGAAGCTCTACAGAAGAAGTTCGAACCGCGCCGCAGCGAGCTGCAGAATCTCAACACCGAAGTGGAGAACCTGAAGAAGCAGCTCAACACCCAGGGCGACAAGATGAACGAAGAAGCCCGCGCCACCCTGGTGAAATCCATCGAGACCAAGCAGAAGAGTCTGCAGCGCTCGGCGGAGGACGCCCAAAATGAGTTTCAGGCGCAGCAGAACGAGATCGCGCAGCGCATCCTGCAAAAGATGGCGCCCGTGATCGACAAGTATGCCAAGGCCGGCGGCTATGGCCTTCTGCTCGATTCTTCCAACCCCTGGCCGCAGGGGCCGCTCCTCTGGGCCACGGCGTCGGTAGATTTGACCAAGGCCATTGTGGACGCCTACAACGTTCAATCCGGTGTGGCTGCACCGGCTGCTGCAAAGCCAGCGGGGACCGCCGCGACCAAGCCGGCCACGACGCCAGCCGCGAGCAAGCCAGCCGGCACGACGCCGGCCACAGCCAAACCACCCTCGTCTGGCACGAAGCCTTAGTAGCCTTCTCCGCTTCTATGGCAGAGGCCGCTCCCGGCAGAGCGGCCTCTACTTATTGGTTTGGATCGGCTAGCGTGCCTGCGCTTTGGCGTGGCGCAACTGCAACCCGCGAATTCCTCAGATCTGTGGAAAACTCTGTGGAAGATGCGCCGATGATTGCCAGAGGCCGTGTTCTTTCAGCTACTTACCCACTCTGCCCACGTTCTGATGCACTTTCAACAGACAGAAAAATCAAGGAGTTAGCACATATGTAAATATTCCGTGAGTAAATTCTCGGAGAGCAGCCTACTTGCTGGCCTGTCAGAGGTTTTGCACAATTTTGCAGATTTCTAACAGGAGATAACCGGACGGGAGTTAACGTTTGTGGGAAAGCCGGGACCCCCGCTGTCTGCGTTGCGTTAGTCTTCCCCGACCCTGAGTACAGCCAGAAAAGCCTCCTGCGGAATGTCCACTCGTCCTATGCGTTTCATGCGTTTCTTGCCTTCTTTCTGCTTTTCCAGCAGCTTGCGCTTACGGCTGATGTCGCCGCCGTAACACTTGGCGATTACGTTCTTGCGCAGAGCAGCAACCGTCTCGCGCGCGATCACCTTGGCCCCGATAGCTGCCTGGATCGCCACCTCAAACATCTGCCGCGGAATCAACTCCCTCATCTTGGAAACCAGCGCTCGGCCCCGATCATAGGCAAAGTCGCGATGCACGATGATGGAAAGCGCGTCCACGGGATCGCCCGAGACCAGAATGTCGAGCTTCACCATCGGCGACTCCCAGCTTCCGGTGAGGTGATAGTCGAGCGAAGCATAGCCGCGCGAAATGGTCTTCAGCCGGTCGTAGAAGTCGAGCACGATCTCGTTCAGTGGCAGTTCGTAACTCAACATCACCCGCGTGGAGCTAACGTACTCGAAGCCTTTCTGTTTACCGCGCTTGTCTTCCACCAGCTTCAGAATGCCTCCAACGTATTCCTCATTGGTCAAGATGGTGGCCAGGATCACTGGCTCTTCGATCTTGGCGATCTCGCTGGGATCGGGCCAGCGCGCCGGATTGTCCACCTCGATCACTCTGCCATCGGTGAGCGTGATCTTGTATCGCACTCCGGGAGCGGTGGTGATCAACTCGAGATTGTATTCGCGCTCCAGCCTCTCCTGGATGATCTCCATATGCAGCAGGCCAAGGAAGCCGCAGCGAAAGCCAAAGCCCAGCGCCACCGAGCTTTCCGGCTCGAAGAAGAAGGACGAATCGTTGAGCCGCAGTTTCTCCAAGGCTTCCCGCAGCAATGTGTGTTCGTGCGCATCCACGGTGTACAGCCCGGCGAAAACCATGGGCTTCAATTCCTCGAAACCCGGCAGCGGCTCGATCGCGGGATGATGATCGTCAGTGATGGTGTCGCCGATCTTGCAATCGGCAACGGTCTTGATGGTGGCGGTCAGGAAGCCCACTTCGCCGGCGCTCAATTGCTCTATCTCGATTGCCTTTGGCGTTAGAACGCCGAGCGTCTCCACGTCGAAGGTGCGGCCATTCGACATCAAGCGAATGCGCTGGCCCTTGTACAGCGTGCCTTGAATAACGCGCGCCAGCACCACCACGCCGCGATAGGAGTCGAACCAGGAATCGAAAATCAGCGCCTGCAATTGATTGCTGGCCCGCCCCTTGGGTGGAGGAATGTGTTGCACCACCGCCTCCAGCACCTCGGGCACTCCCACGCCAGTCTTGGCGCTGATGGCCAGCGCATGCGAGGCATCCAGACCGACCGCGCTTTCAATCATCTCCTTAGTGCGCTCGATGTCGGCGCTGGGCAAATCAATCTTGTTGATGACCGGAATGATCTCCAGCCCGTTGTTGATGGCGATGTATGCGTTCGCCAGGGTTTGCGCTTCCACGCCCTGCGACGCATCCACCACCAGCAACGCGCCTTCGCAAGAGGCCAGCGAGCGCGACACTTCGTAGCTGAAGTCCACGTGGCCAGGAGTGTCAATCAAATTGAGCTGATAGATTTTCCCGTCCGCTGCCGGATACATCATGCGCACCGAATGCGCCTTGATGGTGATGCCGCGCTCCCGCTCCAGGTCCATGGCGTCCAGCACCTGCGCCTGCATCTCCCGCGCCGTCAGCGAGCCGGTAAGCTCGAGCAGGCGGTCGGCCAGCGTGCTCTTCCCATGATCAATATGGGCGATGATCGCGAAGTTTCGGATGAGAGATGGATCCATGCGAGATAGCTGAGCGCTAGCTTGATTCTACAGGAGAAAAGAGGCGCCCCACGGCGCGCGCGGAGTACCTCATACCTCACGAGAAACAGCCCGAAGGGCGAAACAAACTTAGCCCAGGACGTGAGTCCTGGGTAAACTCCCAACAAAGAATGTCGAGCCCCTTTAGGGGCGGCACCAAAACGCGCGGCTTCGGCGGTTTTCATCGCACCCACACACGCACTGCGTAGCCATCCTCATCCGAGAAAAGCGCGTCGCGCCAACCGTCTTGAACTTGGGGCAATCGTTTCCCCCTCTCCAGCGCCGCTTGCACCACGACCTTCGGATTCGTCGCAGGAACCCGCATCGTCAGCACGCCATCCGCGTATTGCGTATCCGCTGTCCGTTCTCCGTCGGTCAGGTATTGCTTGCGCAGTTGGAGTAATTGCCGATACCACTCCAGCATCTCGCGGTTCTCCGGCGCAGTTGCCCATGTCAATTTCGAACGGCGAAATGTCTCCGGGTCTTCGGGGTCGGGCACCTCGCGGAAATCGAAGTCCTTGAACTCGCTGCGACGTCCCTGGCTGACCGCCTTGCTCAGTTCCGGATCCTCGAAGTCGGCGAAGTACTGGAAAGGAGTCTTCTCGTCGTATTCCTCTCCCATAAATAACAGCGGGGTGTGCGGGGCCATTAGCAAGAAGGCCGCCGCCAGCTTGAGTGTTCCACGTGGAACCATAACGCTAAGTCGTTCGCCCTGAGCGCGATTGCCCACCTGATCGTGGTTTTGCAAGCTGATGACATTGGCCGGCAGCGGCACGTCCCTCGCGCTGGTGCCGCGTGGACCATTCCAGAAAGGATAATGCTGACCCTGGAAGACGTATCCTTCGCGCAGTGCACGGGCGATCTGCTCGGGATCACCAAAGCCCTGGTAATAGCCCTGGCGCTCACCGGTGAAGTACGTGTGTACGGCATGGTGAAAATCATCGCTCCACACCGCGTCAAATCCACAGCCGCCGTCGCGTGCCGCTCTGGTATAGCGCGAATCGTTTTCGTCGGTCTCGGCGATGACGTTGACCGTGCGTTTCAATTCGCCGGCCAGCGCCTGCGCCCGCTCCTGGATCTCCGCGAGAATGTGTTTCGGCGAATCGTCTTCGATGGTCTGCACCGCATCCAACCGCAAGCCGTCGAGGTGATACTCCCCAATCCAGTACAGCGCGTTCTCCACTACGTAGCGGCGCACATGCTCGCAGCCCGCGGCGTCGTAGTTCACCGCCTCTCCCCACGGCGTTTTGTGGTGCGCCGTGAAGTAAGGACCGAAGTTGCGCAGGTAATTGCCTTCCGGGCCGAGATGGTTGTAAACCACATCGAGAATCACCGCCAGCCCGCTGCGATGCGCGGCATCGATGAATCGTTTGAATGCCTCGGGACCACCGTAGCTCGCCTGCACCGCGTAGGGCGACACGCCGTCGTATCCCCAATTGCGCACGCCCGGAAAAGCCGACACCGGCATCACCTCGACCACCGAAATCCCCAACTGCTTCAGGTATTCGAGCTTCGCAATGGCGCTGTCGAACGTGCCTTCCGGCGTGAAGGTCCCGACGTGCAGTTCGTAGATAACGTAATCGCGGAGCGCAAGCCCGCGCCATCCCTCATCGGTCCACTGGAACGCCGAAGGGTCTACGATCTCGGATGGGCCATGCACACCTTCAGGGAGAAAGCGTGAAACCGGGTCAGGAATCGGCGGCCCACCGTCGAGAATATAGGCGTATCGGTCACCAGCGGAGGCCGCAGCGATGGCAACGAAGTCTTCGCCATCGCGCCGCATCGGAATGTCTCGGGGCTCTGCACCGACGTGCGTCAGGCGTAGCGTGATCTCGTTTGGAATCGGCGCCCACACCCGAAATTCGGCTTTCTTGCCGCGCAGCGTAGCGCCGTAAGAGAGAGTCTGATTCTTGGTGGCCACTTAACATCAGACGTGCGCAGGTAGCGATGGGATGCTTTCGATCGTGTTTGCTGGATAGAATCAGGATGCATGTCTCTGGTTCTCGCTTCCGCTTCCCCACGCCGCGCCGAGCTCTTGCGCAACGCCGCGATCCAGTTCACGGTTGATCCAGCCCACGTCGCCGAGCAGACCGCCGCGCACGAGGTGCCTGTGGACTACGCCCAACGGCTGGCCAACGACAAGGCGCGCGCGGTGTTCGCTCGCCATCCGCAAAGCGCGGTGCTGGGCGCCGACACCGTCGTGCTGGTCGACCAGCATCTGCTGGAGAAACCCATCGACAAAGCTGATGCCGCACGCATGTTGCGTCTGCTCTCGGGACGAACTCATCAGGTGATCACGGGAGTGTGCCTGGTGGCGCCCGACTTCGAGCAGACCGAAGCCGAGATCACGCAGGTGGTCTTCAGCCCGCTCTCGGAGGGTGAGATCGCTGCCTACGTTGCTAGCGGCGAGCCCATGGACAAAGCGGGAGCATACGCCATCCAGGGCATGGCCTCGCGCTGGGTGGAACGCATCGAGGGTTGCTACTTCAACGTGGTGGGTCTTCCGCTGCCGAAGGTGTATCGCATGTTGCGGGCAGCCGAAGCCGCTACCGGTCGGGCGCTACTCTGACGGATTTGCAGGAGGGAAAGCGCGACGGGGATGATGGGAAAATTCATAGTTCCGCGCACATCGCGCGGAACCTGGCACAACCTCGTTACTACAACTTCTTGTCCTCAGTCGGGGCCGGGGGCGGCGGCGTGGTTGTCGTTGTCGAGTTATGCTCGTTCATCGACGACTTGAAGTTGCGAATGCCTTCGCCCAAGCCTTTGCCCAGTTCTCCCAGTTTTTTCGGACCGAAGATGAGCAGGGCAATGGCTACGATCACCAGCAGCTCGGGCAAGCCAAGCTTTCCACCAAACATAAGTCCTCCGGTCAAACAGCCCTTTTTTGCGACTAGGCAAATGGATAACGGACGTCTGCCCAGATTCTAGGCTTTCGCGCAGGGCGCGTCAAAACATCTTCCGGCGAATTCCGCTCGCTATTCAATGGCCTCAATCAACCCGGCCAGCAACGCTGCGCGGCGCGGCAGTTCGGCGGCAACAATTGATTCGTGAGTGGCGTGTGCTCCCTCGCCAACCGCGCCTAATCCGTCCAGCGTCGGAATCCCGATTCCCCCGGTGAAGTTGCCATCCGAGCCGCCACCGACCGCAATCTCCGTCAGCGAAAACCCCAACTCGCGGGCAATCTTCCGTGCCAGCTCGTACAGCGCGACCACCTGTTTCGTCCGCTCCATGGGCGGGCGATTGATGCCGCCGTCGATCTCGATCCTGCATTTCGGATTCGCCGGCCGCAGCCCGCGTATCTTGCGCTCCATCACCGCGCCATCTGCTTTCTTCGCGATGCGAAGATCCACCTCGGCCACGGCTTCCGCCGCGATGACGTTGGTGCGCGTGCCTCCGCGGACCACTCCAACGTTGAGCGTGACGCCGCGTTTCAGATCGGTCAGCCGCGAGATGGCCTGAATTTGATGCGCCAGTTCGAGAATCGCGCTCTGCCCTTTTTCAAAGTCGAGCCCTGCGTGCGCCGCCTGTCCCGTGATCTTCATGAGGAACGATCCGACCCCTTTGCGCGCCGTCTTTAACGCGCCTCCCGGGCCAGCCGGCTCGCAAACCAGGACCGCGGCACTTTGGCGCGCAATCTTCTCGGTCAGCGCGCGCGAGCTTTCGCTGCCTCCTTCTTCGTCGGAGACCAGCAGCACCGTCACCGGGCGAGGCAAGCCGCCGCGAACTTCGCGCGCCGCCCAGAGAGCGAACATCATCTGCGCAATGCCGCTCTTCATGTCGAAAACGCCGGGGCCGTAGAGCCGCCCTTTCTCCTCGCGCCACGGCATCGCCTGCAGCGTCCCAACGTCGTACACCGTATCGAGGTGGCCGAGCAACAGCGCCGGCTTGCGGCCTTTGCCGCCGGGGAAAATCACTTGCAGGTGGTTCCCGGCTGAGCGTTGACGATGAATTCTGACGCGACCACCCAGGCACTCGAACTCTGCTGCCAGGTAAGAGCACAGCTCGTCGCAAGCCTGCTTGTCCTGCGTAGGCGACTCGCGCAGCACCATCTCGCGCACGCTCGCCACCATTTCGCTTTGCCGCGCCGTCAACCACCGCAGCACTTCATTGCGATCCGCGTTCGGCTGCCGACCCATCGGTTTCGTCATAATTCTTGTGTCGCTCCTGTTTGCGGCAATCTGCCAGTCCGGCCCGGAATGTATAATCGTGACTTTTACGGGACTAAATAATGAGTGAAGCGGTGAACCTTACGCCCGAGGGCGGCGAAAATCTGACGCTCGACATCCAGGACATACTGCGCATCCTGCCGCACCGCTTTCCGTTCCTGCTGGTCGACCGCATTACTCACATCACCCGCACCAAACGGATCGTCGCAATCAAGAACGTTACCATCAACGAACCGTTCTTTGCAGGACACTTTCCCGATAATCCCATCATGCCCGGCGTGCTGGTGGTGGAAGCCATGGCGCAGGCTGGCGGGGTCCTGCTGTTGACCGAATTTCCTGATCGCGCCGAGAAGCTGCTGTTGTTCACCGGCATCGAGCGCGCGCGTTTCCGGCGGCCCGTGATACCCGGAGACCAGCTTCGCATCGAGGTGGACGTGTTGGCGTGGCGCGGCACCGCAGGCCGCATGCAAGGCAAAGCTTATGTCGGCGACAAGCTGGCGTGCGAAGCCATCGTCACCTGCCGTCTGTTGAACCGTCCGAAACCGGCGGAAGCCGCCCCGGAGCTGGCTCCCGCAGTCGAGCAGTCGTAATCTTCAGATGAACATTCATCCGACGGCCATCGTCGATCCTTCCGCGAAAATTCCTGCATCCTGCAGCATCGGGCCCTATTGCAGCGTGGGTGCAGGCGTGGAGATGGGCGAAAACTGCGAGCTGGTTTCGCATGTCGTGTTGGGCGGTCCCAGCCGCTTCGGCAGCGACAACAAAATCTACCCTTTCGCTGTGCTGGGAATGGATCCGCAGGACATCACCTACGCGGGCGAACCGACACGGCTGGAAGTTGGCAACCATAACGTCATTCGCGAATATGTCACCCTCACGCGCGGTACCGCGAAGGGCGGCGGCGTGACCCGTATTGGCAGCCATGTGTTGATCATGGCCTACACCCACATCGGGCACGATTGCTTCATCGGCGATCACGTCATGCTGGTCAACGCTGCCACCCTGGCAGGTCACGTAACTGTGGAAGAGTGGGCCGTGGTCGGCGCGCTGTGCCCGGTACACCAGTATGTTCGGGTCGGCGCTCACGCCTACGTCGGTGGCGGGACCACCCTCACGCGCGATGTGCTGCCCTATTCCATGACCAGCGCCGAACGCGACACCCACGCGTATATGCTGAATAAAGTGGGCCTGCAGCGTCGCGGGTTTTCGCGCGAGCGGATTGCCCGGCTGCATCATGCCTTCAAGGTTTTGCTGGCTTCCAAGCTGAATACGTCGCAGGCGTTGGAGAAGCTGCGGTCGGAAGGCGCGCAGGGCGACGATGTGGAGGTGCTGCTGCGCTTCGTCGAATCGTCGCAGCGGGGGATCATCAAGTAGGCAAGAAAGCCGGGCCTCACTCATGTCGGACTCATCGCAGAAGATTGGATTAATCGCCGGCAATGGCAAGTTTCCGCTGCTGGTGCTGGATGCTGCTCGCTCCCTGGGCCTGCAGGTCGTGGTCGCCGCCATCAAGGAAGAGGCCTCGCCCGAAATCGAGCAGCGCGGTGCGGCCGCCGTTTACTGGTTGTCCTTAGGCGAGCTATCGCGGTTAATCGACACCTTCAAACAAGAAGGCGTTACCCGTGCGATCATGGCTGGGCAGGTCAAGCATAAGCAGATCTTCAGCAGCATCAAGCCCGATTGGAAACTGGCCAAGCTTCTGCTTTCACTGACCACTCGCAACACCGATTCGCTGATCGGAGCGATCAGCAAAGTTCTCGCCGAGGAAGGGATCACGCTGATGAATTCCACTGCGCTGCTGGAGCCCATGCTGGCCGGCGAAGGAGTCTTGACGCGGCGCGGGCCGACCGACTCCGAACAAACCGACATCACCTATGGACGGGCGGTCGCACACCATCTCTCGCGCTTCGACATCGGCCAGACGGTGGTGATTGCCGAAGCCGCGTGCGTTGCCGTGGAAGCCATGGAGGGCACCGACGCAACCATCCTCCGCGCCGGTGAGATCATGCAGTCGCCATCACTGGGCAAAGAGCCATCGACCCTGAGCCGCGCTCTGACGGTGGTGAAGGTTGCCAAGCCAAACCAGGACATGCGCTTCGATGTGCCGGTTGTCGGCTTGAAGACGATCGAGAGCATGAAGCAGGCGGGCGCAACCTGCCTTGCCCTGGATGCTGGGCGATGCTTGTTGTTGGACCGAGAAGCCCTGCTGTCGGCGGCGAATGACGCGGGGATTTGCGTGGTCGCCGAGACGCCGGTCAGCCACATCCCTCACCACAGCGTGTAGAGATTTCGTTAGTAGGCGGCGGAACAATTTCCGCGTTTTGAGCGTCCTAATTCGACGAGGAGACATCGCTATGCCCTCCAAGATACGCAAGCCCAAACCCTTCCGCGCGGCAGCGGCGGTGAAAGCCGCGGCCCGCCATGTGATCGGGACTCCTCCGCCCACACGCACCGAGCCGGCCAGCAAGAAGCGGAAGCTCAAGCAGGACAAACACAAGCCAACCCTGAACAAGCTGCTCGACGAAGCTGGAGAGTAGTTCTCCTCTACAATCTTGATTGGACTTCTTGCCGAGGTGATACGGCAGGTCTCCACCGGCTCTCTCTTGCGTAGCAAAGCAATCATCGCGATTTTCCGAAGTGGTTGGCTGTTGGCGCTAGCTTGTGTTCTGGGCCTCGGCGCGCACGCGCAATCCTTATCCCCATCCCAGCAGACGGACGAGCACGCCGGCATGAACATGCCAACCCAGGCGGACTCGATGCAGCACATGGGTCAGGAGCTGGATTTGGCCCGTGACTTCCTGGTGCGCGAATCGTCGGGGACCGCGTTTCAGCCTTCGGCGTGGCCCATGCCGATGGTCATGACCAGCGTCGGCCAGTGGCGCTTGATGTGGATGGCGCAGGCGTTTCTGGTGGACACGCAACAGGCCGGCCCGCTCGGCGCCGACAAGTTTTATTCCACTAATTGGGGCATGCTTAGCGCGCTGCACCGGCTCGGCGGCGGCGACGTCATGCTGCGCACCATGCTCAGCCTGGAGCCCGCGACTGTTAGCAGCGAGTTCTATCCACTGCTGTTCCAGACTGGCGAGACAGCCTACGGCAGGCCCATCGTCAACGGCCAGCACCCGCATGACTTGGTCATGGAGTTGAGCGTGCAATACGCGCACCGGCTTGGCCAGCACGCGGTTTGGGACCTGTACTACGCGCCCGTTGGCGATCCGGCGTTAGGGCCGGTGGCTTATCCGCATCGCGCCTCGGCGATGGAGATTCCGCAAAGCACGCTCGGCCATCACTGGGAAGACTCGACGCACATCCTCTACAACGTGGTCACGGCGGGAATATTGTACAAGGCGGTGCGGCTTGAGGCATCCGGCTTCCACGGCGCCGAGCCTGACGAGAACCGTTGGGACATCGACTTTGGGCCGATGAACTCCTATGCCGCGCGGCTCACCGTCGCGCCGGCCGCGAGATGGCTGGCACAGTTTTCAGCCGGTCATCTTGTCCACCCGGAGGCGCTGGAGCCGGGCGACGTCGTACGCACGACGGCTTCGGTGGAATACATTGTTCCGCGTCCGCACGACAATGCGTGGGCGACGACGCTGCTGTGGGGACGCAATGGCAAGCAGGCTGTGCATTACGGCACCAATGCCGTGTTGGCGGAAACGGTTGTTCCGTTCAAGGAGAGGAATTTCGTAACCGGACGGTACGAATGGTCGCAGCGCGACGAATTGTTCGCCAATGATCCCGCGCTGGCGCAGCAGCTATTCGAACAAACCCGCAGCCACTGGTTTGACATTAGCGCTTACACAGTCGGCTACACGCGCGACATCGGGATCTTTCACAACGTGGAGACGGGACTGGGCGCGAATGTCTCGCTATACGGTGTGCCGGATGCCATCAAGCCGTACTACGGAGACCACCCGCTGGGCGTGAATGTCTATCTGCGATTGCGGCTGAAGGAGAACCGGTAAAGTAAGACGAATCGCGGATTTCACGGATGAACACGGATATCGAAGGCGAAAAGCGAAGAGCTAAGAGCGAACAGCGGAATTCTCCAGCGGCACCTCGACCACCATGCGCGTACCTTGCCCGGGCCCGCTTTGCGGAGTAATCGTCCCACCGTAGGCCTCGATCAGCGCTTTGGAGATGGCGAGACCCAAGCCGTATCCGCCGGTGTTGCGCGCGCGCGAGCTGTCGCCGCGATGAAAACGTTCGAAGAGGTGGGCCAGCTCCGACAGCGGAATTCCCGGACCGTTATCTTCGACTTCAACATAACCCCGCGGACCATCGGAGCGCGCGCGAAGCTGCACGTTTCCGCCGGCAGGGCTGAAGCGAATGGCATTCTCCAGCAGGTTGGACCAAACCAGTTCCAGATCGTCGGCATCGGCGCGCATGGGCATCGGACCGTTGCTAACGAAATGGATGGTAATGCCGCGCTCGCGGGCCACGGGCGCAAGACGCTCCACCGCACTCTCGCAAGTAGCGCTCACCTCCACCGTCTGCAGATCGCGGCGCGCACTGCCCGCTGCCCACTGCTCGGCACGCGCCAGGCGGAGCATCGAGTGCATCAGTTGTTCCAGCCGCGCCATGTCGTCGAGCGCTTGCTCCAGTCCGGCGCGGTACTCGTCTGCGGCGCGCGGCCGTTGTAGCAGCGATTGCAGCGTGGACTTCAGGATTGCAACCGGCGTCTTCAACTCGTGAGCGGCATTAGCCAGAAATTCGCGTTGCTGAGTGAAGGCGCGATGCAGTCCCTCGATCATGGCGGTCATGGCTTGCGTGAGGGGCGCGAGTTCGGTGGTGCTCAAAGCTGCTTCGCTGGGGTTCAACTTCCAGTTTGAGGCATTGACCAAGGCGGCGCTCGCGGCCAGTTCAGCGAGTGGGCGCAATCCTCGCCGTAAGCCCCAAACCGCAATGCCTACCGTGACCAGCAACAACAGGCCACTGCCGGCCGCAATATAGATGCCAGCATGTGCGACCGCGCGCGTCATCTGGTCGGTCGGCGCCGCATAGGTCACGGTCAACACATCAGTCGAAGGCGCATCGCCTTCGCGATCGAGCACGGGAACTTTCTCCAGTCGTACCGCGCGATAACGAATGTCATTCACTGTAAAGGCGGTGTGTTGCCGGTCCTTCTTGGGGATCGCCTGTAAATCCTGCGGCCAATTAGGAGACCGGGCCAGCAAGTGTCCGTCGCCGGTGGTCACCTGGTAAAGATCGGGATGCAGCTTCTCCAGCGGGGGCGGAACCAGGTCGTCCTCGAAGATCAAGGTGGGATGCTCATCTTCGGAGTAGCGCACCAGCGCGGCGACGCTCATGGCGCGCCCATGCAGGCCGGCGTCGAATGCGTTGCGTAATTGGCGCCGGGTGAAGTACACCGCCACCGAAACGATGCCGATGGCCAGCAGCAACTGCGAGATCACAACCGCTGCGATCAACCGGCGCTGAATGGAGGTCTGTCGCATGTTATCCGCGAAGCATGTATCCCTGTCCGCGCAGAGTGTGAATCAGTTTGGTGTCTCCGCTGTCCTCGAGTTTACGGCGCAAGCCGGAGACGTAAACCTCGATCACATTGCTGAACCGTTCCCAGTTGAAGTCGTACAGATGTTCGAGCAACTCGGTCTTGGGTATCACCGCACCCGGCCGATGCGCCAGATATTCCAGAACGCGGTATTCCATCGCCGTGAGGCTGACAAGTTTTCCCTTGCGGCGCACCGAGAGATCGGCCGTATTGATCTCCAGATCGCCGACCTTCAACAGCGCCGCGCTCTGTCCCTTGCCGCGCCGGATCAGGGCTTTGGCGCGTGCCAGAAGCTCTCCCAAATCGAACGGCTTGGCAACGTAGTCGTCGGCGCCGGCGTTCAACAGCGCCACAATCGACTCCTTCTCGTCGCGTGCGGTCAGCACTAGCACCGGGACAGCCGAACCACCACGCCGCATGCGTTGCAGCACAGAAAGGCCGTCGAGTTTCGGCAGCATCAAGTCGAGAATCACCAGGTCGTACGGATTTGACCCTGCCATGAACGCGCCTTCCTCGCCATCGAGCGCAACATCCACTGCGTAGCCGGCACTTTCGCGCAGACTGCGAGCGATGTTTTCCGCCAGCCGGGCCTCGTCTTCGATAATCAATACCCGCATGGTGCTTCTATCCTATGCCAACGCTAAGGCACGGAAGCTGAAGGCAGCCTTAAGAAGCCGCTGCCCCGCGTTCAGCTTGGGTTAAGGTACGTTCCGGCATCTTAAGTTGAGTCCGCCGTGAGGGAGCCGTGTACATGAGCCAGAAGACTGTCGCGCTCATCGCGTGCCTATTGCTTGCCACGGTCGCATCGCGTGCGCAAGCCATTCCACCCGCTCAGACCGCGTCGCCAGCCATGATCGATGCACAAGCGTCCGTTTCCACGGTTTCGCTGACGCTTGCAGACGCCCTGGCGCGGGCCAAGGCCAACAGTCCGCAATTTCAGGCGGCACTCACTCAACTGGGAATCGCGCGCGAAGATCGCGTGCAGGCGCGGGCGGCGCTGCTGCCGGGCGTGGACTATAACAACGGTTTCATTTACACCGAAGGCAACGGCACTCCGTCGGGTCGCTTCATCGCCAACAACGGTCCGCACGAGTACCTCAGCCAGGGCGCGGTGCAGCAAGTGGTTGGACTGGGACAATTCGCAGACTACCGGCGCGCCGCCGCGACGCAAGCCCTGGCCCGAGCCAAAGCCGAGATCGCCGCCCGCGGATTGATCGTCACTGTGGTGCGGGCATTCTACGGAGTGCTGGTTACGCAGGGCAAGACGCAGAGCACGCAAGCGGCCGCCGACGAAGCCCAGCGCTTCCTCGACAACAGCCGCAAACTGGAGCAGGGCGGCGAGGTCGCGCACTCCGACGTCATCAAGGCGCAGATCCAGGCCAACGATCAGCAGCGCGCCTTCCAAGATGCGAAGCTTAGCGAACAGAATGCACGCCTGAATCTCGCGGTCTTGCTGTTCCCGAATTTCTTTCAGGACTTCTCGCTGGTGGACGATCTTGCAACTGCGCCGGTGTTGCCCCCGATTGCCGAGGTGCAACAGATGGCGCAAAAGAACAATCCCGAGCTGAGCGCCGCCTTCGCAGCACTCGAAGCCGCCAACTACGAAGTCATGGTCGCGCGTGCGGGGCATCTGCCCACGCTGGTGCTCGATTATTTCTACGGCATTGACGCGAACCATTTTGCCGTCAGCACAGACGGCATCCGCAACCTCGGTTACTCGGCCGCCGCCACTCTCAACATTCCGGTCTGGCACTGGGGCGCGATTGAAAGCAGGGTGAGACAAGCCGAGCTACAACGTCATCAGGCGCAGGTCGAGTTGAGTGCGGCGCAGCGTCAGGCGCTCGCCGATTTGCAGTCGTTCTACGCCGAAGCCGAAACTGCGCGCGCGCAACTGGACACCTTGCGCAACTCCGCCGAGCTAGCGGCCGACAGCCTGCGGCTAACCAATCTGCGTTACCAGGCGGGCGAGGCCATCGCTCTGGAAGTAGTGGACGCGCAGAATACCCTGACGCAGGCGCGCAATAATTATCACGATGGCGAGGCCCGCTATCACGTGGCGATCGCCAACCTGCAGACGTTGACAGGGGCGTTCTGATCATGAAAGCTCAACGCATTCTTAACGGCCTGACGTCCTTACTTCCCCTCGCCGTCGTCTCGACAATGCTGGTGTCCTGCTCGAAAAAGCCAGAGGAAACCGAGCCGGTAGTCACGATGCAGACCGCCATCGCGCAACGCGGCGCAATCCAACAGATAATCGACGCCGAAGCCGTTCTATTTCCCCGCGACCAGGCGGCCATCACTCCCAAAGTGGTCGCGCCGGTAAGAACGTTCTACGTGAATCGTGGCAGCCGCGTGCATCGCGGTGAGTTGCTCGCGGTGCTGGAGAACCGCGATCTCGCTGCTGCCGAAGTCGAGAACAAGGGCACGTACGAACAGGCGCAGGCCGCCTACGGGCTTGAGACCGCGGCGGCTTTGCCGGAAGAGTGGCAGAAGGCTGAACTCGATCTGAAGACGGCGAAGGAGACCTACGCTGCGCAGCAGAAGGTTTATGACAGCCGCAGCGATCTCTTCCAGCAGGGCGCTCTGCCACGCAAGCAGCTCGACGAATCGGCGGTCGCGCTGATCCAAGCCAAGGCGCAATACGAAATGGCCGAGAAGCATCTTTCTGCACTGCAATCGGCGGGCAAGCAGCAGCAGATGAAGGTGGCCCGCGGACAGTTGACGTCGGCCAAAGGGAAATACGAAGGCGCTGCGGCACAGCTTGGTTACACGGAAATTCGCAGCCCAATCGACGGCGTCGTCACGGATCGCCCAAGCTATCCCGGCGAGACGCCTCCGCCCGGTACTCCGCTGTTGACCATCATGGACACTTCGTCGGTGACCGCGCGCGCACACATTCCCCAGAGCGATGCCGCCACTCTGAAGCCGGGTGACGCTGCGACTATTGCTGCGCCGGGCGAGGCTCGCGTGCCGGGCAAAGTCACGCTGGTGAGCCCGGCGCTCGATCCCAACAGCACGACCGTCGAAGTATGGATCGAGGCCGCAAATCGCGATGGGCGGCTGCGTCCGGGCACGACTGTCAACGTGCAAATGGTGGCGCAAAGCTTGAACGATGTCATTGTGGCGCCGCTGTCCGCGCTGCTGAAGACTCCTGAGGGACAAACCATGGTGATGATCGTCAGGGACGATCGCGCTCATCAAGTATCGGTGGAGATGGGCATTCGCCAGGGCGATCGCGTGCAGATCACCAAAGGATTGAGCGGCGGCGAAGCGGTCATTGTGAGTAGCGCTTACGGCCTGCCCGACAATACAAAAGTAAAGATTGCGGAACCCGCGTCGCCGGCAAACTCCGGCAACTCCGACTCCAAGAACGGCAACGCCAAGGACTGAATTGCGCATGAATTGGAAATCCATGCTCCAGCGTTTGCGCACCAGCGGCCCGGCGGACGAGCGCTATTGGTTCACTCGCTACGCGAAATCGCTGATCTTTCTCATCCTCGTTCTGGTGATGGCGGGAGCCTATCTGGCCTTCACCATTCCAATCTCGGTTTTTCCGACCACCGATTTCCCGCGTGTCGTCATCGGGGTGGACAACGGGGTGATGCCGATCGACCAGATGATGGTCACCATCACGCGCCCCATCGAAGAGTCGGTGAACAGCGTGCCTGGATTACAGCAGGTCCGCTCCATCACCAGTCGCGGCTCGGCTGAAGTGGACCTCTTTTTCGACTGGCACGTGGATATGGTTACCACGCTCCAACTGGTAGATGCGGCGCTCTCTCGCATTCGCTCCCAGTTGCCGGCGACGGCGGTCATTCAAACCCACCGCCTGAACTTCTCCAGCTTCCCGATCATTGGATACAGCCTTACGTCCGATACGGTCCCGCAGACGCAGCTCTGGACGATGGCGACCTATGATCTGAAGCCCCGCCTCAATCGACTCGATGGCGTGGCCACCGTGGTGGTGCAAGGTGGGCAGGAACCGGAATTTACTATCACTCCTGATCCTGCCAAGTTGCTGGCGGCCAGTGTGACCGTCTCCGATATTCTTGACGCGGTACGGCGGACCAACCTCATTGACTCGCCTGGCCTGATGCAGGAGAACCATCAGCTTTATCTCGCGCTGGTGGACGGCCAGGTGAAAGATCCGGCGCAACTCTCGCAAATCGTAATCAAGGCGACGCCAGCCGGAATTCCCGTCCGGGTGGGCGATGTGGCCACGGTGGCACCCGGCGTGAAGCCCATGTACACCATCGTGACCGCCAACGGAAAGCCGGCGGTGCTGCTCAACATCAACCGTCAGCCCGACAGCAATACGGTCGCGGTCGCTGATGAGGTTCACGCCGAGGTTGACCGCATTCGGCAGTCACTGCCGCCGGGAATACACATTGAGCCCTTCTACGATCAGTCGGAGATCGTAACCGCATCCATCAAGAGCGTGCGCGACGCCATCCTGATCGGCCTGGTGCTGGCCTCGATCATCATGGTCCTGTTCTTGCGCGACTGGGGAGCCTCGGCGGTGGCGGCCCTGGTCATTCCGGTCACGGTGCTGGTCACCTTCATCGCCCTCAAACTGTTGGGCGAGAGTTTCAACCTGATGACGCTGGGCGGACTGGCGGCGGCCGTGGGACTGGTGATTGATGACGCCATCGTCGTGGTCGAGAACATCACTCTGCACCGCGCCGCCGGGCAGGGACGGGTGGAAGCAATCGACAGCGCGCTAAGCGAGATCACCGCGCCACTCATTGGTTCGACGATTACCCCCATTGTTGTTTTTCTGCCGCTGATCGCGATCACCGGCGTGACTGGCGTGTTCTTTCGCGCCCTGGCCATCACCGTGGCCGTGTCGTTGCTGACATCTCTCGGACTGGCGCTGACGTTGACACCCACCCTCAGCCAGTTTTTCATTCGCCGCAGAAACACGGACAGCGTTCCCCGCGAAGATTTCGACGAGTGGGAAAAGGTCCTCGCCGCGGAAGAGACCGCCCTGAGTGGACGCTTCCGCCGCGTCATCGAGTTCTACGAACGCTGGCTGCGCTTCGCGCTGGATCGCCCGCGGTGGATTGCAATCTTCTCCGCAGTCTTGATTGTCGGGTCATTCTTCTGCTACAAGGCGCTCGGCTCGGACCTGTTGCCGGCGATGGACGAGGGCGGCTTCGTGCTCGACTATCTCACTCCCGCGGGCACATCGCTGGAGGAGAGCAATCGCATGCTCAGCCACATCGAGCGCATGCTTCGGCAGGTCCCCGAGATCGAGAGTTTCTCGCGGCGCACCGGTCTGGAGCTCGGTTTGGCTGCGGTTACCGAAGCGAACCGGGGCGATTTTGCGGTGAAGCTAAAAGATAAGCGCAGCCGCAGCGTGGACGAGATCACCGAAGAGCTGCGGGTCGAGATCAACCAAAAGGAACCCGCCGTCGAGGTCGAGTTCGTGCAAGTGTTGCAAGACATGATCGGCGATCTGTCGAATGCGCCTGAGCCGATCCAGATCAAGCTGTTCTCGCCCGACGCCGCGCTCTTGAGTCAGTGGGCGCCGCGGATCGGCGATGCCATCGAAAAAGTGCGGGGGGTAGTGGACCTTCGCAACGGAATCGAGAACACCATCAGCGGGCCGGCGACCGTTTTCCAGGTTGATCCGACGGTAGCCGCACGCGCGGGATTCACCCCGGAAGAAGTGGCGATCGATGCCTCCGCAATTCTCGAAGGCGAGCCCGCGGCCACGCCCGTCATCGCGCAGGACATCGCCTACACCATTCGGGTGCGTTATCCGGAGGACAACCGTAGTTCGCTGGCGGCAATGAGCAACACCCTGCTCAACAGCGCGAGCGGGCACACCGCGACATTAGGCACACTTGCCAACATCACCCAACTGCCGGGGCAGACGGAAATTCGCCGCGAGAACCTGCAGCGCGAGGTGGCCGTCACCGCGCGCCTGGAAGGACGCGATCTGGGCAGCGGTGTCGCGGCCGTGCAGAAGGTGGTCAACGGCCTGCATGTGCCGTCGTCTATCCGCGTAATCTACGGAGGGACCTACGCGGAGCAGCAGCAATCTTTCCATGACCTGGTGCTGGTGCTGGTGCTGGCCGTCCTGCTCGTATTTCTGGTGCTGCTATTTGAATTTCGGACCCTGGCCGCGCCGCTGGCGATTCTGTCCTCGGCGCTGCTCTCCACTTCAGGCGTATTTCTTGCGCTGCTCATAACCGGCATCACCTTCAACATCGCCTCGTTCATGGGGCTTATCATGGTGATTGGCATTGTGGCAAAGAATGGCATTCTGCTGCTCGACGCCGACCAGCGCTTTCGCGCTGCCGGATACTCCGCGCACGACGCCATGATGCAGGCGGGCCGCCGCCGTTTGCGCCCCATCGTGATGACGGCCATGGCTGCCATCGCCGGTATGCTGCCCCTGGCGCTGGCGCTGGGCGCCGGTTCACAGATGCTGCAACCGCTGGCCATCGCGGTAATCGGAGGCATCACCATTTCGATGGTGCTTTCGCTGATCATCACTCCCGCGGTTCACTTTTACCTGAGTCACGAAACCAGCCCTATAAAGGCCGATTGAAAGAGGAGAAATCATGAAACGGATCTTCGCATTGTTCCTGGCAGCCACCCTTCTGGCCGCCGTGCCTGCGTTCGCACAGAAACAATACAAAGTGGTCGATACCGTCAAACTCGGGGGAGAAGGCGGTTGGGACTACCTTTATTACGACAAGGACGGTCAACGACTTTTCATCACGCGCGGAAGCCACGTGATGGTGGTCGATACGAATACCCTCAAAGTGAGCGGCGACATTCCCGATCTCTCCGGCATTCACGGGGTCGCGCTCGCGCCGGAGCTGGGCCGCGGCTTTGTCAGCAACGGCGGAGATAACACGGTCACCATCTTCGATCTGAAGACGTTCAAGAAGCTGGACAGCGTGAAGGTTGGCGAGCGGCCGGACGCGATACTCTACGACCCGTTCACTAAGCATATTTTCACCTTCAACGCGCGCAGCNNTGGCGTTCGACGTGGCGCATCATCGTCTCTTCGCCGGATGCGACAACAAGATGATGGCCGTCGTTGACTCCGATACGGGTAAGGTCGTCACCACCGTTCCGATCGGGGCGGGCGTGGATGCAGGCCGATTCAATTCCAACACGCAGGAGGTATTTATGTCCTGCGGCGGTGATGGCGTGCTGACCGTCATTCACGAAGACAGTCCCGACAAGTACACGGTCACACAGAATTTGGCCACCGCCAAGGGCGCGCGCACCATGGCCATGGACTATGCGAGCAATACCGCCTATCTGGTGACCGCGCAGCGCGAGGCCACACCGCCTGCTCCGGGACAGCGGCCGGCCATGGTCCCAGGCAGCTTCGAGCTGATTGTAGTGAAGGCGGAATGAGCAACTAGCAATTAGCAACTGGCAACCAGTGATTAGCGCCGCTCTACCCTTGCTCGCAAGATACAGAACGTCGGAACCGCTTTAGTGGCTCTCTTTCTTGGCGCTGGGCGGCAGCAGATTGTTCAGTCGCAGATACATGGCGGCGGCGCTGTAGTGGTCGGCCCAGTCTGCAGCGAGATAGATGAGCGCCGCGGCGCGAGGGCCGGTGTGTCCGCCGTGGAGTTCCACCGGCTGGCCCAGCGTCGAATCATCCGCCTTGGAGAGGACCTGCTCGCAGTAGGCAAACGAATCTTTCAGCGCCTTGGTCAGCGTTTCCTTGGAATCGCTCTCATTCAGTTTCAACTCGCGCGGCTGCTCACCCGCCACGCGCGCACACAGAGAATTGTTGGACTCGGTAATGTGCATGACCAGATGCGCGAAGCTCATCTGGGGCGGCGTTGGGCGGTAGCCGTACTTGTCGGCAGGCATTTCTTCGGCGGCGCCGATCAGGTTCTTCGACTGGCGCTCTTCCATTTGCCGCACGGTGCTGACTACCGGATCGCTGGTCGCCTGGGCCGGCGCCTTGGACTGCGCGAGCGCCGCGGTCGCCAGCGCCAATAGCAGAGATGCGATGATTACGAGTTTCATGTCTCCCCCACGTTCATAAAGATGAGGAAAAGCATACCGCATTTTGCGGGCGGCTGTGGATTAGCATATCCGCCGCGCTGAAATCCGTATCAGGAATTCGCACCGTGCTGCATTAATCGCAGCAACTCCAGCCCCGCCTCCTCAGCGTCGCCATGTTTGAAATCCTTCTGCAACAGAACGGTAGAAGCCTTGGGCGCCAGTGACCTCAGCGAAGCCGCCGCGCTATCCGCGGCTCGGAAAGAGCTGTCCGGACCGAGGACGATGTAGTCCACTTTCGAGGCGCTCAATAGGGTCTTGGCGTCATGCATCCTGCAAGTGGACAACACCTCGTATCCATGATGCTGCAGCAGCGTTCTTACAAACGCGCAAAGGTCAGGCGATTGGTCCACGAAGAGGACCACGGGACCGGCCTTGACGCCGACCGGCTGGGAGAGTGCAGGCTCTTTGAGAAAGGAGACGATGGCTTCCTCTTCCGAATCGTAAATTCGGAAGATGGTAGTGAGTTTGGTCATTTGTAGCAGGTTAATGAGGAAGGGCGAAGCCGCCGCCAGACGCAAGTCGCCGCCGCGATTTCGGGAATGCGACAGGAACCGCACCAGCAAGCCCATGCCCGAGCTGTCCACGCGGGTCACCTCACCAGCCTGCACTACAATGCGCGAGGACTCAAGCAAGCCACGGTTGATGCAGGCTTCGAGCGTGGTAATTTCTTCGCCGGTGACGATTCTTCCGGCGCACTTGATCACAAATACTCTGCCGCAGTGGCGTGAATCCAGAGACAGTGACATGCGTATTTCCCTTACCCTGAGTTGCGTGTCGTGAGACCTGTCATTTTTCGCGCACGGGAAAATTCTATGGCCAACACTCTATCATCCCGCCAAAGGATGTCAGGAGGATTTGCCGTGCCGACGGTCCGCCGGGCGCCACAGGAAAGTCACATTTAGGAAGGAGGGGTTTGCGGCTGAGATTCGGCTTTGAGCGGCGGATTGGTAGCTACCAGCTGGTACGACTTCGCGGGCGCCTGCTTTTCCTCCAGCTCGATTTTTAGCATCTCGCTTTCGAGTTGGCGCTTGAAATCGTTACTCATCTGCCGAAACTGCGCCATGTACTTGGCGATCTGCCGGGCAATCTCCGGCAGCTTCTTGGGGCCGAAGATCACCAGCGCCAGCAACAGAATGAACAGGATATCGGGCATGAGAAAAAAAGCTTAGTCGCACATCACAAGAAAGAAATTCCCACTAAGGCTTTTTTTCTTCCGTTTTGCCGGCGGCCTCGTCTTTGGCGTTCATGGAGTCTTTGAAACTCCTGATTCCCTCACCCAAACCCTTGCCGAGTTCCGGCAGCTTCTTTGGTCCAAACACCAGCAAGGCAATGAAAAGAATCACCAACAGGTGCATGGGCTGAAACAAATTATCGAGCATGGACAACTCCTTGTCTAAGCATACCGTAATCCCCGAATCTCTGCTGCCCTATGCATCGCCTCACCCCGGTGTGTGACCTCCGTCACTCGCGGTTGGCGCTAGCGCTTGGCGGTCAGAGAGGCCCGAAGATCGATGGATTGCGCGCCATCGAGAGTGATGCCGGTGGTGGGCATCGCGTTTAAGTCAGCCGAGTTCGGAGCCATGAGCGACCAGACGAAGAGCACCTTGTGGTGAAGGGTGGCGTAAATGACTTGCGACCAGCGCTGGGCCAACTCGTCGTTGGACGCATGTGAGGCAATGGTTCCATGAAACACCATGAATAGATGATCGGAGATGGAGAGCAATTCATCCGAGCCGATCTCGCCAAATTCGGAGAGCACTTCCAGGCTGGCAGAGACATTGTCCACGGCATCTTTGTCGGTGACGGAGGCCGGAATTCGCATCACCAGGCAAGAGGGGTCGAGTGCCCGCAAGGTGATGGTCGGCCTGGCCGCCTGTTCGGCAGCGCTGGCGCCATGTTGCGCGATTCGCAGCAGGGTCTTGGAGCAGGCGTGCAGGAATTCATGTTCGCGCAACGCGATGGCGTCGCGGGGCGGATCGTCGGTGGCTTCGGCGGGGAAAACGTCCCACCCCTTGGGAAACTCGTACTGTAAGCCCAGGTCAGGATTGCGGTATACGGCGCCGCTGACGCCGCCCAGGGGAATGCTCTCCAGCGCCGGCTTGGCTTTGACAGCCGCACTGGCCAGCGATGTCGGGACCGTGGGCCCCATGTAGAGATCGCCGTCCGGCTTCACCGGTTTTCCGTCCGCAGTAGTGAGCGTGCCGTCGTCCTGCGGGCAATAGAAATGTGCCGCGTTTATGGCGCGCTTGGACTTTTGCAGAAAGTTCTGATCGTTGGAAACCACTAAAATCCTGAGGTTGTAGTTCTTGATCCGCGTCCAATAGAGCACGGCGTAATTTTCGCCCTTATGACGCGCTGAAGAATAGAAATGGCCGGTGGTGCGTACCATGTAATCAGGAATGGGGTAACTGCGTGTCCTTCCCGGCTGGCTCCCGGAAGCCGCCCAGTTATTGAATTCCTGCTGTTGCTGCTCCGGTGTCGATACCTCTAATCCTAGGCGTGGCTCGATGGTCGTGATGGTGATGGTTCCGGCATGCTTTGCGTTCTCGAACTGAAGAGCCAGCAGAGCGTGCTGTCTCTCCGGCATCAGCGGCAGCATGATGAGGTGACCCTGCGCCGCAATGGGCAGGTCGAAAGCGAAGCCAAAGTAGTCGCTGGTGTAAGTCGTATTGGAAAGGTGACCGTTTTCCGGCAGCAAGGCCTCGTCGGCGGCATGAGGGCTGGGAGGTTTGGGGGGAGCGTCAGGATCCGGCAGCGGGCATTGCGCGCGCATCGTGGCCACGAACCCAAGCAGCATGGCAATGGCGAACACGAACGCCTTCAGTCCGCGCTTTGTGCCCAGCGCCACTGGGATATGGCTGAACATCTCGACGACCCCTGCGTCCGGGGAATACTCCGCGGGCGGGAATTGGCCCATGATGGCAGCATTCTCGCGGTTGCGCAAGTCAGGACCAGGCGTCGTCGCCGGCGCCTTGTGCAGGCGCGCCGAAACCCTTGCGCAGCGCCACTGGTGCGGCCACAAGAAAAGCGTGGAGGCATCACTTCTTCCCCACGCTTGGTAGACGATTCCGCCGCACGGCGCGGTTTACTGAGAGCAGCTGGTGCTGACCATCTTCAACTGCGTCACTTTTAGATCGGAGTACTTGTTCCCGCCAGACTCCGACTTCTCGCTTTCCGCGATCTTCGCTTCATCTGCTTGCGACCGCGGCATTTCGTGCCCCGAAACACTGACGGTGTGGTTCAAATGCTCCGAGAGGTTGACCGTCTTGCTACTCAGCTCCCACGTCGTGCCGTCTTTGTCGGTAATGTAGTAGCCACCTTCCTCCGTGCCCTTCTTCAGGCAACCGGTGACATTGACCATGTGGTGAGTGCTCATGGTGTTCTTGGCCATTCCGGACTGGTTGTTCTGCATGGTGTCTTGCCCGTACAGCAGCAGCGGACAAAGGCAGAGCAACGCAACCGCAGCCAAACCGAAAAAGGATTTTGCAAAGCGTGTCATATTCACTTTCTCCTTTCGCAGGGCATAGATGCGAGACCATGGCGCGGGGTGTACTCGACTTTTTCGCAGGTCGCGGTACATGGCCGTAGTCTGGCGCCAATGCCCAAGCTGCGTTTATGATGCCCTCGCAGGCCGGGATTCATCATGAAATTTTTGATCGTCGCCGTGGTCCTCATTCTCATCTTCCTGTTGCTGTTTTTTCAGCCGGGCGGCTACTTGATTGTTAATAACCCCGAGAAGTCAGACGCGATCGTCATGCTTGCGGGTGACCAGGTTGACCTGCGCTACTGGCGCGCTCTGGACCTGCTTCGTAGTGGCTACGGGCATCATCTTCTGGTGGATGCGGGCACCGGTCAGGTCTACGGCCAGTCCTACTTGGACCTGGCAGCAAATTTCATAGCCCGGACGGCGGGAGAAAACGCCTCCCAAGTCAGCATTTGCGTTATCCAAGGCGACTCAACCAAGGAGGAGGCCCCGCAAGTAGGAGATTGCCTGGCAAAGTTGCAGCCGCCGCCGCATTCGGTCGTGTTAGTGACCGGCGACTACCATACCCGGCGTGCGCTCTCCATCTTTCGCCAGCGTTTACCCCAAATTCACTGGACGGCAGGGGCGGTTCGCAATGACTTTCTATTTGGCCAGCCGTGGTGGAAAAATCGTGAATGGGCCAAAACTTATCTGACCGAGTGCGAGAAGTTGCTGTGGTGGGAACTGTGGGACCGCTGGCGGGATTGACGGCATTGCGGCCAATTGCGGTTTGCTGTCGCGCTGGTATCCGGAATTTTCCTAGCCAGCCTGCCGGGGACGGATATCGTATTGCCGAATCTTGTAGAGCAGCGCCTTGTAGCTAATGTTCAACTGGGTGGCGGCCCGTTTGCGGTTCCAGGCGGTTTCTTCCAGTACTTGCGCGATGACTTCCATCTCGGCGCCATTCTTCAGATTGCGAACCATTTCTTTGAGGTCGGGCGATGGTTGCGGCTGCTTTTCTTCCATGCGCACCACGATTCCGGTTTGCGGATCGCGCGAAGTGCCCCGCTGCAACTCGGCGATCGCAGTCGACTCATCTCCCAACACCAGGTAGCGCTTGACGAAATTTTCCAGCTCGCGGATATTGCCGGGCCAGGGATAGTTCTCGCAAGACTCCACCAGCTGCGGAGAGACGTTCAGAGGTGCGCAGGCGTAGCGGTCCGCCAGATGGATCATGAAGTGGCGCAGGATCATGGGAATTTCTTCGCGCCGCTCGCGCAACGAAGGCATGCGCAGAACGAAGCTGTTCAAGCGGTAATAAAGATCTTCGCGGAAGGCTTTTTGCGCGATCGCCTGCGGCATGTTGATATTGGTGGCCGCCAGGACCCGGACATCCACCTTGACGGTATTACGCCCGCCCAATCGCGAAAACTGGCCATCCTGTAACACCTGCAGCAGCTTGGCCTGCAGGGCCGAAGACATCTCTCCGATTTCATCCAGCAGCAGGGTGCCCTTGTTGCAGAGCTCGAATTTACCCGGCTTGGACTTGACCGCGCCGGTGAAGGCCCCCGGCTCATAACCGAATAATTCGCTCTCCAGCAGCTCGCTGGGCATGGCGGCGCAGTTCACCTTCAAAAAAGTGCGGTGCGAACGATCGGAATACTTGTGAATCAGGTGGGCCAATACTTCCTTGCCGGTACCGCTTTCGCCCAGCAGCAACACCGGAAAATCGAAGCGCGCCACCTGCATCGCCTGGGCGCGAAGCTGGCGCATTTGCGGGGTAGCGGAGAAAAAGAACACGCCTTCGCTGACTTCGATGGCCTCGCCCGCACCCGGGCCGCCCGGTTCCATATTTTCCAGACAGAAGCGCAGCACCTCGCTCATCTCTTCCTTCTGCACCGGTTTGGAAAGGTAATCCTGGGCGCCCAGCCGCATGGCCTGCGCCACCTTGCGGGTGTCGCGAACGCAGGACAGCATGACTACCTTGGTTGCAGGACGGATTTCACGGATGCGCTGCAGGGTCTCCAACCCATCGGCTCCGGGCATGACCATATCGAGCAGCACCAGGTCGGGATTGGCCCGTTGCACCTTTTCGAGGGCTTCGGTGCCGTTGCACGCCGTCGTGACCCGATACGAGTCCAGTTCCAGTACCGTCTGCAGATACCGCAGCATGCTCGGCTCGTCGTCCACCACCAGGATGTGGCCTGCGCTCATCGATCCTCCGCAACGCGTTTGAGTGAAGGGTTCAGCAAAAGCAGAAAGGAAAACTTGCTGCCATTAGGGGGCTCGCTCTCGACCCATATTTTCCCGCCCGCCGCCTGTACCAGACGGCGCGCGATGGCCAAGCCCAGCCCATGTCCTTCCGCGCGCACTCCTTTGCGCCTCAGGCGGAAGTACTCATCAAAGACTTCCTGCTGGAATTCCGGGGCGATGCCGGGTCCGGTGTCAGACACCGAAATGCGACAGCAATTGGGCTCATGGATGGCTTGCCGGCGCCGCTCTACCTCAGGCTGGCGCTCAATCGTCCGCCGCTCCCAGAAATAGGGTTCCAGGTGCAACCACACCGTTCCGGACGAAGGCGTGTACTTCAGAGCGTTGTCCAGCAGGTTGGAAACCACGTGCTGCACTTTGTAGTAGTCGAAAGGGAAGCTGCGCAGCCGGTCGTCAGGCAAGAAATAGAACGCGATCGCTTTGTCCTGGAAGCGCTGGGCCCAAACCTCGGCGATCTCGCGCACACAGGCGTTGATGTCACCCACCTCGTACTGCATCTCGAAGCGGTCGACTTTAAGGGAAGTGTAGGTGAGCAAGTTCTGGATGAAATTGGACAGACGTACCCCGTTGGCCTGCATCTCGGTGAGTACTTCCACTTGCCGTGGATTCAACGGTCCGAGCTTCTGCGCCAGCAGCAACTGCAGGTAGCCCCCCATGATGGCGAGCGGCGTCTTCAGCTCGTGAGCGGCGGAAGCCAGCGCATCATGTTCGTCGCCGAACAGCTCCATCTTGTGTCTTATCGGCGACGTCTTCGCCGATGGCATAGGAAGGGCATGCTTGGCTTCCCTAGGCAGCGACAATGGTTCCCCCGTTTCCTGTATCAGATCCCCCGAAGTCAGTCCCATAACGTATTCTCGACAAAGATGGCCACAGAGTTTAGTGTTTTCCGGTCCTCGGGGGATAGAGTAGAAGCACTCTACAAGGGGGAGACCTGATCTTACCGCAATCGGCTCAGTTGTCAATAAAATTTCCCATGAATTTGCGCAAGAGTGCAAGATAGTTACCTTTTTGGGAACCGCCTTGCACTTCAAGGAGGCATTCTTGTTCTCTCGAACCGCAATAGATTGCAATCATGACCTGCTCGGGCGACCTGTTCATTTCTCCATATGTCTAAGAAAAAGAACGGATTGTCACATTATTCCAGGAGTGTAAAGTTTGGCCGTTCAGGTGCGTACCATTCTACATCATAGGAGATAGAAGTGCGTCGAACCGCATCCGTCGCCGAGCGTCGCGACTGGGACCGGCTGCCTATCTCAATTCCATTCTTTGTTCGCGGAAGCAACGCCGACGGCGAAGAATTTCTGGAGTTTGCTACAGCCCTGAACCTGTCTGCCGGCGGGCTGCTACTGGCAGCCCGGCGTTACCTTGAGCCCGGTACCCACATCTCCCTGGAAATTCCTGTCACTCTGCTGAACAAGGCTAACCTCCCACGATCCGTGTCCCTGCTGCACGCCACCGTGCTACGCTGCACCCCCGACCGCCAATACTTCCTGCTCGGCCTGCAATTCGAAGAGCCTCTGCTGAACCAGCAGCTTGGCTTGGAGGCAACCCGCTCCCGCTCCGCAGGGAAAGAGAGTTCCTCCAAGTGAAAATGTTTGCACATCCTCAAACGCAAGATATTTCTTTTTAGCCCCTCCCTGCATTATTTTCAAGACAACTTTTGCATATATAAGTTACAGTAAATAAACCGTATTAAAAACAAAGTGCGCATTCTTTTGCGATGTGCACGAACTTGGCGCAAGAAATGCAATTCATTGGTACGCCGATATCTTTACTATGACGCGAGGACACGTGATGCCATTGCTGGCAGGAGCGAACAACGAAAGTGCGATCACGGTCCAACAGCTTCCACCCGAACCGGTGATCTTTGGCCAGACTCCCGCGATGCGCGATGTCCGGCAAAAGCTGGAGCGAGTCGCTGGCGCCAATCTTTCCGTACTGATCTCGGGCGAAAGCGGGACCGGAAAAGACATCATCGCCAGGTTGTTACATCTGTATTCACCGTGGGCGAATGGTCCCTTTGTGAAGGTGAATTGCCCGGCGATCCCGGGGACCTTGCTGGAAAGCGAGCTGTTCGGTTACGAAAGAGGGGCCTTCACCGGAGCCTACAATCCCAAGCCTGGCCGGGTCGAAATGGCGCACCGTGGCACTCTGTTTTTGGACGAAATCGCGGAACTGGATGCGGGGTTGCAGGCCAAGCTTCTGCAACTTCTGCAAGATGGCCAATTCAGCCGGATCGGCGCGCAGGAGGACAAGAAAGTCGAGGTGCGGGTGGTGTGCGCTACTAACCGCGAAATACACGAGGAGATCGAGCACGGGAACTTCCGGCCTGACCTGTTTTACCGCATCGCCACCATGACCATTCATTTGCCGCCGCTGCGCGAGCGGGCCGTCGATCTGCCGGTCATCAGCGATTACCTGCTGCAGTACTATAACGAGAAGCTCAATGGCCGGGTGATGATGGTGCGCCCTGCCCTGATGGCCAAAATGCAGCGCTATTCGTGGCCGGGCAACATCCGCCAACTGGAGAACCTGATCAAGCGCTACGTGGTCATGGGCACGGAAGATGTTATCTTAAGTGAATTGCTCCAGCCCAATGAGCGCGATGCGGTTACCAGTCTGATGCTGGATGGACCGGTTTCACTCAAGAAGTTGACCCGGCAGACAGTCCGCAAATTGGAAGCACGTATTATTCTTAATGCACTTCATGCTAATAACTGGAACCGAAAGAAGGCGGCGCGCTCGCTCGATATCAGCTACCGCGCGTTGCTCTATAAGCTCAAGGAAGTAGGGATCCCGCAACGGCGCTCCAGTTCCGCGAGCAAACACGAAGAGGATAATAAGGCCGAGTAATCCGGACCGAGGTGGAGTCATGTATTCGCAAACACGGGCATTTGGAAGTCGCGCAACTTTAACCCTGATCTTGTTGGTTCTGCTTGGCGCCTGGGCGCATACCGCGTCCGGGCAGGACGCGGGCAGTCCCCCCAGCCCAGATAAACCAGTGGTCCCGGCCAACTCCGCGCAGCCTTCCAAGGACGTGGCCAAGGCGGCGCAACCTGCGGCGACCGATACGCCCGCTCCCCGCGTGGCCAACGTCCGCCCGGATAGCTACATTATTGGCACCGATGACACGTTGTCCATCAATGTGTGGAAAGAGCCCGAGATGTCAAGGACCGTTCCGGTTCGACCAGACGGAATGATCTCCCTGCCGTTGTTGGGAGAAATTAAGGCGCGGGGACTGACTCCAGTACAACTGGAAGAGCAGATCGACGATTCGCTGAAGAAGATTATGTCCGATCCGCAGGTGACCGTGATTGTCACCCAGGTGAACAGCCTGACCTTTAACGTTATGGGGCAGGTCAACCGGCCGGGATACTTCCCGATCACCCGCCCTCTCACCGTGCTGGATGCCATAGCACTCTGCGGCGGCTTTAGGGATTTCGCGAAGCAAAAGAAAATCTACGTGCTTCGCACGGGCCCCGATGGGAAGCAGCAGCGGCTCAAGTTCAACTACAAAGAAGTCATTAAGGGCCAAAATATGGCTCAGAACATCCAACTTCAACCGCGCGACACTTTGGTCGTCCCGTGAGCGCAGAAACCGCGGAAAAGAGGAGGCGGCGATGAAACCTCAACTCGGCCTATCTCTGGTTGTTTTGGCGGTCCTCTCAGTGCCGCCTGCCTGGTCGCAAACGGGTAGCGACCAGTCCCAGAGCGGTTCTACGGACCAGTCCCAGAGCGGTTCTACGGACCAGTCCCAGAGCGGTTCTACGGACCAGTCCCAGAGCAGTTCTACGGACCAGTCGCAAAGTGGGTCTACGAACCAGTCTCCGAACGGTTCTACCGACCAACCGCAGCCGTCATCACCTGGCCCCCAAGTGGCTTACACTCATCCGGAACAGTTGCCCCCATTGACGTTGCTTAACGAAGTCACGGCGAACACTGGCATCCGGCTCAGCCTGTTGACCGGAATTTTATCGAATTACAACTCGTATGGCGGCTCAACCGGTAGTTATTGGCAGAACCTGGGTATGCTGGGAGGCGGCCTCGACATAACGCAGTTTCGTCCCACCATGATGTGGGACTTCAACTACACTGGCGGAATTTCGACAAGCAAACTGACGTTGCCGCATACTTCGACTTACTTAAGCATGCATCAGAACGGGCGCGTCAATTTCCTCTGGCAATTGGCCCCGCGCTGGCAGTTGGCGGTGAACGATAACTACGTTTACACCGACGACCCGTTCGAGCCGTACTTGACCGTTGAGGGTGTGCCCACTTTTAACAACCCCAATCCCGTCATCTACATACCTCAGGCCGTCAACGAGTCGAATATGGGTTCGATGACTCTGACCTATCAGATGGGCGCGCGCGATAGCGTTGATTTTACGGGGGGAGAAAGCTTTCAACGCTGGTTCAACAGTGCCTTGTCGGGCAACAACTCGTATACGTACTCGGGGGGATCCAACTATCAACATACATTCTCGGCAAGATTCTCCGCTGGCGGCGGCTACAGCTTCACCGCTCTGGATTACGGACATGGATTATCGCGCTCCGGGATTCAGGGGATGATTGGGTTCGTTACCTATCAGTTGAGCCCGAGCATATCCATAAGCGGGTTTGCCGGTCCTGAGTACACCGCGAGCAAAGACATCGTTCCCACATTCTGTTTCCCGGGTTATGGTTGCTTTGGTTATCACGCCGTGCACGAAGCCCAGTGGAGTGTCGCAGAGGGAGCGACTTTCGGCTGGTCGCGGACGCGCAACGCGCTGCGCGTAGGATTCAGGCATCAAAATTCAGACGGCGGTGGCCTCCTCGGTACGGTACGGCTCTACCAGATTAACGGCGCCTACCGGCGTTCCATGGCCCAGCACTGGAATTTCACTGCCGGCATCTCCTACAACAACAGCCTGGCGATATCGCAATACCACCCCAACGGGTTTAATCGAGCGCTGGAAGGCACGGTGAATCTTAATCGGAATATCTCTGAGGCGTGGAATGCAACCGTGTATTACGCCGTGATTCACAGCTATCAGAACTACTACACACCCGTGCCAGTTGCCTTACTCGCAAATGGCGTGGGAATTACGCTCCGGTACTCCTGGGGCCACTCACTGGGAAGGTGATTCATGATGGAAGAACTTGATGATCAGAAGTCAACGCAGGGTATCGATGAATACCGGGCGATGGTTGCCCGCCGCAAGTGGTGGATTCTGGGACCGCTTTTTTTCGGATGGCTCCTGGTCTTTGCGTCAGCTTGGGTGCTTCCCGCCAAGTACTCCTCGGAAAGCGTGGTGCTGATTGAGCCCCCTAAAGTTCCGAGCAATCTGGTGACGCCCAACGTTCAGGTTGACTTAGCGGACCGGGTGCAAAGTGAGGAGGCGCAGGTGCTGAGCCGCACCCGCCTGCTGGATCTCATCAAGAAACTTAAACTCTATCCCAGCTCTGCCAATTCGCCTGATGACCAGGTAGAAAAGATGCGCGACGATGTTAAGTTCGAGTTGGTGCAAGCTCCTTCGCCTAACGGAAACCAGGAGCTGGTCGCGTTCAAGATGGCCTATAAAGCCCCAGACCCGGCGATTGCCCAACAGGTGAATGCCGCCTTGACCTCGTTCTTCGTTGACGAGAACGTGCGGGCCAGCCAGGAGCAGTCGGAAGCGACCACGCATTTCCTGGATTCCCAAGTGCGGTCGCTGGGGCAGACGCTGGCCGACGACGAGGCCAGGCTGCACGCCTATGAGTCCCAGCACGAGGGATCATTGCCCCAGCAATTGCAAAGCAATCTCCAGATCCTCAATGGTATTCAATCGCAGTTACAGTCCGCGCACAACGCCCATGAGAGGGCCTTGCAGCAGCAAACGTATCTCGCCTCGCTGCAGAAACAATATGAAACTATGGGCGATTCGGCTGACATTCCCAGCAGCCTGGAGAACCAACTGGAAGGCGCGCGCGCCCAATTGGCCGACCTGCGGGCCCGCTACACCGACGATCATCCCGATATCAAGAAACTGAAGGAAACTATCGCTGGTCTGGAGAAACTGAAGCAGGACCTGGGCGCCGAGGCCAAGGAGAAACTGGAGACGAATACCGCCTCTGCGGCCCAGGTGCAGGCCATGACGCCGCGGGTGCAACTGCAGAACCAGATCAAGGTCAACAAGATGGAGCTGCAAACGTCCACCGAGCAAATCCAGCGTCTCGAGCAGGCTGGTCAGATGTATCAGGCCCGCCTGAATGCAACCCCGGCGGTGGAAGCTGAGATGAACGACATGATGCGCGATTACGGCAACTTGAAAAAGGAATACCTCGAACTGCTGGCCAAGAAGCAGGAGTCTTCTCTGGCCACCAGTCTGGAGAGGCAGCAACAGGGCGCACAGTTCCGCGTCATCGATCCGCCCAGTTTTCCGGACAAGGCGGTGTTTCCCGATCGCTTCAAGTTTTCCCTGGCGGCCATCGGCGTCGGCTTGGTCCTGGCCGTGTTGTTCGGATTCGGCTCGGAAGTTCTCGATGATCGAATCCGCAACGAACAGGCCCTCACCGACGCCGTCAATTTGCCAATCCTGGTGGACATTCCGGCGCTGGCCACGCCGGCGGAAATTCGCGCGGCTCGCTGGCGGCCATGGTTGGCGGTGGCAGCTACCGTAGCGGTGGTCATTCTGCTTCCGTCCGCCGTTGCTTACACCTATTTCTGGGGATCGTGAATGTATAAACAATTTTTCGGGTTGACGCGCAACCCCTTTGAGATCAGCCCCGACCCGTTCTTCTACCATCCGACGCCGCGTCACAATGAAGCCTTGGCCAACCTGCACTATGGGGTAGGCCGCAGAAAGGGCTTTATCGTGATCACCGGTGAGGTGGGCACGGGCAAGACGTTGCTGGTCCGTTGCCTGCTAACGGAGCTGCGCAAGAACAACATCGCTTTCGGCTACGTTTTCAATCCCCTGCTGCCGGTGGTGGAGTTCTTCCAGTACATCATGGCCGACCTGGGGCTGCCCTATGCCGGGCGCACCAAGACGGAGATGCTGCTTGACCTGAACCGCTACCTTATCCAGCGCCACGCCCGCGGCCTGATCACCGCCCTGGTGGTCGATGAGGCGCAGGCTTTGCGGCACGAACTGCTGGAGGAGATCCGGCTGTTGACCAATCTGGAGACTTCGCAGCAGAAGTTGCTGCAGATTGTTCTCCTGGGTCAGCCGGAGCTGGAAATGATGCTGGACTCTCCCGAGTTGCGGCAACTGAAGCAGCGCGTCTCCCTGCGCTGTCAACTGCAGCCGCTGGACGAAGCCCAGACCCGGGCCTATGTGCTGTCCCGCCTGGAGCGGGCCGGCGCGCTGGCGGAACCGCCGATTTTCGCCGACCCAGCCTTGAGCAAGCTCTATGAGTATTCCGGCGGGATTCCGCGCATCATCAACAATCTTTGCGAGAACTCCATGGTAAACGCCTTTGCCCGTGAACAGCGGACGGTGACTCCCGAGATGATCACGGAAGTGGCCGCAGATTTCCGTTTGACGGGCCCGTCACTGCCGGAAGAGGTCCCGCTGCCCGTGGCCGCGCGTGAGGAGAACGGCGAAAGCTTGCTGCGCTCGTTGTTCCGCCTGTTGCGCACCATGGACCACCAGACGTTAGAAACTGAAAAAGCCATACCCACCACTGTAGGGAGGAGAATTTAGCCATGAGTCGAGTGTACGAAGCGTTACAGAAGTCCCAAGGTGAAAATCCGAGCGCCTCGCCCTTGGTTGCAGGCCGGCCGGAAGCTTCGCCCGGCGAAGCCGCGGCCGTTGCGGCCGGCGTGCCGGTCGGCACACCCATGGATGCGACGTGGTTGAAGGTCCCTGCCGACCGCATCTTGCGCCCCACGCCCACTCCCGAGCAGCGCCTGGTGGCGCTGGCTGAACCCAATAGTCAGGGGGCGGAGATGTTCCGGGTACTGGCGACCCGTCTGGCGCACATGCAGAACAAGCGGCGGCTGCAGAAGCTGCTCATCACCAGTTCGGTGGGCGACGAGGGCAAGTCGGTGGTGGCTGTCAACCTGGCCCTGACCTTGGCGCGGCGTCACGATGCGCGCACCCTGCTGATCGAAGCCGATCTCCGCCGGCCCAGCGCCAGTCATTTGCTGACAAACTCGGCCTTGCGCGGCATTTCGGATTGGGATGCGGGCAAACTCTCGCTCGAAGATTCGCTGTACCAGGTCAACGATCTGCCGCTGTGGTTTCTTTCGGCAGGCCACGGCATGGAAGAACCGCTGCCGCTTCTGGAATCGGACCGTTTCGCCAAGATGTTGGACACCATCTCGTCGACCTTCGACTGGGTGTTGCTGGATGCCACACCCATGTTGCCCATGGCCGACGCTACTTCGCTTTCACGCCTGTGTGATGGGGTACTGGTGGTGGTGCGCGAAGGGTTTACCCGGCGTAGGGTCCTGGATAAGGCGCTGGAATCGATCGAGAAGCCCAAACTCCTGGGCGTGGTCTTCAACCAAGCCTCCATGTTGAACATCGATTACGACCGCTACTACGGCGGCAACCACTCATCCGGAAAGTCGAAGAAGGAAGCCAAGAAGGAACCCAACAAGGAAACGGACAAGGTAACCGCGGCGACGGCATGATTCGTTTGTTCAATGCCTATTTTCCCACCCGCACACTGTTGCTCACGGTGACCGAGGTCATACTGGTTACTTTGGGCTTTGTGCTGGCGGTGGAATTTTGGGCAGGGACGGCCTCCGACGCCAGTATTTACCTGCTGTACGAAAACGGCCTGGGGCGGATCGGCCTGGTGGTCGCCGTCTTCCTCATCCTGATGTACTACTTCGATCTCTACGACTCGTTTGTGCTCGCCAACCGGCGAGAAGTGATCACCCGCCTGGTTGGCGTTCTGGGCTGCGCCTTCGTCGCCTTGGCAGTGCTCTACTACGTGTTTCCCGAGGTTAGCCTGGGTGGCAGCACCCTGTGGGTCGGGGTGGGCATTGTCGGCGTCGCGGTTCCGGCCTGGCGGCGGCTTTTTTTTGTGCTCAATCGCTCCGCCCGTTTTTCCGAGAGGGCCATCGTTTACGGTGACGGGCCCCTGGCAGAGCCGCTGATGGCGGAGATCGCCCATCGTTCCGAACTCGGTATTCGGGTCGTGGGTTTCGTCGGTCAGCAGGCGCCCACAGTCCCCGGCATTCCCCTGTGTAATGGCAACATTGAGGAGTTGGTCCTGGAGCGGAACGTGCAACGCGTCCTGGTGACCATGGGGGACCGCCGCGGCAAACTACAAGTGGAAGCGTTGCTCAATCTGAAAGCCCGGGGTGTGTACATCCAGGATGGCCCCGAGTACTATGAGAGCGTTACCGGCAAGATTCCGTTAGAGTCGCTGCGTCTCAGTTGGCTGCTGTTTTCGCCCGGTTTTCACGTGCGCACCGCCCTACGCATATACAAACGACTGTTCTCGATCGCTCTTGGCTCGGTCGCCATCCTGTTGACTTCCCCGCTGATGCTGCTGGCCGCCATCGCGATTCGTCTCGACTCGCCGGGTCCGGCGATTTTTCGCCAGAAGCGGGTTGGCGAACACGGACGTCTTTTCACCGTGTACAAGTTCCGCTCCATGTACGACGGGTCGGACAAGAAGAAGTGGAAGCCGGCTGAGCACGGAGATGCGCGCGTCACCGCGGTGGGCAAGTGGCTGCGTCGCACCCGCATCGACGAATTGCCGCAATTGTTCAATATCGTCAAAGGCGATATGGCATTCGTCGGACCGCGGCCTTTCGTTCCCGAGCAGGAAGAAGAGTGCGCGCAGAAGATCCCGTTCTACAAGGAGCGTTGGCTGGTGAAGCCGGGCGCTACCGGGTGGGCGCAGATCAACCGCGGCTACAACGCGACCCTGGAAGACAACCGCGAGAAACTGGCCTACGACCTGTTCTACATCAAGAACGTCTCCTTTGGACTCGACCTCTATATCATGTTTGCGACCGTCAAAATCCTGCTACTGGGGAGGGGAGGACGGTAGTTTCCTCCGCGGCGCCAGGCCATCCCTGCGCGGGTGCGGTATCCTTGAGCGACGGCAAAGCAAGAACGCGGATGCGCACGATCGCGGATTTGTACCTGCTCAATCCGCGCTGCGGTGCGCGAATTTAAGGAGAGGGTTGTTTTATGAAGAAGGCCTTAATCACCGGCATTTCCGGCCAGGACGGCAGCTACCTTGCCGAATACCTGCTTGAGCTCGGATACAGCGTTTATGGCATGGTGCGCCGCGAGACGGGAACCATGCGCTGGCTCAACCCCATCCAGGACAAGATTGAGGTCCTCTATGGCGACATGCGCGACCTCGCCTCCCTGGAGGTCGCCTTTGCCAAGGCCTCACCGGACGAAGTTTATAACCTTGCGGGTCAGGTTTTCGTCCCTACCAGCTGGCAAATTCCTGCCGAGACCTTCGACATCAATGTTGGCGGCCTGGCGCGCTTGCTGAACATCATCGAGCGCCAGAGGCCGGATACGCGCATCTACCAGGCTTCCAGTTCGGAAATGTATGGCAATCAGCACGGCTTGCGCGATGAGCAAACGGCACTGGCTCCCACCTCGCCTTATGGAGTTTCCAAGACCGCCGCTCACCGTTTGTGTGGCGTCTACCGCGAGCGTGGAATTTTCGCGGTCGGCGGCATTCTGTTTAATCATGAGTCCCCGCGCCGCGGCCCCGAGATGGTGACCCGCAAGATCACCCTGGCGGCGGCTGATTGGGCGCAGGGCAAGAAGAGCAAGCTGAAGCTGGGCAACATGCAGGCCCGTCGCGATTGGGGATACGCCGGCGATTACGTCCGCGCCATGCACGCCATGCTGCAGCAGGAGAAGCCCAACGATTACGTCATCGCCACCGGCGAATCGCACAGCGTTTACGAATTTGTCGTCGAAGTGCTGCAATGCCTGGGTTTGGTGCCTTCCGGCCGCAACGTTGCCGAAGTGGTGAATGAATACGTCGAAGTGGATCCCAAGCTGTTTCGCACCGGCGAGATTCATGACCTGCGGGGCGACTCCAGCCTGGCCCGGCGCTCCTTGAACTGGAATCCCGACGTGAATTTCAAAGGCCTGGTGCGCATGATGGTCGAGTCGGACACCTTGGGACGAGAGGAAGACCGCGTCGCCAAAGCGCAGTTCGCTCGCAACTGAGAAGTGGCTGCGTTTAATCTCGATGAGCGACGACCTGCGGAGCAAAATCCCGACCAGCGCATACCAAACTATGCATAGAATGTCCTAAACTGTGGTCGCAGAAACAGGGAATAGTCCGAAGAGGAATATGCTCCGTTTACTATTCAGCTGGGCATGGAAATGCGCCGCAGCGCTACTGCTGTTGTTGTCGCTAGCCGTACTCAACAACAACTACTCACTACACCGGATGCCTCGCGGCGAGTTCCGCGCGCGACTGGACCGTTCGGTGGAAGCTTCTACGAACTGGATGTCTAGCCACCCCGAAATCCTCGGGAATCCTTCTTTGATGTTCATGGTCGCAGACATGGAGAAGATGTCGGGTGATCCGCGTCTGCGCCAGATGTTGGACCAATACCGCCGCAGCAAATACGTAATTGACCCTTTCGGAGTGTATGGCGTGTTTGGCCCCGTTTGGGCGCGCATGGTTGATCCACAGGCTCCGGTTCCATTCATAGACCAGACCCATGTACCAGCCCAGGGCGTTGCTGAATCGCTCTGGGACGCCTACGCCGTCGCCCCTAACCGGGTGATGATCAGTAGCTCTCAACGCGCAAACATGTTTTCTCCCACGAAGTATTACTGGGGTCGGAGACATCATCAACTTCTCTCGTTGGTTATGTACCGCTACTACAACGGGGGTTCCGAGGAACTGAATTACACGATCAACCACTTGGCTGAGAAGATCGCAAGAGATGCGCATTTTGATTTCCGGGTAAACGACTCTTATGTGCAAAGAAACGCATTCATTCTGGGGGCGGACCGACCTGACCTCATCCGATCTCGCTGGATAGAACTTATCCTGGATCATCAGCGCCCGGATGGCTCGTGGAGGTATTGCTGGCATGGCTGGTGTCGCGGAATTTTCGAATTTAGATTTGACGATTGGGACCCAGGGCACTCTACTGTGCAGGCAGCCTGGGCCCTGTACATGCTGAAGTATCGGTACCCACAATGGACCGAGCAGCACTACCGGTAGTTACTACTGTTCAGCCAAACAAAAAATGGTGCTCGGGAATTTCTCGTTGTAGTCTGGGGCTTGGCAGCTAAGACGGAGATTCTGGATTAATAGACCACTGAAAGCGCGTTAACGGAACTATGCGCCCGACAAGATCCCTCAAACTTATTCACTCGCCGCTCTGCATCGTACTGCTCGGACTGGCGGCGCGGGTTCTCTACATTATCGTCGCGCATTCGTACCGTCTAAGCCTTTACCCATGGTCCTTCTTCGAGATGGCCAACCTGGCTCGTTCGCTGGCCAACGGCCACGGCTTTAGCGCTCCCTACGGGTTCGATACTGGTCCTTCCGCCTGGACCGCTCCGATCTATCCGTGGGTGGTTTCGCTTGCGTTTCGGGCCTTTGGGGTCTTTTCGAATGCCGCCGGGTTCGTCATGCTGGTGTTCAACAGCGTCTTCTCTGCGCTCACCAGTTGGACTATCTATCGCATCGCTCGCCGCGTCTTCAACGAAACCGTTGCCCTCTGGTCAGGATGGGTTTGGGCTTTGTCGCCGTATGCCATCTACTATTCGGTGGCCTGGATTTGGGAGACGAGCCTGTCCGCGTTTTTGCTGAGCCTGCTGTTCATGCTCACGCTGGAGATGGAAGGCGACGACCGTCTCTCGTCGTGGTTGGGCTATGGGCTGTTGTGGGGGACCGCCGCCCTGACCAATACTTCCGTCATTTCGTTCTTGCCCTTCTCAGGATGCTGGCTCGCTTACCAATTGCATCGCCGCAGCAAACGCACCGTCGTACCGGTGCTTTTGAGCGCCGTGGTTTTCTGGCTGGTACTCGCACCGTGGCTAGTACGCAATTACTCTGTCCTTGGCGAACCGGTCTTCATCCGTGACAACTTCGGCAATGAATTCCGCGCCGGCAACAATCCGCAGGCCGAGGGCTGGATGGTTTTAAACTACCACGCCGCTTCCAACTTGACCTTATTCAAGCAAATGGGCGAAGCGGCGATCAACACCGAACAGGCTGATGAAGCGAAAGCATGGATTGCCCAGCATCCCAAGAGGTTCCTGGTGTTATGCTCCCGCAGGTTCATCTTCTTTTGGGCTGGTCTTCCCCGGACCTGGGCTGGTCTTCCTCGGACAGGGCTGGAGCGGGTAAGAAACCTGGTCTTTTTGGCGTCCTCGTTACTGGCCATCGGCGGATTGTTGCTGGCCTTTAAGAGGCGCGCGCACGGGGTGTTGCTGTTCGCCATGCTATTGTTGTCCTATCCGTTGATTTACTACATTACTTCCACGGAGCCTCGGTACCGCCATGCCATCGAGCCGGAGCTGGTGATACTTGCGGTATTCTTAATCTCGTCTCTTCCATCTCTCTTGCGGCGGGAGGTCACGCAGGTGCATTAAGAGGTACGATCCCAGATTCGGCCACGCCGCTGCTCCACCGATGCCGACTCAGCACTCATGGCTGAGCTTTGGGTTTGCGGATCCGCACTATGCCGCCCTCGACCGTGCCCACCGAGCGGAAGAACTCCAGGGTTTCATCGTCATACCATTGACGAGGGCCATAGCGACCAGGATTGACGTTCAGTTCCAAGTGCAGAGTCCCGCCCTCCCGCAGATGGGACAAAGCGTCAGCCACGAAAAACCGCCACTCCGCGACCCCCCACTCGTCCGGTTGACAATGACGGTTGAAGCAAATCCAAAACGCCGTAATGAGATCGAGGTCGCGCTGGGGAAGATTCATCGCAACGTAGCGCTCAATGAGGAGTGGTGAAACCTGAGCATCACAACCGAGCGCGCCCAACAATTCGCTGTAGACGCGCTTCTCCACATCGCTGAGAATGCTGGGCGGAGCGTCAATACCATAACATTCATGGCCGCACGCCCGGGCAGCCGCGAGAAAATATCCCGGACCGCAGCCAATATCCAGCATTCGCAACGGAGAAGTCTTGTGCAGCGACAGCCTTCCGATGCGCGCGACATTGAAAGGCATCCAGTAACTATAATCGGTATATTTAGCAGCGCAGGTGGGGTCGCGCCTCCGTACCTCCTCCATTTCGCGTCCCAGCCTGTGGATACGCTGCAAGTCGGCGCTGGCGGCGACCCGTGCCGCCAGACCGCTCAACTTGAGCGAGCGATACTGGTACACGCGGGCCCATGTTCGGGCAATCTTAAGAGTACGGTTGAGAGATAGCGACGATGTCATAGGGCGTCAGAAGTCTAGGGGGCAAAAGCGCAGGTTACGAAGTCCAAGCTTAGTCCAAGCCTAACCAGTATCATAGCAATTCCGCATGTTCAGGAGATGCAGGAGAAGAAACCAAATCTGCCGATGATCCTCAAACGCCTGGTGGTATTGACAATCGTTATCGTGATTGCGGTTTGGCTGCTGTCGCATACCGGGTCCTTTCTGGTGCTGAATGACCCGCGGCCCGCAGACGTCATACTGGTNNTTTGCGGAAAGAATCATCTTGGATGCGGATGCTAGTCGAGACCGGTTTGGGAAGTCTGATGCGGACCTGGCGGCTGACTTTCTGCGCAACTACGGGCCGCTGGGTTCGGAGGTCTGCCCGATTCGCGAAGATTCGACGTTTGGTGAGGCCGTCGATGTTAAGCGATGCCTGGAGCGCCAAAACGTGAATTCTGCGTTGATTGTTACTTCCGACTTTCACACCCGCAGGGCCATCTCGATTTTTCGCAAGAGACTGCCGCAATATGAGTGGTCGGTGGCGGCTGAGTCGGCCCCGTATCATGCCGCCAATCGATGGTGGAGACACCGCCGTTGGGCCAAGGCCGCCTTCGACGAATGGGAAAAGTATCTCTGGTGGAAGCTGGTGGACCAGTGGAGCTCGAACGTCGTGTTGAATTGAGCTCAAGCCACGAGAGCATTGGGCTGCGCCGCATCGGACACCCGATGCAAGCGACGCCGGAAATCCTCAATGGTCAGGTTAGCGGCCTGAGTCTCTCAGCGCGTGAGCGCCTTCCGCAGCCCGTTTTACAGCCCGGATCATACAAAAGCGCGACTGAGAAGCACCAAGACGATTAACAGCACAATTCCGCCGCCGAACGTGTACCAGATCAGCTTCCGTTCGACCGGAAGCAGCGGNNTTCACGATCGGCGGCAGCATGCCGTGGAAAAACAACCATGAGATCAGCAGCCCGACCCAAATGATGTATCCGAACAGGCATAGAACATACACGGCAATGAGCTTCGCGATGCCTTCCTGCCACAGTTTTCGGAAGTTGGACACCACCCCGATCGAGAAAAAGGTCATGACGAAGAAAATCGACCGGAACACATTGGCCTGGGCCATGGACGCCTTCACCTTGGGCACCAGGGTTGGAACTGCAATGCCGATGGCCAGCACCAGCAAGAACGTGGCCACATAGCCGAGGATAAACTTGGGGAAGCGCTGCCAGATTTGCCCGGCGTTGACCTGGTCGTCCTGACGGCGCTCGATTTTCGCCGACCATATCCAAGCCAGAAGAAATGCCCAGATGCCAATGAAGATGTCGATGAATACCTTCACGGTGGTGCTGACGCCCAAAATCCAACCCGGCTCATAGTTCACACCCGAGGCACTCAATGCCTTAGCTCGTATGAGTGCGTCGGCAATGGCGCCGCTGGCCACTGCGGCTCCGTCAGTCTTGACCGCCAGTCCCATCCAAGCCCCGGCCACCATGGGTTGGTGATACAGGAAGTGCTGTGCCGCGAAGGGCAGGATGAGCAACTCCACCACGGAGAACACCACGACCAGCGAGGAGACCATCACGGGCACTACCGCACGCGCTCGGATGGCGCTCCCGGTTGCAATGGCCGCCGATACTCCGCAAATGGATATCCCCGAGGCCAGCGGCGCCGCCCATTCCCGGCTGAATCCGAAATACCGGCGGGCCACGTAGTACACCAAAGGCCAGAAAACCAGGTAAGCGCAAACGATGGCACACAGCCCCTGGAAAAGCATCGCTGACGCCAGCCGCCGCTGGTCGAGTGCGGTGACACCAAGAAACCCACCGAGTATGACAATGGCCGTCTTGATGTACAGCTCAGGACGAATTGCCACTTTTAAGAAGTCATAAACGCGCGGCAGAAAATTGCCGATGATCAAACCGGCCAGAAGGGCGATGATGAAGCCAGATTCGTTGGTTAGATTCAGCGACCAGCCGATCTTGAGCGCCTGTCTTTTGTCCGGCGTGGCGGCGATATAAGCCCAGCTGCCAAAAAACCAACAGAAGTAACTGAGAATAAAAATAAGAGTAAAGCCCTGGGCGAACCGCTTGAGGTCGGCGTGGAGCGCTTTGGCTCCCACCAGTAGCACGATCAGCAGAAAAACATAAGTTGCTCCCAGCGACAGCAGGCCGGGAACTGTCGCGTAGCCTTTCGACACTGGGGCGAGCGCCTTACCAGGAGTTGTCCATACGGACGTCGCGACAGCCCAGCCCAACAGGTCGAAACCAAAAAGCAACGCCAGCGAGCAGACGAACATGAACAGGCCAATGCACACGGCCAGCCAATCTTCGGTGAATCCCGATGGCGCAGGCGGCGCTGCAGAAGGATGCGTGGATGGTGTCCCGGCTAGGCTTGGTGATTCAGCAGGAAATGCCATTCGTCATTACCTCCACAACTGGGGCTGCACCTGTCGATCTTCGCCCAGAGTGCGTGCACCAGTAATCAATCACATATCTGATGAAGGTTCATGTTACATGCGGAGCTCTTGAATTCCCACTCTAAAGACTCGTTACAACACGTGAGTTTTCCCAAAATTGCACAGATGCGTTTGGCCGGGCGGCTCCCACAAGACCCCAGAACCAGTTGACAAAAGGTGGATCTCAGCAATCAGCGACAGTGACAATAAGGGCCGCACTACTGCCCGACGAGTCAGCAGCAGCATCCTTGATCTGAATTCCTCGATGCGTTGGTGCCCCGCGGCCTTTCTTTTCTTTCGGCAAGGCCAAGTTCCCCGCCCCTGTTCCCCTCTTTCGATTTAACACAAAAATAATCATTAAAAGACACTTACTGGTCCGCCCTGCCTGTCCAAGCACTCACTGTTCTTCCTTATTCGCCGATGTAATGTCTGGACTGGCTGCGCGACGAGATAGCGCCCGGGGGCCAACTCGCAGCTGCCGCGAATTGCAGTAAGTAACGTTGTAAGGAGTTAAGATGCGACATCGTCTAGAAAACGTCTTCCTATATGTGCTGTCACTGCTGTCCGGTTAAAA
>PMAT01000027.1 GCA_003152695.1 Acidobacteriaceae bacterium
CGTAATGCGTGGTAAAAAGTCCCGGGCCGTCCGTGCGCAAGGGGATGCTCCCGAAGGAGGAAAACATGGCCAAACTAACCAAGCCAGCTCGTGATCGGATATCGACAACTAAGTTCGCTTTTCCCAAGCAACGCAAAGAGCCGCTGGAAAATGCCTCTCACGTACGCAACGCTGTTGCGCGCTTCCACCAGGTGAAGGGTGTTACGGAAGCGGAACGTCGTGCGGCGTGGAAGCGGATACAGTCTGCCGCAAAGAGATACGGAGTGGAACTTGAAAAGTCCGACTAGCGCGAACACTCCGCGTGGCACGACCGCCATGGCAGCAGGAGCGGGACTGTTCGACAGTGGACCTGTAGTCGTCGGAGAGTGGCGATTCGTGGCGGATCGTTCCCGTGTCACGGGCCGCCCGGAAGTTTAACTTGCCGTCTCGCAGGACGATCGGGACGAAGATATTCAGATACAAAGGGTATCCCCGGTGCCGACCACGTAGATCCAACGGGCCCCGTTTGGACCAAAAGACGCTTGGGTGAGAAGCGCGCCGCGATCTTCATCAATTTTGATGAGGAATTAGAATGATACCTGCGGGGCGAGAAGCACCTCCGATGGCAAACTGTAGAGAGGTTGGATGAGCGAGAACTCAAAGCATACACAATCGCATATTGATTCCATTGCGAGACAAGAGTATGAGTTTTTGGAGCAGAGAACTTTATCGGAACGCGTGGGCGATCGCATAGCGGGCTTTGCCGGGAGCATGTCGTTTGTACTGATTCACGTCTTGCTTGTGCTTTCTTGGGTTTTGATAAACGTCAACCAAGTTTCCTGGATTTCGCGATTTGACCCTTATCCGTTCTCCCTACTCGGCATGATTGTCGCTGTCGAAGCGGTGGTTCTTTCAAGTTTTATACTCATGCGTCAGAACCGAATGACAAAACGGGCGGAGCGGCGAGATCACCTAAACTTGCAGATTGATCTAATAGCCGAAAAAGAGATCACCAAGCTCTTGCAGATGGTACATGCGATCTGTGACGATATGGGACTTAAGCAAATCGCGGAAGATCAAGAGCTAAAAGAGTTCAGTCAGGAAACCTCAGTGGAGACGTTGACCCAAAGACTCGACGATACGCTCCCGGAGGCCTAGTGAGCACACAATCTGGTAGTGGTAGTGTCTCAGTTTGACATCCTTATCCCTTGAACGGCTGCGCGAACTGCGTAAACTGTCTCCATGACAACCAGACATCTCGTTAGAATCAGGCGCCCGTTAGGTTTGAAGTCTGGTCCTGTCAATCATTATCCCTTCTCAAAACAGCGTGTTGACAAGAGCCTTCCCTGTGGCGCTAGTGCGAAGTCATCTGCATTCGGTTTTTTGCAGACGGTGGTCCTGCCAACGTCATCGCGAGCGCGCGAGCGCTTACATCGTCCCATCAGGCCACGAATCAAAGCCGGAACGGGTGATTGTCAGAGGCAGCTTGGGCGGCGCCTATCGTTGGCTCACCCGAATCCGGCGGTCTCTGGTGCGACATGTTAGCCTTTTTGAGGCGTCGAATCGCTCCCTACCACCAAACGTGCCGTGGCTTGGGAGTCGGCGTCGTGGATAGCTAACTTCCCACAACAAGACTTCGGGCCCGCTTCGAGACGCCGCTCTGGGTTTTTATCTCAGCGACGGTGAACTCCAGCTGCAATAGCGGCGCCAATCGCGATGATGGGGAGGGCAAGTGCAGCTTCGCGAACCCGGAGGAAGAGAAGTCCGCTGACACATGCTCCTCCGGCATAGACAAGCCAGACTACGCCGTAGATGAAGGGCCCCTTGCCCGGCGACGAACTGCAGAACCTGATCGAGCGCGCGGTGATCCTTTCAGACGATGGTGTGCTTCCCAACCCGTCCAATTTGAATTCAGAGATAACCAGGGTCCCGCCCGGTCATCCTTCTGCACAAGAACAAAAGGGGCCACCGTTTCGCATCAAACGACGTCCGCCGACACCGCTTGATGGCTCTCAGCCCGACCACCGGGTCCGGCGAAGGTCCTTCCAGGGACCGCCATCCGCGTAGCGCTCGGGATTCAGGGTCTTCGAACGAGGGTCTTCCGCGGTGTCGAGCTGGAGAACCATCCACTTCGGATACGGAACGCCCGAATCCGACGCCGCGTCCAGGAGCCGGACGTCGTCGTCCGAGAGCTGAAGGTCTACGGCACGGATGTTGTCCTCCAGTTGCTCGGCCTTGCGGGCACCGACGATCACGCTGCTGACCGCCGGCCGTCCGAGCACCCACGAGAGCGCCACACGGGCCGGGCTTGCGTCATGCTGACCCGCCACCTCCTTCAGCACCTCCACCACGCGGTAGCCCATCTCCTTGTCGAAGGGCACGAACGAACCTGCCTCCGCGAATCGTGTGCCGGCAGGAGCTGGGTTGGCGCGGCTGTACTTGCCCGTGAGAAACCCGCCGGCAAGCGGGCTCCAGGCCAAAATACCGATGTTGTAGTACTCGGCGAACGACTGGAACTCGTATTCGAGACCCCGACCGACGAGGCTATAGTGCATCTGCGCCGTCACGTATTTCTCCAATCCCAGGTGCTCCTGCAGCATAACCGCGGTGGCCGCCTGCCATGACATGAAGTTGGAGAGCCCGATGTAGCGGACCTTCCCCTGGCGCACAAGATCGTCGAGGGTCCGCAGTGTCTCCTCGAGTGGCGTGTTGCTGTCCCATCCATGCACCTGGTACAGATCGATGTAATCAGTTTGCAATCGTCGGAGACTGCCATCGACTTCGCGCATGATGTTCACGCGGGTTGCGCCGCTGCGGTTGAAATTCTCGCTCATGGGGAGCCGAACTTTGGTGGCCAGAACGATCTCGTCCCTGACGCCTTTCAAAGCATTACCCACCAGTGTCTCGCTTTCCCCTAGGCTGTACACGTCTGCCGTGTCGATGAAATTGATTCCCTTGTCCAGGGCTACCTTCACCAGCCGCGTCGTGTCCTCCTGACCGAGGTTGCCCATGTTCATCTTGCCGCCGAACTGCATCGTGCCAAGTGCCACCTCGCTAACGATGAGCCCGGTATTCCCCAGTTTCCTATACCTCATCTCCCATTCTCCCTTCGCTGCGTGCGGAAACTTGCTATACCGATTATAAATTCGCCCCAATTCCTAGAGTTGATTTGCGAAGCTCTCACTCCGTGCAGTAAGCAACTAGCAGTAGTTTTCCCCGTTTCTGATCGGGCGACACCGTTTCGTTGCCGCGAGTGCCGCCGCACTTTTGTTCGCTCTTTTCGCTTCTTGAGTCGATAGCGCGTCTATACAAAACATCTAGGGTTCCATTCACTCCCTGGTGGTTCCGTATGAAGCAACTCATTTCCAGTGAATAAATGCGCCTTTGATTAGGCCACTAGAGTCGGGCGTCGTCCGTCGAATATCGATGTTTCTGTCACTTAATGCCAGCACAATCGCAATTTGAACCCGTTGAACGTTTGGCACATCGATTGCTCCATTTTCGACTAAGGCCACACGCTTGCGGCACCTTGATTTGCGCGAAGGCCAGCAGCAGCAGGGAATTCTTATGGCACTGAAAGAGCTAATGACAAGGGCCAACTACATTGCAAGGACCCAAGGCAGCACCCAGCCGGACGGCAGCTTCGGACCATCGGCATGGAAGAACAATGACGGCTCGGACGGAACTCATGTCGATTACAATACCGCGGTTGCTTCAGATCAGCTGAGCGGGTGTTGAGGTATACATGGAGAGGGGGCAGATATATGAAGGTTGGAATTATTGGCGCAGGCGCAGTCGGCACAGCGTCTCTCCTGTCGATAATCCAGCGCGGCAGCGCGCGTGAGGTGGTGCTGGTAAACAGGAATCGAAAAAAAGCCCAAGGTGTCGTCACCGACGTCCGGTATGGTGCGGTGCTGTCGCCCCCAATTGATGTGCGCGACGGCGACTATTCCGACCTGGTCGGCGCTTCCGTGGTTATTCTGACGGCGGGAGTCAATGAGAAAGGTGGAGGCGCCACTGACCGCAGCGACCCGGTGGGAAGACGCCGATTGCTGGAGGCAAACACTGCGGTTTTTCAGGAGGTCGTCCCAAAGGTCCACAACGTCGCTCCCGAAGCGCTGATTTTGGTAGTGACCGATCCCCCGGATGCCCTGGCAGACGTGGTGCGCATGTTGGGACACGGTCGCGTATTGAGCACCGGGACGTCACTCGACACATTGCGCTTCCGCTTCCACCTGGCACGACGCCTGAACGTCAGTGCGGCCGATGTTGACGCATTCGTCTTGGGTGAGCACGGTACATCGTCGGTCTTCCTGTGGTCAGCGGCGCGCGTCGGCAGTCGCAAGGTGCTGGACCTCTTGGCCCAGAATTCCCCAACACCAGAAAACCTGCGTGACGAAATTGAGCGTGAGGTTCGCTACGCAAACATTAGGATTATTGAAGGTATTGGCGCCAGCCAGTACGGCATCGGCATGGTTTCCGCTCGGCTTACAGAGATGATCCTGCGTAATGAGCAGGCTGTGATTCCCATCGGCTGCTACAACCCGAATTTCGGTGTAACTCTTTCGCTGCCGAGCGTCGTCGGCAAAAAAGGCGTCGAGCGCATTATCGAGCCAGAGATGTCACCTGCGGAGCAGCAGGGATTGCAGCGGAGTTCTGAAGCCATCCGGGCGGCACTGTCCCGGCTGAATCTCACGCATGTGCCAGGGCCAGTACCGTGAGAGGCGGACACGCGGTTGCAACCGTAGCTCACATGCAGGCATCCAACACGGCGCTGGCATTTGCTGGACGCGATAAGAGGTAAGGCAACATGGCAGACAAGGCAGACTTCAAGATAGGCCACGACCCGCCAAAAGCTGTCTCAAGGCGCGACTTCATCAAAGGGGTCATCGCCAGCGGCGCCGCAGTTTCCTCGGCAGGCTACCTCTTCCGAGCCTCATCTCTCCTGCATGGTCAGCAGTTGGCTGCAGGTGGGGGCGAACGGCTGCTAACTCTCAACATCAACGGCCAGCAACGTCGCGTCGATGTCATGAAGCAAGAAACACTGGCGTGGACGCTGCGTCATAAACTGGGACTCACCGGAACCAAACTGGGATGCGACCGAGCCGAATGCGGCTCCTGCACCGTGCTTATCGACGACGTGCCGCACTATGCGTGCTCGGTGCTGACATACACAGTCCGCGACAAGAAAGTTCTCACCATCGAAGGGCTGGCGAGCTCCGACGGCACGCTGCACCCAGTCCAGCAAGGCGTCATCGATGAACAAGGCTTCCAGTGCGCCTTCTGCATGCCGGGCTTCATCATGGCGGCGGTGGCATTCCTGAAGACGAACCCAAATCCCACGCGAACCGAACTGGCGCAGGGTCTGTCAGGCAATCTGTGCCGGTGCCAGGACTACGACAAGATCCTGACCGCGATGATGCGCGGTGCGGAGAACATGAGGAGGGCGAGCCGTGCCTGAGAACCCCGATAAATCTCCCGGCACCACCGAGCGTGTGTACGGAGCGGGCCACAAACTGATCGGCAAGAACTACCAAACTCCCGACCTATATGCGAAAGTGACGGGACAGGCAAAGTACGCCGAGGACTATCACGCCGAAGGCATGCTGTTCTGCAAACTCCTGCTGAGCCCATTGCCGCACGCGCGGGTAAAGCACCTTGATCTGAGCCATGCGCTTGCAATGCCCGGCGTGAAAGCGATTCTCACGGCCGACGAGCTCCCGCCTCCAGCCGATACCCTCACCGACAATGGTACGGTGATTCGAGCCAACCCAAAGAGCGAGCGGGGACTCAACCTGGAACCGCTCTACCAGGGTGAACCGATTCTCGCCGTCGCCGCAGTCGACGAGTTCACTGCCGCTGAAGCAATTGAAAAGATTCGAATTGAGTTTGAGCCGCTGCCCTTCGCCATCGACCCGCTTGAGACTTTGCGTCCCGGAGGTCCCAATCCGAGAACGGACGGGAACATCTGGGTGCAGTCTCCGACGCCGAAGGCCGCGGCGGGAGCTCCGCCACCAGCACCGCCGCCGCCCACGATCGGAGTGCTCAAGTGGACCGAGGCGAACTTCGCGGAGGAAAAGCAAGGCCGTCTGCCGATGGGGAAGACGCCCGACGAATGGTCGTACGGTGACCTACAAGCGGGCTTCCAAAGCGCCGCGCTGGTCCTCGATGAAACCTTCGTCACACCAGACACGAGCCACCAGACGCTCGAGACCCGCAGTGCCCTGGCTTACTGGCAAAACGGTAAGGTTTACGTTCACACCGGGACGCAGAGCACCGCTCAAACCGTGCCTGCCATCGCGAGATGGTTGAACATCGATGTGAGCAAAGTCGTCCTCATCAGCGAATACACAGGGGGCGGCTTCGGCAGCAAGATCACAGCCGGCGTGTCTCTGATTATTCCGGCGCTGTTGTCGAAAAAGGCCAACGCACCGGTGATGATGAGGATCAGCCGCGAAGAGGAAAACTTCATTGGCCGTGCGCGGCCCAGCCTGCTGGGGCGGATGAAAGTCGGCTTCTCAAAGGACGGGCGCATCATCGCGCTCGACATGTTCGTTATCTCCAACAACGGTCCCTACGACGCAAACGGCGATGCCCCGACATCGGGCCGGATCGTGTCGCTCCTGTACCAACCTCAAGCCATGCGCTGGCGTGGAGTCACGGTTCTGACCAACACGCCCCCGCGAAGCGCGCAGAGCTCGCCAGGCGGCATGCAGGGCATTGCAATCATGGAGCCGATCATCGCGAAAGCTGGGCGTAAACTTGGGCTCGACCAGGTAGCCATCCGCCGAATCAATTGTCCGGAGGGCAAGGCGCCATTCGGAGCGGCGGTGAACGGGCAGAGGCCACACGCCACGAGTGCGTTCCTTAAGGACGCGCTCGACCGAGGGGCGGAACAGTTTCAATGGAGCGAAAGGGTCTCACGTACCCCGAAGCGGATCGGTACCAAGGTGCGCGGAGTCGGCGTCTCGCTCAGTTGTTTCGTCGGTGGCACGATCGGTTTCGATGGGATTCTGATCATCAAGCCCGATGGCCGAGTAGCCTTCCAATCTGGAATCGGCAACCTGGGGACGGAATCGGTAATCGACGTTCACCGTGCCGGCGCCGAGGTTTTGGGAGTTCCGTGGGAGAAGTGCGACGTTATATGGGGCGACTCGTCGAAAAACCTTCCTTTCACCTGCGTCTCCGGCGGCAGCCAGACGACCCACGCAATGACACGCGCAGCGCACGCCACCGCGATGAACGCCAAGAAGAAGCTCCAGGAAATCGCGGCAAAGAAACTCGGCGGCGAGCCAGAGGCTTACGATGTGGCCAACGAGCGCGTATTCCGTAAGGGTGGAGGCGCCAGCATGACTCTGGCGCAGGCTGCGAAGTATGCCATTCAATTGGGTGGCACCTACGATGGTCATGAAACTTCCCCCGACCTCCACAAACTCACGAAGGCATCCGTAGCGACGCTTGCTGGACAAGGTTTAGTGGCAGCCGCCAAGGACAATTACCCTCGGGATGGCACGACATTTTCCTACGTTGCCAGCTTTGCCGAGGTCGAGGTCGACATTGAAACGGGCAAGTACTACATCGTGGATTTCCTCGCCTATGCCGACGTGGGTTCCGTAATTCATCCCCGGGCGCTTGGAGGCCAGGTGCTCGGCCGCTCCGTTCTGGGAATGGGACATGCGATTGGGCAGAAGTGGGTGTACGACCCACACTACGGCGCCATGCTTTCGACGCGCTTTTACCAGAACAAGCCGCCAACAATTTTGGACGTGCCCGTCGATATGCAATGGGCGGCGCTCGATATTCCGGATCCGGAAACGCCGGTCGGTGCCCGCGGTGTGGGCGAACCGCCCGTTGGAGGCGGCTGCGCTTCCATCTTGAACGCGCTTTCGGACGCACTTGGTGATGAGATTTTCCAGCGCGCGCCCGTCAACGCCGACACCATTCTCACTTCGCTCGAAGCGGGACATCCCATGCAACATCCGTTAATGGCGCACATTTAGCGGTGATGCGAAAGGAGGGGCCATGGCTGTAATTCGAGACGTCATGCCGGCTTTCGAGTTGGCTCAGCCGAACTCAATCGCTGACGCGCAAAAGCTGCTCGAGCAGCAGGGCGAGAACGGCTGGGTGCTGGCGGGAGGCATGGACAGCTTCGACTGGCTCAAGGACCGCATCAAGAAACCGAAGGTGGTAGTCGATTTGAGCGGGATCGCGGAACTCAAGGGAGTTCGGGCCACCCCCGACGGCATCGAGATCGGAGCGATGACCACGCTGACGGAAGTAGTCCAGCATCCCGTCATCAGAGAGAAGTACAAACTGCTGGCGGAGAGCGCGGAGTTAGTGGCGTCTCCGCAAATCAGAAACCAGGGCACAATCGGCGGCAACGTATCCCAGGACGCGCGCTGCTGGTATTATCGCGCGGGTTGGCCGTGCTACCGCGCCGGCGGGAACATCTGTTATGCCGACACACCGGAGGGCCGCAACCGCGAGCACGCGATTCTGCATGCCGACCGCTGCGTGGCGGTGAATCCTTCTGACTGTGCTCCCGCACTTATCGCGCTCGACGCCAAATTCGTGATTCGCACTTCCAAAGGTGAGCGCGTAGTGGACGCCGAGGACTACTTTATAGGTCCTGATATCGACATCACGCGACTACACATCCTGCGCCCCGGGGACCTACTGACGGCCATTCGTATACCTTCGACCTGGGCCGGTGCGCAATTCTATTTTGAGAAGGTGCGAGACCGGAATGTGTGGGACTTTCCGCTGCTGAACGTCGCCTCCGCAATGATGGTCTCAAGTGGCAGCATTGAGCGAATCCGCCTAGCGGTGAACGGTGCCGCCGCTCGTCCTCTACGCTTGAAGCTTGTCGAAGACGCCGTCCGGGGGAAACCACCGAATGCGGCAACCGGAGAGATGGCGGGAAAACTGGCGGTGCAAGGAGCTGTCCCCTTGCAGTTCAACGCCTACAAGATTCCGCTGATGAGGAACCTGGTGAAGCGCGCCATCGGAGGCGTGAAGGAGGCAACATGGACCCCCTACAATGGGCAATAGATCCGTGGGGAAAAATTGTTCCCATCCACATTGCGTGGTTCTTGATATGGGTGGCGGTAATCGCGGGATTGCTCTTCATTATCGTCCATGCGATTTACCTGCGATATTTCGCGAAACCTAAACAGTTCGAGCCCGGTGCTGCTCCGGTACTCCCCACCCGAATCCCCGAACACGTCCCGCGGCACTCGCTAACGGCCCGTGCATTTCACTGGATCATGGCGGCTTCCATGTTCACGCTGCTGTTTACCGCTTTCTTGCCGAAGGTGGTTATTCAGTTTGACTGGGTTACCTACCATTGGATCGCTGGAGCTGTGCTGACCCTTTCTATTGTGTTTCACATCATCCATGCCTCGTTCTTTATGGACTTCTGGTCGATATGGCCTGACCGGATTGACCTGCGGGACGCGAAGAGAAGAGTGTTGCGGTTCATGGGGAAGCCCGCGCCACCACCGGAGAGGTTTGCAAAGTATCCCTTGGAAAACAAGCTCTACCATGCCGCCATCATCGCCGCAGGGCTGTCTGCAATCGTGACCGGCGTTTTCATGATGTTTCGCGTTCGTACGATCTTCTTTCCCCGAAATCCGTATCTGTTCAGCGACATGACTTGGGGGATGATGTACGTGCTGCATGGGTTGGCAGGCGTTGGATTGATCGCGTTAATCATGATGCACGTCTACTTCGGGCTCCCGCCGGAGAAGCGCGAGATCACGAAATCAATGATTTTCGGCTGGATGGACCGAGACTTCTATCTGAACGAGCACGATCCAGCACGATGGCCGGTCGAAACTTCTGCAGTCGAAACTTCTACGCCACCTGCGAGGTCCCAGGGAGCGCGGACCGAGGGGTTAACCGATGCTGGCTGAGATCTGGAATCGCTGTGAGGCTGTGGAAGAGTGTTACGAATTTATGCTGGCCTATGCGGCCCAGGGGCTGCCCAGTGACCAAGGCAGCGAATCGGGTGGGCAAGTCCGAGAGTTCCTGCATCGCGCCGTGAAAGCCCTGACGGGGCTTTCCGAGACTTGTGTGCTGGCAGTCAAAGAGGAAGGCCTTGAACCAGCCGACAAATACTTGGCGCTCTTTGCGGTCCTCGATCGCGACGCTCGCGATTCTCTTGCCGCCATTGAACTGGTTCTGGCACAACCCGCCATCGGCTCTCAATTGGTCGACAACCTGAACGCATCGATCCATCTCCGCGCTCTGCTCACCGACCTGTTTCTCGTGAGCGAGATACTAAAACCGCAAGTTATGCCGACCAAGGTAGCGAATACCGGTTGAGACCTGGCGACGAACAGCGGGAGTCCTATTTCATGCATGGCATTGGGACAAGAAACCTCAAATGTTGTAGGAGTGGCCGACGCCAGGACGGAATATTAAGGGGTAAGAACTGCGAGATCCAACTTGACAGCTGGAGGATGGCTTCTTACAAAGAAGATCCAAGCTACAAACGTGACTTCAGCTCACATTGTCGGTGAACGCAAAGATCAGCAGCAGCGTCCGAACGTGCCCTGTAATTTCGGCCGTGCATCGTAGGAGTCGCCGATAAATTCTCTCCAGCGATATGTTCTAGCCCTTTCTCGTGTTCTCGTAGCGATCATATTTCTTCTGCATGGCCTCGGGATCATCAGCCAGGCCGCTGCTGCAAAAGAACTCGTCGACCGTGGCGCCCCCGCCGGCGTGGTGCCCTTTCTCATGCTGTGTGCTAGAAGCCTTGAAGTTGTTGCAGGCTTTGGTTTGGCATTCGGCATCTATCCGCGACTGGCAGCTGTGGCATTGTTGGCTTTCTTGTTCCCTGCAACGCTCGCGGGGCACGCCTTCTGGCAGGTTTCCGGCACAGTGTGCCTCGCCACAATCCAAAACGCACCAGGAGCAGTGCACACTCAAGAGTTCGCTGACATCAGGATCTAACTTGTCTGTGGGGTTGAATAACCAGACGCGCACGACTTCTTCGTAGCCGGCTGAATGATCGGACACTTCTGTCGTGGGCCCAGACCAAGGAAAGCTTGCGTACAGTCGATTCAAGCGGCCCAATCATAGCGGTGATGCAACCCGCCCACGCGCTTCTGGCAAATCACTGTACCGTTTTCCAGAGAGCGTGCCCTGCCAGCCGGCGTTTGCTTGTCCAGCTCGAGGTGGGTTCGGGCGTCGTGATAATAGGAAACGTACTGAGAGAGGAGTCGCTTCAGATGTCGCTCATCCAACGCGATCACGTGGTCGGCGGCGGCAGCTTCCGACCCAACGCTCGGCGACCCCATTCTGCCAGGGACTCCGAATCGAGGTACGGACCGGTGTCATCTTCAGCGAGCGCATCGACGCTGGCACTTCCAAGCCATACTTCGCGTCATGGTCGAGTAGGAGAAATCTGGGCGCGGAATCGTAGGGAAAAGCTTCTCGCAACTGCTGTACGGTCCAAGCGCTGGTGGGGTGGCGAGTGACGTTGAAGTGCAGAATGCGCCTGCGATCATGACCGATGATGAAG
>PMAT01000058.1 GCA_003152695.1 Acidobacteriaceae bacterium
CTTCTAATTGTCGCCCGTCACTGACCTCTCCCTTGCGTTGAACCATGCCAACGACGGTAGTCTTACCGTGCCTGTCTCCGACCATTGGACGGCCAGCATTGCCCTTGCGCTTTCCGCCGTAGAACATCTCGTCCATCTCGACTCTGCGATTGAATCCGCCAATCGGCCCGGCGCTCTCAGGGTTGAGCATGGAACGAATCTGTTTGAATATGCGCCACGCCGTTTTGTACGTTACGCCCGTCTCGCGCTCGATTTGCTTCGCGGAGATTCCGCAGCGGGTGGCAGACATGAGGTACATCGCATAGAACCAAGTTGTGAGCGGCGTTGGGCTCTTGTGAAAAATCGTGTTCGCCGTGGGGTGAACGTGATCGCCGCAATGCTCGCAGGAATAGGACGGACTGCTCTTGAGGCGATAGTGCTTCGTGACCTGCTCGCAGTTCTTGCAGTAGATGCCGTCGGGATATAGGCGGTTCTTGAGCCACTCTAAACAGGTAGCTTCGTCAGGGAACTGGCGATCAAAATCTTTCTTCGTGTAGCGTTCCATTTTCGGCTTTGGTTCTTGGCGATGATGGCTCTTGCTTTTCATGTGTTTACCTACCGTCAAGAAAAACTGTAGCAGAATAGTTACGTATTGTCAAGGGATAATTACCTTTGCGAGGAAAAGTTTTCCCAGTTCCTTTGCTTTCAATATTTTGCGAGGGTATGGGGGGAGGGGGGTACCATTCGGCTGCGAAGGTGAAGAGCGCCTTCCCGCTCAACCTCACCTGAACACCATTCGGCGCACACTGCCACAGGTTCGTTGGGTAACACACGACCAGGCCTGTTCGCTTCTGTATAGTTTTTACAGATGCGAGAACGTTACCGCCGCTGGATGCACGAGTGGGAAGCGCGCATGACCTCGCGCGACAACAATCGCGTGGTGCGTCCCTTCGAATGGGGTCCGGAATGGGCGGCCCGCTGGCCTACGCTGGAGAACTTCCCTCCGCCGCAGGACCAGAGCGATAAAGCTGCGATGCTGGCCTACTGGTCGGCAGCCAACGACCACATCGTCGCCAACAGCGATCAGTTCTACGCTTACAAAGTGCCGTCGGACTTCCGCCTGGAAAAGCGCAAGGTGGAACTGTTCCACACCGGCAGCGCCGCTCCCAAGAAGCAGCCGAAAGATGAGCTGGGCACCTTCCTGCGCTTCACCTCGGCGGTGGAGTCGCCGTACCGCGAGAACAATTGCATGAACGCGCGCTGGTTTCCGGCGCGAGGACGGCGCGCGGTGATCGTCATTCCGCAGTGGAACGCCGACGGCGTAAGCCAGAACGCGCTGTGCCGCATCTTCAACTTGCTGGGCATCTCGGCGCTACGCATGAGCATGCCGTACCACGACATCCGCCGCCCGGCGGGACTGACGCGCGCCGACTACGCAGTGTCCGCCAATATCGGGCGCACCATTGACGCCACGCGCCAGGGCATCATCGATATCCGTTGCTGCCTCGATTGGCTGCAGCAGCGCGGCTACACCCGGCTTGGCTTGGTGGGAACCAGCCTGGGTTCCTGTTATGCGTTTATCGCGGCGGCCCACGACGCGCGCATCAGCGTGAATGTGTTCAACCACGCTTCGACGTCGTTCGGCGACGTGACCTGGACGGGACAATCGACCCGCCACATCCGGCAGGGAATCGAGAGCGTGCTGACCCAGGACGAACTGCGCCAGGTGTGGCTGTCGATCAGTCCGATCGTGTACTTCGACAAGTTTGAGCGCTGGCCGAAGAAGTCGCTGATGATCTATGGCCGCTACGACCTGACGTTCCTGCCGGAATTTTCCGCCCAGGCGGCGGGCGAGTTCCTGCGCCGCGGGCTCGACACCACCATCAAGGCGCTGCCGTGCGGGCACTACTCGCTCGGCGAGAGCCCCTACAAGTACATGGACGCCTGGCATATCTCGCGCTTTCTGGCCAAGGCGTTTGCCGGGTAGAAGGTCACACCCTTATCTTCATTCCCCGCGCTACAATGTTGGCGATGAAGATTGCACTGGGATCGGACCACGCCGGCTTCGAGCTGAAAGAAAGAATCAAGCAGAGGCTGTCCGCGCAGGGCGTCGCAGTTGACGATCGCGGCACCGACTCGACCGCCTCGTGCGACTATCCCGACTTCGCGCGCGCGGTAGCGGAAGAGGTCGCCGCGCACGGCGCCGATCTCGGCATCCTGGTGTGTAGCACCGGGATTGGCATGTCGATCGCCGCCAACAAAGTCCCCGGCATACGCGCCGCCAAGGTTGACACGGAGTTTGAAGCCGAGCGCTCGCGCGAACACAATGACGCCAATGTGCTGACCCTGGGCGCCTCGGTCATCGACGAAGATGCAGCGTTCAAGATTGTGGACAAATGGCTGGCCACTTCTTTTGCGGGCGGGCGGCACGAGCGGCGCGTGGAAAAGATCGCGGCCATCGAGCGCGAAGACGAAGGACAGGCGGCGAAGGCGTGATGCGTTGCCGAGCGCCGCGCTCGTTCAGCATCACAGATTGTTTGGAGAAGGAAGGAACGCAATCATGAAATTAAGTGCAATGGAACGGCCGCTGGCAGAAGTTGATCCCGACATCGCGCAGGCGATTGAGAATGAAGAACGCCGCCAACACGAAGGCCTGGAGCTGATCGCCTCGGAAAACTTTGTGAGCGAGGCCGTGCTGGAAGCGGCCGGCTCGGTCTTCACCAACAAGTATGCCGAAGGCTATCCCGGCAAGCGCTATTACGGTGGATGCGAATTTACCGATGTGGTGGAGAACCTGGCGCGCGATCGCGCCAAGCAGCTTTTCGGCGCCGAGCACGCCAACGTGCAGCCGCACTCCGGCTCGACCGCCAACATGGCCGCCTACGCCGCGGTGATCAAGCCTGGGGACACCGTTCTCGGATTGAACTTGGCGCATGGCGGGCACCTCTCGCACGGGCATCCGCTGAACTTTTCCGGCAAGACGTACAAGATCGTCCCTTACGGCGTGAACAAGGAAACCGAGGTCATCGATTACGACGATCTGGAGAAGATCGCGGAGCGCGAGCAGCCAAAGCTCATCATCGGCGGGGGCAGCGCCTATCCGCGGTTTATCGATTTCGCGCGCATGCGCCAAATCGCCGACAAAGTTGGCGCGATCTACCTGGTGGACATGGCGCACTTCGCCGGTTTGGTTGCCGGAGGCGCGCATCCGTCCCCCGTGCCGCACGCGCAGATTGTCACCAGCACCACGCACAAGACGCTGCGCGGTCCGCGCGCCGGATTGATTTTGTCGAAGGCGGAATATGCCGCACCCATCGACAAGGTCGTATTCCCCGGAGTTCAAGGCGGCCCGCTAGTGCACATCATCGCGGCCAAAGCAGTGTGCTTCCACGAGGCCCTGCAGCCCAGCTTCAAAGATTACGCGCGGCAGATTGTGGCCAACGCCAAGGTCCTGGCGCAAACCCTGGCCGACGAGGGCTTCCACATTATTTCCGGTGGCACCGACACCCACCTCATGCTGGTGGATGTTTTCGCCAAGGGCATGCTGGGCAGCGAAGCCGAAAACGCGCTGCACGAGGCTGGCATCACGGTCAACAAGAATGCCATCCCGTTCGATACCAACCCGCCGATGAAACCGAGCGGCATCCGCATCGGGAGTCCGGCGCTCACCACGCGCGGCATGAAAGAACCCGAGATGCGGCAGATCGGCAAGTGGATCTCCGAGGCGCTGCACAACCGCACCGACAAGAACCTGCTGGCGCGCATTCGCCGGGAAGTGCTGGAATTGGCGGAAGCATTCCCGCTGTACGCGTCGCGCAGGGCAAAACATGCGGAGGCAGTGAAGGCGTAAGGGTGGCGCCAAGAAAGCTCTTCAGCGACTATGTCCGCGGTTTACACTTGAGTTAGTGCGAATCGCCATCGACATCCGCCGCATCAACGAATTCGGTGTGGGGACCTACACCCGCAACGCCATTCGCACGCTCGCCCGTCTGGACCAGGAGAACGAATATTTCCTCATCGGCATTCCGGGAAAGCTTCCCGGGACCGAAGGATTGCCGGCGAACTTCAAAACGTTGCCGGCGCAGCCCAACGAGTTCTCGTTCTCCAGCTACTTCGAACTGCATCGGCTGCTGAAGCGCTTCCACTGCGACCTGTTGCATGTGCCGCATCTGTTCTGGAAACCGCAGGGCATTCCGTGTCCTTACGTGGTCACGGTACACGATCTGTTCGACCACCTCTACCGGGTGAACAGCCATTCCATGCTGAAACGAGATCTGCATTTTAGGTTCACCAAGCGGGTGCTGCATCGCGCTGCGCGCATCTTCGCCGTCTCCAATTTCTCCAAGAAAGACACCGAGCGCCTGTTTCGGGTCCCCCCCGAGAAGATCGAGGTCATCTACAACGCCATCGACGAGCGTTTCCGGCTGGGACACGCCAGCGTGGCGGAGCGCGAGTTCATCGCCGAGCGCTACCAGGTGAACTATCCCTTCCTGCTCTACGCCGGCCGCATCAGCCCGCACAAGAACGTGGTGCGCATCATCGAGGCTTTTTCCGCGCTCAAGACCGAGTTGGTCAAGGAGAAGCAGTTTGAGGACCTGAAGCTGATCATCATTGGCGATGAAGTCTCCAAGCATCCCGACCTGCGCCGCGCGGTCGTGAAGGGGCGGGTACAGAACGATGTGCGCTTCCTCGGCTTTGTGCCCATCGAGGTGCTGCGCATCTTCTACGATCAGGCAAAGATCTTCGTGTTTCCGTCGCTATATGAGGGATTCGGACTGCCGCCCCTGGAAGCCATGGCGCACGGCACCCCGGTGGTCACCAGCAACACTTCCTCCATTCCGGAAGTTGTGGGCAACGCCGCCATCATGGTGAATCCAGAGAACGTGTTCGAAATCATGAAAGCGCTACACCGCGTGCTGCTTGACCAGAGCGTCCGCGACAAGCTAAAGGCGCGCGGCCTGCAGCAGTGCGAAAAGTTTTCCTGGGAAGCCGGCGTGCGTCGCATGCTCCAGGTTTATGGCGAAGTGGCGCGACCAGCCTAGCCGCTTCTCCGCGGTGTCACTAGAGCTATTGCGGAGTTTCCGGTATCCGGGAGCACGCCAGCGCTGTGTGGATGCCGCGTTAGCGCTCCAGCTTGCCGCCACCGGTGCGGATTCCCGTACAATGCCTTGTTGCCACCGCGAGACCATAGGTGCGAGGTGCGCGCAGTAGCTTTATGTGCGTACCGTAGCTTTTTCGGCCTCACCCCTAAAGGAGCCACGCCATGAGCCACATTGAAAGCCAAAGCAACGGCGCCGTCCGGCGCATCACGATTAACCGCCCGGAAAAGAAGAATGCGCTGACCGCCGAGATGTACGAGGCGCTGGCCGACGAGTTGGAAAAGGCGGAGGCTGCTCCTGAGGTGCGCGTCGTGCTTTTGCACGGCGCCGGCGAGGCGTTCACCGCGGGCAACGACCTGGTCGACTTTCTGCAAAGGCCGTGGAAGGGCCAAGATCTGCCGCCCGCAGTTCGTTTTATCCGCGCGGCGGTGAACGCAAGAAAGCCGATTGTCGCCGCCGTACACGGAGCGACGGTGGGAATCGGAACCACCATCCTGCTGCACTGCGACCTGGTCTATGCCGCCGACAACACGATGTTCCAGATGCCCTTTCTCAACCTCGGCATCGTTCCCGAAGCAGGTTCCAGCGTCCTTTTGCCTTTGCTCATGGGCCACCAGCGCGCTGCCGAATTGCTGATGCTGGCCGTGCCGTTCGCCGCACAACGAGCTTATGAATTAGGGCTGGTGAACGCCGTCGTCCCGCTTGGGGATCTGCTCACCACCGCGGCGAATGCGGCGCAAAAGCTGGCGGAAAAGCCTCCGGCAGCGCTGCGCACCTGCAAGGAGCTGCTGAGGCGCACCTTCAAAGCGGAAGTCGATCGCGCTATCCAGGAAGAAGTCGCCGTCATCTCGGGGCTATTGGATTCGCCAGAAAGCCGCGAAGCGCTCAGCGCTTTTGCGGAAAAGCGGCAGCCTGACTTCAGCAAGTTCGGGTGAACCCGCGTCCCGCCGTCGAGTCACATCTTCTATGAAAATCAATATGGCTTGCGCTCAGATAATTCAGAATCTTGTAGCTCTACGGCCAGCGCTCTAAGCGAATGTACAACATTAAAAATGACTTAGCTTGGTCGTGACGGTTTGGCCAGCCGAATGCTCCTATCGGAGCCAATTCATATCCCGCTCCGACTTGGATTTGGGTTTTGCCGGAGCATTTTTACCGATGCCTAGGTTTCTATCGCTCGCCGTGTGAGCGAAGAGGCCGCGCTCTATCCCAGCGAGGCAAGCGAGGTTCTGTCGTTAGGATTCTCTTTCATGCGGCTTTTTCAAGCTTAGAATTCCGCGCAGTCAGATGTTAGACGCTAGTCAACTTCTGGAGGGAGAAAAAAATGACACCACTTGGACGCCGTTCCCGTTGGTTATTTTCAACCTTAGTTCTGATGGTCACAATCCTGCTCCTGGCGAGCGCGGTGCCTGCAGGGGCACAGGTCGCTTCCGCCGGGCAAGTGAGTGGGGTGGTGACAGACAAAACCGGTGCGGTGGTGCCGGGTGCAACGGTCACACTGACCGACACGTCCACGCAGGTTGAGCGAACCAGCAGTTCCAACGCTGCGGGCCAGTACCTCTTCGTCAATGTACCCCCAGGGACATACAACATCACGGTTGTTAAGACAGGGTTCAGTAAGTCTGTTATTGCAGCCCAGACGGTGAATGTCGGCTCGCCGGTTACAGCCAATGTCACCCTGGAGGTGGGCGCGGCGACGCAGACGGTTGAAGTGGCAGCGACCGGGGTCGAGTTGCAGACCATGAATGCCACCATCGGCAATACCGTCACCGGTGTAACGTTGGAATCACTCCCCAGCTTGGGACGCGACGTCAGCACCTTTATCACCCTGCAACCGGGCATCAGTCCGGATGGCAGTGTGGCTGGGACCGTGGTGGACCAGAGCAGTTTCGTGCTGGATGGCGGAAATAACACCAACGACATGGACGGCAGCATGAGCGTGTACACGCCCAGCTTTGCCGGTGACCCAACGGGAGGTGTTTCCAACCAAAGTAACGGCGTAGCTGCGGGACCCACAGGCGTCATGCCGACGCCGGCCGATAGCGTGGAGGAGTTCAAGGTCAGTGCCGCCCTGCAGGGCGCCGACTTCAACAGCTCATCGGGATCACAGGTGCAAGTCGTCACCAAGCGCGGCACCAATACCTGGCACGGCACGGTTTACGAGTACTATCTGGACAACAACTTCAACGCCAATACCTGGGTGAATAACCTCAACGGATTGCCCAACGCCGACTATCATTACAACCGCTTTGGCGCGGCGGCTGGCGGCCCCATCCTGCCCAAAATGCTGGGGGGGAAGACTTACTTCTTCGCCAACTATCAAGGCTTCCGCTGGCCTAACGCCACCACCATCGAGAGAGCGGTTCCGTCGGCAGCCATGCGCGCCGGATTTCTTACCTTCAACGGGGTGCAGTACAACGTTGCCAACTTCGATCCGCTGGGCATTGGAATCAACCCCCTCGTCCAGCAGTTCTGGAACAAATACTTGCCGCCGTCGAATGAAGCGAGCTGCGGTCTCAGCCGCTGCGACGGCGTCAACATCCAGGGATTCACAGCGAATATGTCCACTCCCCAGAACGACAACTTCGGAGTGGCCCGACTGGACCACGACTTTGGCGACAAATGGCACTTCATGTCCAGCTACCGCTACTACCACCTGACCCGCGCCACTGACAACCAGGTTGACATTGGTGGCTTCTTCCCCGGCGATACGCTGGGCACACCGGCTGCCGTGTCTAACCGCCCACAGACCCCGTGGTACCTGGTGGCCGGGCTGACCACCAACATCAGTCCCAGCATCACCAACGATTTCCATTACAGCTTCCTGCGCAACTTTTGGCAGTATGGCTCGGCGGGAGCACCGCCGCAAATATCCGGTTTGGGAGGGGCGTTGGAACCGGGTGGCGAGTCGTTAACCCAAGCGCTCCTTCCCTTCAATGTGGATACCCAGGACACGCGTACCCGCTTCTGGGATGGAAAAGACCACATGTTCAAGGATGACTTGACTTGGCTGAAGGGCAAACACATGTTCCAGTTCGGAGGTCAATACCAGCACAATTTTGACTACCACCAGCGCAGTGATAATGGCGGCGGTATCGACTACTTTCCGACCTATCAGCTGGGTACGAACTCCGGCGCCGGCTCGGGAGTTGACCTGACTGGCTTTACGCCGCCGGGCATTTCCGCGTCAGATCCAAACTGGGGCCGGGACTACGCAATGATGCTGGGCATCGTCTCCGTCGCACAGGTTGCCTACACCCGTTCGGGATCGAACCTGACCTTGAACCCGCCGCTCACGCCTGCTTTTGACCAGAGCACCATTCCCTACTACAACCTGTACTTCAGTGATACCTGGCGCATGAAGCCAAGGTTTACTCTCACCTACGGTTTGGGCTGGACACTGGAGATGCCACCGACCGAAGCAAACGGGAAACAGGTCGAGTTGGTGGATTCCTCCGATCATCCGATTAGTCTGCAAAACTACATGAACAACCGGGAAACCGCCGCGCTGGCAGGACAGGTATACAACCCCGAAATCGGGTTTGCCACGATTGGCAACGTGGCCGGCCATCCCAAATACCCCTACAATCCTTATTACAAGGAGTTTAGTCCCCGCGTGGCAGCCGCTTTTGACGTCTTTGGCAACGGCAACGATGTCGTCCGCGCCGGTTATAGCCGAATCTATGGGCGACTGAACGGAGTTGACTTGGTGCTCGTGCCCCTGCTCGGCGACGGCCTTATTCAGGCTGTACAGTGCGTGGGCGCCTTGGCCCCGGCCTATCAGACGGCGACGAACTTCGGGTGCGGCGGCAGTGGCGGCGCCACTCCCTTGACCGCTTTCCGTGTTGGCGTTAATGGCTTGGTAGCGCCGCTTGGACAGGCACCCAGTCAGACGCTGCCGCAGCCTATTTTCCCCGGCATTAACGGACCCGAGGCAGGAGCGGCCGAGTCTTTGGATCCCAACTTCCGGCCCAATGTCGTGGACTCGGTTGACCTCACCTATCAGCACCAAATTTCACGCAAGGTAAGCATGGAAATGGGCTACATTGGGCGTTGGATCAACAACGAGTACCTGCCGGTTAACATCAATGCGGTACCCTACATGATGACGCTGGGCGGCCAGCGCTTCGACAAAGCCTACGCCAACCTGGAAATACAATACTGCGGAAACGGAAGCGTCGCGGGGCTTGCTGGTGGCAGATGCGCGGGCAATGTCGCTGCGGTGACGCCGCAGCCGTTCTTTGAGGCGGCCTTGGCTGGCACCGGTTACTGCAATGGCTTCGCCAACTGCACCCAAGCCGTGGCGGTCAATGAAGGTAGTAACCTCTCAGTCCAGAACGTATGGAACCTGTGGAGCGATCTGGACAACGGCGGCGGTCCGAACAGTATGGGATTCAACTTCCCGCATTCCATGCTAAACACGAGCGGTCAGCTCAGTAGCGGTGTCGGAGTCAACGCCAGCATCGGCTACGGCAACTACAATGCTGGTTTCGTTAGCCTGAAGATGGCGGACTGGAGAGGCCTGACCATGCAGTCGAACCTCACTTGGTCCCGGGCGCTGGGCACGGGAGCCGAAGTTCAGGCAACCAGCGAGGCCACCCCACCCGATCCCTTCAACCTGCGCACCGGCTATGGCTTGCAGGCGTTTGACCGCCCGCTGGTCTTCAACACCTTCTTTGTGTATCAGCCGTCGTGGTATAAGGGGCAGCACGGCTTGGCCGGGCATCTCCTGGGCGGCTGGACATTTGCCCCGGTATTCACCGCTGGCAGCGGTCTGCCCATGACTCTGGGCACCGCCAACGGGGGCGGCCAGGCCTTCGGCGAAGGTGACTCCTCCAACTTCTTTGGCTATGGGATCTCGGAAAATGCGATTGTGATGGGACAGCTTCCCCAGGTTGGAGTGAATTACACCAAGGGGTCTAACGGCATCGGCACCTCCGGTTACGGGGTCAACCTGTTCACCAACCCGGAAGCCGCCTGGAACGATATCCGGCAGCCCATTCTGGGTCTGGATACCCGTGACGGCGGCTTCGGCGTGGCGCGCGGGCTCCCGTACTGGAACGTGGACTTCAGCATGAAGAAGCAGTTCGCGATTACCGAGCGGGTCAACTTTGAGGCGCAGTTCGTCGTCACCAACGTCTTTAACCATATGCAGTGGGATGATCCGGCTGGTGATTACATCGACACCAGCAATCCGTCGTCCTTCGGCACCTTGCCAGGGCAATTTAGTACTACTTCGCCCCGGCAGATGGAGTTCGGGTTCCGCGTCAACTTCTAACCCCGGGGTTTGAGGCGCGCGAGCGCTTCGAATCGACCGATAGCACCGATTTACTCAGGCCGCACCTCTCCGGTGCGGCCTTCTTTTCGCCGAGAGCGCAACAAACTCGAATTGCGACGGTCCCCCCGTGACCGCCGTCACAGACAGCAATCTTGTGCCGGTGGATACTGTAGGGACAAACCTCGATCACAGGAAGCGAGTATTCTTCGCTTATTCTTCGCTCGTTACCATCATGCTGCGGACCATTGCCATGTCGGTCGCTCAAGCCGCGGCCATCCTGCTCGGCGCCTGGCTCTGTGTTTCCCTGACCCGCTATGTCTTCGAGAAGGATCCGTTCTATACGGGGCCGCTGCTCATCCTCCTGTTTTACTTCCTGCCGATCGGCGTGGCGGCGCTGCGCAAGCACAATTCCCTGCTGTCCATCATCGTGACCAACCTTTGGCTGGGCTGGACCGTCATCGGCTGGATCGTCGCCCTGATCTGGGCTTGCGACACGAATGTGGAAGCGGACTACGATTGAGCGTCCCCTCCTTCCCCCTGGATTCCGTTTCCACGCTGCCATGGGTGATTGTGGTTAATTCTGGTTCCTATGGGCGGCCCATAGGCCCATGCGACACTCATGATAAGAATCCTGGAACATTGCGACGATTGGCTCGTAAAATACAACATAGGTGTGTGTTCTGATTTCGAGCGGATTCGTCTGGAACGCCTGCGTATCACGCAGCCGAGGAGTTGAACCCATGCTTCATCGCGCGCCATGGCTGCTGGCAGCCGCTTTGCTGCTTCTCATCGTTACGCCTCAAACCCTTCACGCTCGCAATGGAGACCAGGTTCATATTGGCCAAAGCATTACCGTAGCCGAGAACGAAGATGTAGGGGACCTGGTTTGCATCGGCTGCTCGATTCGAGTGGCAGGCACATGCGGGGATGTGGTTGCCATTGGTGGAAGCATCGTTGTGGATGGCAAGGTGCGGGGGAGCGTGGTAGCAATCGGCGGAGGCGTCCTTTTGGGCGACAACGCGGCGGTCTCCGAGGACCTGGTCACTGTCGGCGGCCATTTATCGCGGCATCCCAACGCGGTGGTGCAGGGCGATGTCAGTGTGCAGTCTGGAGCGTTCATTCTACTGGGAATATTCCTTGTTCCCCTGCTGCCGTTGATCCTGATCGTGGCGCTGATTGTCTGGCTGGTCAGGCGCAACCGCAGGCCGATGCCGGCGCCTGTCGGCCTGCACCCCTAATCTCAATCCGGCCCAAAGCCGCCCGCGGATATAATGAAGCCACCTGCCGGGACCTGGAATCGGCTCGCGTAATCTTGCATTCCCTGATTCGGGAGCGGCAGATCCTGGGCTGTTCATGTTGCCGTTTACGCCCCCAACTCGTCTGCAGAAGAAACGAAACCGCACCCCGGCTCTGGTCGCGCTCTCCATTTGTACTTTCTTTCTGTTTGCCGTTATTTTCGCGCAGGCCACTTTCAAGCTGACCTTTCTGCAGCCCGATACCAGCGAAGAGACGCTCATCTTCGCGGCCGTCTCAGCGCTGATTTTTCTGTTATTCGTGGCGCTCACCTTCGTTTTGCTGCGCACCCTGCTGCGGCTGTACGCGGAGCGCAAGACCGGGGTACTCGGCTCCAAGTTTCGCAGCCGGATGGTCATGGGAGCGTTACTGCTTTCGCTGGGACCGGTGATCTTTCTGTTCCTGTTCTCCTACGGTCTGATCAATCGCTCCATCGAAAAATGGTTCTCCCGGCCGGTGGAGGAGGTGCAATACCGCACCAACGTCATCATTTCTCTGCTGACGGAATACGCCTCTACCAATGCCAAGGTCGAGGCGCAGCGCATTGCCGCGAGTCCCGACGCCCAGAAGTCGTTCCAGACGGGAAATTTCGGCCTGGTAATGGATGAATTTCGGCGCAGTGAAATCACTCTGCAAGGCGGTTTCGCCTTTGCCGTCGTGGATGATCGTGCTGAGGCCAGCTTCCACGCTCCCGAAGCCTGGCCCCTGCTGCGCCACAACCTGCCCCTGAAGACGACCTTGCCGGGTGAGGCAAAGTCGTTTGAGATCCTCGGCCAAACTTATGTCCTGGGCCGGGCCCGCGTGGGACCGAACGGACAAATCCTGGTAGCCATGCCCTTGCCGGAAAATTATTCGGCCACGCTGCGTGACGTGGAACGCAGCCAGCAACAATACAGTGAGCTGCGCGTGCAGCGGCGGCGTCTGCGCCGCACCTATATGGGTTTTCTGTTGCTGCTTACCGTCGCCGTGCTGTTCGCCTCGACCTGGCTGGCTTTGTACATGTCGAAGATGGTGACCCGCCCCTTGGTCGCTCTGGCCGAAGCCACCCACGAAATTTCCCGCGGGCGCCTCGACTACCGGGTGGACGTGCAGGCGGGCAATGAAATCGGACAACTGGTGGAATCGTTCAACCGCATGGCTGCCGACCTGGAAGCCAGCCGGGGAAACATCGAGGCCTCGCGCCGCGACCTGGCCGACGTGAACGTGCAACTGGAGCAGCGCACCCGTCACATCGAGACCATTCTGGAGAGTGTTCCTTCCGCGGTGTTTTCGCTGGACGCCTCGCGCCACATTCTTCATGCCAACCAGGCGGCACGGCGTCTGCTCCGGCTGGCCGGCGACGCGCCTGATTCCGGACAAACTCTGCACGACCTGTTTCCCGCGGAAACCGTTTCCGATCTCGAGCACCTGCTGCGCAAAGCCGACCGCATGGGAACTACTACCAGCCAGATGGAGATCGTCACGGCGCGCGTCAGCTTGAACGTGGCGGTGACGGTGGCCTCGCTCGATCCGCCGTCGTCGCCCGCCGGCGATGGTCACGGCCGGCGCATGGGATACGTCATGGTGTTTGAGGACCTGACCGATCTGTTACGCGCCCAGAAGCAGACCGCCTGGCGTGAGGTAGCCCGCCGCATTGCCCACGAAATCAAGAACCCACTCACCCCGATTGCCTTGTCGGCCGAGCGCATTCGCCGCCACCTCGAACGCGGGACCCCTCCGGATGCGGCCTCGCTCAACGTGATTCGGCAATGCTCGGAAACCATCGGCTCGTCGGTGGAAACGGTCCGCACCCTGGTGGATGAGTTCTCCGCTCTCGCCCGCTTTCCGGCGTCGAAGCCGCAGCCCTCCCACATCAACAGCATCGTCGATCAGGCGCTGGCCATGTTCGATGGCAGACTCGATGGGATTCGAGTCGAGCGGTTCCTCGCGCCCGACTTGCCCCCGGTCCAGGCCGATCCCGATGCCGTGAAGCGCGCCATTGCCAACCTGGTGGACAACGCCGCCGAAGCCATGCAGAACTCGTTGCTCAAGGAAATCCACATCTCCACCGCCCTGGTTGGGGAGCGGGACTCGGTCGAAATCGTGGTCGCCGACACCGGACATGGCGTCACTTCCGAGGTGAAGGAGAAACTGTTTCTGCCGTATTTCTCTACCAAGAGGCGCGGGACGGGACTCGGTCTCGCCATTGTCAGCCGCATCGTGGAAGATCATCACGGATCGATTCGCGTGGAAGAAAATTCTCCGGTCGGGACCAGATTCATCGTAGAGTTGCCTTTGGCCCAGGACATGGTTGCGGCGGCGGGCCAGTGAAATGCAAACCATTCTGATCGTGGATGACGAGTCCCAAATCCGCAGCTCGCTGCAAGGCGTGCTCGAGGATGAGGGCTTCAAAACGCTACTGGCGGGAAGCGGCGAGGAGTGCATGGACACCCTACGCCACAAGTCGGTGGATGTCGTGCTGCTCGATATCTGGCTGCCCGGCATTGACGGCCTGGAAACGCTGGAGAAGCTGGTCGAGCCCGAGGACCATCCTGAAATCATCATGATCTCCGGACATGGCAACATCGAGACCGCGGTGCGGGCCACCAAACTGGGCGCCTTCGATTTTCTCGAGAAGCCGCTGTCCATCGAGCGCACGTTGATCGTTCTGAAGAACGCCATCGAAGCCAAACGGTTGCGCAGCGAGAACCTGGAATACAAGAAACAGTTCCAGGTGCGCAGCGTCATTGTTGGCGACAGCATCCCCATGAAAGCGCTGCGCCAGCAGATCGCGCTGATGGCCCCGACCAACGGACGCGTGTTGATCTACGGCGAATCGGGCACCGGCAAGGAACTGGCGGCGCGCGCCATCCACGCCCAGAGCCTCCGCAAAGAGGCCATGTTCGTCGAGCTCAACTGCGCGGCGATTCCTGAAGATCTCATCGAGAGCGAGCTGTTCGGACATCGCAAGGGCGCATTCCCCGGCGCTGCCGCTGACAAAGAAGGCAAATTCCAGAAGGCCGACGGGGGAACGCTTTTCCTCGACGAGGTCGGCGACATGAGCCTGAAGACGCAGTCGAAAGTGCTGCGCACACTCGATGAAGGGCGTTTTGCGCCCGTCGGCGAGGAAGAACTGATCACCGTGGATGCGCGCGTCATTGCGGCCACCAACAAGGACCTGGAAGAGGAGATCTCCAAGGGAAACTTTCGCGAAGATCTTTTCTACCGGCTGAACGTGATCCCGTTCTATGTGCCGCCGCTGCGCGAACGCAAAGAGGACGTTCCGCTGATCGCCCGCTATTTTCTGAAGGAGTTTTCCCAGACCTACAACCGCCGTCCCAAGGAGATCGCCGACGACGCCCTCGATGCCCTCATGCGCTATTCGTGGCCGGGCAACGTTCGCGAGCTGCGCAACCTGATTGAGCGCATCGTAATCATGAATCCCACGGTGGTGAAACTGGAGCGCAAGCACCTGCCCACCCTGGTTTACCGCGAGAGTGGCCGCCGCACCATGGGCGATTTCTCCAGCCTGCACCAGGCGCGTGCCGCCTACGAACGCGACTACATCCTGAAGAAGCTGGATGAGAACCATGGCAGCGTCAGCCGCACGGCCGAGGTGCTGGGACTGGAACGCAGCCACATGTATCGCAAGATGAAGGCGCTGGGGATTGCCGTGAAGGAGTAGGGCTAGGATCAGTGGTTAGTGGCTAGAACTCCAACGCCAACAAACCTCTTTATCGAGATGACATTGCCAATGCTGACGATCTTTAAGAACACCTTTGGTGTCGCGGCCAGTCGTCAATCCCGGCGCGGACGGGCGCGCTTCGCTCTCGCTTGCGTCGTTGCCTTCGCAATCGGCGCTTCCACACTGGCTTTCGCACAAGACAAATCGGCCGCAGAGGAAATCCGGGCCGGCATCCTCGCCTACCAATTCTCCAACTACCAGGGCGCCGCGGAGCACTTCCAGGCTGCGCTCAAGCTCGATCCGGCCTCTACCCAGGCGCGGGTGCTTCTGGCGAATTCCTACGCCCAGCAGTACATTCCCGGCGATGAATCGGCCGCCAACACCGAACTGGCAACGCAGGCCATCGGCGAGTTCAAGACCGTTCTCAAGGATGACCCAACCGATCAGCAGCGCTACCGAAGCACGGTCTCCATCGCTTCCTTGAGCCTCAACCTGAAGCGCTGGGATGACGCTCGCGAGTACTACATGAAGGCCATCGAGCTGGACCCCGATGACGCCCATAATTATTTTTCGATGGGCATTATCGACTGGACCCTGGCCTATCCGCCGCGCGTCAAGATGCGCGACGACATGCACTTGAACGATAGCGAAATGATTAGTGACCCCGCCGCCTGCGTTTCCCTGCGGACGCAGAACCAGCATTACGTCGAGGATGGAATGCAATCGCTGGAGAAGGCGCTTCAGCTTCAGCCCGACGACGACGATGCCATGGTCTACATGAATCTGTTCTACCGCGAACGCGCCGAATATGAGTGCGACCAGCCCGACGCCCGCAAGGCTGACCTGAAAGCGGCCGACGAGTGGGTGGACAAAGCGATTGCAGCCAAGAAAGCCAAGGCCGAAAAGACGACCGAGCCGCCGCATTGAGGATGCTCCGTCCAAGCTGGTTTTGCTTGGGCGGGGATTTTTTCTCAACACAACACAACCCCCAACTCGACCAAGGAAAGGTTGGGTGGGGCACCGGAGCTACCGCGTGCAACTGGAGCTCAGCACCTCCAACTCGGTGACGTCCAGCGTGAAGGTTTGCTCACCCTCTGGCTTCTGGCCCTGCTCGCTCTTCCCCTCTCGCATCTTCGACCCGCTCGACGGATGCCCGGAGACGCTCACCGTGTGAAACACCTGCTTTGCCAAGTCCACCTTCTTGCTGGTGAGCTCCCACGTCCGGCCATCCTGGCCGGCGACGTAATAGCCTCCCGACGTGCTGCTCTTCTTCAGGCAGCCGGTCACGTTCACCAGCAGAGGCGTAGTGACCGTTCTCTGCTGGTTGGTCTGACTGTGCTGCGGGTTGTCCTGCGCGAACAGCAGCACCCCGCACAAACTCAGCAAACCTAGGCTGGCCCAAGCTGACTCATATCGGATTCGATGTGACCACATGACTGCTATTCCTTCGGATCAATGATAGAGCAAGCGGCCGGCTGGCCCTCCCATGCAGTCTGGGATTCGGGACGGGCGACCCACCCAACCAAATGGGGATGACCGTGGAATCGCTTGTACTCTCGATGGTACCCCGTCCAAGCCGGTTTTGCGTGGGCGGGGATTTTTTCTCGACGATCACAAAACCCACTCCAACCAAAGGACGGTTGAGTGGGGCACCCAAGTTTACTTGACCTCGGGCTTCGGCTGACCGGGATTGCTGGTCGCAAGCTGCTGGTCCAGTACCGCGAGATAAGCCGCGATCAGCTTATAGGAATCGTAGTACAGGTTATCTTGGATTGCCTTGATGTTGTCGCCTTTGCTATGAAGCAAGGGCCATGTTTCCTGGGTAATCGAGTGAATGGTAATGCGCGGAATTTTGTAATGTGCAAACGATTCCGAATCGGTGGTGCCCACCTTCTCCACGTTGACGCCGCTCAAGGGTAACTGTAGCGATTGCGCCACACCCCACAGGATATTCATCAGCAAAGGTTCGGAATGGCTCACCCAGACCTTGGTTGGGGTCACTCCCAGGCATTCAAGATTGACCATGGCGACAATGTTTTTGCGCTGCTCCGGCGTCAACCTTTTCACATAAAACTCGGAGCCGACCATTCCCTGCTCCTCTCCTCCAAATCCAACAAACACCAGGGTATGGGCTCGCGAAGTGCCGCCAAGACTCTGATAAAGAGAAGGCAAGAGCGAGACCCCGCTCCAGTCATCGATAATGCCATCGCCCTCATTTACATGATCAAAATGTGCGCCAACCAAGATGACTGAATCGGACGTGCCCCGCAGTATGCAGATAACATTTGGTTGCCGCAAGCCTTTCACGGGTTGTTCTGTGGGCTGGCATCCCACCGCGCGAAACATTTTGCCGAGCTCGACTTCGCGATCTGTGTCCTTCCGCGGAGCCTCTTGAAGACGGCCCAGAATCACTTCCTTATCCAACACAAAATACTGCGTACGGGTGGAAGCTCCTGTTGCGCACGACAGGATACAAAAGACGCAGGACGAAATGAAGAACCGAGGTAAACGGTGACGGATAGGCATGGTAATTAAGGCCCAATGGCGCGCTAATAATCTCACGTTCGGACGACCCCTAACTCTCCGAATCAGGCTCTTCCTTCTTTTCGGCCCTGGACATGTTCTGCATCTGAGTGCGCCAGTCGGTCTCTTGCACGAAGTCCCGCGAATCGCGCCAGCCGGCGCGCACCTTCACGAAGAGTTCGAGAAAAACTTTGGTATTGAGCAGTCCCTGGATTTGCAGCCGCGCTGCCGTCCCGATTTTCTTCAACGTCGAGCCCTGCTTGCCAATCAGGATCGCCTTCTGCCCTTCACGCTCGCAGTAAATGGTGGCCGCGATGCGCGTGAGCCTAGCGCCCTCTTCGTACTGGTCGATCAGCACTGTCGTCGCATAGGGCACTTCCTGCTCGGTTGCCAGCAGCACCTGCTCGCGGATCAGTTCCGCCACCAGAAATCGTTCCGGCTGATCGGTGAGCTGGTCTTTGGGGAAATATCGCGGGCCCTCGGGAAGCGCCTTCATCACCGAAGCCAGCAATGCGTCGAGGCCTTCGCGCTTCATCGCCGAAATCGGGATCACCTCGGCGAATTCATGCCGCTCTTTGTATTCAGCAATGAGTGGCAGCAACCGTTGTTTGTCGAGCATATCGATCTTGTTCAGCAGCAGGAAGCAGGGCTGGCCGCCCTTCTTGACAATGTCGAGCACGAACTTGTCGCCGGCGCCGAACCTGGCCGTCGCATCCACGATCAGCAGCAGCAGATCGCAGCCTTCCAGCGCGTCATACACTTCCTTCATCATGCGCCGGTTCAGCGAGTTGATCGGCTTGTGCACTCCCGGAGTGTCCACCAGAACGATCTGTCCCGCGGGGCGCTTGCTCTTGCGCTCGACGTTGATGATTCCCTGAATGCGATTGCGGGTGGTTTGCGGCTTGCGCGTAACGATGGCGAGTTTTTCGCCGACCAGCGCGTTCAGCAGGGTAGACTTCCCCGCGTTGGGGCGTCCGATGATGGAGACGAAGCCGGATCGAAATGCCATCAGCTTCGGACCTGGCTAGAGGCAGAACTGGTCTGCAGACTAACCCGCACGCGATTGACGCGGCGTTCGGTGGATTCCAATACTTCGAAGCGCAATCCGTTCTCCTCGAAGACCTCACCCGCCTTGGGGATGTGTCCGGCGAGTTCGCTTACTAGCCCGGCAATCGTGGTCGCCTCTTTTTCATCGGGCCGCACGCCCAGCAATTTCTCCAGCAGGTCCACATCGGTGTTGCCGTTGAAGATGTACGAGGACTCGCTCTCCTTCACGATCTCAGCCTTTTCGTGCTCGTCGCGGATCTCGCCAACGATCTCTTCCACCAGGTCCTCGATGGTCACCAGGCCGGCGACTCCGCCGTACTCGTCGATGACGATGGCCATGCGAATGTTGTCGCGCTGCATCTGGCGCATCAGCTCGCTGCCCAGCTTGGTTTCGGGGACAAAGTACACATCGGGCTTCATCAAGTCGCGCACGGTTTTGGTGCGCGCGTCCGTGTCGAGGACCTGCAAGAGGTCCTTTGCATTGACAATGCCTTTGATATGGTCGATATCGCCTTCATAGACCGGTATGCGCGAATAGGGATGCCGCTTTACCAGTTCGGTGAAATCCTCGATGGTGGTGTTGATGGGGACCGCGACAACCTCGGGCCGGGGCCTCATCACCTCCCGCACCGTCTTGTCGCCAAATTCCACGACCGACTGGATCAGATCGCGGTCGCCCTCCTCCAGGATGCCTTCTTCCTGACCGGCCTCGATCAGCGCGTCCACGGCCTCCGACGGATGCTCAGGCTGCTGTCCGGCATGTTCCTTGGAGAGCGACGCAACCGACAAGGCGAAGCTGAGGATCAGGGTCACCGGCACCGCAAGATAGATTAGCGTCCGTAAAACCAGGACCCATCGCACCAGCCACTCGCCTCGGGTGCGCACGAAAAATAGATACGGCAGCAAACGGTTGAAGATGACGATGATGAAGATGAGACTCACCGCCGCCTGCACCAAGTCGAGCACGACCCAGCGCTTTTCCATGAACAGCACGTAACCGATGAGGACGCCGATGCTGGCCATGCACATCTGGGTCAGCACCGCCATCGAGAGCGCAGCCCGTTCGCGGCTCACGTGCAGCCTGGGCTCGACATGCTGCTCGTACGCGTCTATGTTCTCCTGGAACTCGCGGCCCAAGAACTTTCCCATCTCCGTGTAAAGCCGGTCCACGTAGGACACCAGGGCCAGCAACGCCATCAAGACCACCAGCAGGATGGATAACAGCAGGCTCATCTCCGGGCGCCTCCGCGATTTCTGGAGGGGGCAGACTTGGCGGATGGTTTTGGGCCACCGTGGCCCTCCCGGGAGCTGGCGTGGGCGCGCTCGATCAGTCCAACCGGCAAGCCGAGTTGGCGACGCAGGGTGGTTTCGCGAGTCTGCATCTCGCCAGCGTCGGTTTCGTGGTCGTAACCCGCGAGATGCAGTAATCCATGCAGGATAAGGACCTCCACTTCTGCTTCGGTGGAGTGGCCGAGTTCGGCGGCATTGGCGGCGGCAATCTCTACCGAAATGGCAATGTCGCCGGCAAGCTTGGGCGTTTCCGATGGGAAAGACAGAACATCGGTGGGCTGGTTCTTCTTGCGAAAGCGGCGGTTCAATGCCTGCAATTCCCGGCTGGAGGCGACGCGAATGTTGACCTCACCGCGCAATCCGACCGCGCGCTGAGCTTTGGCGGCAAACAGGCTGAGCGCCCGCGCGCTGGTCCCTTCGGTTTCGTGCTCCAGAATGATCACTTCCGTTTCAAGTACAAATGGGAGGGCACGTTCAGCCCTCCCATATCATGGTAGCAAGAATCTACTCGGAAACGCGATTTTGTGCTGGGGAAGGTGCTTCGGCCGAAGGTGTCTCCGCCAGCGATGTCTCCGGCTCGACGCTAGCCGTAGCTACCCGCGCATCGCTGCTGCGCGCGGCGAAGCCGTTGCCATTCTTGACTTCCAGCGACAGCGACAACTGTTCGTTGCGCCCTTTGTAATCGTCGTACGCCCGGATGATTCGCTGTACCAGGTGATGGCGCACCACATCGCCTTCATCGAAGTAGCAGAAGCGGATGCCTTCCACGTTGCGCAGGATCTCGATCGCCTCCACCATGCCGCTGCGGCTGGCGTTCGGCAGGTCGATCTGGGTGATGTCGCCGGTGATGACCGCCTTGGAGTTGAAGCCGAGGCGGGTCACGAACATCTTCATCTGCTCCGACGTGGTGTTCTGCGCTTCATCCAGAATGACAAACGCGTCGTTGAGCGTACGCCCGCGCATGAACGCGATGGGAGCAATCTCAATGATGTTCTTCTCCAAGTAACGGTCCACCTTGTCGGGTTCGAGCATGTCGTACAGGGCGTCATACAGCGGACGCAGGTAGGGATCGACTTTTTCCTGCAAGGTCCCGGGCAGGAAGCCCAGGCGCTCGCCGGCTTCGACGGCGGGGCGCGCCAGCACAATGCGGTTCACCCGCTTCGACATCAGCGCCGCGATCCCCATCGCCACCGCGAGATACGTCTTGCCGGTCCCCGCCGGTCCGACGCCGAACACCATGTCACTGTTTTCGATGGCCTCGAGGTAGCGCCGTTGGTTAATGCTCTTGGGCTGCACGCTGCGCTTGCCAAACGACCGCTGTTTGCCGGCTTCGGCGAGTCCGCGCAGGGTGGCCGTCGGGTCCGAGGTCAAGACGCGAATCATGGCGCCCAGATCGCCGTTCACGAAAGTGAAACCATTGCGTAGCAGGTGCTGGTAGTCGGTAAATACCTGCTGCGCCCGGCCCACGTCGCCCGCCGCTCCCTCAATCTCGATGGAATCGGGCCGCATGGCGATGGCGACATTCAAGCCATCTTCCAGCAGGCGCAGGTTTTCGTCGCGGGTACCAAATAGGGTTTCGATGTTCGGGCTTATTTCGATGTTCTTTTTCATTTAGCGTCGGAAGTCAGCCTCCGTTTGTATCGCGACCCCAACTCGCGGTTGGGCGGATTGGAGCCTTGGATTCCGAAAGCGGGATGGGCTGGCGACAGTCCATCCGCTTCGGTCTGACATTGGGATGCAGGGCAATGTTGTGCAGTGGTAGGGATTAAGCCCGGAAGATTGCCCAAGCGAAAAACAACTCTCATTGGCCGCTAGCGTATCCCTGAACGGGGACAGAGTCAAATCAATAAAACGTAACTGGATAACGATCCGAATTCTCTCCATTTAGCCCAACCAGGCATCCATTTATTTAGATGGCGTCGTGAAGAAAAGGGAGCACCGTGCCGGGCAACTTGTATTATGGTCTGGTTCAGAATGATTGGTGGCACTTCAGTGGAGCGTCAGACTGCAAGTTCGAAGAGGCCATCCAGGGCGCTCGCTGCAGTTGGCCCGCTTCGGGGGGAGCTAAGCCGGTCAATGGCTAGACGACGGTTCCTTTGCCGGTTACTGGTTTGGAGCGCGACGTTGTGCGTCACGACCGCTGTTTTCGCCGCGGCCGCCGTTCTGACAGCCAAAGTCGAGCGAATCGGCGCCTTAAGTGTGCCCGCAGCTTCTGACGCGCTGAAGCAGGCGGTCGAAGAAAAGGGATACCGGGTGACGCTCGATCACGACTGGACCGCGGAGTTCTGGTTTGCAAAGCAGCTCAAGACTGCGGCGAAAGATGTGCCCGGCGCGCTCTATTCGGAGTTGGCGAATGGGGAGTTCGTTGGCGTGGTCTACCTGCCCAAGGGCATGACCGATTTTCGCGGACAGGCAATTCCTGCCGGCGTGTACACCTTGCGTTATCAACTGCTGCCGCAGGACGGCAACCACCTCGGCGTCGCGCCTAATCCTGATTTCCTGTTGGCCATTCCAGTCGCCAGCGATCCGGATCCGGAACAAGGTTACCTTTACAAGAAGCTGGTTGCGCTGAGCGCCAAAACCACTGGCGCGAGCCATCCGGCAGTAATTGCGCTGGATACAGCGGGCGAGCCGAGTGATGCCGTCGGAGATAAGCAGGGAACGGTGGTGTTTACCGTAACTGTTCCATCCTCGGGTGCCATGGGAACTGAGAAACTTGGCATCGTGGTGAAGGGCACCGCCGGGCAGTAGGGAGAAGAAGAGCGTTCCGATCCAGTAGATCTGTGCCACGGCAATGTTCAGGTTTCAACTGGCACGCGATTTTGATCCCAAACTCACCTCCCAGTGATTCGCATCCACTTTTCCAGAAAATAAATGTCCTTAGGGCTGCTCTCGACCGCTGTTTTTCTCCGCTGCGGTGCTGCGGAGTGCATCACCACGATGAAAATCGCAACACCGCTCCTCGCGGGTCTCCGATACCAGCTAAGCCACTGGTTCCGCTGAGCATACAGAACGGGAGCGCTCGCTACAGCTGGCAATTAACGGATTTCTAGTTGCAGAACGCAACGAATCACGTCGTTGAATAATGCAACTCGGGCACAGGGGCGATTCGCAACAGGACGCACAAGGCAAACAATCGTCGCCACTTGCACTCGCTCATCGCAACAATCTTCCTCATTTGCTCATTTGGTATGCCGAATGCCTTAAGAAAAGTGTCAAGCGCGAAGCATTCAAGCGCTGGCAGAGAAAAAAGCCCTCGGATGCGAGGCAGGAGGCGGTTATGACAGTTCTTCTGGTTCTCATGATGTTCGCAATCTTCCTAACTATTGATTTTTTCTACTCCAAAGCGAAACATCCCGTGCTTCAGGTAGCCCCGGCAATGCGCAAACAGGACGCGGCAGCGCGCTTGAGGCCCAGCCTGGTGGGCGGCTTCTCAGTCCCCGACAATCTCCGCTATCACCCCGGACACACCTGGGCGCTGAGCGAGAGTCCGAACCTGGTGCGAATCGGCATCGACGACTTCGCCTCCAAGCTGACCGGCAAGGTCGAGCACATCGTGCTTCCGCAGCGTGGGCAGTGGATCCGTCAGGGACAAAAGGTATGGAGCATAGTGCGCAACGGCGTCAAAGTTGACATGGTTTCGCCCATCGAAGGCAGCGTGGCCGACATCAACGAAGCCGTGGTCAACGATCCGGCGCTGGCGACAAAAGATCCCTACGGCGACGGCTGGCTGGTAACGGTGCAGTCTCCCGATGCCAAGACCAACTTCCGCAACCTGCTGGGTGGCGCACTGGCGCGGTGGTGGACGGAAGAGTCCTCGATGCGCTTGCAGCGCGTCGTGCCCAGCGCGCTCGGCGCCTTGGCCCAGGATGGCGGCGTGGCCATCGACGATCTGGCCAGCACAATGCCGGACGAGCAATGGACCAAGATCACGCGCGAGTTCTTCCTCACCTAGCCCCTCGCACGGATAGAATCAACGCCCCGGAGTGCACCTCCTGCTCCGGGGCGTTTTTCTTGTTCCTGACGACTGCGATGGGAAATGATCGTTTCAATTGATGTGCAGCCGTTATCATAAGAACCCAGAACCAGGAGCCACCCATGAGCAAAGTTCTTCTTATCGGCAAAGATTCGGAGGCGACCCGTTCCGTCGCGCAAGCTCTTCGCAACAAAGATTGCCCAAGTGAATGCGCGTACGGTGGGGCGGACGCCATCCGCCGCTTGCGTCACGAGTCGTTCGACGTGCTCATCACCGACCCGGAAACCACCATTGAGGAAGACCTGGCACTGATCGAAGAGGTACGCCAAATCCGACCCGGAGTGAAGACCATCGTTCTGGCTCCGCACGCCACGCCGGAGGAGGTCATTGCCACGTTGCGAGCGCGTGTCTTCGTCTGCATCGGCGCCCCGTTTGATGCAGGCGAGATTGCCAACTTTGCGCATGAGGCCCTCTCCGACGCCGACTGGCGCACCGACATTGAGGTTTTATCCGCGCAACCTCACTGGGTTTCGCTGCGCGCCAACTGCCGCATGCTGACGGCCGAGCGTGTGGTGAGTTTTCTGCGCGAGTTGTGCTCGGAATTGTCGGAAGACACGCGCAACGACGTGATGTTGGCCTTCCGCGAGATTCTGCTGAATGCCATGGAACACGGCGCGGCGTTCAATCGGCATAAGGTGGTAGAGGTGTCGGCGGTGCGCACCGAGCGGACGATTGTCTTCTACATGCGCGATCCCGGTGCAGGCTTCCGCCGCGACGCCATCGCTCACGCCGCGGTGGCGAACGCTCCTGAGGATCCTGCCGCTCATATCGAACACCGGGACGAAATGGGCATGCGTCCCGGGGGATACGGCATCCTGCTGGCGCAGGGCGTCGTGGACGAATTGATCTACAGCGAAGCGGGCAACGAGGTCCTGCTCATCAAGCACACGACATGAGAGATTAAATAGACGATGGCTGTCCGGCCGGCTTCTACAGCCAGCCCTTTGCGCGGGCGATGCGGGCTGCTTCGACGCGGTTGGCGGCGCCGAGTTTACTGATGGCTTCCGACAAATAGTTGCGCACCGTGCCCTCCGACAAATTCAATTCCGTTGCGATGTCGGAACTGGCTTTACCTTCTCCGGCGAGACGCAGCACCTGGCGCTCGCGCTCGGTGAGCGGATCGGCTTCGTCGGTCCAGGCCTCGGCGGCGAGTTGCGGATCGATGACGCGCAGTCCACGATGCACCCGGCGCACCGCCTCTGCGAGTTGTTCCGCGGGCATGTCTTTCAGGAGATACCCGGAAGCTCCGGCGTCGAGGGCGCGGCGCAGGTATCCAGCGCGGGCAAACGTGGTGAGAATGATGACGCGCACTGGGACGCCGCGGCGCTTCAGTTCGGCTGCGACTTCCAAGCCCGTCAGCGTGGGCATTTCGATATCGGTGATGAACACGTCGGGGCGGGTTTGCTGCACCATGCGCAGGGCTTCGTCGCCGGAGCCGGCGCGGGCGACGACCTCGATGTCGTCTTCCATCTCGAGCAGCGCGGCCAGCGCGCCCAGAACCATGGCCTGGTCTTCGGCGAGGACGACCCTGATTTTGTCGCGCTTGGCGACGGACATGCCTTTAGTTTCGCAGAACCGAGGCCAAGGGCGCGAGAGGCAAATGAATCACCAGTCGGGTGCCGGCGGCGGTCTGGCGCTGCAGCGAGCCGCCGATCGCCTCCAGCCGTTCGCGCATGCCGCGCAGGCCGTTGCCCTCCGGAGTATCGGCGCCGCAACCGTTGTCGGCAATCTCCAGAGTGCATAGCCGTTCGTCGCGCGCGAGGCGAACACTGCAGGTTTGCGCCTGGGCGTGGCGCACCACGTTGGTCACGGCTTCACGAAGCGCCAGGGCAAGCACGGTTTCCTGCGCCGGGCTCAGGAGGACCTCCGAGGCTTCGCAGTCCACGGTGATGCCCGCGGTTTCGAGCGTCTGGCGGGCGCGCAGGAGTTCGGCGGCGAGTCCCTGGCCACGATATCCGCTGATGGCTTCGCGCACGTCGGCCAGCGCGGCGCGCGAAGTGTGCTCTACGTCTTGCATTTCCTGCTTGGCGCGCTGCGGGTCGCGGTCCACCAACTTGCGCGCCAGCTCCGCCTTCAGGGTTATGAGCGACAGCGTGTGTCCCAGCAAATCGTGCAGGTCACGTGCAATGCGCTCCCGCTCGGCGACCTTGGCGAGATGTTCAATCTCGTCCTGCGCGAGTTGCAGCTTCTCCGACGCGCAGTGCGAGACCGCCCCGAAGTGGTTTCCCAGTCCCACCAGGATGATCAACAGCAGCATCGAACCCCAAAACTCCACGGGCAGATGCAGGCGGTGCACGTAAAAGGCAAGGATGACGACCTCGAGCGCGATGAGCCCAACTACGCGTCGAAGACTGGTGGTGAAACCGGCAGCCGCGCTCGCGTAGATGAGTAGGCCCACACCCCCACCATTGAAGGGAATAGCGATCGCTGCCATCGCGATCATCGCGGCAATCGCAAAAAGCCTGCGCGGTTCGGGGCGAGAGAACGAATACAGATACAGGAATACGAAGAGAAGACCGTACAGGGTATTCCCGATCCACAGCAACGGCCCTGCATGTCGCCATATCGGGTCCACGAAGAACCAGATCATGAAGGGCAGCCATATGATTGGCATCCACCGATGGCGGGCATGGTTAGGATAGATTTTCCACCAGATTGTGCGAAGGTTAGCCATCGTCTGCTCGGTTCCTATTGTTGTCTGGAATGGGTCTTGGGCACAACCGTGTACCAGATCACGGCCACCGCAGTAATCGCCGCGCTCAGCCAATTCCAGTGGCCACTGAGAGTGAGCGCCGTAAAGATGACCATGGCCACAGCCCAAACGATCCATTGCGCAGTTTTGCTTTTCATGATCACCTTCCGGTTCGACTCTAGCGATCGCCTGTCAAATTCGATAACGGCCTACATCAACTGGCAACTGATTACTGACAACTGCATTCTCACCCATACAACTTGCCTTCATCCCGCCAGTAGCCCCAGGCGGCCAGTCCCAGGCAGATCAGGCTGAACGACAGCAGACCCTCGACGTGCGGCCAAGTGGAAGCCGGTACCATCCCCATGCCGACCACATTCAGTGCAAGCTGGCTCATGTGGAAGGCAGGCAGGAAGTTGGCGAACACCCGCAATCCGTGGGGTAGCATGAAGAGCGGGATCCACAGCCCAGAGCAGAACGCCATCGGCAAGTAAATCAGATTGACCACCGCGGGCGCGGAATTCGGTTTCGCGAAGTATCCGATGGCCAGCCCCATCGAGCTGAAGGGAATCGAACCTGCAACCAGAATGCCGACCAGGCGAGCGGCCGTCGCCAGTGGCAGGCGCACGCCACCAAAAGCCGTCCCAACGGCAAGCAGCAGAAGCATGATCACCGTACTGAATACGACGGCCGAGAAGAGCTTGGCAAAGAAATAGGCGGCAATCGGCATGGGCGAAGCGTGCTTCACTTGCAGCCAGCCCTGACCGCGCTCAATCGCCAGGCTCACGCCGAAACCGAACAGCGAGACCGCCATCACCCCGAAGCATCCCATGGTCGCCAGCATGTAGACCGCGGTTTCATTGCGGTTTACAGGGTTTCCCGATCCCAGGACGATGCCAAACAATACGTAGAACATCAGCGGAAATGCGACCGTCGAAATCGCATACACCGGGATGCGTACATTCTTCAGTAACTCGTACTTCGCTTCCTTGTAGAAGAGCGCGATGGTTCTGGCCGGCGAGCGGCGGGTCACGGCAAGCGTGGCGGGAAACGTGGTGGCAGCCATGTTAGTTCCTTTCCTTCGAGGAGTCGGTGTTATGGTTTTGCGTCAGCGCCAGAAACGCCTCTTCCAGGCCCGCATTGGTGACTTCCAGATCGCTCAGCCAGGAATCGCGCTGTAACAGTTCGCGCACCACTGGTTCGGCGGCGTTCACTTGCAGCGCAAACGCGTTGCGGTCAGCCTGGGCGCTGAGCACGCCGGGAATCTGGCGGACCTCTTCCAGCGACAGTCGGCTGGTGCAGCGGATCTGTTTGCCCATGGCGCGTGCCTTGATTTCAGCAGGCGTGCCTTCGGCCACGATCGCTCCCTTGTCGAGCACAAGAATGCGATCGGCCAGGGCATCGGCTTCATTCAGGTAATGAGTGGTGAGCAGTACCGTCTTGCCACGCCCGATGAGGGTGCGAATTTGCGCCCACATCAGGCGGCGCGCTTCCACGTCGAGTCCAACCGTGGGTTCGTCCAGAAAAAGCAGGTCGGGATCGCCGCAGAGTGCGATGCCGAACAGCACGCGCTGCTTCTGGCCGCCGGAAAGCTCGCCATAGGGACGCTCCTTGATGTCTTCCAGCCCTGCGATCTTCAGCGTCTCTGCGATGGGCAGAGGCGCCGGATAGTAGGACGAAAACAGGTCAATGTGTTCGCGTACCTTGAGCGTCTCGGGCACACGTCCAACTTGGAGCATGGCGCCGACGCGAGTTTGCACGTGCCCCAGATGCGGATCGGATCCCAGCACCGAAACGCTGCCCGCGTCGGGACGCGCCAGACCCAGCAGCATTCGCACCAGCGTGGTCTTGCCGGCGCCGTTGGGACCGAGCAGCGCCAGCAATTCGCCGGCGTAAATCTCGAGATTCAAGTCGCGCAGTGCGACAACCTCTCCGTAGCTCTTCTTCAGGTTGCGGCTCTTGGCCACACTGGCCGGCCGGAGGGCTGTGGTGCTGCGTGGCATTTCGGCTAAAGCGGTTGACATGGTTCGCTCCCGTGGCGCCCGGTTTTCTTCGGCCCACGCTGGCGATCATCGGTCATGCCAAACTCTGGCGGTAGTGCGGATTGTCAGCGATGGAGGGTGACAAATGTCATGGAGGCGGCTGTACGCGGTGGCTCTTTCAGCGGTGGCGATCAGCTATCAGCTTCAAGGGACAGCGGATAAAACCCAAGCTCTTAGGTTATGGCAAGATCAGTCTACTGCTGCCCTCAACAGAAAGCCTCGGGTCTAACACGCCAAGGCCTTTCTTTTCAGTTAACTTGCTGGTTGCCCGATCAGGGTGCGATTCGCCGTCGCATCCAAAATAGTCCTCCGGGTGACCTCTGTCACATTTGCAAGTGATAGCAATCACGGCTCGTGGGACACCCTAGAGGCGACACTTACATGTAAGAGTGAGGGGCCCGGAGCCAAAGCGCCGCACCCTGCCTTATGCGACCGTCGGCCGAGGGGGGAGAGCTCTACCATGTTGCTTGCATACCGCCTAGTAAAGCTGATCGAGAGCCATTCCGACGGGTTGGCCCGCAGCCTGCATGACCGTTATCGCCAGTGCGATAAGTGCACGGCCTATGCCAACGTGCCTGACAGCGAGCTCACCGAAAAAGTGTATGACGTGTATCGCCATCTGGGCGAATGGCTGCTGGGCAAGACCGAGGCCGATATAGAAAGCCGTTACTTGGAAGTCGGCGCGCAGCGGGCGGCACAAGGCGTGCCCATTAGCCAAGTGGTCTGGATGATTTGCCTGGTCCGCGAGAACCTTTGGGACTACCTGCAAAAACACGCTGAACTGGAGCATCCGGCAGAAATCTTCGGCGAGATGGAACTGCTGGAGATGCTGGACAAATTCTTTCATCTTGCCATTTACTACGCCGCGCTGGGGCACGAGCGTGCCAGCGCCGGCTACTCCGTGAAATCGGAAACGGTTTCGGCTTAAAAAAGGATTCGGGTCTATGTCCTGGATTGATCAATACCGCAGCAAGCTGGTTACGGCGCAGGAGGCGGTATCTTGCGTGGAGTCGGGAATGCGAGTGTACATCCACCCCGGCTGCGCCGAGCCGGAAGCCCTGGTCGAAGCCCTGATCGGCCGCGCTCCCTTCGTGAAGGACGTAGAGGTTATGCACCTGCTCACCATGGGTGCGTCACCCTATTGCGTGCCCGACATGGCGCCGCACTTTCGCCACAACGCACTGTTCGTCGGAGGCAATGTGCGCGAGGCGGTCAATGATGGCCGCGCTGACTACACTCCAATCTTCCTTGGCGAAGTGGAAGCCTTGTTTGAAAGCGGCGAGATGCCGATCGATGTCGCCTTCATCCAGGTATCGCCGCCCGATTCCCACGGCTACTGCAGCTTTGGCGTCGGAGTGGACTGCACGCTGACCGCCGCCAAGTGCGCCCGCTATGTGGTTGCCCAGGTCAATGGAAATATGCCTCGCACCTACGGCGACAGCTTCATCCACGTCAGTGAAATTGACGCCATCGTGGAGCTCTCGCGTCCGCTGTGCGAACTGAAGGTGCAACCCAGTTCGGAGCTGTTCCGGGCCATTGGCGGGCGGGTGGCATCGTTGATCGAAGACGGCGCTGTCCTACAATGTGGGATTGGCGGCATCCCCGACGCCGTCCTTCCCAACCTGATGGACCGCAAGGACCTCGGTGTGCACACCGAACTGCTCTCCGACAATATTATTCCGCTGATCGAGGCGGGTGTTGTCAATGGGCAGCGCAAGAACTGGAAGCCGCGCAAGGTCATTCTCGGCTTTGTGCTGGGCACCCGGAAGCTATTCGAGTTCATCGACGAAAATCCCATCTTCGAGTTTCACCCCTCGGCCTACACCAACGATCCCTTCCGCATCGCGCAGAATGATCGCATGGTAGCCATCAACTCGGCCATCGAGGTGGATTTGACGGGGCAGGTGTGCGCCGAGTCGATCGGGTCGCACTTCTACAGCGGCTTTGGCGGGCAGCTTGATTTCATCCGCGGATCAGCGCGCTCGAAGTATGGCAAGCCGATTATCGCGCTGCCGGCGACCGCCAAGAACGACACCGTATCGCGGATCGTCCCGCGCCTGGCCGATGGCGCTGGCGTTCTGACTACGCGCGCCGACGTGCACTACGTGGTCACCGAATATGGAATTGCTTATCTCCATGGACGGACCATCCGCCAGCGGGCCGAGTCGCTGATTCAGGTAGCACATCCCAAGTTTCGTGACGAGCTTTACGACTATTGCGAGCGCCAGCGCTGGTTCCAGCGCAACGCTTGCGCAGCGGAAGTGAGAGGGTAAGGAGCGCAACTATGTCATCGCAACCGCGCGGTTATGTGATCATCGATGCGGAAGAATGCAAAGGGTGTGGCCTGTGTGTGGACTCGTGCCCGCCCGAGTGCCTGCTGCTGGCGCCGGAGCTGAGCAAGTATGGCGTGCATCCGGCGCAGTACACCGGCGAGGATTGCACGGCTTGCGGGGCTTGTTTTTACTGCTGCCCTGAGCCGGGAGCCATCACGGTGGAGCGGCTGATTCCGGTCAAAGCCGCAACCGCGGCCATCCCGAAAAACCAGGAGGTGACCCGTGAGGCAACTCTGTAAGGGCAATGTGGCCATCGTCAAAGGCGCGGTGCTGGCGGGCTGCCGGGCTTTTTATGGATATCCCATCACTCCCGCCAGCGAAATCGCGGAGTACGCCGCACTTCTGATACCGGAAGTCGGCGGCACCTTCTTGCAGGCGGAGAGTGAAGTTTCGGCCATCAACATGGTGTACGGCGCATCGTCCGCCGGCATGAGGGTGATGAGCGCTTCGTCCGGTCCCGGACTGAGCCTGATGCAGGAAGGCATTTCCTACATCGCTGGATCCGAGTTGCCGTGCGTCATCGTTGACGTAGTGCGCGGCGGACCCGGCCTGGGCAACATTGCACCCGAGCAGAGCGACTACTTCTGCATCGTGAAGGGAGGCGGCCACGGTTGCTATCGCAACATCGTGCTCGCGCCCTCGTCAGTGCAGGAGATGTTCGATCTCACCATACTGGCCTTCGACCTTGCCGATCGCTACCGCAATCCGGTGATGATCATGACCGATGGCTACGTCGGCCAGATGATGGAGCCGCTGGACATCAAGATGCGCAAGATTGAGCAGCCGGAAAAAGACTGGGCGGTCAAGGGCAACGCGGAGACGAAGAAGAACGTGATCACCTCGATCTTCCTCGAATCCGATGTGCTGGAAGCGCATGTTAACAAATTGGAAGCCAAGTACCAGCTGGCGCAGGAGCTGGAGACCCGCTGCGAAGAATATCTGACGGAAGATGCCGAGGTGTTGCTGATTGGGTTCGGCATCGTGTCGCGCGTGCTGCGTTCCACCGTGGACCAGTTGCGAGCCCAGGGGGTAAAGGCGGGCCTGTTCCGTCCCATCACGCTGTGGCCCTTCCCCTCACGCGAGCTCTGTAAAACGGCAGAGCATGTGAAGTCGGTGATGGTGGTCGAGTTGAACACCGGAATGATGGTGCAAGACGTGAAACTGACGCTCAACGGCACGGTGCCGGTAGAGTTCTATGGACGCACGGGCGGCAATGTTCCCGCGGCGGAAGAAGTTACCGCGCAGGTGTTTGCGCGCATGTCGGCCTTAGTGTAGGACGTTGGTCCCCCATTCTTCTGCCGCAGTTGCGGAAGGGTGGCTACGAGGAGGAATTGTGAACGGCTACGAAGTTATCCATGAGAAATCGCCAGCATTCTATGATCGCTACGAACGCAAAGGGGAGCTTCAGCAGCAGACACATTACTGCCCCGGTTGCGGACACGGCATCGTCCATAAGCTGATCGCCGAAGCGCTCACCGATCTTGGTCTTCAGGACCGAACCGTCCTGGTGAGTCCCGTTGGTTGCTCGGTCTTTGCCTACTACTACTTCGACGTGGGCAATGTGCAGGTGGCGCACGGACGCGCGCCCGCCGCAGCGACCGCGCTGAAGCGTTCGCATCCCGAGTCCATCGTGATTGCATACCAGGGCGACGGCGACCTGGCAGCCATCGGCACCGCGGAAATTGTGCATGCCGCCAATCGCGGCGAGAACATCTGCGTGTTTTTCGTCAACAACTCGGTCTATGGCATGACCGGCGGGCAAATGGCGCCGACTTCGCTGATCGGCGAGGTGACCACGACTTCGCCCTGGGGACGCCGTGCCAGCAACGAGGGCTTGCCGCTGCACGTGTGCGAACTGCTGGCCGCGCTGGAGACCCCAACCTACATTGAGCGGGTCGCGCTGAATGACATGAAGAACATCATGAAAGCCAAGCGCGCGGTGAAAAAGGCCCTGCAGATTCAGAAAGACGGCGGCGGCTTCTCGCTGGTGGAACTCCTTTCGCCGTGCCCGACCATCATGAAGATGGATCCCGTAGTGGCGCGCAAATGGGTCGGCGAAACCCTGGTGAAGGCGTTTCCGCTGGGCGTATTCCGCGACCGCAAGCCGGAGTTGCCGCCCGATCCGAAGATCCCGGTGAAGACCGTCGCCGAAGCGCTGGAAGTGGAGGAGGGCGCTCCGGAAATCGCATCCCCACGCCGCCATCACACCCGCGACCTGACGGTGAAGATCGCCGGCTTCGGCGGGCAGGGCATCCTGCTGATGGGGCAGTTGCTGGCGGAAATGGCCCTGCGCGAGCACATGGAAGTAAGCTGGCTGCCATCGTACGGTCCGGAGATGCGCAGCGGCAGCGCGCACTGTCACGTTTCGCTGTCGCACGAGCGCATCGGCTCGCCGGTCATCTCGCAACCCGAAGTGCTGGTTGCGATGAACGAACTCTCCCTGCATAAGTTCGCAGCCAGCGTGGTTTCGGGTGGACTGATCCTCTACAACCACACCGAGCTGCCCGTGGGCTTCAGTGCGCCACAGGCGCGGATCGTGTGCGTGCCGGCGTCGGAGATTGCCGACCGCTTGGGTTCGGCCAAGGTGGCCAATGTGGTGATGCTGGCGGCGCTGCTGGAGGAGACCGAGTGTTTGCCCGCCGAGTCAGCCATTTCGGTGCTGGAGGCGACGGTGAAGAATCCCAAGCTGCTCGAACTCGACCGCCAGGCCATGAAAGCGGGACGCGATTACGTGGACACGGAAATTGAAGTGGGCGCGGTCTCGCAGCCCGACGGGTACTCGTACTGAAAAGCTCGCAGTGAGCAGTCAGCGAAAGCCGTCTCCGCTCGCCGTCCTAGGCGGAGACGGTTTTTTGTGGGAGCCGACCAACGCTTCTGCAGTTCCGAAAATAGACGGTCCACTCGCACCTTGTAATTCCTTACATCCCCACGCCAGCCCAGCGAATCCAATTTCAAGTCTGGAAGGCGACTCCTTTTCTCGATCGCTCGGGCACTGGCCTCGTCTCCGGGTAGGCGGCACGAGTGGTGGCGGGGGTTTTTACCGTTTCCTCCCCTTAAGTCCGGCCGAAGCAGAACGGTGTCAGGCAGGACTACATCACTCGTTTGTCCGCGCCAAAACTCAACGCGCCAGCCCGCTCAGGAAAGCGGCCAGAAGGATCAGCACCATGACGGTGCGCCAGCGTCTGCCTTCGGGCAGCGGGCCGCCGCCGGAGACACGAGGCGGGACCCAGAAAAGGGCCACCACCGCCAGAATCAGCGCGGGCACAAACAGGAATGCTAGCAAAGCATATTGCGCCTTGCTCTGCGAAAACAGCCCGCCTTGTCGCAAAGGCGATGCCAAGGTACTTCCCAAGAACCAACACAATATCGCGCTGCCCAGTTCTGCAACCGCGCCAAGAATGCGTAGTATGAGAGGCGTCATCGTGATCGATAGCAGTGTAGCAGTTCGACTGCAGCCAGCCGAAGCACCCTACTGGGAGCAGACTCCAGGTCCGGCGGATGGTCGGCTGGGTTCTAGCGCGTCGCCGGTGGGCTCGGCGCCGCAACTCTCATCACCTTCCACGGTTTCAGCTTGGGCATCCCGGGAGGCATGGACATGGCGCTCATTCTGAGTTCGGCGGTGGTTTCGCCCGTCAGCCGCATGGTGAAGCGGTCCGTCTCGTTGGTGTCCGGGTTCTTCGTGGTCAACAGCAAGCCGTCATTGTTGAGGGCCGCCTCTTGGATGACCTCGGTGACCTCAGTGTCGCCCACGCTCTTGAGTTCGCCCGCGTCGTTGAATTTGAGGTCATTCGCGCGGCGCAACGACCCGGAAAGCTGTTGGCCCTGCAACGCCAACTGCACGGTCAGCCACGGACGCTCCTCAAAAGTTCCAACCCAGGTGCCAGCGTAACCCGCCAAGGGCGACTTTTTCACGGGCTGGTTCGGTGTCGTCGGCCGTGGGGCGGTTTGCGACCAGCCGACACTACTGAGCGCAAGCACTATCATGATTGGAATCGCCAGACGCTTCATCGACATTCCCGCTACGGATTGTACTCTCACGTCACCTCCAGCGATGGCGCCGTGAAAGGCCAACGCGCGTTGACCTTATCGCAGTCCTGGTAATTGGGCAGGCAAGCCATCGGCGTCGTAGCAGCAGCAATAAGTAGCATTGAAAAAGAGGGGAACGGGAGCCGTTCCCCTCTGCCGACGAGTGGCATCGCGGCAGGGGCCAATCCTGCCGCGCCTACAACCAAGATCTCCAGCCCCTTATTCCCCGACTGCGGGGCTCCAACTGTGACGATCCCCTTTGAACAGCCGAGCCGGAGCGGCTTGCCGGGCGCGTTCTTCCTGATGGCAGTTCCAGCACAGCGGCCGCATGTGCTGCAGCGTCGACTGTAGCTCGTCGAGATGCATGTGACGCAACTCGAACAGTTTGTGCTGCTCGTTGAGCAGCGCCAGCCGGCTCCGTCTCCAATCCGACGGAGAAAGGCTGCGCTCGCAGATTGCACAGCTTTTGCCTTCATGCCATTTGCTCAGAAGGCGATTCACGTTCTCCGGAGAAGGATCGATTTGCGCCAGGCACTCCTGTCCGCAATCGCCTTTCTCCGGCCAGCGCGAGCACGACATCAGCCGCGAATGTTCCTTGCCCCGCAGAGCGGTCCAGAACGCGTATTCATGGTCAACTTCGATGTCCACCCGCTGCCCCGAGTCCGGGCAAAGTGCCGACTGCCGGCCGCGGTTCTGGTAGTAATTTTGAAGACTTAACGCCACCGGCAGACCGGTGACAAGAATTGCGCCAAGGAAGAATAGAACGATGGGAAACAAAGCGAAAGTCAACATAACTCACCTGCGGCAGGGAACCGGCCCAACAATATATTTGTAAGCCGCCTTATCACCGGGAATCAGTGACGCGCCGCACATGCGCATGTGACGGATCGGAAATTGGGCGCCCGGGCCGTGCTTCTGGCGCGGGGACAATGATCTCCGACCGGATGAAATCTCCGGGATGAGGTGGGTTCTTCATCGGCATGGGGTCGTCTCCTTCCGTCCTAGTGGCCGCCACTAACTATCCACTATCCACTATCCACTGACCACTAGCCACCAAATGCAAAAGGCCGGCATGCAGCCGGCCTTTGCATCGGAAAACAGGAAGCTACTTCTTGGGGGCGATTGCGTCCTTCGCGGCCTTGGCCACGCGGAACTTCACCACGACTTTGGCAGGAATCTTGATCGCTTCGCCGGTTTGCGGATTGCGGCCCATGCGCGCCTTGCGATTCGACTTTACTAAACGGCCCAGACCCGGTACCACGAATACGCCGTTCTTCTTGGTCTCTTTGATTGCCACTTCCGCGAGCGACTCGAGAAATGCGGCAGCCTGTTTGTTGTTCAACTCGTGCTTCTCGGCCATGTGACGGACCAGTTGGGTCTTGGTCATGCCTGTTGCCATTAGTAATCCTCCTTGAAAATTTGAGCAGTAAAAATGCTCAAGTTGAGCGTATCTTACACCAACCTCATGGGAGTGGGGAACATTTTCGCCATATTCTATGCGGTTTTTCCACAGGTCGTGCTCGCAAAGCCACTGCCCATGCGGGTCCGGCGGACCCGCGCTTGGGTGAAAGTGCCATAATGGGAGATTGGGGCCGATGAGCTGGCCCGTGGGGTACCACCTTTGAGCTGCGCCATTTGCAGTGACCGCAAGGAAAAACGCTTTTGCCTGGCAGTCCATGGACGCATCTGCCCGCAATGCTGTGGTGAACAGCGTGAGCTCACACTCGACTGTCCCTCCGAGTGTCCTTACCTGCAGCAAGCGCGCCAGCACCAGAAGCCGCGACAGCTGGAAGACGCTCCGCCGGAGGAAGTATTTCCCAGGATCGAACTCTCCGACGAATTTCTCCACGATCGCGAGCCGGTGGTTTCCGGGATTCTGCACAGGATTGGCAGGCTTTCACGCAGCGACCGCAGCTTGACTGACCGGGAAGTGATTGCCGCCCTAGCCAACCTGGCCACAAGCTACCATACACTGATCGGCTCGGGCCTGGTGTATGAGCAAGTGCCGACGGGCCTTGCGCAGCAGGCGCTCATCGAAGCGGTGCGTCAACTTCTGGAAGAATTTCGCCAACTGGAGCGAGAACACCTCGGACACACTACGCTGAAGGATGCCGAGGTGTTGAAGGTGCTGGTGCTGGTGCTGCGGCTGGCGCACATCCACACTTCCGGGCGGCCGCGCTCGCGTGGATTTCTAGATTTCCTGCACCAACAATTCCAGCAGGCGCAATCCTCAATCGCCGCCGCGGACGAGCCGGGCAGCCGGATCATCATGCCGTGATCGCTTCCTGTTTCATCCCTGCGGCTGATACTATCGGTTTTCTTTGCGTATGCACATCGCTCACGGGACCATTCTATTTTTCGCGGCCCTCCTCGCGGGAGCCATCAATTCGGTGGCTGGCGGCGGCAGCTTCGTTTCCTTTCCCACGCTGTTATTTGTCGGCATCCCGCCCATAAACGCCAACGCCACCAACACGGTCGCGCTCTGGCCGGGACAACCGGCCAGCGTCTGGGCCTATCGCACCGAGTTTCGCAGCCTGCCGCGGCGTGTCCTGGTGCCCCTCACGGTGACCGGCATTCTCGGAGGCTTTCTTGGCGCTTATGTCCTGCTCATCACCCCGCCGGCAACCTTCATGAGGCTGGTGCCGTGGCTGCTTCTGATCGCCACCCTGATTTTCATGATGAGCGGAGGGATCACGCGCTGGGTACGACAGCGGGCCGAGCACGGAGAACATCACGAGTTCGCCACCGGCCGCGGGATTTTCCTGCAACTGTTCATCGCGTTTTATCTCGGCTACTTCGGCGCCGGCGCCGGCATCCTCATCCTCGCCATGCTGGCCCTTCTGGGCATGGACCACATCCACACCATGAATGCGCTCAAGGCCTGGCTGACCACGGTGTCCAACGGCGTGGCCACGGTCCTGTTTGTGGTGACGCCGCACGTCGTGTATTGGCCGCAAGCGATACTCATGATCATTGGCGCCATAACCGGTGGCTACTTCGGCGCCTTCTTCGCGCGTAAGACCAAGCCGGAGTACGTGCGCGCCATCGTCATCGTGATCGGTTTCACCTTGACCATCTACTTCTTCGCCAAGCAAATCTGGGGCTAGGGCTGAGCACTTAGCTTTTGGCACTTAGCATTAAGCCGTCAGCACTCAGCCGTCAGTCTTCAGCCAGGACAGGCGACTTCCTTCTTGCATTGTCATCCCGACCGAGCCGTTTTCCAGTCACGGCATTTTAGATGCAGTATCCTTCCGTCGGCGGCTTGGGACAGAGAAAATCCGCGGAGACGGGGATGGACTTCCCTTGACAGCGTATAGTGAAATCACTATATTGATGGCGCGCCAATGACCGCTGAACCGTCTTTGAAGCCGGTGATCTGGGTGGGATCGAGCCGCAAAGACGTGCGCGAATTTCCCGAGCCCGTACAGGACCACATGGGCTATGCCTGTACGTCGCACAACGCGGCAACAAGCATCGCGACGCGAAGGCGCTGAGCGGCTTTGGCGGGGCAGGGGTCTTGGAAATCGTCAGTGACTACCGCGGCGACACGTTTCGCGCGGTGTACACCTTGCGATATGCCGGGACGGTATATGTCCTCCACGCCTTCCAGAAGAAATCGAAGACCGGACGGGAGACATCGCGGCGGGATATGGACTTGATCAAGCAACGACTTCGCGAAGCAGAACAGATTACCAGGGAGATGAAGCCATGAGCAATAGGAAGCGATATGAAACCGGAAGCAGGAATGTCTTCAAGGACATCGGCGTGCCGAATGCGGAAGAGCATTTGGTCAAGGCGCAGCTTGTATTCAAGATCGACACGATCATGAAAAATCGCGGCCTGAAACAGGTGGAGGCCGCTGAGTTGTTCGGAGTCCGCCAGCCCGATGTCTCGAAGATGCTGCGCGGTGAGTTCCGGCAGTTTTCCGTTGAGCGCCTTCTGCGCTTCCTGGTGGCCCTCGATCAGGATGTGGAGATCGTGGTAAAGCCGCACGGTGACAGGGAAAACGCTCCGGCCCTGCAAGTCTTCTGACAGGGGCCTGTGCGGATGCAGGCCGATCCTGCGGAACCAACTCAGGGTTACAGCAATCGTGGAACTCTAACCTCGGCCGGTCTCGCCAGGGTTAACGCTCTCCCGATAGCGCAGCTTCATTATCAGCAAAGGCGCGCTGAGGAAGAAAGTCACCGCATTCGGCAAGATGATGGGCAGCGAGTGGATCATGAAGCCATAGCTCACCCATAGCAGCAGCCCTGCGTTGAGGCTGATCAGCATCAGCAGCGAGAGATCGCGGACGGACTTGCTGCGGAAGGAGTGCAAGGCCTGAGGAAGATACGCCAGCGTGCACAGCGTGCCCGCGGCAAAGCCGGTTAGCGATGCGAGGAACATGTCCCAGCGTACCATCGCCGCGGGCTTGGCGACGCCCGCGAGAGCTAGCCGATCTTGAGCACGATCTTGCCGTAATTGGCGCGCTGCAGCATGAGGCGGTGGGCCTCGCCGGCTTGCTCCATCGGCAGGATGTGCCCGATCTCGGGATGCAGTTTGCCCTGTTCGATCCACGGTTGCATGGCTTGCAAACTGCGGCCGATCAGATCGTGATCCTTGGCCAGTATGCTGAGCCACAGGCCGTGCGCGCTGAGGCTCTTGGCCATCATGGCGCCGGTGTCGAACTGGTGGCGCTGTCCGGTCGCGGTGCCATAGATGATGACCCGCCCAAAGGGCCGGCAGCAGCGCAGGCTTTTGGCGGTATGCTCGCCGCCCAGCATCTCGAAGACAGCGTCCACACCCTCGCCGTTGGTTAGCTCCTGGACGCGCTGCTCGTAATCCGTCTCCCGGTAGTTGATGCCGTGGTCAAGTCCGAGCTTTTTCACCCGGTCAAGTTTTTCTTGGGACGACGACGTTCCATAAGTTTCGATACTCAGCAACTGTCCGATCTGAACGGCGGCCGTGCCCACTCCCCCGGCGGCGGCATGGATCAGCACCCGACGCCGCTGCAGATCGTGGCGGAGGACCGGCTCGAAGGCGTCGGGCGTGAGTCCGGCCTTCCAATAGGCCAAATAAGCCGTCAGGAAATTCACCGGGAAGGCAGCCGACTGCTCCGAACTCCAGCCTTTCGGCTGGGGCCAAAGGAACTTGGGTTTCATGGCAATCTTCTCGGCGGCCGCGCCATATTGGGTGTAGCCCATTACGCGATCGCCGGTGGATTCGACCACTCCGGCGAACTCCCGCCCGGAAATAAACGGCGGCGGCGGAGTGCCGCTGTAAGTGCCGCGTGTCGAAAGCGTATCGGCAAAGTTGATGCCCACAGCTTCCACACGCACGATCACCTCGCCAGCTTTGGGTTGCGGATCGGGCATGTCGCGTACTTCGAGGACTTCGGGACCACCGGAACGAGTGACGACGACGGCTTTCATACCTTTGATTCTACGACGCGGGCGGCACTGTTGGCGGTAACGAGGGAGGTAAACGTGGCTACGACGCCGGCACGGTCATGAACTCCAGCGCGCGCGCGATGTAGTTCTTCAGTTCGCGGCGATGCACCACGGCGTCGAGCATGCCGTGTTGCAGCAGGAATTCGCTGCGCTGGAAACCTTCGGGCAGCTTTTGGCGGATGGTCTGCTCAATGACGCGCGGCCCGGCAAAACCAATCAGGGCGCCGGGTTCGGCGATGTTCAGGTCGCCGAGCATGGCAAAGGAAGCGGTCACGCCGCCAGTGGTGGGGTCGGTCATCACGGAAATGTAAGGCACTTTGGCATCGTCCATGCGGGCCAGCGCGGCGGAGATTTTGGCCAACTGCATCAGACTCACAACGCCCTCCATCATGCGCGCGCCACCGGAGGCGGAAACTACGATCAGCGGTACCTTCTCCGAGGTGGCTTTTTCGATGGCGCGAGTGATCATCTCGCCTACGACCGCGCCCATCGAGCCGCCTATGAAGGCATATTCCATCGCGCAGACAATGACCGGTTTGCCGTGGAGCGTGCCGCGGGCGTTGATGACAGCGTCATTGAGCCCGGTATCACGTTGCGAGCGTTGCAGGCGATCGGCGTAGGGCTTGAGGTCGGTAAACTTCAGCGGATCGGTGGAGACGATGTTGCCGTCTTCCGTCTGGTATTTGCCGTCGTCCAGCAGGTACGAGAGGCGGGTGCGCGCGTCGATGCGGAAGTGGCGCTCGCATTTCGGGCAGACATGCAGATTCTGGTCGAGATCCTTCTTCCAGATGATCTGGCGGCACTGGTCGCACTTGACCCAGAGGCCTTCGGTCTTTACCCGCTTCTCCCCCGAAGTGTCGAGCTCGCCGTGTTCCCGCTTGAACCATGCCATAGGTAATCTTTGTATTTTATGATTTCGCTTCGTTACTGTTCGGCAACGCCGCCCTGACCTGTTCGACAATCAATTGAGGATCGGCGACCTCCACGATCAGCTCATCGTAGCGTTCGTCGCGCAACTCAATGACGACGGTATTCTCGGGATTATGCACATCCCAAAAGACCCGCTTGCCGTGCTGATAAAACGTGCCGGCGGTCAGCACCCCGGGGATGTTGGTTCCCGGCAGTCTAATGCCGTGCCACCAACCCCGAGCAACGGACGGGTCGGCCCGAATCCCGGCGACGTGTCGCAGCGGGATTTCGAGGGAACTCTTCAGCGCCCAGAGCTGGTCAGCTCCGCGGACGTGCAATTCGAGATTGCCACTCGCAATGGATAGATCAACCATTCAGGTAAGGATTCAGTGTAGCCGACGGGGAGAGAGGTTGTCGCGCCAGGAGACTTTGAACCAGCCGGGGCACGGCGGCGACACCGTCTTGAAAGGCCGGCCCTGCCCGCACAAGCCGGATACATTAGGCCTACGCGACAGCCCACGCGACTACTCGTTGCGCAGGGTGACCATGGGATCCACCTGGGTTGCTCGGCGAGCCGGAATATACGACGCGGTAATGGCGATTGCCGCCAAAAAGGTGGCGATGGCGGCGAAGACGATCCAATCACCCAAGTCTATGCCGTAGAGCAGGCTCGCCATTACTCGCGTCGATGCCAATCCCGCGACCAGGCCGACACCCACTCCAATGCCGGTGGTGATCACTCCTTGACGAAGAATGAGCCGCAGAATGTCTTTACGTTGCGCACCCAATGCCAGGCGAATACCAATCTCGCGCGTGCGTCCCACGACCGCGTACGAAATCAAGCCGTACAAGCCAATCATGGCGAGAACCAGGGCCAGGGTGGCGAAGGTTCCGATCAGATAAAACGGATAGCGTCGCAGGAACACAGCTGGAGACTGATTGACGATCTGCTCCATGGAACGCGGTTCCACGATGGCGAGCTGCGGATCCAGTTCGCGCAGGATAGCCCGCGCTGAACCGATCAAGGCCGTGGGGTCCTGTCGGCTGCGAATCACATAGCCGAGGAAGATGGTGAACCCGGAATCCTGGTCCAGCGGGAGGTACATGGCGGGCGATGGCGGGGCCGCCAGGCTATCTTCAGCCACATCACCAATGACCCCGACGATCTGACGGAACGGTTCATTGGGCGAAAAGGTGAGCCGCAGGCGCCGCCCGATCGGATCCTGCCCACCGGCGTAACGCTTCACCCAAGCCTGGTTGACGATGGCAACTGGGGGCGCGTCCACCCCGTCCGCCGGGGCGAAAACCCGGCCGGCGATGAGCGGGATTTTCATGACGGCAAAGTAGTCCGTTCCCACTCGCCTGCTCATGCAAGCCTCGTCTTGACCTTCCCGGCTGGGCCGACCTTCGACCGCGAACCGATTCCTGTTGAGGTTCTCGTTGGCCGGCAGCCCACTTACTCCTGAGACCCCTTGCACGCCCGGCACATTGCGCAGACGCTCGACAAACTCATGCTCGAAGCGGAGGCCATTGGGATCGGCAAACGGCCAGACCTTGGCCCGCGGATAGGACACACCAGGGAGGTTGACGCCGAAGGTCAAGACATGTTGTGCACTGAATCCAGGGTCTTGCTTTAACAGTTTGCGCAGACTTTGCAGCATCAAGCCTCCGCCAATCAGCAGCACCATGGAAATGGCGATTTCGCCGATAACCACCACATTGCGAAGCCGCACATGAGCGCCGCTGGTTCCACCTCGCGATTCGTCCTTCAATACCTCGCTCAGCGGAGTTTGCGAAACGGCAAGACCCGGACCCACCCCGAACAAAATGGCCGTCAGAACGGTCATGCCACAGACAAAAGCCAGCACGGGAAAGTTAATGCCGGCGTCAGCCAGGAATGGCATCGATTGCAGCTGCTCCTCGGGGATTGCGCCGACCAGCAACCGCACCCCCACAACCGCTCCCAGCACGCCGAGGATTGCGCCCAGCGCCGAAAGCAGCAGACTTTCGGTGAGCAGTTGGGCCAGCAAATGGAGGCGGCTGGCGCCCAGGGCAGCACGCACCGCAAATTCCCTACGTCGATCGATGGAGCGGGTCATCAACAGATTGGCAACGTTGGCGCAGGCGATCAGCAGCACAAAGCTCACCGCTCCAAATAAGATCAACAGCAAAGGCCGAACGTTGCCGACGATCTCGTCGCGCAAGCTTCCCACGGTAACGAAGACGGAAGCGTTTTCCCGGGAATATTCCTGCGCCAGTTGGGCAGCAATGCCTTGCATCTCTGCGCGCACCTGTTCCGGGCCAACGCCCGGCGCAAGACGTCCGATCGCGTTGAGCCAACGAAGGTTTCGAGCGGTTGCAGTATACGGGGTGGTGTACAGCGGAACCCAGAGTAGGGCCGCACCCTCGGGCGCAAATTCGAAGTCCCGCGGCAGAACGCCGACCACCGTGACCGGTTTGTTGTCCAGATGGATGGTGCGCCCGATGACATGTGGGTCGGCAGCAAAATCGCTTCGCCAGAAGTCGTAACGCAGGATGGCAACCGCCGGGCCACCTTCATGCATGTCTTCACCGGCAACAAAATCGCGGCCCAGCAAGGGCCTCACACCCAGAGTGCCGAAAAAGTCCGGCGTTACCATGGCGCTATAAATGGTTTTGGGGTCGCCATTTCCGGTGAGGACAAAACTATCGTCGGCAAATCCGGCCAGCGAGGCGAAGCTTTTCGCGGTGCGCTTCCAGTCCAGGTAATCGGGGTATGAGGAAACATAGCTGCAACAAGGCAGCTGGGGGCGGTTCTCGCCGAGGGTCACCAACCGGTCGGGTTGTCGGTAGGGCAAAGGGCGCAACAGCGCCGGATACAGGGCCGAAAAGATGGCCGTATTGGCGCCGATCGCCAGGGCCAATGTGATCACCGCGACGGCGGTGAAGCCGCGGTTCTTGCGCAACATGCGAAGTCCGTAACGGAAATCCTGCTTCAGCGTTCCCATGGTTTACAAGCTCGTCGGCCTGCTTGGCCTTCCGGTCACGCAGAATCGCCACTTATGTACTTCACGTCTTTAAGGTATTGCCGGTTCCACTTCGATCTTGTGGCGCGTTCAAATCGTAGCAGAACTGGCATATCGCTCCTTGGTGACGAGGCGGACCTCACGCCTCCTTGCACGCCGATTGGTTTTGGCGTGCGCCTTTCTATACAATTTGCGGTTCCCATGCATTGGAGGAAAGCTGATGTCCTGGATGCGAAGCGCAATCATAACTCTTCTACTCACATTGACCATACTTAGTGCCGCGCAGGCAATTCCTGAAGGCCGGCTAATGCGTTTTCCGGATGTCTACAAAGACAAAATCGCCTTCAGCTATGGAGGCGATATATGGCTGGTTGCCAAAGACGGCGGGGTTGCGCGCCGTGTGACCAGCCATCCCGGGCAGGAACTTTTTGCCAAGTTCTCGCCCGATGGCAAGTGGATCGCTTTTACCGCTCAGTACGACGGCAACTACAACGTCTATGTCATGCCCTCGGAAGGCGGTGAACCCAAACAATTGACCTTTAATCCCGGAGGCGGCCACCTCAACGAACGCATGGGCTTTCATAACCAGGTCATTACGTGGACGCCGGACGGCACACACATCGTCTTTCTCACCCGTCGCGACACCTTCAACGACTGGTTCGGCCGGCTCTATAGCGTCAGCGTCGAGGGCGGACTTCCCGAGCCGTTGCCGCTCGATAAAGGCGGACTGACCTCGTATTCGCCGGACGGTAGTCGCATCGCCTATAACCGCATCTTCCGGAACTTCCGTACCTGGAAGCGTTACCAGGGAGGCATGGCCCAGGACATCACAATTTACGACCTCAAGAGCCACGCTATCGACGTTGTGCCGCACGAGGATTGGACTGACACCTTTCCCATGTGGCGCGGCGACACCATCTACTTCGATTCCGATCGTGGGCCCGAACATCGCCTGAACCTATACAGCTATAACCTGAACACGCGCGAGATCAAGCAACTGACGCACTTCACGGAGTTCGACGTGAACTGGCCCAGCCTTGGGCCCGACGAGATCGTGTTCGAGAACGGCGGGTTTCTGTTCCTCTTCGACCTGAATACACAACAGCCTCGCAAGCTGACAATCTATCTGCCGGGGGACCGCGAACAGGCCCGGCCCCATTGGGCGAACGTCAGCAAGCTGATCAGCGCTTTCGACATTTCACCTGACGGCAAGCGAGCGGTGTTCACCGCGCGGGGCGACGTCTTCACGGTTCCGGCCAAGGAAGGCAGCATCCGTAACCTGACGCGGACGCCGGGAATTCGCGAGAAGTACGCAGCTTGGTCGCCGGACGGACGTTGGGTGGCATACATCTCGGACCGGACTGGCGAAGACGAGCTGTACATGACGCCGCAGGACGGTCTGGGTCAGGAGGTCAGGATCACGTCTGACGGCAAGATGTTTCGCCTGCCGCCGGTCTGGGCGCCCGACAGCCAGAAGCTGGTGTTTGCCGACAAGGAGGCGCGCCTCTTCTATGTTGACGTTCAGGAGAAGAAGCCGGTCCTCATTGACAAAGGGCTTTACGACGACATCAACGATTACGCATGGTCTCCCGACAGCCATTGGGTCACGTACGCCAAAACATCGGACAACCGCAATCATGTGATCTATCTCTACAGCGCGGATGACCGGAAGAGTACGCCGGTTACGACCAGCGCCAGCGACAGCTCGGCGCCTTACTTCGATCCCGAAGGCAAATATCTCTACTTCTTGTCCAACCGCGACTTCAACGAAGTGCTGGGCGTCTTTGATATGGAGTTTGCCAACCCCAAAGCGGGACGGGTTTATATCGTCACCTTGCGCGCGGATGAGCCTTCACCACTTCCGGTGTTGAGCGACGAGGTTACCAGCGCGCAGGCGCCTGATGTTCTGCTGACGCCGACCCCCGGCAACCAGAAGCCAACGGGACAACCGCCGCAAACCCCCAAGCCGAAGACGAAGCCTTCGGCGGCTCCGCAGCCGCAGACCGAGTCCAGCGACGACAAGAGAAAAGCCGAAACTGCCGCGGCCGAGCAGAAGCCTGGAACACGCCCTCCGCTGAAGAACTTCCGTGTGGACCTGGAGGGCATTCAGAATCGCATTGTGGCGCTGCCGATTCCGCCGGGCAATGTGCAAAACCTGGCTGCCGCCAAGGGCCTCGTCTTCTATGTAGTGTCTCCCATCCAGGGCCTTTCGGGTCCGTTGCCGGGAGAACAACCTGCCCTGCACGCCTTCGACCTGAAGGAGCGCAAAGATCATGTGCTAGTGGAGGGCGCCGACCAGTACGTGTTGTCCTTTGACGGGAAGAGGATTCTCTATGCTGCTCCCAAGTCGGGGCCGCAAGAGGCAGAGTCGGAAGAGGGAGGCGGCGGCCCGCACATGTATGGCATCATCGATGCCAAGGTACCTTCCGGTGAAGGGGACGGTCACGGAGGCGCCGACAAGAGCTCGCTGGCGAAGGTTGGCGATGGGGTCCTTAAACTCGACAACCTGAGCATGGAGGTGGATCCGCGAGCCGAATGGAAGCAGATCTTTAACGAAGTGTGGCGCCAGCAACGCGACTATTTCTTCGAGGCCTCCATGAATGGCGTCAACTGGGAGCAGCAGCGCGATAAATATGCGCAACTCCTGCCTTATGTGGCTGATCGTCTGAGCCTGACTTACGTCCTTGGCGAAATGATTGGAGAGCTTTCCAACTCCCATACCTACGTGGGTGGGGGAGACTATCCCGAGATCGACGGCGTCAATGTGGGATTGCTGGGCGCCGACTTTGCGCCCGATACAAGTAGTGGAAGGTACCGGATCGCCAAGATCTATCCGGGCGAGAACTGGAACGGCAATCTGCGTTCGCCACTGACCGAGCCTGGGGTGTTGGTCAAAGAAGGCGACTACCTGCTGGCCGTCAATGGCCGTCAACTGCGGATCCCTCAGAACCCTGACCAGTTGTTCATCAACACCGTCAATCAGGCGGTGACGCTCACGGTCAACAGCAAACCTACGGGGGAGGGCTCCCACAATGTGGTAGTGAGGCCGATTCCCAACGAGATCGGTCTGCATGAACTGAACTGGATTGAAACCAACCGGCGCAAGGTGGAACAAGCCAGCGGTGGCCGCATTGGATATGTCTATCTGCCTGACATGAGTGCGGCCGGGTTAAACGCTTTCGTCAAGCAATATTTTCCGCAGATTCGCAAAGAGGGAATGATCTTCGACGTGCGTTACAACGGTGGCGGCTTCGTCGATCAGATTATCTTCGAGCGGCTGCGGCGCGTGCTCTCCGGCATGGATTCAGCCCGCAACTGGCAAGCCGACACCATTCCGTCAAATGTCTTTTATGGACACATGGCTTGCATCACCAACCACTATGCGGCGTCCGACGGCGATTTCTTCAGCTACTATTTCAAGGTTTACAAGCTGGGTCCGCTTATCGGCGAGCGAACCTGGGGCGGTGTGCGCGGGATTCGCGGGGAGATTGACCTGATTGACGGGGGATACATCACCCGTCCGGAGTTTTCGCTCTATGGACTCGATAGCAAATGGCTCATTGAGAACCGCGGCGTGGAACCGGACATTGTGATCGACAATCGGCCCGACCTGGTCATGGCCGGACATGATCCCCAGTTGGAAAAGGCGATTGATGTGGTGACGCAGGAGATGAATGCGCACCCGATGAAGTTGCCGCCAAGGCCACCGGACCTGCCCGCCTATCCGACGGGACCGGGCTTCTAGAGCAGTTCCAGAACGCATCTGAGGTTGTCTTAACGCAAGCGGGACAAGTCTGCTTGCTTGACTCCCCTTTTTACTGTCCGAGTTGCCCGGAGTGACAACGTCACAACCCTGTGTGACCTGGAACACGGCGGCCTGGGACCCTTCTCATCTCATATATCTACTAAGCAGCTCACGAAACCGCCCAGCCCAGGGACACTTATGAAGAAGGCAGAAATGCATCGAGTTAGCCATACAATCAGCCACGATTGCCGGAATGGATGGTTGCAAATCCGGCTATGAAAGCGTTCAAAGATGCAGGTCACCTCTTCCGTTTGGCATCGGTCTTCCTGGTGGGGGGCGTTTTGTTCCTGGCGTTCCGGGGGGTCCTTGTCCCGCGCAGTTTTGGGCAGTACGGACATTATCGGGGCAATGCAATCAAGGAGACCGCAGCGCTGCCGATTTCCTATGCCGGCCATCAAGTATGTGAAAGCTGCCACGCCGATCTCCTGGAAGTGAAGAGCAAGGGCGTGCATAAGCGAGTTGCCTGCGAGGCGTGTCATGGGCCGCTGGCGACACACGCCGATGATCCGGCCTCGGTACAGCCAGCGAAGCTGGACACCGCCGTGCTGTGCGTCCGTTGTCACGAGGCAAACCTGGCCAAGCCGAAGAACTTTCCCCAGGTCGTCTCTGCCGAGCATTCAGGCGGGGCGCCTTGCGAAACCTGCCACCAGCCCCACAGTCCCGCCATCGTTGCGGTTGCGGGAGGCAGCCAATGAGTATCACTCGCCGTCAACTGCTTATTCTGTTACCTGCTGCCGCGGTTGCGTGGAAGAGCATCCTGGCGGGAACGCCTGAGGCTTCACCCAACTACAACATGACGGAGCACTGGTGGGGAATGTTGGTGGACATCACCAAGTGTATTGGCTGCGGCAGTTGCGTCCGGGCTTGCCAGATGGAGAACCAAGTTCCTGACGGCTATTTCCGTACCTGGGTCGAACGCTATCACGTCTCCGACTATGACATTGAAAACCCCAAGGTGGATTCGCCCGATGGCGGCAAGAACGGATTTCTGCCGACTTCGGTAAGCGACGGGAAGAATTTCTTCGTTCCCAAGATGTGCAATCACTGCGCCGACTCACCTTGCACTCAGGTGTGCCCGGTGGGCGCAACCTTTGTCAGTCCTGATGGCGTGGTGCTGGTGGACCAAAAATACTGCCTGGGCTGCCGCTATTGCGTGCAAGCATGTCCGTACGGCTGCCGTTTCGTCGATCCGAAGAAGAAAACCGCCCAGAAATGTACGCTCTGCTATCACCGCATTACGAAAGGGCTCACGACCGCCTGCTGCGAAAACTGCCCGACGGGCGCGCGCCAGCTTGCTGACTTGAAAAATCCCAACGATCCGATTCATGAGTTTTTGAAAACTCATAGCGTGCAAGTTCTAAAACCTTACCTGGCCACCCGCTCGAAGCTGTTTTACAACGGCTTGGATGGCTCGGTGCGATAAGGAGCTCCTGTTGCAGATTCCGGTTGAAGGCTTCATGTACCCGAACGAAGTGGAGCTCCAATGGAGCGTACTGATCGTGCTTTATCCGTTCCTTACGGGACTGGTAGCCGGCGCGTTCATTCTGGCGTCGCTGGAACGCGTGTTCATGGTGAAGGCGGTAAAGCCCACCTATCGGCTGGCCCTGCTGACGGCGCTTGCTTTCCTGATCGTCGCTCCTCTGCCCTTGCAGCTGCATCTGGGACATCCGGAGCGTTCGTTCGAAATGTACCTGACGCCCCACCGATCGTCCGCGATGGCGATGTTTGGCTTCGTGTACCTGTGGTATCTGCTGGCTGTGCTGGTGGTGGAGATCTGGCTCGACTACCGGCGCGACATCGTGGTGATGTCGCAATGCACAACCGGTTGGAAGCGATTGGTATACCGAGTGCTGACGCTGGGATCCACCAACATCAGCGAGCGTTCGCTGCATATCGACGAGCGAGTGGGTTGGCTGGTCACCGTGATCGGCATCCCCTCCGCGTTCCTGCTGCATGGCTATGTCGGCTTTATTTTTGGCTCGGTGAAGGCGAACCCGTGGTGGTCCTCGCCGCTGATGCCTGTGGTGTTCCTTTTCTCCGCCATGGTATCGGGCATTGCCATCGTGATGTTGCTTTATATGCTCATGTGCCGGCTCCGCCGGGAGCCGATTGATATGGACTGCGTGGACACGGTGGCAAAATACCTGTTCTACACCTTCATCATCGACTTCAGCCTGGAGATGCTGGACCTGATCCACCGCATCTACGAAGCCGACGAATCGTTCCGCAGCCTCGATTTCATGGTCCACACGCGTTTGTTCTTGTCGCAAGTGGTAATTCAAATCCTGTTAGGCACGGTCCTTCCGATCTTACTGATTGGCCTGACCCAGGTGGTGAAGCTGGCGGCCAAGCAGCGCAAACGAATTTATGTGGTTGCCGGATGTTTGACCATGATCGGCATCTTCGCCATGCGCTGGAATGTCGTTATTGGCGGCCAGCTATTCTCCAAGAGCTTTCTCGGCTACACCACTTACAAGATGGCTTTTGCGACTCGCGAAGGATTGTTGACGGCGATCGTGCTGACCGTCCTGCCCTTCGTCATCCTGGGGGTTTTGGTGAAGCTCCTGCCGCCCTGGCCAGAGAAGAAGTCGGCGATATCGTCGGTCGCGGTTGCGGCCTACGGAGCCGATTAGAGATCGCGGACCGCCGCTTCAAAGATGGCAAACTGGTGCGTGCGCTGGACAGGGCGCAACCATGCTTGTTCGTCGAAGACATTTTCGTGCATCAGGTTGTGATAAATGACATATACCTCGCGCGGAAAAGCCATCACAGAACCATGCAGGTTGGCCAGCACCTCGCGCAGCACATATTCGGGAAAAGGGTTGAATAGGTAAAGCACAACGGCTTCGCGAGGAAATTCAAAAGAGCGAGCATCGCCGGTGTGCGACTCAATGGCGCAACACTTCTGCCGCTCGCTGTGATACCGCGCAATGTTCTGCTGCGCGACCTCATTTAATTCCGCAAGCAATTCCACGCCGATGATTCGCCGGAAGAGGTACTCCGATGCCATCAGCAGGGTCCGTCCCTTACCGGAGCCGAGATCGATGAATGTGAAGCCATCCACAGCGACCGGCAGGGAATTAAGGATCTCCTGAAACAGCGCGGGTTCCGAAGGTTGATACTGGCCTCCTGAAAGCAGCTCGCGAAGACGAGTTCGCAGGCTTACGTTGGCCCACGTCGTGTCGACGCCATGCTCGAAGTCATAATCGATGTCGCCATAGCGCGATTTGCGACGCGCGGGCGTGAGGTCCCGCAACAACTCAATTGCGCCAGCCGCATACCAGCGCACAGCGCCAGATAGGCCGCGACGGCGAAATGTGTCGCTGAGCCAAGCCAGCGCACCAGATTTGTTGTGAGGTGGTTTACGCTCCGCCACAGGAAGATAGTAATTGGGAGCGGCGCCATACGACAGTTTCGCCGCATAGCGTCGCCGCCGGAATTACGCCAGATCGAACAGCAGGAATTCCGCCTCGCCATTGGATGCCGCGCTGGTCAGTTGCAGCTTGGTTTCGCCGCTGATCGCCGCGCCATCGCCTTCGGCCAACCTGCTGCCGTTTACGTCAAGCTCTCCCTTGACCAACTGCACCCAGGCATGACGGCCAGGCGGCAATGCGAGCTCAACTTTCTTGCCAGCTTCGAGCAGCGAAGCGTACACGCTGGTGTCCTGATGGATGGCGGTTGAGCCGTCGCGCCCGTCGTGTGACGCGATCAGCCGCAGCCGGTTCCGTTTCTCTTCGGCCGGGAAGGTGCGGTCCCCGTAGCTGGGCTTCAGACCTTCCGCCTCCGGCAAAATCCATATCTGCAGCAGGTGGACCGGCTTCTTGGACTGATTGACCTCGCTGTGCATGACGCCGGTGCCGGCCGACATGCGTTGCACGTCATTCTGCTTGATAGCGGCTCCGCGCCCGGTGCTGTCGCGATGGTTCAGCTCGCCCTCGATGATGTAGGTGATGATTTCCATATCGCGGTGGGGATGCATCCCGAAGCCCTTACTGGCACTGATCCAGTCCTCGTTAATGACGCGCAAGTCGCGAAAACCCATGTACTTGGGATCGAAGTAATCGGCGAATGAAAAGGTGAAATGCGTATCCAACCAGCCGTGGTTGTTATGCCCGCGCTCTTCGGATGGCCTGATGGTGATCATGATGTTCCTCCCGAACCGCTATCAATAAGATGCTTTAATGTTAAAGAAAGATTCAAGGCCACCGAAGTACGTCAAACGGAGAATTTCGGTTGTTTCCCCAGCTTCCGGCAGAGATCGCCCAGCCGCTCCTGCTCTTGTGGGCTAAGCACATTGAGGAATTCCACAATGGCGGCGGCGTGCATGGGGAAGATGTCGCGCAGCAGGGTCTTGCCCTTGGGAGTTAGCGCCACGATCAACACGCGCCTGTCCTCCGGACAGCTCTGCCGGCGCGCCAAACCTAGCTTCTCGAGATTGCCGACTACCATGGTTAAGTTTCCTCCCGTGGTCAGGACTTTCCGGGCGATGTCCGACAGTGACATGGGCCCCAAATGATAAAGCGCTTCCAGGACAGCGAATTGGGTCAGGGTCAAATTGGCGCCAGCGAGGCTGTGCGAAGCATAGTTGCGGGCCGAGTTGGCGGCGCGCATTAACTTGACATAGGTGCTCAGCGCCTGACGTTGCTGCGCTCGATGAGACTGGATTCGGGTCACGATTGCCTCTACTAAGATAGTACAACATTAAAGCAATCAGCTCACCCAATCCGTCCCGGCAATCACTTCAGCCCGGCATTTTCCGCCGCCAGCTTTGCCGTCGAACTCCAATCCATGTCCTCCATGCCATGGCCAATGGCGGTCAGCATGTGATCGCGCACTACACTGGCGAAGGGCAGAGGTGCATCGACAGCTTCGGCCGCGGCCAGGGCAAGCCGGACATCCTTCAGCCCGAGTCGCAGCTTGAAGCCCGCCGGCTGATATTTTTCCTCGGCAATGATGCCGCCGTACGTCTTATATACCGGGGCGGCGAACAGAGAATTAGTCAGAAACTCTACATAGGCGTGCGGATCGATGCCGTACTTGCGCGTGAGCGCAATCGCTTCTCCCAACGACTCGATCACCGAAGCAATCAGGAAGTTGCCGCTCAGCTTTACCACGTTCGCCATTTCCGGCTTATCGCCGATGACGAACACACGTTGCGCCAACACCTCCAGTAGCGGCTTGCAGCGTTCCACAGCCGACTTGTCGCCCGCCGCCACTACAAACAGCTTTCCCGCCTCCGCCGCTTCGGGACGACCAAACACCGGGGCCGCGATGTACTGCTGCCCGCGCTTGCCATGCTCTTCGGCCAGCTTCTGAGACAGTGCGACGCTAATGGTGCTCATCGAGATGTGCACCGCACCTCGTGGCAGATGGTCCAGTACTCCTCCCGAATGCAATACTGCCGATTCAACCGCGTGATCATCGGCCAGCATGGTGATGACGGCCTCCGCGTCTTTCACGGTCTCGCCGGTCGATTTGCCTACCTTGGCGCCTTGGGCGCGTAGTCCGTCCGCTTTCGATAGAGTTCGATTCCACACCGTGACGTCATGCCCGGCGTGATGCAGATGACCAGCCATGTGGCTTCCCATGTTGCCTAATCCCAAAAATGCGATCTTCATTGCGAACCTCTTTCATGTTGACGTGCAGGTTGCACAGATGCAGTGAAGGCACCGTTGGCTGCGGAGAAAAGTCACGGCAGACCGCCCAACTTGGGAGCGCCGATCCCTTGCATCCGCGGCAGTTGCGCAATTTCGCGGTATGATGCAACAGTTCCATGCCCGCGAAGCCAGCCCAATTATCCACCCACGAGGAACGGCGCAAGTTCGGCCAGTCTCGCCGCGACGAGGTCAGCCGCGTCAGCCAAGGCGACTGGACTCCCAAGCACCGCGACTTTGGCGTTGTCGATTTGCTTCGCAAAGCGCAGCGCGGTCGTATCCCCAAGCTCTTGCCCATCAAGTTTGCACGCATGGCGGCTTCGCCCTTCGGGTTCTATCGCGGGGCCGTTCCGGTAATGGCCGCGGACCTTGCCAAGCTGCCGAACACCGGCATTCACTCGCAAATCTGTGGCGACGCGCACGTTCGCAACCTGGGAGCTTATGCCGGCCCGGACGGACGGCTCATCTTCGACATCAACGACTTCGACGAAACGATCCGCGGACCTTGGGAATGGGACGTGAAGCGCATGGCTGCGAGCCTGATGCTGGCTGGCCGCGAAGCCAACAATACCGAGAAGCAGTGCAAGGAGGCTGTGCTCGATTTCGCGCGCAGCTATCGTGAGTCAATGCGCACCTTCTGCGAGATGACGGTACTCGAACTGGCCCGCTATCAGGTGTTCCGCCACTTGAATATCTCGCCGGTGCTCGCCGTGTTGCGTAAGGCTGAACGGTCAACGCCCAGGCACAACCTCGATCAGTTGACTGTGCGTCACGATGGTAAGTATCGCTTCCGCGAGCACAAGTCCTTGCAATATCACCTGCCGCGCCGGACCGCGGCCGAGGTCATCGCCGGATTGCGCCGCTATATCGCGACGCTCTTGCCCGAAAGACAACGCTGGTTTGCGGAATACCATATTGAGGATGTCGCGTTTCGGGTTGTGGGAATCGGTAGCGTCGGCGTACGCGACTACGTTGTCCTCCTGTTCGGGCGCACCCTCAACGATCCGCTCTTCATCCAGATCAAGGAAGAAGACGCCTCGGCGTATGCACCTTACGTTCCGCAGAGCCGCGTTCTCATGAACCAAGGGCAGCGGACGGCCCAGGGACAGCGCGCCATGCAGGTGCAATCCGACATCTTTCTGGGGTGGACGGCCATTGCCGGCCGCGACTATCTGGTTCGCCAGTTGCGCGATCACAAGGGCGTCATCGAGAACGAAGATCTCGAAGGCAACGGACTGGTGCAGTACGGGCGCGTTTGCGGCGAAATGCTTTCCAAGGGACACGCTCGCTCGGGCGATTCCTGCGCCATCTCCGGATATCTCGGCAACAGCGACAAGTTCGATAAGGCCATGGTTGCTTTCGGCGTCGCCTACGCCGACCAGAGCACCAAAGACTTCGACGAGTTTACGCGAGCGATTCGCCTCGGCAAAATTCCCACCGCGCCTTCGCCGCTATCCCCAGCCAAACCAAGCCACGCCAGAACAAGAAGGTAGTTCCGGGAAAACGGGATTCCTTCGACTCCGCGCTGCAAGCCAAGCTTGACGCTAACCGCTTCGCCTAGCTGCCTAGGAGTTCATCATTTCGTGGCCGATACCCATTGATGAAGTCGTGGGCGCTCATTCGCTTCTTGCCTTCGACTTGCAGTTCCCGAACCTCGAGGGCCGTACCGTGCGCAAAGCCCATCAGCAAACGACCGCTATCGATTGCGAAGTGACCCGCTGGCACGATGCCAACTGTGGAAACCGGTATTGCCGAGTGGACGTGCAGCATTTTGCTGCGAAAGCTGGTGAATGCTCCCGGCCATGGTTGAAATCCGCGCAAGCGGTTCCAGGCATCCAGCGCGCTGCGCGAGAAATCGATGAGCCCGTCTTCCCGCTTGAGGATGGGAGCGAGCGTGGCTTTGGCATTGTCCTGCGGACGCGGTGTTATGGTTCCGTTCTTCAGGCCGGCAAGGGTTGCGATCATGAGCTCGGCGCCCATCTGTGCCAGCCGCGAAGCCAGCGTGAGCGCAGTATCTTCAGGCGAGATTCGTTCTTCAGTCTGCAGCAGAATGTCCCCAGTGTCGAGGCCGGCGTCGATGCGCATGGTAGTCACGCCGGTGACACCTTCTCCCGCCGCAATCGCCCACTGAATCGGCGCGGCCCCACGGTACTTGGGCAGCAGCGACGCATGAAGATTAATGTTGCCGAGCTTCGGCAGATCGATCATCCACTGTGGGATGATGCGGCCATAGCCGACCACTACGATTGCTTCCGGCGCAATGCTTTCCACTTGCGTGCGAAGTTCATCGTTGTGCTTAATCTTCTCCGGTTGGACGACCGGGAGGCCGAGCGCGAGCGCAGCTCGTTTCACCGGCGACTCCGCCAGCGTCATGCCGCGTCCGCTGGGGCGATCAGGCTGGGTTGCGACCAGCTTCACGCGGAAGCCGACGGCCAGCAGCCTTTCCAGGGTGGGCACCGCGAATTGCGGCGTTCCGCAGAACACCAAGTCCATCATGGGCGCGTTACCATTCACCCTGCTTGACCAGTTTGCGGATCTTGCGCTTCATAATGTCTCGTTTCAGAGCGCTGATGTGGCTGATATAGAGCTTGCCGTTGAGATGGTCGGTTTCGTGCACCAGGGCGCGCGCCAGCAATTCTTCTCCGCTTACCTCGATGGTTTCACCTTCCACGTTTTGCGCGCGCGCCGTAACCGAACGTGGCCGCGTCACCTTCTCGCGGAATTCGGGCAGGCTCAGGCAGCCTTCGTTGGAAGTGAGACGCCCTTCGGTGTGGATGATCTCGGGATTTATCAGCACGATCTTGGCATTGGGATCTTCCTTGAAGCTGACATCAATCACCGCAACGCGCTTGCTGATGCCGATCTGCGGCGCTGCCAGACCGACGCCGTGGGCGGCGTACATGCTCTCGAACATGTCTTCGACAAGCTTGCGCAACTCGTCGTCGAATACGGTGATGGGGGCTGCCGGTTTCTCCAACACCGGGTCCCCGAATTTCACGATTGGGTAGACCATTTAAAAGTTTCGCAACTGTTGGCAGTAGCCTTCGAAATTCCGTTGCACTTCCAGCAGCGAATCGCCGCCGAACTTCTCCAGCGCGCACCGCGCCAGGATCAGCGCAACCATCGCTTCCCCCGCGACTCCGGCGGCGGGAACGACACACACGTCCGATCGCTCATAGGCGGCCTTCACCGGCTCGCGAGTGGCGAAGTCCACTGAGCCCAAGGGACGCCGCAACGTCGAAATCGGCTTCAGGTAGCCGCGCACGCGAATCTCTTCGCCGTTGGAAACTCCGCCCTCCAGGCCTCCGGCATGATTCGACCGCCGCGTGAAGCCGGTGAACGGGCCCTTCTGCTCGCGCTCGTACCCTATTTCATCATGCACTGTCGAACCCAGGGAAGCTGCGCCGCGGACCGCATCACCAATCTCCACCGCCTTTACCGCCTGCAGCGACATCACGGCGGCGGCGAGTTGCGCATCCAGGCGCTCGTCCCAATTCGCATAGGTGCCAAGTCCGGGCGGCACGTTGCGGGCCACCACTTCAAAGATCCCGCCGACAGAATCTCCGGTGCGCAGCGCAACGTCCACTTGCTCCTTCATGAGCGTTTCGATTACAGGGTCTGCGCAACTGAGCAGTATCTCTTCCTTCGCTGCCAGAGCGCGGATTGCCTCCCAATCGACGGGCGCTTCCAGACGGGCGCCGCCGACGGCGATCACATGACTCAGCACTTCAATGCCCAGCTCGCGCAGCAGGAGTTTAGCGATAGCTCCGGCAGCGACTCGCGCCGCCGACTCGCGGGCCGAGGCCCGCTCCAGCACATAGCGCGCTTCGGAGAAGTTGTACTTCACAGCCCCGGCAAGATCGGCGTGCCCCGGCCGAGGCGAAGCCACGCGCTTGTGCTTGGCCGGATCGCCCTCCTCCACCGGGAGCGCCTCCGTCCAGTTCTGCCAATCCTTGTTGGCCAGCAGCATGGCAATCGGCGAGCCGATCGTCTTGCCGTGACGCACTCCGCTGAGTATGTGTGCCTGGTCGCGCTCGATGCGCATGCGTCCGCCGCGACCATACCCCTGCTGCCGCCTCCATAGCTCGCGGTTCACGAATTCCAGATCGACCGCGACTCCGGCGGGCATGCCCGAGAGCAGCGCTACCAGAGCTTCTCCATGCGACTCACCGGCTGTCGAAAAGCGCAACATGGCAATAGGAAAGGCTGATTGTAGCTGATGGCGTCGGGATTTAGCAGGGGGCCGTTGGAGTGGGTTCGTGAAGTGCAGACGGGTGAGTGCTTTCGCACGGGCTGCGGAGAATCAGGCTTTCACGACTTCGTCAGATTCGAGGATGACTTGGGCCATTGCCTGGCGCTCGGTATGCGTGATCGAAAGATGGGCGCGGACTGCCCCAAGTTTCTGGAAGAATTCCGCCGCGTTGCCGTGAAAGGCCATCGTGGGCCGGCCACCAGGGAAGCGCTTGACTTCGACATCGTGCCAGGTGACGCCTCGACTCCAGCCGGTTCCGATGGCCTTCATGGCCGCTTCCTTGGCGGCAAATCGTCCGGCGTAGCGCTCTGCCTTATTGGCTTTCGACTCGCAGTAGTGAATTTCGTCGGAGGTAAATACCCGCTCCAGAAAACGCCGGCCAAAGCGCTCCATGGTCGCCTTGATACGATCCACCTCCGCAATGTCGATGCCGGTTCCTACAATCATTCAGCCACTATCTCAATCCGCCAACGGATCAATTCCAACAAGGTAACATATTGAGAATAGTGGTTTTTGTCATACCCCAGACGACTCACCACGCGTCAGCAGGCAGGAATTGCTTTGGCTTTGCCGCATAGGCTGATATGATGAAGTTGCTCGATTGATCGACGTTGTACGCAGCAGTTNNGTTAAGTGGTTCAATGACGCGAAGGGCTACGGCTTTATCAGCCGTCAGAATGGGGAAGACGTATTCGTTCACTATTCTGCGATTCAGACGGAAGGCTTCCGCAGCTTGCAGGAAGGCCAGGCTGTCTCGTTCAACGTAGTCAAAGGGCCCAAGGGTTGGCAGGCTGAGAACGTACAGGTTCTCTAAGGTCCCGAGCTGAGAGTTGGAACAGGGCGGCCCAATAGCCGCCTTTTTCTTGCGGTCCGCTCTTGTCGCCGCAGAAGATGTCTCGACTCGAATTCTCCTCTCAGGTACATTGCTGATTACAACTACACCTGCTGCTGGAGGGACGCCCCATGCGGAGAGCACTGCAATTGGCCGTAATGGCCGCTTTGCTGAGTTCGGCGATTGCGCAGAACCAGGCAAGTAAGACTCCCACCGGACAAGATGGGACCGCGAGAAACAAGATCGGCACGTCGGCGCTCTGGCAAATGCCGTCCACGTTCCTCGCCAATGCCCACAAAGCCTGCGACAACGCTCCTCAGCCGCCCAGCTTTGCGGAGTGCTTTATCGCCCAGATGGCGAAGGCGGGAGCGCCTGGCGCCGCGGTGGCCTTTACGAAGGTGCTCTACCGGCAGAGCCGAGGCGACGTGGGTATCATGAGCCGGTTTAACCCCGTCGGTCCGGTGGATGTCGCCTGGATCGTTTATCCGTTGCGGGCGAATACCAACAACGGTCTGCTGCTGGTGAACGGCTCGCCCACGATCGTGAATGCCGAAGATCTCAAACTGCTCGACCAGAAGGGAATGGAACAGAGCTTTCAATTCCAGGACCTGCAGAATCAGTTCCCCAAAGTCGGCGTCTGGCCCGGCGACCGCGATGGAACCACTTGGCCCAACACGCAACCGGGTCCTAACAACGGATTGCAATTCATTCTAGGGTATCCGCTGATCAATGGCTGCCACGCCTGCGCCCACGCAGGAACCGCCCTGTTCACCTGGAACTTTGACGCTCATGGAAAGTTTCTGGGGACGACCTTCTTGGGGCTTACCCCGGCTCCGTTGCCGAGTGCGACTACTCCGCCGGCGAGTTCCGGATCGAGCCAGCCCTAGATCAGCCGCACCTGATTTTCACACTCCTGCCGCGGCCACACCTTCGTAGTGCCGCTGAGTGCGCGGCAGCTTCGCGGCGTAGCCCAAGACCAGGAAAAGAGCTGTCGAGAGCAGGCAGATCGCCAATCGGAGGCGGGCCAGCGGGAGCGGCGAAAGATCCATGAACCTGCCAAAGCGCCACGCGCCCCAATTGATGACCTGCGTCGGCACCACGGTCCAGATCGCCACGTAGAACCAGGCCCGCTCGGCGCCCTCGCCCACGGTGTCGCGCTTGGCGCGTGGCGTCCAGTCAAGGGCCGTCGCCAGAATGACGGCCAGCGCCAGCGGATAGTAGCCGTAGCGGTAAAGATCGTGCAGCAGCCAGCGGCCATTGATAGAAGCCACGACCAACCCGATGAGGTTGAGCGCGTAAGGAACGATGATGTCGATCCACGCCGCCGTGTAGCACACCACGCGATACCGCAAGTTGGGCTGATGCACCCCATAGTGCGTGATGTACGGCGCCGGCTCACAACCGGGAATGCGCCCATTGAGGCCGCGCCACGCCACGACCGCGACCACGATGGCCAGCCATACCCAATGGCGGCGGTCCGGCCCGTGAGTGTACAGGTCGTAAGTGAGCGGATATCCGGGCAGGACCCAGAAGACCCAAATCCAAATGGGGGCGTGCAGAACGCGATAGTACCGCTTGTTGCGTTCGCGGAAGACGGCCTGTTTCATACGCGAGTCTCTAGGGTAGCGGCAATCGAGCGATGCGCGCAAGAAAGGCGAAAAGCGTAGTTCAGAACAATTCCTGCGTCGCGTTGTACAGCAACTGCCCATCCACGAGCCGCGCTTCTGCCATCAGTTTGTGCTCGCGCAACGGACGCTTGTCGTCGTCAATGTGCAGCACGGTATGGCCATGTGCCGTGAGATAGTCGCTCACCAGCATGCGGTGACATTGGAAGTACACGCGCTCGGCGCACATGATGGCGGTATTGCCTCCGGCGGCGACCTCTAACAACCGCTCGACCCCCTGCGCGAATTCCTTCGTCAGCATGTAATCGGCGTAGTTGCGGAATGAGTCGTTACGCAGGCCGGTGTTGGGCGAGTCATCGCGGATCTTCTTGCGCCGCCCTCCGAGTTCTTTCATCCATACGTAGGCAATGCCATGCTTGGGTAGCTCGACTTCCAGCGATTCGCGGTTGAAGTGCGGCATCCGGCGCGACGCGGGAAATGAACGTATGTCCACCAACGTAGAAATGGCGTGCGCCTTGAGGGCAGTCACGAGTTCGTCGAGCGTGCGCGTGGAGTGCCCGATGGTGTAAACCGTTGCCACTTACTTCGACATGCTCTCCAGGGCGGCGACGATGGCTTCTTCCTGTTCCGGTTCGACCGTGCGCAGATCGAGCAGCACACGTCCTTCTTCCACGCGCGCGATGATCGGCATCTCCCACTGGCGGAGCCGCGCGCAAAGTTCATCGGCATTGTGGCTTGCGCTCTTGACGGCAAGCACGCGCGTCGGCAGTGTCGATCCGGGAGCAGCGCCACCACCTAGCACCGAGCGCGACTCGGCAACTTCGACCAGCAAGTTCGGGCAGTTCGCACGCACTCGGTCTGCTATCTGGTTTGCGCGTCGCTCCAGTTCGTCTTCGGAGAAGCGCATCATGCGCAACGCCGGGATGGAATCGTAATCCTCGCGAAGATACGCGAGCAGCGTGGCTTCCAGCGCGGCATAGAACATCTTCTCCACCCGCAGTGCGCGGAACAGCGGATTGGCGCGAACCTTCGCTAACAGCGCGGGATCGCCGCTGATTATGCCCGCCTGCGGGCCTCCCAGCAGCTTGTCTCCGCTGTAGGTCACGACGTCCACGCCCGCGCGCAGGCTGTCGGCGACCATGGGCTCGCCGCGTACTCCAACGTTGCGCAGGTCGAAGATCTCTCCACTGCCCAGATCTTCCATCACCGGGATGTTGTGCTTGCGGGCGAGCGCGACTAATTCTTCCAGCGAGGGCTGCTCAGTGAAACCGACGATCTGGAAGTTGGAGCGGTGAACGCGCAGCAGCAGCCTGGTGCGGTCAGAGATTGCGCTCTCATAGTCGGCAATTCGCGTGCGGTTGGTAGTCCCCACTTCGCGCAGCACCGCACCCGACTTCGCCATAACGTCGGGAATGCGGAACGAGCCGCCAATCTCGACCAGCTCGCCGCGCGAAACCAGCACCTCTCCGCCTTCGGCCAGCGAGTTCAGCGCCAGTAGCACCGCGGCGGCGTTGTTGTTGACGATGATGGTCGAGACTTCGCGTTCTGCGGTGTTCAGCAGTTTCGCAAAGAGGCGACCCACGTGAACGTCGCGCTGGCCGCGTTCGCCGCTGCTGAGGTTGAATTCGAGGTTCGAATATCCTAGCGAAACTTCGGCCATGTGTTCCAGCGCGGCTCGGCTGAGCGGCGCACGTCCCAGGTTGGTATGCAGGATGACGCCGGTCGCGTTGATGACTGGGCGCAACGAGAAGGCCAGCGACTGCCGCAACCTTTGCTCCACCGTCGGCGGCAAGTCATCGAGCCGTGACCTGATTTGTGCCTCGTCGAGCTCGCCAGCCGTAATTTCGGTGCGCAATTGCTCCAGCACCGCGCGGCCTGCTGCGACAGTCGCGCTTCGGCCTTCGCGTTGAACGAGGGCCTCGATCGCAGGAAGGCGCAGCAGTTCGTCGAGCGACGGCAGCAGCCGAAACAGGCCGGATTGGCTCATAGCTTTCACGGCGGAGAGTTTTCGCTTGCGCTTCACCCAGACAACTGACGACTGGCTACGGCTTCGGTGGGACGTACTCCTTGGGCTTCTCCGCGCCTTCGCCAAAGAAGTAGGCGTCCATCTGCTGCGCGATGAATTCCTGGTGCTCCTTCTTCCAGGGTTGCAGGCGATATTCGTTGAGCAGCATCTTCATGTGTTCCTGCCACTGCTCCCACGCCAGCTTGGAAACATTGTCGTAGATGCGCTGTCCGAGTTCGCCATCGAACGGCAGCTCGTCCAAACCTTCCATTTCGCGCCCCATCTTTACGCACTTCACCATGTGTGCCATCAAGAACTCCTCTTTCCCGCCCACGGCGGCATGAATGCCAACGCTTGATTCTAACGGCGGAGGCCACAGAACCCAAGTGGCATAACCCCACAGACCGGCGATCCTGGGACCGAAAGTGTGTACTTCGCGACGAGCCCTTGCAAACTTGATGTGTCCTATCGCACTATAACTTACATTTTGCACGTGGCATTGGCAGCAGTCGGGCAGAACTAAAGTACAATCCCCGGCATATTTTTTTTGTCTGACAGGTCGATCTTTAGCCGATCCAATCGTCGATACAAATGGCACCACCCGCGGCGTGGGTAGGAAGGAAAAAAGAAAGGAAAGAGGATGAGCAAAGTAAGAGTCCTGGTGGGTACACGCAAGGGTGCATTCGTTCTGGAGTCGGACGGAAAGCGCGAAAAGTGGGACGTCAGCGGTCCGCATTTCGCGGGCTGGGAGCTCTACCACATCAAGGGGTCGCCGGTTGACCCGAACCGGCTGTATGCGTCGCATACCAGCGGCTGGTACGGGCAGATAATCCAGCGCTCCAATGACGGCGGCAAAACCTGGGAAACGCCCGGAGGCGAAAAAACGCCCGAGCCCGGTGCCATGCCGCCGCCCGCGAGCAACAAATTCGTTTACGACAGCTCTTCAGAGACCGGCAAACCCCTCACCACGCACCAGTGGTACGACGGCACGCAGAAACCGTGGGTGTTCAAGCGGGTCTGGCACCTCGAACCGTCGCTAACCGATCCCGACACGGTTTACGCCGGAGTCGAAGATGCCGCCCTGTTCCGCTCCACCGACGGAGGAAAGAGCTGGCACGAACTTCCCGGACTGCGCGGCCACGGCACCGGGCCGAAGTGGCAGCCCGGCGCCGGTGGAATGTGCCTGCACACCATCATTCTCGATCCCAGCAATCCCGGTCGGATTTACATCGCTATTTCGGCGGCGGGCGCTTTCCGTACCGACGACGGCGGCAAAACGTGGAAGCCCATCAACCAGGGACTGCGTTCGCAATACATCCCCGATCCCACGGCTGAGATCGGCCACTGCGTTCACCATGTCGCCATGCACCCGTCGCGCCCTGGCGTGCTGTTTATGCAGAAGCACTGGGACGTCATGCGCAGCGACGACGCCGGCGACTCGTGGCACGAAGTCAGCGGCAACCTGCCCACCGACTTTGGATTCGTCATCGACGTTCACGCGCACGAGCCGGAGACCATCTACGTCGTCCCCATCAAGAGCGACGGGGAACACTTCCCGCCCGAGGGAAAGCTGCGCGTCTATCGCAGCCGAACCGGCGGAAACGAGTGGGAGGCGCTTACCAAAGGCCTGCCGCAGAGCAACTGTTACGTGAACGTGTTGCGCGACGCCATGGCCGTGGATTCGCTCGATTCCTGCGGCATTTATTTCGGCACCACGGGCGGGCAGGTGTACGCGTCGAAGGACGCCGGAGACAACTGGGCGCCCATTGTGCGCGATCTTCCGGCGGTGCTTTCGGTCGAGGTGCAAACGCTGCCATGATCCGCGTCATACTGCCGCAACATCTGCGGACGCTGGCGCGCGTTGGCAGCGAAGTGGAGCTTGAGGTCGAGGGCCGAGTCACGCAGCGCTCGGTCCTCGACGCGCTCGAAGCCCGCTATCCGATGCTGCGCGGCACCATCCGCGACCACGTCACCCAGCAGCGGCGGCCATTCTTGCGCTTCTTCGCCTGCGAGGAGGACCTGTCCCATGAGCCGCCGGACGCGCCACTGCCCGACTCGGTCGCGTCGGGCGCGGAGCCGTTTCTCATCATAGGAGCCATTGCTGGGGGATAGATCCCGACGCCCTATTCGCCCAGCCAGGCGCCGTAGGGCTGCAGCCGCTCGATGTGGTCGCAGATGATCTTGACGGCGCCCATGAGCGGCACAGCCAGGATCAGTCCCATCGCGCCCCACAACCATCCCCAGAAAAGCAGAGAGATGGTGACCGCCAGCGGGTTCAGTTGCAGGCGCTTGCCCAGAATCTTGGGATAGAGCACGTTCATGGCGATCAAGTGCAGCCCCAGGACAACGGCGACCACGATGAGGAAGGTGGCCGTGGTCAGGTGCCCCAGGTCGGCGATGAGCGGCGGGATGATGGCGAAAACAACACCGAGATAAGGAATCAGGCTTAGGAATCCGCTGATGATCCCGAGGAAGTAGAAATAGGGCAGGCCCAGCATTCCGAACACCGCAATGCTGCACACACTCAGGAAGATGCCAATGATGAAGTTGCCCACGATGAACGACCGGATCATGCGCGCAATCAGACCCAGCATGACGTAAGCGGTATTGCGGTTCTCCATGCTGAACAGCATCACCGAGGCGGAGCGCACGTGGTCTTGCCAGCTCAGCATGAAGAAAACCAGGAAGGGTACAAAGGTGATGGTCAGCACCATCTCCGATACCGAACTGGCATTCCTGCTGACCAAGTCGGTCCAGTCGCTCGACTGGCGGACGGTTATAGTTTTCTTGTCCGCTTCCGAGGAAGGCAACACCGTCTCGGTGGTCTGCTGAATCTGCTCGGCCTCCGCGCGCATCCGCCCGGTCATCTGCTGGATCCTGGCCTTGTATTGCGGCAACTCCTGCATGAAGTCCATAGCCCGGCTGTAAGAGAGATAGGTGGCTGCGCCCCCGGCGATCACCAGCAGTAGCACGGCGATCAGCGACGCCAGGGCATTCGGTATGTCAAACCGGGTGAGCAGGTCAACCAGCGGCGCTAGGACAAATGCGATCAGGATCGAGACCAGAACCACAACCAGGATTAGCTTGGCCACATAAAGTATGGTCAGGACGGCGGCGATCGCCAGGATGAGCAACGCCGATGCCTGGAGGCGCAGAATGCGGCGGCGTTCCAGTTCGGCGACCGTGGAGCGATTGATCGACACCTGCGGAATTGGAGCGGGATCGCCTGCCGCATTCGCATCCACAGCGGGATCGCCGTTCTGCGTCCGCTGTGGCTCCGCATTGTCCAGCAGCTTGTCTGACATTTCGCCTATGGTACTCGCATAACCCTCAGATTCCGAACATGATATTTTTGCTGGGTCAAAGATCTAAAGATGGAAAATACTTTTACGACAGCGCAGCCAGTTGATCAACCTCGCCGCATCCTGGCGTTGGATTTCGGCGCGCGCAACATTGGCCTGGCGGTGAGCGACGAATTGGGGGTCACAGCCCAGGGCCTGCATACTTTACGCCGCAGCAACAAGCGCAACGATCTGGATCACTTGCGGCGTGTGATCAAGCAATTCCACATTGCTGAGCTGGTGATGGGACTGCCCCTGCGCATGAGCGGCAGCGAAGGCATTCAGTCGGAGAAGGTGCAGGTGTTCGCTGAAGAATTGCGCCGCAAGTTCAAGCTGCCCGTCCACCTCTTCGACGAACGGCTGACTTCGGTCGAGGCCAATCGCCTATTGCGTGAAACCGACATGAGCACGCACCGGCGCGCGGGCGTGGTGGACCAACTGGCAGCGGTGCTGATCCTGCAATCGTTTCTGGAATTCCGAAAGAACAGGGAATCCGGAACCAGGGATGAACACGGATGATCACGGATTCTCAGAGACTCCGGATAATGCGGCGCTTCAGCTGGATTATTCATGAGGATCTCACGCTTTGAAGGGCCCTGCTTTCACAGGCTGCGCCCGTTGAGCGGGCGACGGGGAATATACTGCCAAACACGGAATAAGCATGACTGACAAAGATATGTCCTTGCTTTGCGCTACTTGGATTATGGCGTGGGCCACGATTGCCGCTGCCATCGCCGCTATAATGAGCGCATTCTTCGCACGCAAAGCGGTCTCAGATCAAGCCAGGAACTTCTCCCAACAGATTGCTGATTACAGGCTTGCGTTGTCCGCCGACACGGCCCTCAAGTTCGATGCGAGTTTTAATGATCCGAAATTTGAGAAGATCCGATCCAAAGCAGCACATGCTTTGCTGACCAAACAGAACGAAGATGAGGCTGAGGATGTCTTTGATTTCTTCGATAGTGTTGGGTTGTTTGTCAGGTTAGGTGCTCTGAAAGAAGAGATCGCATACGCGGTGTTTTTTCACTGGATCAATCTCTATTGGAGAGCCGGGAAGAACCACATAGGAGCGAAACAAAAGGACACCGCATCCGTATGGAAAGACTTCGAGCTTTTGTACCATCAAGTATCTGAGATCGAGAAACAGAAGCACGCGGATTCAGAAGACCTAAAGATGACTGAAGATCGCCTCCGTAGCCAGCTACAAGATGAGATCGACCTTGTTTGATGCTTCTTTGCGGTTCAAAGGGTTGAGCGAACGGTCACCCCTAAGGCCACTTCTGTGGATGAGATCGCGCGCTGGGGGTTCTGTCCAGCGGATACGCATCAGCCGGGATATCGGCTATCAATGAGCTTGCTTATGTCGTCGTGTTCCATGAACTCGCCCCGGTCGGCGGCGGCCAAGCCTTTCTCCACCTCGCGCAGAAACCATTCATCGTAGTCCACGAAACGCTCTACCGCCTCTCGCACGATTGCCTTCGTGCCCCGGCCCTGCTCGGCGGCAAGCCGGGTGAGTTTGGCTTGTAGATCGGGAGTGAAATCTACTTCCATAGCCTTCAGCGTATGACGCGGAAAAATAAGTGTCAAGCGTGAGTTGATGGACTCTGGGCCACGCTCTTTGTCTTGCCGTGCAGCGCACTGGCGCCGCTCATCATCTAAACTGCTGTATTCCATGCGAACCTTCTTCAAACTCGTCGTGGCGGTGGTGCTGGCGTTTGCTCTGTGGTTTACCTGGGCGGCTCTGCTGCCCCTGCGGCCTTCGGAGACCAAGTTCGTACTACTGCGTCCGGGCTGGAGCACCCGCCACATCGCGCGAGATCTGCAGCGTGAAGGCGTCATTCGCAGCTCGGCAGCATTTCTCATGCTGCAATACGCCGAAGGATTGAAGACCCTCAAGGCCGGCGAGTACAAGTTCGACCAACCCGCCAGCGCGATGCAGGTTTGGCGTCGCCTGGTTCGTGGGGACGTCTATGCGCGCACCGTCGTCATCCCCGAAGGCTATAACATGTTCGACATCGCGGCGGCGGTCGAGCAGGCGGGCCTGGGCACGGCGGCCGATTTTCTGACGGCGGCCAGGGGGGATGTATTTCTCCTCCGCGAGATCGATCCCAACGCGCAGTCGCTGGAGGGATACCTCTTTCCCGACACCTATCAGTTCACGCGCATCGATACCGCTCACGACATGGCGGCGGCGATGGTGCGTCGTTTTCGGCAGGAAGCGCAGAAAATCGGGCTGCTGGGAAACGCTGACACTCATCGCGTCGTGACCATGGCCTCCATCGTGGAGAAGGAAACCGCGGTGCCGGAAGAGCGGCCCCTGGTAGCCAGTGTGTACTACAACCGGCTGGCCCGAAACATGGCGCTGGGGGCCGATCCCAGCGTGGTCTATGCCGCCCTGCTGGCCGGACGTTATCGCGGCACAATCTACGAATCAGACCTGCAATTCGACTCGCGGTATAATACCTACCGGTATCCCGGACTGCCTCCCGGCCCGATCGCTAATCCGGGAGTCGCCTCTTTACAGGCCGCGCTGCATCCCGCCCAAAGCGACTTCCTCTACTTCGTCAGCGACAACAACGGCCACCACCGTTTCGCCCGCACTATGGAAGAACATGCGCGCAATGTGATCGCGTATCGCCGCGCGTTGACTGCCAGACAGTAACGCCATGACGGGCTGGCGGGGATCGGGTCCGTTATCAGTAGGTCTGTGGGCGCCGATTTAACGGCATTCGACCTCGTTAAGTGAGACAATGGAGTATGACTTACTATCGAGTTGAGTTTCCGGCCGAGACCCCCAAGCCGCATCACCCTAAGCGGTTTCGCACCGAAGAAAAGGCGAAGCAGCACGCACGAAAGGTCCTTGGCATAACTGAGGAGGGTATCCTGGCATCGAAGGTCACGATTCTCCCCGTTAGCAGAGATGAAGCGCCGTTATCATGATCTGTCCTAGCTGTGGCGGCGAACTGTCGAAAGTCTGGCAGCCTCAACAGGCGGTCAGCTCGCAACCCGTCGCGCGAGTGCAATGGCATTGCGGGACCTGCGGCGGGACCTTCACCCGCGACCAATTACGCACCCCACCGAAGCGGCATCCGCATGCCCCGGCGGAGGAGCCAGCCCTGGTTAAATCCTGAAGGTGCCGCGACTTGTCTGTGAAATGAACCCGCCGAACGTCGCTCTTTGACCTATGGGTCATTGACCCCACTTTACCCCACATGCTATAAAGACTCGCCTTTTATGCTGTGCCTGTTGTGTGCCCGAATGTGCACACGAATAGGTGCAGGCGTTCCCGACGCGGCCAAGCCTCAACACTTCTGTCTTGAAGTGGAAGCGCGTTTCCGGGATTCCAGTAGGTCCATGCATGGTTTTGCTGGCGATCTGCGAAGACGCAAGCCAGGATCCTGTGCGCCTGATCGGCTGGGCGGTAATCGATCTCGTGGAAACGCTGCCTGCGATTTATGGCGGGAAAGCGCAGCAAATCTAATGTCATTTTACGGGTGCGTCCCGACGAAGCGGGTGCGGCCCATCGGAGGAATCATATGCACACCTGGCTCGCCGTCCTGCGGCGGCTGTCCCCAGCACACGTCCCTTTCAGAAACCCGATCAAGTTGCTGAGCGCAACCCTGGTTATGCTGATGCTGAGCGCTACGGCTGCCTTTGCCCAACCCGAAGCTGCCGGAGAAGCCAGCTTAAAGCTGCCCGATTTGTCCTCGGTCAACTTCCTCGGCATGGATGGCCACAAGATACTGCTGATCGGCATCCTTTTCTGCTGCTTCGGACTGCTGTTCGGGCTGGCAATTTACATGCAGCTCAAGAACCTGCCGGTCCACCGCTCCATGCGCGAGATCTCCGAACTCATTTACGAAACCTGCAAGACCTACCTGATCACGCAAGGCAAGTT
>PMAT01000097.1 GCA_003152695.1 Acidobacteriaceae bacterium
AAGTTTCCCCGGACAGCAGTGGAATTACACAATGCCTACGGCCAACTTGCCGGGGTGTATGGCAATCCAGCGGACGCCCCGAGCTGGCAAGTGCCTCCTGATGACGTCTGGTTCACTTTAGCGGACTTTAGGGTGACGACTTGGGGTATGTATGCCCATAACGGTCAGGGCACGCCCGACAGCTCCTGGCCAAACAATCAACGTATGCACCAGTTCATGATAAAGTCCAACCTAGTCGTAGGGGGAACCAATTACCACCCCATCGATCGGGATATCATAGACGCAACGATTGTCACTAACAATTTGCCGAACTTTGTTACGCTTACCCCCAGCCAGAAGGATTATGAAAATACAACCTGCCAGACAACCTTGAACGGAATCAACAATTATGGCTTTTTGGGCGGACGCTACTACACAGTTGGTAACATATACAGTGATGGGATCCTCGACTACTGGTTCAACGGCACAGATAATTGGCAAGACGTCAGCTCAGCGACCGTGATGGCTTCTGTTAATAACCTTTGCCACGACTCACGCTGCGCCTATGAAAGCGAATCCTGGTACCCAAACATCGCCCTTGGCACCGATGAGACTGAAGTCTGCGAAGGGCCGGGGCACATCAAGTGGCATTGTGGCCCTCCAAACGGAGTAATTGTTGTTGAAGGGCAGGGGCCTACCAATTTCAACTGTACGGACGCTACAGGGACAACCCTAAATGGGGTCAATGACGACATGCAGTATGTGGGCAGCTTCAGCGACAATAACTGGATAGAGCATGGGTTCGTATCCCCCGATGCCAGTGGCCAGGGTTGTAGCCCCTTCGATCCGACTGGTTCGGTGGGGACTTACGTGAACGGTATTAATGGTGATGGTCAGGTGGTCGGGACGTTTTATGACTCCGAGGGAACAGCTCATGGATATTTTTACCCCTACGGTTCGCTACCGCTGCAACCGCCTACACAGATTGATTGGCTTGGAGCGACGGCTACCTATCTGCTCGGTATAAATAACAATGGGTTGATGCTGTTCTACGTTAGCCTACCGTCCGGGGGTGCATATATCCTCAATGACGAGAACAGCGGCTACTATGCCGAGATTCCCACTCCGACAACCAACACGCTTGCGGGCTTGAATGACAACTCTCAGATTGTGGGCTGGAATAACTCCAACGGTTGTTATGACGGGTTGATACTCAATAGTAATCTAATGTCGTAGGTGACAGCTGGTTTTGGGCAGAGTGGTGACGGGAACGTTCCGTGATGAGTTGCAAAGAGAAATCGTTGGGTAAGTTCTGCGATCCCTCTTGATCCGTTTCACTTGTCACGCACGCTGTAAAAGGAGCCTGAATTCTGGGAGAGCCGGAGCGTGCATCTATCTGTGCAGCGTAAAGTTTACCGACCAGAGGCTGGCTAAAAGACGACCATCACTTGAATTAGCATTCGCACGTGCCTTGGCATCGTGCAATATTAGTAAGCCCCGTTCTAGTCAATATCAAACTAGAAACGGGGCCATTTTGTTTTGTCGGAAATCTTAGGACTAATTACTCAAGGCATTCCGCGCCTCAGGAGTCTCAACACTGCCCGAGCGGTTCTAGGAGCGCCTACGCTTGAACCACAATCCCGCTAGGCCAGAGCCGAGAAGAAGCAGAGTGCTTGGTTCCGGTGTGGATCCGCCGGGTCCATTCACATAGGCGCCGGTAACGAACTGGTACGGGGTGTTTGCCGGTTCAGAGAGGTAGGGGCGAAGAATTTCGACCTCGAAGGTGTGCGTTCCTGCACCGACCGTATCCGTCGCCATCAAGCTGCCGGTGATGGTCTGGGTTGGATCGATTGTTCCAACATCGAAGCTGTCTAGCACCGTTCCATCGAGCAGCAGCACGAAGTCGCCGCCATCCCCGTTTTGGTGGATTCCGTCGCCCATGGCCGCATACGTAAAGCCAAGAGTTAGCATCCCACCCGTGGTTGAGAAGGTCTGCGAAAGGGTTGCGCCCTGGAAGGTGCCATCAAAATTGACTTCGCCGACTTCGTACTCGGCTGAGTTCATGCCTCCCAAGGGCCATGGGGTAACGATTGGGAAACCAGCTCCCGCTGTGCCGTTGGAGGTAACCCCCTGGACCCAGTCGGTGAAATCGCCCGATTGGAAGCTGCCATTGTTCAGTAGATTACCGGCGCTTGCTAGTCCCGTGGACGCCACCACCAAGGCAAGCAACGCCGCCCCTAGTACGCTGAATCTTTTCATGCGAGTCCTCCGCTTTGATGTAAAGACTAACGACAACCGTCAGTCTGATTGACGCGAAAACGCATACCACCGATAGACATGGATGCACGTCTCCCTCCATCTTGGGTTCAAGGTCAGCGAGAGCTAAGTGTCACAGGAATATAAGATTTATCGTGCGAGTATCACTTGCCGGTACTCTCGGAGAGGTGCAACAAGTTGCAAATAAAAGGAAGGTAATCTCCTTCTCCGACGTGTTTGAAGAGCAGGGCGTGGTGAAGCAGCCGTTTTACAGCGGCTTCGGGCTAATCGCAGCAGGCGGCATTCCAAGCCTTCGTATTATGCCTTCGAAGTGCTCCACCGCCTGGGCAATCAACGCATCGAAAACAGCGACCGAGACGTGACCCCACGCAGGGTCAGATTCGGGAACTGCGGGAGCAGTCGCGATTGCCCGATCCCGAACATGGCGAGCTGAAAGACGGAAGCCTGACCTTGCAATTGCAAGTCAACGGCCTGGTGGTCCTACAGGTAATTAAGTGAGTTAGTCTCCGGCGCAGAGTCCCGGGCCTGCACCCAAGCTTGTTGTGTTTGTCATCACGAGCGCAGCGAGGGATCTGCTTCTCCGGCTTTTTCTCCAGCCCTCTCAATGCACGAAAATCCCCAACCAGCTGCGAACACTGCACTTGGCTGCGCCCGACTTTCGCCCGGCAAGAGAAACTGCGATACTTGAATCAGAATCGCGAGTCTTTCCTATTTCCCGCTGCACGCGAGTTTGCGCCAGTTGCCCTGATCACGTTCGGCGATTAGCATCCCGCAGCGATGGCTCCCGGAAGACCGCAATATAGGACGAATGAGCGACTTTCTAAAGGCCGTGCAAGAACGCGTCGTCATTTTCGACGGCGCCATGGGGACCAGCATTCAGGCCCGCAACCCCTCTGTGGACGACTACTGGGGCAAGGAAGGTTGTAACGAACTGCTGGTGTTGAGCCGGCCTGACATCATTAATGACATTCACGCCGCCTTCTACAGTGTGGGCTGCGATGTGGTGGAGACGGATACGTTTGGCGCGACGCGCGTGGTGTTGGCGGAGTACGACCTGCAAGACAAAGTGCACGAGATCAACGTCGCCGCCGCCAAGCTGGCGCGCGAAGTGGCTGCCAGTTTCTCATCCAACGGCCGCAAACGCTTTGTGGCGGGGTCCATCGGTCCAACCACAAAGCTACCGTCGTTGGGACACATCACCTTCGACAACATGGCCGCCTCCTACACGGAACAAGCGGTCGCACTCATCGAGGGCGGAGTTGATGTTCTCCTGTTGGAGACCTGTCAGGACATCCTTCAGGCGAAAGCCGGACTGGTCGGCCTTTTCGACGCGTTGAAGAAAACCGGAAAGAACGTGCCCATCCAGGTGCAAGTCACGCTGGAAGCTACCGGCACCATGCTGCTTGGCACCGAGATTGGCGCGGCGCTCACCACGCTGGAGATGTTCGACGTCGCTGCGATCGGTTTGAACTGCGCTACCGGCCCGAAAGAGATGAACGATGCGGTCCGGTACCTGGGCGCGAACTCGCCCAAGCATGTTTCCGTTCTGCCCAATGCTGGGTTGCCGCAGAACCAGGGTGGCCGTGCAGTCTACCTTCTGCAACCGCAGGAGTTGGCCGACTACCACAAGCAGTTCATCACCGAATACGGCGTGCGCATTGTTGGCGGCTGCTGTGGCACGCGGCCCGAGCACCTGAAGGCGGTCGTCGAAACCTGCGCCAACCTTGAGCCCGCAAGACGCGATGTCAAGATCACCGCAGCGGCAGCCAGCGCCTATTCGATGGTGCCGCTCGATCTCGACCCCAAGCCGCTGATCGTGGCCGAGGAGATGAACACCACGACTCGCGTCGAGCACTTCAAGAACCTGGTTCGCACCCAGAACTATGACGCGATCCTGACCCTAGCCAAGAAGCTGGTGAATGAAGGCTCGCACATGCTCGACCTGTGCTGCGCCATCGTTGGCGAGGACGAGAAGGGCTACATCAGCAACATTCTGGAGAAGATCGCTACCCGTGTGCCGGCGCCGATCACGATTGACTCCACCGAAGCCGATGTCGTGCAAGAGGCGTTGAAGCGCATTCCCGGCAAGGCGATCATCAACTCGATCAATTTGGAAGATGGCGAAAAGCGCACCTCCAAGGTTCTGCCGATGGCCAAGCGTTACGGCGCAGCCGTCATCGCGCTGACCATCGACGAAGAGGGCATGGCGCTCACGGCGGAGAAGAAGCTGGCGATCGCCAAGCGCATCTTCGATCTGGCGGTGAACAAATACGGCATCCGTCCCGTCGATCTCATCTTCGACGCGCTGACCCTGCCCATTTCGACCGGGCAAGAAGACTATCGCACGGCCGGCATCGAAACCTTGAAGGCGGTGAAGGCGATCAAGGCAGAACTGCCCGACGTAAAGACCATCCTCGGTGTCAGTAATATTTCGTTCGGATTGAATGCGTATTCACGTCGAATTCTGAACAGCGTCTTCATGCACGAAGCCGTGGACCACGGCCTCGACATGGCCATCGTGAACTACAGCAAGATTTATCCGCTGTACAAGATTCCCGAGGCGGAAGTTGATCTGGCGCGCAAGCTGATTTACTACGATCAGTCAAACGGCGACCCGCTGCAGGTTTACATGTCGCACTTTGCAGGAACCAGGGGCAAGGAAGAGACCACCACCGCGCATGTGGACACGCTCTCGGTCGAAGACAAGCTGAAGTGGTCGATTATCAACGGCGAAAAGACGATTGGCGACGGCGCGAGCAAGAAGTCGCTGGCCGAATTGCTGGAGGACGCGCTCGTCACCTACACGCCGCTGGAGCTCATCAACAACGTGCTGCTCGATGGCATGCGCACCGTGGGTGACCTGTTCGGCGCGCGCAAGATGCAGTTGCCGTCCGTGCTCGACTCGGCGGGCGTGATGAAGGCGGCCGTCGCCTATCTCGAACCCAAGATGGAGAAGAAGGAAGGCAGCCAGAAGGGAACCATCGTGCTGGCGACAGTGAAGGGCGACGTCCACGACATCGGCAAGAACCTGGTGGACATCATCCTCACCAACAACGGCTATCGCGTGGTGAACCTTGGCATCAAGCAGCCTTCGGACACCATCATCAAGTCCGCGCTGGCCGAGAAAGCTGACGCTATCGGGTTGAGCGGCTTGTTGGTCAAGTCCACGCTGGAGATGAAGTATGTGGTGCAGGACTTGCATCACCAGAAGCTGGATTTCCCGGTGATCTGCGGCGGCGCCGCGCTGACCCGCAAGTACGTGGAAGACGATCTGCGGCGCGAATACAACGGCGGCATTTTCTATGCCGATGACGCCTTCGCCGGGCTGCACATCATGGAGGACCTCGCCTCACCCAACGGCGCGCGCGAGAAGCGCATCGCCGAAGGCAAGGTGGTGAAGGAGTTTGCCCGGGCGGCGGTCGCCGGGGGCGATGGAGATGCACCCACCGCGCCCAGCATCGAAATTGCTGCGGCGCCGAATATTCCCCGGCCTCCGTTCTGGGGCATTCGCGTGCTGAAGCCGCAAGATTTCGACCTGCGCGAAATCTTCCGGTACATCAACGAAACGGCGCTCTTCAAAAATCAATGGCAGTTGAAAACGGCCTCGCAGGAAGACTACCCCCGGTTGGTCGAGACAAAGTACCGTCCGGTTCTGAAAGACCTGCAAGAGGAAGTGATCGCGGCCGGCTGGTTCGAGCCGAAAGTTGTGTACGGATACTTCGGCGCGCAGGGCGAGGGCAACGACGTCATCGTGTACAACCTGCCCGAGGGGTGGAAGCAGGGCGATGCAATCCCACCAGAGACACTGCGCTTCACCTTCCCGCGCCAACGCGAGGGCCGGCAGTTGTCCATCTCCGACTTCCTGTTGCCCAAGAGCAGCGGGCGCATGGATGTTCTCGCCATGTCGTGCGTGACCATCGGCGCCATCGCTTCGCACGAAACCCAGAAGCTGTTCGAAGGCGGAGAGTACACCAAGTATCTGTACCTGCACGGACTCAGCGTGGAGTCGGCAGAAGCGCTGGCCGAGCTGTCGCACAAGCAGATTCGCGAGGAGCTGGGAATCGCAGGCGACGACTCGCCGCATATTCGCGACCTGTTCCATCAAAAGTATCGCGGATCGCGCTACTCGTTTGGTTACCCGGCGTGCCCCGATCTGGAAGACCAAACCAAGCTGTTCGCGCTGCTGCATCCCGACGAAAACATCGGTGTGCATCTGACCACCGGATTCCTGCTTGATCCGGAGCAGAGCACCTCAGCGATTGTCGTGCATCACCCTGCGGCGAAGTACTTCGTTGTCTAGGTACTACTGAATGGCCACGCGCTCCAGGATCGCATTCTCGGCGCGCTTGATCCGGTTCTGCGAATGTGGCGATGGAGCTTTTTGCCGGTCCTTATGCGCCACGTAGGTTCCCACGCCATATCCGATTACTGACCCCGAAAAGACATCGGCAGGGAAGTGCACTCCACCGGTCACACGGGTTGTGCTGACCGCGGTCGCCGCTCCGTACATCAGCAACCGCATGGGCCAGTTCGGGTACTCGTGCGCCACGACCGAGGCGAGCGTCCAGGCGAAAGTTGCGTGTCCCGAAGGGAAGGAGCCGCTCGTCCAATTGCCGGAGAAGAATTTTCCTTCGCCCGCGCCGGTGTAGGGCCGTTGCCGCGCCAGGACCGCTTTCAGTGCGGCATACAGGATGACGCTGTCGACGCTGGCCTCCGCGCTGCGTATCCCCGTGTCGGTGGCGTGCTCGTTGTGAGTGACCAATCCGGTGATGAAAATGCCTCCGGCTGCCGCGCCCAGACCGTATACGCCGGCATTGGAGATATTGATGCTGGTGTTGTGCCAGCTTGCGGGAACCTGGTGCAGCACGCTTTCGTCGTTCGCGATCAGGACCCCTGTGGCGCCTACGGCCAGAGCATCCCATTTGAGAGCGCTTACCGAAAACGGGGACTTGACGATATGGAGTTCGTCCTCGCCAATCGTCTTGACCGCAGTTCCCAACGATTTCCCGAATGAGCTCGGCTGGGACTCTTTTGCGGCAGAGGGGGCATCGGGTAGGGCCGCCTGGTTCGCCGGAGCCGGCCCTGTTGCAGTCGAGTCGGATGGGTTTACCTGTGACTGCGCCATCGCCCACGCCGGCGCCAACCAAGCGATGGCAATCATCGCCACCAGAACTGATTTCCGCCGCTGTATCGGACAAACAGATTGCAGCTTTGTAGATCCACTCATCGGATAAGCCGCTCCCGTTCCCTCATTGCGCAATTCCTATGAACAAACCTGGCTCACGTTTGGATTCACATCAGCAGCGTGACCTGACCGATCTTTTGT
>PMAT01000065.1 GCA_003152695.1 Acidobacteriaceae bacterium
GAAACTTGCAACACTACCATCCGAAGAGACTAGTCGTGGCTGCAAGCCGCGCCTTTTCAAACCGGTCGAATATCTTGACCATACGGGGCATCGCTTCCTGCAATTCTTTCGCGGCGCTCAGAGCCTTCTTACCTTCCGTGTTGTCCGGCTTGGCGCTCTTGCGGTTGGACTGAAACCCCCGCCTTTTTGCGATATGGAACAAAACGCGGGAAAGCTCGGCATCAGTCAGTTGTCTTTCGAGCGCTTCCTTCCGCAAATCCCATACTGACTTACCAGGCGGTGCGGCTTCTGACGCGTCAATAGCTTCGATATCTTCTAATCCATTCCCGGCCAATAATGTACGTATGGCTTTTTTGCGGACGGCCCGCCGGTGAATAACGGGCCTCAAACCCCGTTGTTCCCAGCGCGGCGCGGCCAAAGACGCTCCGTCTTTCGGGTTTTCAGCTGGTTCAAATATATGAGTGCCGCAAACCAAGGTATCTTGTTTGCCGGGGTTAACCCCCGCAAAGCCGACAGAAGAAATTCCTATATCAATTCCTAAATTATAAGCCATTTGAATATTCCCCATAATTTGTATTGACCCAGAAAACGAGACATTGCAATCTTTTTCCGAACTCAAAGCATGGCCGTGTCGGAAGCGTTGCTATGATAAGGTGTCGAAAGACACCGCAGAGTGTCTGCCCCCGCCGGAGCAATCCTGCGGGGGCATCTTTATCTTCTGATATTCCAGATAGGGCGCATTTCCCAATCTGGTCGGAACCCTTGAAACGCAAAAACCACCGGACCAGACCGGCTCGTTGGGGTATTGAGCATCACGAAACCCCCTCAAATGCGGGGTTTTGGTTCAGAAGTGGCCGCGAGTACGGCATTGTAATCATTTTTCTTGAGAAAGGCTGGCACAACAGCATATTTCATGGCGAGTCATCGTTTTTCATGGTAGCATCGGAGTGGAAGCATAATTCACAGGGATCGACAGGTTTTCGAAGAACATGGCAGATCAGCATCATTTTTCAGGCCCGGTAACCGTTTTTCACGAACGGGCGTTGCCGGAAAGGGCGACCCCCGCCGGTTACTCTGCAATCATCGACGCGTACGGCCTGAGGGTCCCGCTGCCGCGGACATTGTCCGCGACGGGCGAGCACCACCGCATAAGGAACGAAGCCGGATGGCGAATCCTGACCCCGCGTCACGCTCCGTCGCCCGATCTGGAAGGGCATCTTACCTTCGCCCTGAAGTACGAGGGTCTCGATCTCGCTGTTCTGAAGAGGCTATTCGCGGCCGCGCCCCCTGCCGAGATAGAGGCAATCGTGCGCGCCAAACCGACCGGCAGCTACTCCCGGCGCATCTGGTTCCTGTATGAGTGGCTCATCGGGCGGCTCGATCTCCCGGATGCCGAGAAGGGGAGCTATGAACCCGTGGTCGATCCGGAACAGCAATCGGCGACACCAGGCGAAAACTCGCCCCGCCATCGCGTGCGCAATAACCTGCCAGGTACCCCGGAATTCTGTCCGTTGGTCTTCCGGACCAAAGCACTCGAAGAATTCGCAGCAATGGGTCTCGTCCATCGCGCGCGAGAGGTTGTTGCCAACGTGCCGAGGGATATTCTTGCGCGGACGGCCGCCTTTCTGCTGCTGAAGGATTCCAGAGCGAGCTACGCCATCGAAGGAGAGCGCCCGCCTCAAGACCGAATCCAGCGTTGGGGGCGCGCGATAGGCGAGGCGGGAAAAAAGGCCATCGGACTGGACGAACTGCTGCGGCTGCAGACCATCGTCATCGGCGACGCGCGCTTCGTTAAGCTGGGCCTTCGGGAAGAGGGGGGATTCGTCGGCGAACATGATCGGGAAACCCGCCTTCCGATTCCGGACCATATTAGCGCCCGACCGGACGACCTGCGGTCGCTGATAAACGGCATGGCCGCTTTTGATCGCGGAGGGGCGCTGAATCTGGACGCCGTGATTGCCGCCGCCATACTCGCCTTCGGGTTTGTTTATGTCCATCCATTTGTGGATGGCAACGGCCGGATTCATCGTTATCTCATCCATCACGTGCTCGCCCAACGCGGGTTCAATCCGGCCGGCGTTGTGTTTCCGGTTTCGGCCGCGATATTGGCGCGAATCGATGAGTACCGCACTGCTCTGGAGGACTATTCCGGGCGTCTGTTGCCCGTGATCGACTGGGAGTCCACGGCGGACGGCAATGTCAAGGTCTTGAATGACACGGCCGACTTCTACCGTTTTTTCGATGCCACACCTCACGCCGAGTTCCTCTACGCCTGCGTCAAGCAGACGATCGAAGACGACCTGCCGCGCGAGACTGAGTTCCTGGAACGGTATGACCGGTTTCGCGCTCGCATCGAAGCGATGGTTGATATGCCGGATCGCACTATCGATCTGTTGTTCCGCTTTCTTCACCAGAACGCGGGACGCCTCTCAAAGCGCGCGCGCGAAGGCGAATTTGCCCAGATGGCAGATGGGGAAGTAGCGGCTGCCGAAGCGGCCTATGCTGCTTCCTTTGTGGAAGACAATCGACAGTAAACGGAGGCTTTTATCTACCGCCCAACCCAACTCGCACAGCTTCTTCTTGAGGGCGGCGCTAGCCAGAAAATGAGGGCAAGACCTGCAACCGGGCCATCGAATCTGCCGATAGAGGAAAACATTTTAAGCGGGATAGCATGACATGAAACCAATCCTTGGCTGGACAATGCTGTCTCGGGAGGAGATGCGCCAGGCCGAGCGGCTGGCGAGCGGGGAGCAGGATACCCGCGACGAAATCGGATTCCTTCTCATCCACCAGGGTTTCGCGGACCGCTTTTTTCCCGGAACCTCGGTGCTTCACACCCGCGTCCGTTATGCGCTCTTCGTGCCATGGCTTTACCTTCAGGCGGCTGCCGGCAAGGGGCGTGGAAGCGACCTCGACGCGACAATTCGCCGGCAGCTTATACTGCTTGCCATTCGGTTAAAGCAGATTGGCGGAGAACCGTTCGGCGTAATCGGCGGCGATAAGCTCGGGCAGCTGACTTCGCAGCCTCCGGATCGTGTTTACTGGACAGCCTTGCGTGCGTGGGGCCTTTTGTTGCCCGCCGTCAGCTCCCGTTCGGAAGTCCTGCGCCGTCTGCAAGCGGGACGACGCACGCTAATCGATGATGACGGGGGCAGCCTTGATGACCAAGACAACGAGGTGTTTGCGAGCTTGCCCGATCCGCCCGACGGTTGGGATGACCCGGACGCGCCGCTCCGCTTCAAGGTGCCGGCCAAGGAACGCGATTTTTTGCGGCGCAAACTGAGCCTGCTCGCACGGCCCGGAGAAACCGCACAATCGCTTCTGGCCAAACTTGTCGCGACGCGTGTTTCCTTTTCGAGCACGTCATCTGACCTTCCCTTGGAACTCGACGCGCGCGCCGACACAGTGGACAAACAAGCGTTGGGTATCGCCCGCGATGCCGCCGGACTGGCGGCTATAGGTCGCGCCGTTTACGGCGCCCTCGTAGAGCAGCTGAGAGCCGATGACGGCCTGGGGAACGACGCGACGTTCCGTACGCGACTCCACTCGCACTTCCAGCTCTACGGGCAGGCCGCCTCGCGCTGCGACCTCGAAGGCGCGGAGCTATTCCTGCCGGATCTCCCGCCGCATGTCAGGACCGTGCTTTACGAGACGCGGGCCTACGTGCGTGCCGGAAAACCCGAGAACTTCTTTGCATTGCGCGATTGTTATCAAAAGGCGGAGACGACCCGAAAGACCACCCGCCGTCGTATGGTCAAAAATCTCAAACGCTTTGAAAAGGCTTGGTTTCCAGTCTCATAATTTCCTCACACAGCTGCTTTCTGAAACCTCNNTGCTGGCCTACATCACCGGCACGGTCGATCAAGAACTGCTGGTGAGGAACGAATATCTGGCTGCGGAGAACCGTATCCTGAAAGCCCAGGTCAAGGGCCGACTGCTTCTTTCGGAAGCTGACAAGGCCACGTTGGCGGAGATCGCTCACCGCCTAGGGCGTAAGGCGCTGGAGGAAGTAGCAGCCACGGCCATGCCGGATACCATTCTGGGTTGGTATCGCAAGCTGATCGCCAACAAGTTCGATGGATCCAGATTCCGTGGTTCCGCCGGACGGCCCAGAGTTGATGAGGAGACGGAACATTTGGTGGTGCGGATGGCGAAGGAGAATCCTACCTGGGGCTATGACCGCATCGTGGGTGCCTTGGCCAATCTTGGCCAGCGGCTATCGGACCAGACGGTGGGCAACATCCTGCGTCGCCACGGAGTCCCTCCTGCCCCCAAACGAAAACACACCACCAGCTGGAGAGACTTCATCCGCGCTCATATGGATGTTCTGGTGGGAACGGATTTCTTCACAGTGGAAGTGCTTACGCTCAAAGGTTTGGTTACCTACTACGTGTTGTTCTTTATCCAGTTGGAGAGTCGGAGGGTTTGTCTGGCTGGAATCACGCCCCACCCGGACCAGCAGTGGA
>PMAT01000120.1 GCA_003152695.1 Acidobacteriaceae bacterium
GAGGACCTGTCCTTAGTACGAGAGGACCGGGATGGACGAACCTCTTGTGTTCCAGCTGTCATGCCAATGGCACGGCTGGGTAGCGAAGTTCGGTTGTGATAAACGCTGAATGCATATAAGCGTGAAGCACTCCTCAAGATGAGATCTCCCAACCCCTAAGGGTGAAGAAGGGCACACGAAGACCACGTGTTTGATAGGCTGGATGTGAAAGCGCAGTAATGCGTGAAGCTTACCAGTACTAATCGCCCGTTCGGCTTGACCATAAAATTTACTTGGCACACCTGGCGAACCTGCCAGCGTGGGGATCTCGACGGAGATCCTGGCCTTGGATTCCTGATGCTATTCAGTTGTGAGAGATCGCCCGCGTGGGCTGGTCGGTAGAGCGGAGCTTCAGCTCCGCGTTACCCCAGACTTGAAAGGGCACGGCTTCAGCCGTGCCGTCAAGCGACCCACCAAATCGGGGCTTTAGCCCCGGATAGAGCGGCGAGGTTCTTTCATAGATTTGGCGCTACAGGTCCTGCGTGGAACCACGCCTGGGACCGAGCTGCGGGAAACTTCCCGCACGCGCCTGCGAAGCCGGTGATCTTACCGCGGGGGAAACACCCGTTCCCATCCCGAACACGGAAGTTAAGCCCCGCTGGGCCGATTGTACTGCACGCGAAAGTGTGTGGGAGAGTAGGTCGTCGCCGACATAAATAACGGCCTCACGTGAATAACGTGGGGCCGTTTCCTTTTGTGCTAAATGTGGAGGTGTTCAATTTGAGCAGCGCAACATTTGGATTTACAAGTCAGGCTTGGGAACAAGCGAAGCTCGAAGCGATTTGCGCGATTGTCCGAGCGGGACGTCGTGGGCAAATGATCAGTTACTCTGAGTTGGCAAAGCAGATTTCCAGCATCGCGATTGAGCCTCACAGTTACGCCATGAACGGTCTTTTGGATCAAATCTCTAAAGAGGAGGACGCTGCAGGCAGGAGCATTCTGACGGCACTCGTCGTGCAGAAGGAAGACGGTGCGCCAGCGGAGGGTTTCTGGGAATCCGCTCGAGACATTGGGCGGCAGTGGACGGATAAGGACGCTATGTGGACGGCAGAGGTCAGCCGTGCTTTGCAGGACTGCAAAAAGCACCCGCTCTGTCCCTAAGGTGCTGCGACCCAGCAGATCCCTCGCTGCGCTTCGGGATTTCGGCTGCGGGCTCCCGCTGCGCTCACGCCCGCAAAGCGCCTCAAGTTAAGCCCCGCCGGGCCGATTGTACTGCACGCGAAAGTGTGTGGGAGAGTGGGTCGCCGCCGACATAAATAGAGGCTCCATGTGAACAACATGGAGCCTTTTCCGTTTTCCGGCGCAGGGTCTCCCGCTGACGTTCAGAGTTCCGGCTGTGCGCTCCCACTCGTAATTCGTTGAAGCAGCTACCACTGGGTCTCTCGGATTACACGATCAAACTCCCTCAGGCCTTCATACAAGGGTTGGAACTGTGCAATCGTCACTCACGGAGCATTGATAGTATGAGTGATGCCTTTGAGGTGCGTATGGGCCTCGGTGTTTCTTTGCACCTTCAGAGATGAGAGTGCCGCCGTCATACTGTCAAGCTTGTGACGATCGACACGAGCCTCTATGCTTTCAACGTTTATAAGTCCCAGCAACCGGACGAGCATGAAGCGAAAGTTATTGTGATAATCAAATCCGTACGTTCTCTCGACGAACTCCTTCCTACAATACTGGCGATTGGCGGGCTCCTTTAAGTGTCGTATAGCGCACCTCATTATGACATCGTCCATCGACTCCTCAATCCATCCACACAGCTCAAGAATCGCAAGCTTAGAAAAGAAGAGGGATTCTCTCTGCGAAGAGGCTTTAAGATAGCTCCGATTGATAGCCTTTAGGTTGCTTGTTATGTAACTTTGCGCTATCACTTCAGTTCCCCGCGAAAATGTCAATTGCGGCAGCAAGCCGGGCGATAACCCTCGGCTTCTTTGATAACCCCTCCCGTAAAGCAGTGTCAGAAAACTCGTGGTTCGTTATTAGTTTCTTGTAGCGAGCGCGGAGCACCGCAGCCGACTCCGTGGCGAGAGCTTTGATATTCTTTGAGACCCCCACCAGTAACGCTTCTTCCACTGTCACTGACAGCTTCGTCGGAGTTTCGCCGGAGAAGATCGAGTCCCATATGCAATTGACCGTCTCGTAAAAAAGGTCCCTTTTCTGCTGCAGGAATGTTGGAGACGCATCCCGATTGTCGTACATGTACGTGTTCAGAAATTTTGCGAGATGTCCTTCGTAGGTAGACGTTCTGTCGTGGAAGGCAAAGAGGCGAAGAATGATCTCTTGCTTGGTAAAGCGATAAGATTGTTTGGGTCGCATCTTGTTCAAGCGTCGCCATTGCGGATATTTGTCCAACTCCTTGAGAAGACTGTTAAACGGACCACCATAAATGCAGTTTCGTATCTCCTGATTATTAAGCTTCATACCGCCAGTGTTGAGTCTGTGAAATATTGTGAACAAATATTCCATGTGGCTCTTTTTCCTGAAGTCACACCGCAGGACAGTTACTGGGACCGACAGGTTTTCCACTCGGGTGTAATACTGATGCAGGCTACCGGTGGCGGTCTTGATCGCAGCCACAGATTTTCCCGCAATTTCTGCCTCAATGTCCTCAAGCGGAGAAAGAGTCCAGTCGCCGCCCTCTAGAAATCGAATGATCGTTGAGATACGCTGGAGTCCGTCTATAACGATCCACCTTTGGACTCGGTAGTCCAGAGCAAAGCACATGCTAGGAATTGGTAGTTGTTTTATCAAGGAATCGATGAAACGGGTTTGATCAGGTCCTTTCCAGACGATGTCCCGTTGGAACTCAGGTTGTATTTCAAGAATACCCTGCTCCTTCATGCGGAATAGGTCAGCGCAGGAACGAAGTTCATTGTAAGCAATGATGTCTGAGGGAGGGAGCTCGGCGTAGTCGTTCTCATAGAAGCTCTCGTTTTCCAACTCTGGCAGGCTCTGGTTCATAATCGTTCGCTTCCGATCCGAATCGCCACGCCGTACCCGAAACCAATTGGGCGGAACGATCCTTCGTCTACAATCTAGATAATAAATGGTGGGGCGCCCCGCTCAAGTTTCTTTCACCGGGTGCCCCACCTTTGTCCGCCGATGTTGCCCGTGGGAGTTGGGAATCTTCAACTGCTCTTGCCACCACGCGGAGCGGGCGCTCCGCGCAGCAGCCCTTCGGTGCTGAGGTCTTCGTCAACCTCTGGCCAGTGGATGCCGTAGCCGCCTCCGGCAATCTTCCAATGGCGGCGCTGTTCGGCGGTGGCGTGGAACAGCCTGGGATACCATGCGAGCGGGACCGAGATGGTGCGGCCGTCCTTCAGGCGCACACTCAGCGCGTCTTGATCAAACGATACGTCCGCCACTCTCTCATCTGCCGCTACTGCCAAAATACCCATTCCAAGCCCCCAACAGCTCTTTCCGGTTGGTCTCCACGAGTGATTGTACCGCACGCGAAAACCGGATGTGCCGTCCCTTCGGGACTGACTTTATTTCCCACCTGAACCCAGGGCTTCCGCCCTGGGCTAAGCTCTTTCGTCCCGCAAAGCAGGACTCGCTCTATCGGGAAAGCTGAGTGACGGCGCTTCACCTCCGAGTTTTTGTGAGCTACCGGTTAGCGATTCTCGCTATCGACGGTATATTCCGTTTTCTTCCACTTCCCCTGGCCACCACTCAGTCCCAGAATTTCCAGGCTCTTCATGTTTTCTTCCCATCGAGCTGGATACGTTCCCTTATCGAGAACCTGGCACTCCGATGACTGCATGATGCAGAAGATCGCCACCTGCCGCTCCTGGCCGGCATCTGTGATGGACGCTTTATAGCTCGCGGCCGCCGCGGTAGCTCCGGCTCTCGCAGAAAACGAGACGTCGCTGACACGCACGAGGAGTGGATACTTGGAGGTGTTTACGCCTGGAAAACGGGGTGGCTGGCCAGCGCTGTCGGGATGCGGGGTCAGGCTATTGTAAAGTCGAAAATTTACCTCGACATTGATCATGACCGGCACTGGCTGCCCATCCTTGGTAGCTGGTTGGAAGCGCCACCGCTGCACGGCCTTGATCGCTTCTTCATCCAACCCCATACCGAGCGCGCGTTGCACCTTGATCTTTTGGGGTAATCCATCTGCATCGACCACCAGCCACAACACACACGTGCCCTGATATTTGGCCTTGCGGGCCTCCTCGGAATACTCCGGGTCGGGAGCGTAGGTTGGTTTAGGAGCGGTGATACTGCCACCGACGCGATACGCACCAGTATTCTGAGGATCACTCTGGGCGGCAGCTCGGCAGGCCAGTAAGAGGAGAAGCAGCAGCAACAGTCGCAAGCGCAAGATCATGGGAGCATAGTATGCGTGTCTGTGCACCGTGGGTAGCAGATTCTTGCGCCGGTGTTTGGTGGAGGCTGCGTGCAAGAATCCGCACCCTAGCCAAAAGAGAGCGGAAGAAAGCAGGTCCCTCGACGGCCCTCGCTCTAACACCCCAGCAAGCACAAACCCGGTGCTTGCTGGGGACCCCGTTTGCGCTCGCGGCCGCTCGGGATGACAGGATGAGGCACCCGCAGGCCTAGAATGGGTCACCCCGCTTTGCAGAATTCCCCTCCCCAGCAAAACCGGCTTGGATGGACAACACCACTGCACAGATCAGTCAGAACAAAAATCCCCACTCTAGCCAAAAGAAGGCTAGGATGGGCCACCCGGTTATCTATGGTTTTGCCGGAGAAGGCTTTGCCATCACGGCCCCGGCGAGCGTATATTCGCTGGTGCACGAGTAGTCCAGACCGCCATCGGACTTGCCGGTGAGCTTGCAACTGCCCGACCCTTTGATACCTTTCATCTTTCCGGTGCCGCCAGCAATCTGGTACTTATTGGTCCCCGTCTGGAACGCGCCGTCTTTCAAGGTCCCGGTGCCTTGATAGTTGTAGATAACCTTGTCGCCGCTATCGAAGGTCTCCACAAAGACTCCCCAGTTCTTCAGGTGGGTTGGCGTAACTTCCGCATGCTCGGAGAAGGCGCCGTCCCTACCCTCAGCACCGCCTACTTTTCCCGCGGCGGAGCACTTTCCCTGGGCCAGGGTAAAAGCGTGGCCCGCCTGGTCGCCAGCAGGGATACTCTGCTGGACGTCAGCCTTGCCGCACTTGCCGGACAACGAAGTTTTGGTTTGCGCCGAGGCCATCGCAACGGCCAGAGCAACGATCGCACAGACACACAGACTCCTAAATTTCATTCGCAATCTCCTTGCTGACTGCAAGATCTCCTTTTCACTTCAAGGAAGGGCAGAATTGTATACCGTGCCGCTCGTTTTCGACACGCCGAAATCGTGCTCCATCGGGCGAGCCGCAGATCCCCTTCGACAAGCTCAGAGCAAACAAAGTCCCCACCCTAGCCAAAAGAGAACGGAAGAAAGCAGGTCCCTCGACGGCCCTCGCTCTAACACCCCAGCAAGCACAAACCCAGTGCTTGCTGGGGACCCCGTTTGCGCTCGCGGCCGCTCGGGATGACAGGATGGGGCACCCAGCGGCACGGCTGAAGCCGTGCCCTGATACAAACCGATTTATGAGATAGCTTCTGGTTACGAAAGGACAGTCGGGCCGCTAGTCCTTTCGTGATCTTGACGAATTGCGCCGGTGACCTATGCTGTTGAGTAGGGCCAGTGTGCCCGATGCGAGCGAAGACGCGCCAGCACGATCCGCTCGGCTGAGGTCTTTGAAAAGTACAAGGCTGGGCCAGTCGTCAGCCGTCAGCTGTCAGCCATCAGCCGTCACCTAGCGGCTCGACAGTTTGCTTCGAGTCGGGAGCGGAGTTTGCCAGCAGGAACTCATCTCTCTTCGCAAGAGGCCGTAAGTCCTTGAGGAACTCTTCCCTCTTCGCAAGAGCCCGTAAACCCTTGCGGCTCAAGATTTTGCCTGTAAGTCTTTGGGGCTCAAGATTTTGCGGAGCTTTTTCTGTGCTTGGCGTGTGTTTTCAATATTTTGCGAGCCTCAGGGGGAGGGGGGGTATGTCGGCTCTTAGCCGGAAAGCCCGCCCAAAGGCTGGGTAGGTGTAGTGATAAAGTCCGGGCGGCTCGGCGAGGTCGCCGCTTATCGCACAGTGCGGGCGATGACGCGGGTCCACGAGCGTACGCGGAGCGCCTGACACCTGGGGTGCGGGGAGATGGCCGCACAAATCTTCGCCGAGGCTGAGAACATACGAGACCGTGGCCCAATTCGCGGGCCTGCTACCCTCAGTCACCACAAACGCCGGGGCAACAAAAAAGAAGGCGGCCGGTTAGCCGCCCTCTTTGGTTAGTCCGATGTGCGCAGAGAACCGCTCTACGGCTCGGCCACTGGAGCGAATTCCACGGTCTGTACGTTGACGCCGCCAATGGCAACGCGTCCGTCGGTCCAGGTTACATAAGCCGTGTTACCGAACGCCGTGCTGTAGTCGTAGTCGCCCGCGTAGCAGGCCTGGATGAAGGGATCGTCCTGGGCTGGCTCGGGAATCAATTGAGTACTGATGGGGAAGTTCGCTCCCCAGGTGACGCCGTTATCAGGCGATTGAACGCCATAGCGCTCGTAGCTGCATCCCGGATCGGTGGCCGCATTGCACGCCGTGGTGGCGCTGCGGCGATCGTACCAGGAAACGGTTACCTTGGTCTGCGGCAAGGGGATGGCGGGGCTGTAGTTAACGGAGACGGACGGCATCCACTGGGTCTTGTACTGGCCGCCGGTGTCGTCGTTAAGTTTGATCGGCGTGGACCAGGTGAGACCGTTATCGGCGGAACGCACATAGTAGATGTCGCCGTTGTCACCGCTGGCTTGTCCTTGGCCAGCGTAGGCATAATGGATCACTCCGTTGGGACCAACGGCCGGCTCGCCCCAGCCCATGTGCCGCCAGATGGGATTGACTTTCGCGAAGTAGCCGCAGGTGCCGTCACCCACTGCATTAAAGCGAGCACCCAGAGTGGCCGAGGTCCAGGTAACGCCACCATCGGTGGAGCGATACATGATGTTCTGGCGGGTGCTCAAACCCCCGCTACCCTCATCCATGCCGGCAAGAAATACCGGGCTCTTGTAAAGAGCATTGGGAGAGCCATGGCCTGGCAAGGTGCCGGTGATCTGTACGTCGCGAATGAAGGGTGAGCCATTGGCGACCTGCACGGGCGTGCTCCACGTAACACCATCGTCCGTGTGGGTCACAAACAGGGCCCCTCCACCCACGTTGAAGTTATTGAAGGAAACGTACATGCGACCGTACACTGCGCTGAATGGAGAGTTGTCAACCCACATCGACTCACGGTCGTCTGCACCGCCGTTATGGGCGCACGCTGAGGTCGTCCAAGTCTGGCCATCGGGAGACTTCCAGGTGCCGATGCCTTGACCACCGCAGCCGGTCGCCAGGTCGCCGGCAAACCACATGGCTAACTTGGAGTTGTAAACCACGATGGGATCTCCGAAGTTAGTCCCGTGGCCCGCGGCTAACGGTGACGGAACGATCTGAGTGAAGGTGGAGCCGCCATCGAGTGAGTAGGACACTCCGGAATAATTGCTGCCGCTGCCGGTCTCGTCGTTGTAATTGACCACTACGGTGTGATCGCCAACCCGGGGACTGGCGAATACCATGCTTTCACTATGCGTGCAGCTGCTGTTTGAAGTACAGACCCGATTGCTGACCAGGATGTTGGGCGGTTGCGGGATGTCGCCAGTGACCTCATCGCCTGAGCCGGAAGGCCGGCCGCCTTGCACTACGCCGCACTCAATCAGAGTAAGGCCGGCGCGCATGTTGTCTTGCTTCAACAGGTGGAGGGCGCCAATCTGCGAGCAGTCGATACCCGTCGATGTCATTTGGGCCCGGGCCTGCGGTTGGAGGACACACGCCACCACGATGAGGATCGGTAGCGCAACGTACCATAATGTTTTAGTTCTGTCGTTTGTCTTCATCTTTCTCCTTATGCACTGGGTTCGGGGGGCCCGAAGTTTGAGGTTGAGAACTGGAACCAGGCGTCGGCGGGGCAGGTGCAAAGTAACCCTGGTCCAGCCAAACACCGCTTTGCTTTTTCAAACTATCCAACTCTGCTTTCAATTTCTCGCCTTGCAATTTCTTTTCGATGAACGGTGACATCTCTTTCAGATCTCGACGGCTGCGCTCGACCAGTTGCAAAAGCACCAGGGTTTCGGCATTGTCGTCAATCACGGCCCACTCACCCTGCTTGATGGTAAATGCCGGCTTGGCCATTTTTTCCGGCAACTCACCACGCTGGAAGCTCAGCGGTTCGGCGTCGAGCACGACGCTGTTGGGATCGTGTATCAATTTCCTGGGATCGCCTCCCGAGGCATAAGCCTGACGGATGGCGTCGGCCAGCGCATGGGCGTCGGCGGAACTCGTGCCCTGCCCGATCTTCTTCCAAATGAAGATCCTGCGCACCAGCACCACGTCGTAGTCGTCCACATGGGCGGAGTAATACGCGCTGATCTCTTCCGCAGTGGGCTTGACCTGAACCTTCAGGCTGGCGAACTCGGCGTTGGACAGGATCTGGTTGCGATCAATGGCCAGTTGCCGGACCACATCGGGGGTCGAGTCCAAGTGATGGGCGACAGCTTGTTGAGCCAGCATCAGCAGCGACGCGTAGTTCTCGCCGATGGCTTGACGGCTCAGATCGGCCGGTCCTTGTTGCGCCTCTAACGTGCTGATTAGAGACTCGAACTCCGCCTGGGTGACGCGCACATTTCCGACTTTCAGGACGACTCGCTCACTGGGCGGCACAACACTTTGGGCCGGGGCAGCGGTCGAGGCAGCCGATGAAGATGTCGAAGAGTTTGGCGTGGAAACTTGCTGCGCGTAAGCCGCGACAGTCAGAGAGCAGGAAAGCAGAAAATACCGCAAAACTCGTACGCGCCTACATTGCATTTAGGATACCTGACAACTTACGAGGTTTAGCCTCGGCTCTTTCGAAGTGGCGATTTCCTTCGTGCGAGCCCTCGCGTACCAAATAAGAAGTCGCCAGTTCTCCCGGATGCGTACAAGCCACTGCGAACGCTATCGCAAGTCATCAGACCATTTCCTCGCCGATGAAGTCAAGGATATTCGTTCGCCGGTAGTGTCCTATTGAGTATTGAATAATATAGTGACATT
>PMAT01000124.1 GCA_003152695.1 Acidobacteriaceae bacterium
GCTGTTGCGGCTGCGCCTGAGCCCGCTGCTGCTGTGGCTGGGCACGCTGTTGCGCCTGAGTGCGCTGCTGCTGCTGTGGCTGAGCACGCTGTTGCGGCTGCGCTTGAGCCCGCTGCTGTTGTTGTGGCCGTGGCTGGGCAGCCGTGCGAGCAGGAATTACCGGAGCGATCGGTCTGCCCGCCGCGATGGGCTTCGTCGCTGCAAATTCGCCTGGACGCCCGTGATTGACGGAGGCGAACTGCTGGCGGTTCTGTGCTGCCGCCTGCTGATGCTGCAACTGCGTTGACATGGGAGGAATGCGCTGCTGACGCAATGCGGCGTTTTCCGCCGGCAGTGGCTGGCGAGTGATGCCTCCCGGCCCGTTGTAGCTGGCACGGTTCATCGTGGTGTTGTTGATGCTGCGGTTATACACGTTAACGTTGGTGATGTTCACATTGTTGACGGAGCGGTTATAGTTGAAACGATTTCCGCTCCAATACCCGCCCTGATAGCCGATGCCGCCGTAGCCGAATCCGTAGTTAATGCCGCCGTAGTAGCCGACATATTGGCCCCAGAAGCCGTAGTTGAATTGATACAGGCCGGCGGAGAATCCCCAATATCCAGGCGTCCACAGGAAGCCCACTTGAGGTGGCATCGCCCATACGCCGGGCACCCAGAAGTAGCCCTGCGGAGCGTAGCTCCAATATCCGGGCGTCCACAGATAGCCGTTGCCGGGGATTGGAGGCTGCGAATATTCCGGCAGCGGCGGTGGGGGTTGTTGCGCCTGAAGCACTGGCTGGCCGTAGGTCGTATCCTGGGGGCCGGCGTTGTTATCGTTATTGGAGTAGTTCTGTTCCTGCGCGGCCTGCTGAACCGGCGCAGGCTGCTGATAGTTCTGCTGCGGTGCCTGGTTTGCTGGCTGCTGCTGATAATTCTGCTGCGGCGCCTGATTTGCTGGCTGGGTCCCGTCCGTGGGGGCAAGGTTGGCCGTATCGGCGGGATTCTGCGACTGATCGGTCTGCGCCGGTTGACTCTGGGCAGTATTGTCCTGACCGTTTTTGTTGCATCCCGCGAGTCCGAACGTCAGCGCGATGGATGCGGTTGCAAGAACGATAAGAAAAGATACTTTGCTCGACATATTCCTCCTGACGGAGATGCCGAAAGGACAACTCCACCTGATTACTCTCTCATCCCGGGCTCCTTCGGGTCTGTGCAAAAGCGGACACTTCCACGCAACCTGCCTTTCGAGAATCTCTAGTCCCATTTTGGAGCGGCAACCGATGACTCGCGGCTGAGAGAGGGCCCAGGACGAAAACGGAATACTTTCAGATGTCTGCTTATCCGCGCGATAAATGCGAGGGCCCACGGTCCAACCATCGTCCGTGTTGTGTCCCACTTATGCAGCTGCACCGCGAGAACGGTGCTGCGAGATTGCTAACGGCGCATTTCGACCGCTTGTTGTCTGCCGCATGGCAAAGGACTTCATCGCGTCAGCACAAGCCCGCTACCGATGTGCATCCCGACGTCTATAGGCGGTAGGTCATGTCTCATCAGTGAGACAAAGACGCCAAACCGTCCGCTGCTAGTAGTGGTAGGAATTTCGCTCGCCCTGCAGCCGGCTGCATCTCGGGATTGTGCCCGAGTTACGCCCTACTTTTTCTTGTGACTTACGGCGTGTCGTCCGCTCTCAGTCGGCGGTTTGCCGACTAACCGGCCAAGTGGATTCCCGGACCCTGGGGCGTTTCTCGTTACCAATAAACTGATGGCTTCCGACTGACCAATGATAGAGAAGCGGCAGGCAGCCATCGCGTTCTCGCTCCAGTCTGAACTACGCTTCAATTCATGCGACGGCGAGTTTGCGCCAACTGACAGATCGGGCTTTGCATTACCTCCGTTTAGCCCATCAACCATCCACAGTCTCCGCTATCCGCAGCATCTTGCGCAGGCTATAATTACGCGCACCCATGGCCCTAACCCCTGGCTCGAAAATTGGTCCTTATGAAATCCTGTCTCCGCTTGGCGCAGGCGGCATGGGAGAAGTTTATCGCGCGAGAGATACCCGCCTTGGGCGCGATGTAGCTCTGAAGATTCTTCCTGAATCGTTCGCCCGCGACGCCGACCGCCTGCGTCGCTTCGAGCAGGAGGCGCGGGCAGTGGCCGCGCTGAATCATGCCAACATTCTCGCCATTCATGACATCGGTCAGCACGATGGCTCGCCGTTTTTGGTCTCCGAGTTGCTGGAGGGGGAAAGCTTGCGGGCGTTGCTCGATCATCGAGCACTGCCGCAGCGTAAGACCATCGAGTACGGCGTGCAGATCGCACACGGACTGGCGGCGGCGCACGACAAGGGAATCGTCCACCGCGACCTGAAGCCCGAAAACATTTTCGTCACCAAGGACGGGCGCATCAAGATCCTGGATTTCGGATTGGCGAAACTGGCGCAGAAGGCCGGCGCGGAACGGGACGATGCCACGCTCATAAATTCGCAGACGGCGGTAGGCATGGTGATGGGCACGGCGAGCTACATGGCGCCGGAGCAGGTGCGCGGCGAGCCCGCCGATCCTCGCAGCGACATTTTCGCGTTTGGCGCGGTGCTGTACGAAATGCTTTCAGGCGTGCGCGCTTTCGGCCGCGACACCATGGCCGAGACCATGACCGCGGTCTTGAAAGACGACCCGCCGGAGTTGTCCGATCCGGGGCATGTAGTTTCTCCTGGGATGGAACGCATTGTGCGGCGTTGCCTCGAGAAGAGCCCGGAGCAGCGTTTCCAGTCTGCGCGAGATCTGTCCTTTGCTCTAAGCGCGCTCTCCGGAAGCGACTCGAGCACGATTGCGCGTGCTGCGGGTGCGCCTCGCCGGCCGCGGCTCCTACCGTGGCTTGCAGGTGCACTGGCGCTGCTTGCGGTCGCAGCGGGGACATGGTTCGTGGCGCGGCGACCTCACCCTACGACACGCATGCAGTTTGCGTTGGCGGTTCCCGACGAAATGAACATCAGCCACATGGCGCTGTCGCGCGACGGCTCCATGCTGGTGTTTGTTTCGCCGGAGGAAAGTTCTGGGGTGCCCATGCTTTACGTGCAGCGCATCGGGTCGCCCAGTGTGACGCTTCTGCCCGGCACGCAAGGGGCAAGTTATCCCTTCTGGTCGCCCGACGGCGTCTACGTCGGGTTTTTCGCCAACGGCAAATTGCAGAAAATTGCCGTCGCAGGCGGCACGCCGCAGGTGCTCGCCGCAGCTCTGGCCGGACGCGGCGGCAGTTGGGGAAGCAAGGGTGTGATCATCTATACCCCTGATGTCATTAATCCGATCTGGCGCATCAACGCAGATGGAACGGGGATGGCGCAGATCACCGATATCAATACGGGGGAACAAAGCCACCGCTGGCCGCTCTTTCTTCCCGACGGCGACCATTTCTTGTTCTGGTCGGCTAACTTCGGGAATCTCAGAGACGACCGAGCGACCGGCATCTACGTCTCCTCCCTCGCAAGCAAGGAGAGAAAACTCGTTGTCCTCTGCCAGTCGGGTTTTGGCTACGATACCCACAATTTATTTTATGCGGATGGGCGAAGGCAGCTGGTGAGCATTCCCTTTGACCCGGCCACTGGCACGGTTTCGGGGAGCGCGACCATGATTGCGAACGTTGTGGGATACCAACCCTCCACTGGCTGGACGGCCCTGACGGTCGCGCAGAATGGAACGTTGGTCTACAACACCGGCGTCGGGGCAGCGCAATCGGCGCTTACCTGGATGGATCGATCGGGCAATGAACTGGGCCGGATCGGCGATCCCGCCATCATGGCCAACCCAACGCTGTCTCCCGACGGCAGCCGCGTTGCGGTGGACATCAGCGACCAGACGGCGAATAACGTGGATATCTGGATCGAAAGCACGACCGGAGCCGGCAACTCGCGATTCACGTTTGACCCAGCCGAAGAAGTGGTAGGGGTGTGGTCGCGGGATGGAAGCATGGTGGCTTACCGCACTGACGCTAATGGCTCGAGTCTGTACCTGAAGCGAGCGACTGGCCTGGAGCGGGAGAAGAATAGATTCACCATACCCCCCTCCAGCATGGACGACCTTGTTCCCAATTCCTGGTCTTTAGACGACCGGCAGATTCTGTTCACACGTCAGGGCGCGTCCGGGGAATATCTGGAACTGTTGCCCGTTGCGGGCGGCGAGCCAACCCGGTTTCTGACCGGCAAGGCCAGCGAAACGAACGGACAGATTTCTCCCGATGGAAAATGGGTTGCCTATGCCTCCGATGAGTCGGGTAATTGGGAGATTTACGTGACGTCATTCCCCGGCGCAGAGGGAAAATGGCAGGTGTCGCGCGGTGGCGGCACGGAGCCACGCTGGCGCGGAGACGGCAAAGAGATTTTCTACATCGCACCTAGTGGCATGTTGATGGCGGTGCCGGTCAACGGCGAAAGCATTTTCGCGACCGGGACGCCCCTGCCGCTGTTCCAGATTCACGGGCGCGCCCCAATCTCCTCCACGGACGTTTTTACGTATGACGTAACCAAAGATGGCAAACGATTCCTGGTAAACCGTTACGTGAAGCCCCAACATGTCCCACCGTTGACCATTCTGCTGAACACCGCGAGCGGCAATCCATAGCCTTAGAGTTGAAGAGAGGATATGGCCCCGAACGCCCGAATCACGGACCACTCGGAATTGAGCTTTACTTGACGAGAACAGGGCTTTGCCCGGCCGTAGGGACAGGCGCGGCCGGTCGCGAACCACCCCTTCTTTCCGATTAGTAATGATAAGTCGACTAGCATCCGCCGATCTTTGTTTTGCCCCACTTGGGCGTAAAACGCCCTACGCTCTCTTGTGACTTACGGCGTGCCGTCCGCTCTTAGTTGGCGGTTTGCCGACAAACCGTCAACTGGGCGGCAAACGCTACGCAGTCAAAGTGGTTCTATACCGAACCTAATGCCATACGGGTTGCGCGTGTTCGCCGCCCGGCCCCGTCGTCCGAGCCGAAATCGCAGCCTGTTTTTTGAGACAGAGATCTGCGATTTTCGACGGGATCGTTACCGCGCGGACTACTCAGCCCCGCTGAGCAGACCCTTTGGCCCTCGACCACGTGCATTCGGTTTTGAGACTGAATTATGAGACTCTGAAAGGGCTGATTTCATTGGCCTCGCCGAGCGTTGCAAAAACTACCCATTTTGAATCAAGTGAAGGCTTCCGGAATTGTGTGCGCCTTAGTTTTATACCCGAGACTAACGCCCGCGTTATTGTTTTTCACAATCGAGTCCGTTGGCGAAAAACTATGGAATTGTAGCGTCAACTATCAAAGAAATTGGGACGTCTCGAGGTCGACTCGCGTGGGGACCCGGACTAAATTCTATTGATATCTGAAGTGGTCCCGGCGTTTTCCATGAATAGGGGTCCGCCCAACGAGCTGACCCGTTGATGGAGCCTGTGATTTGCACGTCCATCGCCTTATAATTCGGATTGATCTGCAATGACGGCGCTATGAACGGGCCTTGACATTTCTGGTACTGACTGCCCAAGTCACTTAGACGAGCGATGCCAGCTCCACCATACTTTGGAGCGATGCTGTGCACCATCTGCCCTGTTATCTGCGAGCATAGCTTAACTCGTGCAATGATGTCGTTTGCCTCGCTCTCGAAAGTGCGAGCATCCAATCCTCGGGCTATTGCAGCCTGGCGGAGGAAACCTGGGAAGGCCAAGGCGAATTCATCCGCGGACCCGTGGAATTCAGGCTTTTTCGGAATCGTCGGCGCAATCGGAACAATGGCGGCGTGAGGTTTCGGGTTGATGAGCTCGTCGCATGCGAGGGGGTGCAGGTTTTTTACAAATTGGTCGAAAGTCATATCGTGACCGAACGCCTGGTGAAGCATGACGGATCCGAGATCAAGCGCCGTACTGGGATCTCGGAGATCCCGGATAAACCACTTGCCGTTTTCTTTCCATAGCTGAGCGACAGTTGCTACATTTGATTGATCGGCCTACTCATCCCACTCGAAGAGTTTATCGTCTGCTTGCAATCGCGTTCGATAAAGAGAGTATCTGAAAATTATGGAACCTTGCCGCTCGATGCCGTTCATCTGCTGGGCCGGAGAGGGCTGCTTCCCTGGCACAAATGTGAACGAGGGAGTACCAGTCCCGCTCGCTTCGACGAACACCTGGCACTTTTTTACGGGACCATGCGCTTCGAGGCACGCGAAGATTGGACGCTCGAATGGGCCTGAATAATATGAGTTGCCACACCGGGTATAGGCCTTGGACTCAAATTCTTGCCTGATATCTTCCGGCGAACGCGCCGTTTGGCCAAACGCCGCTATACCATAGACTAGAAAACAGCAAGCGAAGGCAGAAGCTTGCCACGAGTGAGTTAATCTGATCACCCCTGATGACATGGCTTGGATTATATGGCGGGAGCGGGATGAATTCATCAGTAATCATTCAGCACGAATAGCTTTCTGCCGCGCGGTTATACAAGTGACGCATCATCGGAGTCTCAAAACTTACCCTTTGTGAGACGGAAGTGCGAGTGTCGCAATCGAAGCCAATCTGTTTGTCACGCGCTCGCGGACGGCGCGTCGCCTGCTTGAAAGTGCCCGCTTTGGGAAGCGGCGCGCGAACAGCCATCGATACACCGCGTAGCGTTTACCTTCGTCCCCGATCAACTTGACGGGAAACGCCCTACCCTTTCTTGTGACTTATGGCGTGTCGTCCGCTCTCAGTCGGCGGATTGCCGACTAACCGTGCAAGTGGATTCCCGGACACTGGGCGTTTCTCGTTCCTAATCCGGCCAGATCTCTCAGAAGCAGACTTCGGAACAATATCGGGAATTCAGCCTCGCCGCTCGGCTGTTGCTCGGTAACTTGTGCTATGGCCTGTTCTCGCCAACCGACTGCACCAGAACCGATAACACCCATAGAATTGAGTGCCTGAGCGAAATGATGCATAACGATTTCAAGCTGAGTTTGCTGTTGTATCTGCTCGGTGTTTGTATTCTTTCTACTGTTCTTGCAGCGGGTCAGACCTCAACCACGCTACCCATAACGCAAAGAGTCAGGCCGCGAAAAAGTAGGCGTTCAGGAATCGATTCGTCTGAAAGAAACGATAGCGATAGCTCACTCGGAGTGGCTGGGGCCCAGCTCTAGCAGAGGGCTGGGCCTCATAACGCAGCACATCAAAACCCGCCAGACGGCGGGTCTTCATTGTAGGAAATCTATCGCGCTTCGGTTCTGTATCGGGCCACAACGATGCCGGTGCCTCGCGGGAGTCCAGCAAAGCTAATCGTTGTTCAGCTGAGCCGCGACCTCCGTGATACTTCGACTTCCGGATTACCAGTTGCCTGGACAAGGTAAAAGGGTGACGCGGGCAAAGGCCGCGTCTTGACCAGATCGACTGGCAATCCGGGGAGCCTCGTTGGTTACTTGCCGGCGTAAGTCTTGGGGGAGCCGAGGCCGGTGCACAGGTCCCAACCAACTTTGCAACGCGGATCACCGGTCGTGATGTCGTTGAAATCAGCATGGTACACGATGGGACTGGCCAGCTCGTTGTACATCTTGGTGAGCTGCGCCAAGGACGACTGTTGTCGGCCGCCGGCCGCGTTCACGATACCAGCAAAGGTAGGAGACGACCAACTAGTACCTCCGACCGAACCCCAGCCTCCATTGAGGTAAATGGCAGTGCAACAAAAGTCGGAAGCGACATCAGGATAGCCGCGATAGTTTCCTACGATCCTTGCAATGCCATTCTGATAGCTGGGACGCGACTCGTATGGACTAATGTCTCCCCCTCCGCCGCCAGTGTAGTACTGCTCGTAGGTGAAGTTTCCGTTACTGTCGCGGTTAAAATAGGTTCCTCCAACCGCCACAACGTTCGGTGACGCTCCCGGATAGATGCTCACCCCAAGTCCCGAATCGCCGGCGGCTGCAAAGTAGACGACTCCCGGGTAAGTGAAGTATTGATCAAAGCTAGTTTCCTGAGAAATCTCCGCATCGCCAAAGCTCATGCTCACCACGCCGCCGCCGTTGTGAGCCACTAGATATCCGGCGAGCTGCACCGCTTGCCAAGTCGGATCGGTCGCGCATTGCTGGGTTTGACACAATGCCGACACCACCAGGAACAGCTTGGCGTGTGGCGCCATGGCGTGAGCCCACTCGATATCTAATGCTTCCTCGACCTCCCAATCCTGGTAAACGGGTGGCCGTATCGGGCCGGGCCAGACCTGCGTAATGGTCGTAGCCGGAATACCGAAGTAGGTGTCGAAGGCGTCCAAGTCGGACTGCGCGGTCGGGTAGTAACCGGCGTCGACGATGGCAATGGCGCCGATACCACCGGTGGGCACTGTTATGCTTGTGGCAATCGGGCAGCCGGTCGGTCCCGTTACCAACTTATATACGCAGGCTAATGACCCTGGGGTTTCATCACCCGGGTCGGGATTCGGTTGCGGTTGGTCCGAGTCGACGAAAAAGTAGTTCGTGTGATGGCGACCGGGCCAGGGGATGCTGGATTCTGGATAGATAATCCTATGTCCGTTGTAAACGGACTCGTAGCGGGTTTGTGCAGATGCTGGGCAAAGGGCTGCACCTGCAAACAAGACAACTGCAACCATCGTTAACATTACAATCTGGATGTCTCTGCGAAAAGTAGTCATTCATTGGCTCCTGTGTGACACCCCGAAATCATGATGGGAGTTCATGGGAAATGCAAGCTCGAAAACCCATGCGAGTCGTTCTGTCTGCAAAAAGCGTGGCATGCGCAGTTTCTCCGCAAAGAGCCGCGCCTGCGAAGTCGACCTTTCAGTTCGCTGGCTAGTGACGTGAAAGCATCGCGAAATGATCATCCGACCCGCGATCTTCAAACGACGGCCAACCGCAGGTTGGCCAGAAGCCGGCTTCCGGGGGGATTACTCCCGTCAAGTCGGCCAGCATCCGGCAACCGCATTGGCACCGCCAGAGGCACTTTCGGCGCTGCCTACCATCGGGGACTTATCACACCTGGCTCGAATCGAAATCTTGAGCGCACTCGCTTGGAATAAAAATCCGGGACGGTTTAGAGCCGTCCCGGCAGGGCGGGTCCGAGCTAGCGCGCTGACTTGACCTTGATTGCCAGATCAGCCAGATTGCTCATTTCACAAGGCGCTTGGCGCTGGCGCCCATACCAGTAAGCGGAACCATCTGCGGACTATCCGGGGCATTGTCTGTGATGGTCAAGTTCGCGGTTTTCTGTCCTGTGCCACTCGCGGTGAAGGCCACCGCGATGGTGCAGCGGTCCCCGGGCGCGAGTGTGTTCGGGCTGATCGGGCAGTTGTTCGACTGTTCGAAATCGGCCTGATCGGTGCCGGTGATCGCGATGCTGTTGATCATCAAAGGTAATTCGCCGGTATTCGTTAGGGTGATAGTTTTCGTCATCCCCGGGGAACCGAAGCTTACGGCGGTTGGATTCAGACCAACGTTAGCTGATGGCGAGATCTTCGTGACGAAGGCATCAATGTTGGCGCCAGTATCGCAACTTCCGTTGCAGGCGCCTGAAATCTGATTCATCTGGGGAAAATCGGCTGAAAGCGTGCAACCGCTCAAATAGGCATTGTGTAAAAGGTCCACAGCGACGCTAGAGTTGCAAACGAAAGGGCCGCCGTTATCGTCACCATTGCCGCCCAGGTAGCTGGAGTAAACCAGCGCCGTGCCTGCAGCATTGATCTTGGTCACGAAGCCATCCCTGTTGGCGCCGGTACCGCAGGTTCCGTTGCAAGCGCCCGGAATCTTGTTCAGCAGTGGGAAATCGGCCGATTGGGTTTCACCCGTTAAATAGGCGCTGCCCGCGGTGTCCACAGCGATAGCGTGAGCTTGTGTAGCATTGCTGCCCCCGAAGCGGCTGGAGTAGACCATGGCGCTGCCGGCAGCATTGATCTTGGCCGCGAAGGCGGCACAAGAATTCTGAGCGCAGACGTCCGGGATCTGACCCACGGCGGGAAAGTCAGTCGAAGAGGCGCGGCCCCCCACATAGGCATTGCCCGAAGCGTCCACGGCGATGCCTCTGCCGTAATCCTGGTCGCTGCCACCGAGATAGCTGGAATAAACCAGGGTACTGCCCGCAGCATTAATTTTGGTCACGTAGACGTCGTAATTGAGCGAATTGCCGCAAGCTCCGTTGCACGCGCCCGGAATCTGGTTTACTCGTGGAAAATCGGACGAAAGCGTGAGGCCCGTAAGATAGGCATTGCCCGAGCTGTCCACTGCGATGCCGAACCCAATGTCGGTACCACTGCTGCCGACGTAGCTGGAGTAAACCAGCGCTGAGCCCGCGGCGTTGACCTTGGTCACGAAGCTGTCCTGAGCGTTACCGCTGCCGCAGCTTCCAAGGCAGGCGCCGGAAATCTGGTTCACGCGTGGAAAGTCGGTTGAAAAGGTGTTGCCGGTGAGATAAGCGTTGCCGACGCTGTCCACGGCAATGCCAGCGAAGCCGCCGTCATCCTCGTCACCGCCGCCGCCGATTAAGCTGGAGTAAACCAGGGCGTTACCCGCAGCATTGATCTTAGTCACGAAGGCGTCATTGTTGGATCCGCTGCCGCAACTTCCCTGGCATGCGCCCGAGATCTGGCTTACTCGGGGGAAGTCGGAGGAGTTGCCCCCTCCCGTTAGATATACATTGCCGGCGCTGTCCACGGCGATGCCGCTCACACTATCTCCACCGCTGCCACCTAGATAGCTGGAGTAAACCAGCGCGTCGCCCGCAGTATTGATCTTGGTCACGAAGGCATCATCGTTCCCGCCGTCGCAACCTGCTTGGCAGGCGCCGGAGATCTGATTAATCTTTGGGAAATCAACTGACTGAGTGTAGCCCGCCACATAGACATTGCCCGAGCCGTCGACCGCAATTCCGGCCGCCTGATCGGTGCTGCTGCCGCCGAGATAGCTGGAATACGTCAGCACGGGGTCGATGACTAAAGGTTTCGTTCTGTCATAGGCGCCCACTTGGAAGGTTACTTGGTTGCCCGCCTCCAGCACATAGCGGCCTTCTGAATATCGCCGTTGTATGGGCGAGTCTAAGCCGCCATCTTGCGGTTGGCGGGATAAACCCGCCTCTACGTCCTGATAAACCACGGGCTTGTGGAAGCGGACTTCGTCGCCGTTAAGGCTCACCAGGAGATCACCATTCGCCGCGATCCGAAGAGGCGTACCTACATGTGCGCGCTTGCGCCCGCCAGCGGCAGACGATGGGCGGACACCCAGGTTCGCCACCACATCCAGCTTGATCTCAGCGGGGTCCGCGCCTGGCGCCACCACAAAGTCATATTCGAGCTGCCCCTGATTACCGTAATAGACGAGATCGACACCGGGATAAACGTTCTGGTATCGCACCTTGGCGTAATTTGCCACGTCAGTCCGCCACTTCTTGGGATCGTTGCCGATGAAGTAGTTACTCTTGCCTGGCAGCTGTTCCAGGCCACTCACCCGCGCCGACTCGCTCGCACCGACTAGGCTCATCCTCAGAACAGAGGCCGCATGGCGAGTGGCAAGCGGCGAGAGACGAGTTCCGAATTCCGATTTCCGAGTACCGCCGCCAATTTCTGCCTTGTTCAACGCCAGCACTGCTTCATTGCCAGTCAGGAACAGTGTGTATCCGCGGCCTCGCGAGAGGAACTCTACCTCGGAATTGGTCTGGCCTTGGTTGGCCTCAAAGCTCAACGGCAATTTGCCGTAAGCCGCGTCCAGCCGCGAACGCGAAGCCGGATCCGGCGAAACGCTGGCTGTGACCCCGCTTGCGCTCGCATCTCTGGTTTTGGCGAGGCCCAGTGTTACGGCAGATTGTGAAAGTTGGCCCGAAGCGTTTCCGCCCACGAGACAGAATAAGGCAACAAGGGACAGTATCTCCGCCGCGCCTAGGAATTGGCGCCGGCAGGTCGGCGAGTGCTTTTTCACGATGTCCTCTTCTCTGAGTCGGCCGGTGGGAAAACAGTCACTAGGGGCTATCCCCCATTGATGACCGGAAACGGTAGCACCCTTACATTACTTTTACAATCACAAAGACACATAGGGAACGCCTCAGTCTGAAATTTTCGGTTGAGTTTTATGACGTAGCGTGTGCGGATGGATGTTCTTGTGCGCCATACATGATCTTCGCCGCTCGTGCGCAAAGCTGTGCCATTCCGCAGGCGGCGAATTGGAGCAAATTCAGTTCCTTCTGGGCTACGTTTCCGTGCAGACAACCGAACGGTATCTCGGCTGCAAGCAGCGGATTCAAGGGGCCGTGAATGATCACCTTGGCATCGAACCGTAATGCGGCTGCTTCGGGGGTGCGATGGCGACAACTCGTCAAACTGGATTACTTCCGAGTAGCCGACAAATCGAAACTTAGCGCGATATTGATAAGTTGGAGGGCCGCTGCGGCACTCTCGTTTCGAGGGTAATTCAGGATGTTGGTAGAGAGCTTAGCGAGGTGACGTGGTGCTAGAATGGAGCAATTCGTCCACCTTTTCCAGCAGATCTCTTCGTGATACCGGCTTTTGCATCAGCGTAGCGCCATGAGAAACGAGGTCTTGCACGACTGGGCGCTCAGCATATCCCGAAACGTATAAAGATTGTGTTTCCGGATGGATCTTCTGTACGTTGGCCACAACTGAAGGTCCATCCCTATCAGGAAGCACTATGTCGCTAATCATAAGGGGAATAGCTCGATGGTACTGCGCTGCCAAATCGATGGCCTCGTCACCCCGGGCGGCTTGCAGGACATGGTAGCCACCGGCCTTGAGAAACTCGCAGAAAACCAGGCGCAGAGCTTCTTCATCTTCCAACAGCAGAATGGTTTCTGCGCCTCTCGGGTACTCCCTCCGGACTTCTGAGTCGGAAAGTAATGGCGGTACCTTTTCGTTAACGCGTGGCAGACAAATATCAAAGGTGGCGCCGGAATTAGGTTCACTTGAAACCCATATATACCCGTTACTGTGCTTGACCATGCCGTAGACCGTCGCCAATCCCAGTCCAGTGCCTCGCCCCAATGGCTTGGTAGTGAAGAAAGGCTCGAAAACGCGGACTCGTACCTCTTCGCTCATCCCTATCCCCGTGTCGCTCACCGAGAGGCGAATATACTTTCCCGGCCTAACGTCGGGATAGCGCGCGGCGTCCTGAAGACCCAACTCTGCATTCCGAGTTCGAATTGTGAACCGACCACCGTTGGGCATGGCATCGCGTGCATTCGTGGCTAGGTTCATCAGGATATGTTCGATCTGTCCGCGATCATCACGGATGGAACCCAGGTCCGCTTCCAAGTCGGTCATAATCTGCACGTCTTCGCCGATCATGCGTTGCAAGATCTTGCCAAGATCGCGAACAATCGAATTCAGGTCCAGCACAGTCGGATAGAGCACTTGTTTGCGGCTGAAGGCCAGCAACTGCCGCGTCAGTTGAGCGGCGCGCCGACCCGCTCGTTGGATCTCCTCCGCATAATGCTGCTGGGCGCTGGACTGGGCGGTTGCGAGGAGTAGATCGGAGTTTCCGAGAATGATACTCAGGAGATTATTAAAGTCATGGGAAATTCCTCCCGCCAACAGCCCGACAGCTTCCATCTTCTGCGCCTGACGGAATTGCTCCTCTAGGTTTCGACGTTCCGTGATATCAACGCCTACGCCAATCATGTGGGACGAGCCATTACGAACCATCAAGCCATGTGCATCAATCCAGCAAGTGCTGCCATCCGGCCGTAGCAGTCGATACTGGACTGAGTATTCTCCGGCTCCGGCCAACACACTCCATATGGCATCCTCGACTCCGGGCAAGTCTTCTGGGTGAATCCGCGTCACTGCCTCATCGACGTGGCCAGAAAATGTATCTCTCGTGAATCCGAACTGGCGATAGGTTTCATCCGACCAAGTCACCGTGTTCGCCGCGACGTCCCAGTCCCACAACCCAATACGCAAGCCACCTTTCGCAGCCAATTCCAAGCGTTGCTGCCACTCGTGAGCAGCCTGCTCGGCCCTTTTTCGGCCCCTGATATCGCGCAGAACCACCTCGATTGCAGGACAGCCGTTCCAGGTAACTGGAATGGCCACGGCTTCGATTTCCACCGACGAACCATCGCACGCGATCAGTGTGGACTCCATGGGAGGAGAAGCCAATCCGGTCAAGTAACAATTTCGTATTCGACTTCTTATGGCAGGCAGATCTTCGGGAGAAACAATCTCGGAAATGCCCTTTCCGAGTAGTTGCTCTGATCCATCGGCAGCGAGCAATCCCGCGCAGAAGGGATTCACAAAGACGATTTTCTCATCGCTGTGAATAAGAATGGCGTCAGGCAACGCTTCTACAAGTTTGCGAAATGGGTGTTCGCTTTCTGCTAGCGCGTCCAGCGATGGTCTGCAATCGAAACGTGTCATATTTTGACGGTGCCGTCCCTTGGGACAAGGCAGATCCGTGCGTCAAATGTTGACCTTACACGTTGCGTCACCCGTCTGGCTATGACTTACGTCACTAGCCAGCCAAACGCCTGGATCACGGGGCACCCGGAAGTTGGCCTGCTCGGAGTCAACTTGACGGGAAACGCCCAAACCGCGGATCTGCCACGGGAGTGCGGGCCTGCAGTACCCGTCAAGGAAGTCGACCAGCCCGTTTCCAGCCAGACAACGGCGTACCCGGAAGTTCTCTCGCCGGTTCCGGAAGCGCTAGACGCAACTGGGCAAGGTTACTCAATTTGTGGAGATTTGGCCCATCGTGCCCGGCATCCTCGCCGCCACCTTTGATTAATTGAGCGCCGAAGTAAACCGCGACCATTCGGCAGACATAGCTCAAGTCAAAACATACTCAATCCGAAAAGAAAGGAGCGATTCCGTGCGAAATGCAGGACGTCTCAAACTCGGTCATTACCCGTTGCCCGTCGAAGAAGCGAGCAACCTTCGGCAACTCCTAATAGCGCCAAGACCGTTCTTCGCGGTGGATCCGTGCGCTGGCGATGGAACCGCGCTGATCGAAGTCACGAAGGACTTCGCGGCGCAGAGAGCGGCCATCGAACTAGATGCAGATCGAGCCGCCGATGCGTCTGCGCGCGGCATTCCCACCACACACGGCAGCACCTTCGAATCCCACCTTCCGGCAGGCAGCTGCTCGCTCCTCTATCTCAATCCACCGTACGACGTGGAAGTCGGAAATCACAGCAACCAGCGCTTAGAGCTCGTGTTTCTCGACCACTGCTACGGCTGGCTAAAGACGGCGGGAGTTCTGATCTTCGTCATCCCTGACAATGCCCTCTCACACTGCGCCAGGCGTCTGGCCAGCCAATTCGAGAGCATCTCCATATTCCGCCTCACCCATCCCGAGTCGATCCGCTTCCGGCAACTCGCTGTCGTGGCGATTCGCAAGAAAGAACACCATCGCGGTGACACCCGTTGCGCCGACCAACTGCTGAGGCTGGCCTACCACAGCGAGCAACTTCCAACGCTTGGTCCGGAAACAATCGAGCGGTACATCATCCCCGAATCGACCGCCGTTCCCATCCAGTATCGCGGCCTGCCGCTGGATGCGATCGAGGATGCAATCAGCCGCTCCAGTGCCATGCAGAATGCACTCAACCTGCTGGTTCGCAAGCAGGAGCGCATCGAGGGCCGTCCGGTGACTCCGCTGCACGGCGGACACGTAGGGCTACTGTGCACGGCGGGGATGTTGAATGGAGTGTTCGGCCAGGATGACGGCCGGCATATCGCGCACTGGCGTTCGGTAAAATACGTTGACGTCTATCACGAGGAGGAGGACGGATATCAGATCGTGCGCCGGCGGGAGCGCTTCAGCCACGAGCTGACACTCGCCTACAAAAGCGGTCGTGTTCTCGTACTCAAGGAAACGGAGGAAAA